>JAGSGY010000009.1 GCA_023954855.1 Pseudomonadota bacterium | reverse complement strand
TCGGGTGATCGTCCGAGCCTAGTCGAGGCCGGCTTGGGCTCGGAAGACGTGGCCGTTGCCGGTCAGCGAGTAGTCGACGCAGGCATGAGGGACGAAGCACGCCTCGCCAGGCCCCAATGCGACGGAGTGGCGCCCGTGGTTGACGGTGCAATCTCCAGACGTGCAGAGGATGATCTCTGGGCCGTGCTCCTTGTGGATCGGGTAGTGCTCGTCGAGCTGGATGGTCGACAGGCTGAACGCGGCGGTGTCGGCGGTGAAGTGTGCCTCGGCACCGTCCCCTTGGGCGTGGAGCACTTCGGGGGTGTTGGGCTCGAAGTGCACGGTGTTCAGGAGCTCGGGGACGTCGACATACTTCTCGGTCATGCCGCCGCGGAGGGTGTTGTCGCTATTGCCCATGATCTCGACGGCGGTGCCTCGTAGGTAGGCATGGAGCAGCCCGGCGCCGAGAAAGAGCGCCTGTCCGGGCTCGAGTCGGACGCGATTCAGTAGCATCGCGACCGCGAGTCCTTGGTCTCCTGGGTAGGCCTCTTGCAGCTCCGCGAAGGTTCGTGCCGCGTCGCCGACGACACCCTCTGTGTTCTGGTTTCGAGCGGCCATATTCGAGGCGCGCTGCCAGGAGTCTTCGTGCCGAAGCAGGTCGTGGACCAGCTCCTCGAGAGGCAGGCTCCCATGGCCGAGCGCCTCGGTGATGGCGTCGAGCTCCCCTTGGGGGCGAAAGCCGACCAAGGCGTCGAAGGAGGTCAGTGCACAGACGAGCTCCGGCTTGGGGCGGGGGTCCTTGTAGATACGCTGGGGGGCGCCCAGGGGGATGCGCCGCTTCGTCTCCGCCACAAAGCCGGCGCGAGCCCGCTTCTTGTCTGGATGGGCTTGGATGGAGAGCGGGCGCTCAATGGCGAGAATCTTCAGAAGAAACGGGAGCTGTTCACCAAAGCGACTGAGCAATCGCGGACCGAGCGTGGCCCGAGGACTCATCGCAATCAAGGCGTCGAGGCCGACAAATCCGGTGTCGCGGCCGACCAGTGAAGGCGCGACGGGGTGGGCTCCGAACCAAATCTCCGCCTCGGGCTGCGGCGTCGGATGAGGACGCCCCTGCAGGGCGGCGAGTGTCGTGTGGGAACCCCAGGCGTACGGGCGAATGGGGGCGTCCAGGTAGACGATGTTCGGATTCATGCATCCTCCGGAGGCGAACCGTACCACTGCGCATAGGACATGGTGTTTCCCGGAAGAACGACGTCCCAGTCCCGGCCACCGTCGCGATCGAGGGCGGTTGTCATGCGCGGCCCTCGGCCTTCGGCCACCACGGTATCGGTCAACTCGATCGTGTCGCTGAGTCCGTACGCAAGGCTCCGCACACATCGAATGGGTCCGGTGCACCCCACCAGCACGCTGGCGTCGCTCTCGACAGGGCCCTCGACATCAACGAGGACGCTCTGAGTCCAGGACCCACTCGGCGCGCCTCCAAGCACGACCGAGCCGTCGGTCAGCGTGGCCCCAAAGAACGCGCGCATACCCGCGGACTCTTCTGTGGTGTCGAGCATCCGGCGCACGTTGGTCCACCAGTTCTGCAAGGTGCCGTAGTCCCACCACCACGCGTCCGTTCCGACGTCCACCGCGCCGAAGATGGGGCCGTCGAGGGTGCTGGCGAGGGCTCGCATGCGGGCGTGATGCGCGCGGGCGGAGGCCTCGGAGACGCCTCGTCGGCCGCGCTGGGTCACATAGGTTTCGGCGTCGAGCGTGAGGGGCATCCAGAAGTGCGGATCGGTGTCGAGCTTTCCCTCGCGGGCCTGCAGTTCATCGGCGAACTCAGCCAACAGGGCTTGCGTGAGCGCGAGCGACATCGAGAAGGACCCCAGGCTGGTGCCAATCGCGTGCGTTGGGATGCGGCCCTGTCTTGCGAGGGAGGTCGCGGTCGCGTGGCCGATCTTCTCGACCTGTGCGGCATCGCCGGTATCCGAGACGGCGATCAGCCCGTAGTTTTCGAGGCCTTCTGAGGCCCAAGTCGCGGCGTCCGGGAAGGGACGCAGGCGACAGAGGATGTCGGCGTGGTGCGTCGGAGCGCTGGGGGCGACGGCTGGAATGAAGACTTGGTCTCCCCAGAAAACGGAGACGCGGCCCTCGCGGCCGTTTGCGTACAGAGCGGTCTGCCGCAGTACGGCCTCGAGCAGCGTGATCGCGGTCTTCCGGTCATCGACATCCACCAGCCCCGGAAGGCGTACACCGGGCTTGTTGTGCCCCTCTGCGCCAGGCAGCGGTGCCAGACGGGTTCCCTTGCCGGCTGTGTGGTACAGGGCGACCCGCGCGCCGTCGGCGAGGCGTTCGAGAAGTCCAATTCGTTCCTGGGCTTGCTGAAGCGCGTACAAGGTTCCGAGGCCGTTGCCCGCTCCGCCTGGCCAGTCCTCGTGCAAGCAGAGGATGGTGGCGTCCTCGGCGAGAATCGAGCCTCGAACGGCCTCGAGTCTGGCTTGCCACCAGGGCGTCTGCGCAGCGGATGGCGTCGAGACCACGATGATGTCGAAGGCCGAGGCCCGGTCGAGGATTTGATTCAAGAGTTGATGCTGCATGGCTCACGGTGCGCTTGGGCGTTCGCGGGTTAGTCCGCGCCGGATGGAAGAAAGCACGGCGACATCTTCACGCGAAGTGATTCTCGCGCGGTTTGGGTTGTTTATCACTGGCGTCATGTGCTGGTGGGGGGCAACTACGGCCTTCGAGGGGGGAAATCCCGCGCAATACGGCGTGACCCACGGGTTGGTCTTGGCCGGGTTTCTCTGGGGCTTCGTGCTGCTTGGGGCTTCGGCACTGGCTCGACCGCCGAAGTTTGCGGCGGCCTTGGTCGGGGTCGGTGCGGTGCTCGTGCTTGGTCACCATGCAGCGGTCACCGCTGAGGTTGCGCGCTTCGTCGGCACGCCTCCGACCACGGATGTTCGGGTCTACATGGACTACGCGGCGTGGCTGCTGCTTCAGGGTGAGAATCCGTACGCGCACGACCTTACCGCCGCCTACGGGCCACACCGAGCCACCCTTCAGTACGCGACTCCCCTCACAGATGGCGGACTTACGGGCCGTCTGGCCTATCCGTCCCTGTCCTTCTTGGTGCATGTGCCGGCAGTGGTGCTGGGCGTGTCCGATCGCTGGGTCTACCTCGGGTTCCTTGCGGCCACCCTGGCGTTGCTGTTTCGGTTCGCCGACCGCGCGTACCGTCCGATGGTGCTCGTCCCGTTTCTCATCGAGCCCCGCTTCATTGGCTACGCGTTTGCTGGCGTGAGTGACGGGGTCTGGGCATTCTTCCTGGTCGCGATGGTGGCGACTTGGCGCAAGCCCACCCTTCGCGGGGTGTTTCTCGGGCTAGCGTGCGCCTGCAAGCAGCACCCGTGGATTCTCGCGCCATTCCTGGCGGTCCGGGTCTGGACCGAGACCGAGGGAGATGCTCGCGCGAAGGCTGCCGAGGTGGGCAAGCTCGTCGCCGTCTCAGTGCTCACCTTCGCGGTGATCAACGCGCCGTTTGCGCTGTGGGATCCGTCCGCCTGGCTCGCTGGGGTATTCGAGCCGCTCAGCGCGCCGATGATCACCTGGGGCGCGGGCTTGTCGGCCTTTGGGGCTTGGGGGGTCATCGACCTCCCACGCGGGGTCTGGGGCTTCACCTTCTACGGAGCGATGTTTGTGGGGCTGTGGGTCTACAGCCGGCACGCCCACTGGATTCGCGAGGGCGTCTGGTTGCTGCCCGGCTTGGTGCTGTTTCTCGGACACCGAAGCCTGACCTCGTACTGGTACTACGAGCTCTTCCCACTGGTCATGGCGATGGTGACCACCATGCCCGTCTCGGTGGATCGGCGGTCCGACTGGCGGCCGACAGTGGGGATTGTCTCTGGCTACGCCGCCGCAGTCGTGGCAACGCTCGGCTTCTACGCGAGCCAGCCACCTGCTCTCGATGTGATGGTCGGACGCCCGATGTGGGTCGCTGGCCACCGCGTGAATCAGCTACTCGTGGGAGTGCGCAACCGCTCCGACCACGCGATCGAACCAAGGTTCCAGGTCCAGACCGCTGCGGAGCAACCGCTGTTCTGGGAGCGCCGGTCGGGGCCAGAGATGCTCGAGGCGGGCCAAACCGCGACCTATGTCGTCGGAACCCGCGTCCCGTTCAAGACCTTCGAGATGGCTCGGGGTGCCGTGGTCTCGGTGAGTGACGCTGGCCAGTATTGGCCTCGTTCTGCCGCGCACATCCGTCCCGATGTCGACTTTGCGCGGCCGGATCGCATCCCAAATCCCTCGTTTGCCTATTGGGCTGACGGTGGTCAACGTCCGCAGTTCTGGGGAGTGCACGCTACGCCGGGCGGGGGCGCACGCTGGACCGAGAAGCATGCGGGTGTGGAGCTCTTCCTTGGACCCGGCTCAGAGGGTCGCGTCCACGTCGCCACGACGATTCTGAATCCAGACGGACCGCTGCGCTTTGCGCTCGATGTGCCAGCGGGGGCAAACCAGCTTCCAGGACTCGAGCAGCGCTATGGATTGCAGATCGGGGTGGGCGACCAGACGGGCCTCGTTCTCTTTGGCGATGCGGCCGGCAGCGGGCATCTCGAGGATGGACGTCCCTGGGTGATGCTCCCGATCGAGCGGGGTGGCTGGGACTCTGCCGCCGTCGACATCGAGCAGACGGTCGCCGACCTGGGACTCACCTGGTCTCAGGAGCGAGCGCGCCTGGGGCGCTTTTATCATCTCGACTTTCCCATGCGTTCGGTGAGCATTGGGCTGATGTTCGAGGCCGACGAACTCCCGTCGGATGCCGTCGTCCAGTTTGGTCCCATTGGGCAGGCAGGTCTGGCGCTTGCTTCAGACCGGTATGCCGATGAGGCCCTGGGGTCCGCCCATCCGCTCTGGCTCGCCGAGCTCGAAGCCCAAGCCGGAAACGAAGAGCGCGCAGAGGCCCTCCTGCCCGCGGACATCAAGCTGGCTGCGCTGTATGTCCGGCTTGCAAGAACAGCTGCGGCAGACGGAAGTCGTATCGAGGCGATTGACTTGCTCGCACAGGCGGCCGAGCTCGGCATGGATGCGGCGTTACTCGAGCAAGCCGTCGGCGTCTATGAGCGCATGGGCTTGGGCGGAGAGGCGGACCAGCTCCTCGTGCATGCCATCGAGCGTGCACAACGGGTGCGTGACACCGCGAGTGAGCAAGAAGCCTGGATTGTGCTCGCACGGCTGGTTTCCCGACGCGGCGAGTGCCGAGCTGCTGCCTCGGCCCTGGAGAATGCAGCCGTCTTAGGGGACGATGTGCCCTCGATGGAGACGATCCATGAGCCTTGTGTCGATGCGCCGTAGCTTCATTCTGGCATGTGTCCTGATTGGGTGCGGCGAACCTGCCGACACTCCGAAGCCGCTTGTCGCGGTGGCTGTTGGCGATCTGGTGCCCGGGGTGGCCGGCACACGCATCGATGTCGAGTTGGCCAACCTTCCTCTTGAGATGTCGGGGGGATGGCAGGGGGCGGAATGGGACCCTGCCGGATTTGGATTTGTCTGGCTGGATGAGGGACCTGGAGCAATTCAGCTTCCCGCGCCTCTCGCTGAGACAGCGGTGGTTCGCATGCGCGTCCGCGCTGCGGGCCCCGGGCAGAAGCTCGCGCTCTCAGGAGGAACGCCCACTGCGGTCGGGGAGCGCTGGGAAGTCCTTGAGTTCGACGTCGCGGGACGTGAAGACGGCGTGCTCGAGTTTGTTGCGGAGCAGTCTTTTCGTCTCGCCGGGGACGAGAGGTCGCTGGCGGTGGCCGTGGACTGGCTCGAGGTCGTGCCTGCTGGCGCGGGGCGGATTGTGGATCGAACCGTGGCGCTCGACATCGGGTCTGCGGCGGCTCGGGACGAGCTCGGCACGGGATGGGGCGCCAACGAGGGGAACGAGGTCGAGAGCTGGGTCTGGACGGTAGAGAAAGAAGCCACCACGACCTTGTCCGCGGCTGGCGGGGCCCTCGAGCTCGACTTGCGCGTGCGTCCCTTTCGCTGGGAGGGGGCTGATCCAGCCGTCCTGGGAGTGCGCCTGAATGATGGCGATGCCCGTGAACTGCCTCTCGAGGACGGGTGGGGCGTCTACCGGCTGCGCTTCGATGCTTCCGAAGTCAGGGCCGGTGACAACCAATTGGTCCTCGTCCCCTCGCCCTCCGGTAGTCCCGAGGCTCTCGGTGTCGGCAACGACGCGCGCGAACTGGGTGTCGCGGTCGATCGCATTCGAGTCGCCCTGCTAAGTCGGCCGATCTACGAGAGTGGTGGGTGGTCCCTGTCCGCGGGGCAGACACTGGTCTGGAAGACACCGATGCAGGGAGACTGGACCCTCACAGCCGAGGGAAGCGTCACCGGAACCTGCATCTCCCAGGAAGGGGAGCGACTGGTCCTCGACCGGCCTCGACTGACCATCGGTGCGGCGTGTGCCGAGATGACGTTGACCGCCGTCGAAGACGGTGTGCGCGTGCTCCAGCTCGAGGCTTCGAATGACTAGGGGACCGGCGACCTGTCTTGGCCTCGTTCTCTCGGGGTGCGGACCCAGCTCCCCTGCGCCTGTGGTCCCAGAGTCGACCGAAGTGAGCGTCGGCGAGCTCCTGGGTTCGGTATCGCCAGTGGGTCTTGTTCTGCGTCAGGATATTGGTCTCGCCGAGACGCGTGCGCTCTTCGTCGAGGGATGGTCCACCGACGAGGTCGCGCAGGGCCGAGACTTCGTTTGGGGGATTGGCGAGAAGTCGTCTCTCAAGGCGACGGTGCCGTTCACGAGCGGTGCGACGTTGTCGCTTCGGTGCGCCGCCTGGCCCGACCCGCAGATGCGAGGACAACGCATCGTCGTGTCGGTGAATGGGACCGCACTGCCCGCCGTGGAGGTGGGCACCGAATGGCAGACCGTCGAGGTAGCAGTGCCGGACGGGCTTCTCTCGGCGGACGGCAACGTGGTGGAGTTTGGCTACGCGACACATCGGGAGCCTGGAGATAAGCGCCCGATCGCAGTGGCCTGGGACTATATCGAGTGGACGGCTCGCGGCCCTGAGCCGCTTGGTCACGTCGACATCGGCGACCCGTCGGCGCGACCCCAGCTGCGGTCCGGCTGGGCCCTCGATGAACGAGGGGATGGGCGTAGCTTCGTTTGGAGCGTCGCGCCCGATGCGACCCTTGAGGTCGACATTGAAGCTGGCCAGGCCGCGGTCGTTCTCGCGAACGGCAGGTCCTTGCTGGACGAGGCCGCTGTTGGCCAGTCGGTCGAGCTGCTCGTGAACGGCGTGTCTGCTGGCGTCCAGACCTTTGGTACATCCTGGTCCACACAGAGCTGGAGCGTCGAGGGTTCTCTCTGGCGCGACGGGCCGGATCAGGTCGCGCTCCGAAGCGAGTGGGTTCGAACGCCGCTGATTGGCTCGGACCCCCGCGAGCTGGGGGTAGCCTGGTCGAGTGTGCGGATTGCCGAGCGAACGGAGAGCACGACGGACCTCTTTGCGGTCGACGCAGGCCACTCCCAGGCCACGCCGGTTGATCTTCAGGGAGGGGCCTCTGTGGCGTTTGACCGCTGGGAGGGGCCGCCGGGCGGGACTCTCGAGATCGTGGTTGAAGACCCCATGCGGGGCGTTGTCGGTCGACAAGTGCTACCGCGAGAGGGTGGCGTTGTGGATCTGGGCATCGATGGGGAAGGGTGGCAAACCTACCGGCTCTCGCTCTCCCTGGTGCTGCCCCACGAGGGCCCCGCAGCAAACGGCATCGTCCATGGAATGCGGCTGGTGAACGCGAGGCGGGTGGCCGAGAAGCGCCCGAATGTGGTCCTCATCCTGCTGGATACCGTTCGTGCGGACCACCTGTCGGTGTACGGCTACGCCAAGCCGACCACCCCCCGGCTGGCCGACTTTGCCGAGCATGCGGTTGTCTACGAACGAGCCTGGGCCAACTCCCCTTGGACGCGCGCTTCCATCGCCTCCATCTGGACAGGGCTTCTCCCGAGGCGGCACGGTGCGGTCGGTCGAGCAGACGCACTGCCGGCTGGCGTGGTCACGCTTCCAGAGGCCTTCCAGACGGTCGGGTATGACACGGCCTCCTTCGTGACGAATGGCAACGTCGGGGAGTCTTTTGGCTTCGCCCGTGGCGTGTCCTCTTTTCACTACTACGGCGAGAGACGCGACTCGCCGACGTTTCATCGGCCCGCAGAGGTCGTGGTGGTGGACGTGATGTCATGGGCGCGGGACCGAGGGGAGGACGAGGACCCGTTCTTCCTCTCTGTTCACCTCACGGACCCTCATGCGCCCTACCAGCCGCCCGAGCCCTACCGGTCGCTGTTCGCCGCCGATGTTCCGCTCGGCGATGTGGGCACCAATGACTGGGTGCAGGCCCGGGCCAAGGGTGCGGTGCCCGCGACGGCCCGCGATGCGGAGATGGCGTTGGCACTCTACGATGCCGAGATCGCCTACACCGATGCGCAGGTGGGCGTACTACTCGATGCACTAGAGCAGCTGGGGCAGCTCGAGGACGCGCTGGTGATCGTCACTTCCGATCATGGTGAGGAGTTTCTCGAGCACGGTGGCTGGGAGCACGGTCAGACGCTGCACACCGAGGTGCTCGATGTCCCGCTCATCGTTCGTTTCCCCGATGGACGGACCGGCCGGGAAGCGTCCCGCGCACAGCTGATCGACCTCTTCCCGACCGCGCTGGCGGCAGCAGGAGTGGCTGTGGATGAACGCGATGGGGTGGACCTCGCGGGTCTCTCCGGCAGCCCGCTCCGGGATGCCCATGCGTCCGTCGTTCTCGACCGACGAGACGGCGACGCGATGGCCACGGGTGATCTCAAGGCCATCGACATGACGGTGGCTCGCGGGACCCTGGCAGGCGAGCAGGCCCTGTTCAACACGGCTTCGGACCGTGGCGAGACCACGAATCTCAAGCCTTCCGCTGAAGACACATTCGCCGAGATTCTCGCCGAGATTGCCGCAAAGCGTGGGCGCGCAGGGCACGAGACCGAGTCGGTCGAGATGTCAGACGACCTCGAAGAGACCTTGAGGGCGTTGGGGTACTTGGAATGATGCAACCGAGGTCGGCCAGACGCCTCTCCCGTTGGAGCCGAAGTGCTTGAGTTGATCGCGGCGTTCGCATTCCTCCTGCAGCTGGGCGCCAGCGCCTACGCAGGTGCTCGACTCTCGCCAGAGCGCCATGCCGATGGTCGTTTCTTCGGAGCCGTGCTGATGGCGGTTGGAGGCCACCACTTCTGTCTTCACTTCCTGGTGGCGACCACTGGCTTGGGCCTCGTCTCGATGACCCTCACTTCGCTGCTCTGCGGGGCAGCGTCGGTGTGGGCGGCGCACAAGCTTGTGCCGGACCCTGAGCCAGTGGCAGAAGTACCTGTCATCGCCATTCCCGGGTTGGTGGTTGGGGTGGGCATGGTGCTCAACTGGCTTCGAATCGGACTGCAGGACGACGTCGTACAGGGCGTCGACGCGACCTACTACCACGCGCCCAACGCCGTGAACTTCAGCCTTGGCCAGACCTTCTGGACGACCTCACCGACCGAGCACATTCTCCCGGTGTCTGGACCTCTACACGGCGGCTTTCTGCTGGCGATGACCGACAGTCTCCTCATCCTCGACTGGATGAATGTCCTGCCATGGCTACTCGCCTTTGCCGCTGGGGTGGCGACCTTCCGGACCGCTAGCGGCGTGAGCGGGCTCACCTGGTTCACGCCTGCCTTCGTAGCGTTCAGCTGCGTACCGACGGTCGCGACGTCGCTTCTTCCTTCCGCCGATCTCTGGCACTCCGCGACCGTTGCGGCGACGTTTGCGGCGTTGGCGCCCGTCCTGGTGGAGTTGAAGCTGACGCCGGTCCGGCTGCTTCAGATCAGCGTCGCAGCGGGGCTGGCCTTTGGCGCGAAGTCCTTCGGGCTCATCTTGCTGGTGCTCGGAGTGGCCGCCCTGGTGCCATTCGTGTTTTGGTTTCGGCCGAAGCTGGAGCTGGGGAAGAGGCCCGGCGTGGCGCTAGCTGCTGGCGTTCTACTGTTCATCGGCTGCGGTGGCATCTGGCCCTTCCGGGCGTGGGTGCTGTTCAACTCACCGCTGCCGCCGCTCGGCCTGACGATTTTTGGCGTGGAGATCTTCACGGGAGCCAGCGCCGACGCCATGGCGATCAAGACGCTCGGTGCCGATCTGAAGGGCGACTTCTGGGGCACGTTGGCGGCGGCACCGGGGCAGCTCGCATTCCGCCTCGGCCCCCTCTGGCCCGTGCCCTTCTTTGGTCTCCCCGTGGCGGTGGCGACCTGGTTGAAGGGCGACCGCAACGTCGCCCGATGGCGGGTCCTCGGCTACTTCGTGGTGGCTGCGGCGCTCTCGGAGTTCATCTACCTGCGGACCCCTTGGACGAGTCTCCACTGGCAGGAGGCGCGCAACATCCGCTACCAGCTGCCCCTGATTCTGACAGCATTTCCCGTGCTGATGTCGCTGTACGCGGTCCACGGGGTGCCGGAGGAGCGACAGCGACAGACGCTGCCCTGGGCTCTCGGAGCCCTCTGGGCGGTCTCATTTGGCTCCATCTTGGCCGTCGACTCGACGTTCTGGCCCGAGCTCCGTCCTGGGGTGTGGGCGAGCGCTGTTCTGTTGGTCGTCGCCATCGCGCCGGCGTCTGTGCCTTTGCGGCGTGTCGGGCTGGCCGCCTCGTCGCTGTGGCTTGTCGCGGGTGCGGTGCAGGTTCAGCAGCTGGACCGAGCTCAACAGAAAGTGGCTCGTGAGCGCCACGCCGCTGCTGCAGAAGCCTTCTGCGCGCATGGCGCTGTTGGCAAGAGGGACGCCGGAGCGCGCGAGGTGGGGCTGACATGGCATCAACTCCAGACCCAGGACTGCGAGCGTCGGCGTGTCTATGCCACCCATCGCTTTGTCCGGCCCCTTCTTGTCCTCCAGCCCGACCAGCACGTCGAGTTCATCGATTTGGTGCTTGATGAGCAGCAGCGCGCCGCCCGCGTCGCTGGCCTGGCCTTCGACCCGATGTGCGACATGGTGATCAGCTCTAGGGAGGATGAGCAGGTGGACCTCTCGGACCTCCTCACGGGTGCACCGGACCCCATTCCCGTAGTGGCCTCACTCACCGAGTTCGGCGTCGCTACGCTCGAGCCGTTGCGCGAGCACGGGTGTTTTGTTCCCACCGAGCCCGAGCCCGGAGACCCCATCTCCTTCAGCCGTGGAAGTCGGGGGGTGCCCTTCTTGGGTGAGGGGTGGCACCACGCCGAAGGCAGTGGTGTGTGGGGGAGTGGGCTCGTTCAGAAGCTTCGGTTACCCGGCGAATTGTTGGGCAGTGGATCCACGCGCATTGTGCTCGCAGCGCGCGCGATGAGTCGCGGCCAAGGGCAGAGAGTCCGGGTCTACGCAGGCGGCCTCTTTCTCACGGAGCTGAACGTGGCCGAGCCACAGCGCGAGTACACCCTGACCCTTCCTGACCGTCATGAAGCCAGCGACCTCGACCTCAGCTTTGTGGTCGAAGAGGCGGCGTCGATGAAGCAGCTCGGTCGCGGCAGCGGCGAGCGTATCCTCGGCTTGTGGCTCGCGTCCCTTCGGGTGGAGCCGGGCTCCTAGTCGAAGGGGTTCGCCCGTCCAGAATGCACAAAGCCCCCACCGCACTACTGCGGCGGGGGCTCTCAGGCCTGTTGCTCGTGTGCTTACGCGCGGAGCTTGGCCTGTGCAATCTCGCGCGCCTCTTCGGCAGCGGCCCAGCTGGCCTCACCGAAGTTCGCGTTCACGAGCGCCGTCTCGGCTGCCTCGTACTCCTTCTGGGCCTCGGCCTTGTCGACGCCGCTGGCGTCCAGGCACGAGTCCACGAGCACGGTCAGGCGGTCCATACCGGCCTCGGCGAATCCGCGACCGACCACAAAGCTGGTCTTGGTGCCGTTGGCCTCGGTGACGACGAGCAGGCCACCTGTCGTGAGCGAGAGGTAGTCCTCATGCCCCGACAGAACCTGGAACTCACCGAGGAAGCCGGGCACAGCCACCTCTTCAGCTTCACCTGACCAGGCGAGCTTCGAGGGCGTGACGATATCGACGTGAAGTGCCATCAGTGCCTCCTAAGGCGAACGACTTAAGCGTCGCCCTTGGCCATCTGCTCGGCCTTCTCGCGGGCCGAAGCGATGTTGCCGACCAGATAGAAGGCGTTCTCGGGAAGGTCGTCGTGCTTGCCCTCGAGGATCTCCTTGAAGCCGGTGACCGTGTCCGCCTTCGAGACGAGCACACCGGGCGAGCCGGTGAAGATCTCGGCCACGAAGAAGGGCTGGGACAGGAACTTCTGGATCTTGCGGGCGCGCTCGACGAGGACCTTGTCTTCGTCCGAGAGCTCGTCCATTCCGAGGATCTTGATGATGTCCTGGAGCTCCTTGTACTTCTGGAGCACCTGCTGGACCTGCATCGCGATGCCGTAGTGCTCGTCACCGATGACGCGGGGGTCCAGGATACGGCTGCTCGAGTCGAGCGGGTCCACGGCCGGGTAGATGCCGAGCTCGGCGATCGAGCGCGAGAGCACGGTCGTGGCGTCGAGGTGGGCAAAGGTCGTGGCCGGCGCGGGGTCGGTGAGGTCGTCAGCGGGGACGTACACAGCCTGCACAGAGGTGATGGATCCCTTCTGCGTGGTGGTGATGCGCTCCTGCAGAGCACCCATGTCCGTGGCGAGAGTCGGCTGGTAGCCGACAGCGCTGGGGATACGGCCGAGAAGAGCCGAAATCTCGGAACCGGCCTGGGTGAAGCGGAAGATGTTGTCGACGAACAGGAGCACGTCCTGGCCTTCTTCGTCGCGGAAGTACTCGGCGCAGGTCAGCGCGGAGAGTGCGACGCGGGCACGGGCTCCCGGGGGCTCGTTCATCTGGCCGTAAATCAAGGCGGCCTTGGACTTCTCGGAATCGCCGGGGAAGATAACTCCCGACTCTTCCATCTCGTGCCAGAGGTCGTTGCCCTCACGGGTACGCTCACCGACACCGGCGAAGACGGAGTAACCACCGTGGCCGAGGGCCACGTTGTTGATCAGCTCCATGATGAGGACGGTCTTGCCGACGCCGGCGCCGCCGAACAGGCCGATCTTTCCGCCACGAGCGTAGGGCGCGAGAAGGTCGATGACCTTGATGCCCGTCTCGAACATCTCGACCGAGGTCGACTGCTCGACGAAGGCGGGGGGCTCGCGGTGGATGGGCATGCGCTTGAGTTCGCCAATCGGACCCAGCTCGTCCACGGGCTCGCCGATGACGTTCAGGATGCGACCGAGGACCTGGGGTCCGACGGGCATCATGATGGCGTTGCCAGTGCTGCGGACTTCCATGCCGCGACGAAGGCCGTCGGTGGCCTCCATGGCGATGGTGCGAACCGTGTTCTCACCGAGGTGAGCGGCGATCTCGAGCGTGAGGTTGTCCTCGTTGTCGTCAATCGCGGGGTTGGTGACCTTGAGGGCGGTCAGGATGTCGGGGAGCTGCCCGGCGGGGAAGCGCACGTCGACGACGGGTCCCATCACCTGGGTGACTTTTCCGGTGTTCTCGGCCATGGTGGACTCCAGGGTCAGTTGAGCGCTTCAGCGCCCGACACAATCTCGGTAATTTCGGTAGTAATCGCGGCCTGGCGTGCTCTGTTGTAGATCAGCGTCAGGTCGTTCATAAGGTCATTGGCGTTGGACGTTGCGTTGTCCATCGCGGTCATGCGCGCGGCGTGCTCGCCGGCATCCGTCTCGAGGAAGGCCTGCAAGACGACGGTGCGCAAGTAGAGGGGCAGCAGCGCCGTGAGCACTGCATCGGGTCCGGGCTCGAAGTCGAAGTCGCCGCCAGCGGCTTCTTCGGCGGTGTCCATCGCGATGGGCAGCACACGCTTGAAGGTCGGCACCTGAGTAATCGCGTTCACGAACTCGTTGTAGACCACGTAGACTTCGTCGTACTCACCGCTGATGAAGCCAGACACCATCATGTGCGAGAGCGGGCGAACCAGCTCCTCGCGAGGGGTCTTGCCGATGTCGACGGTGGACTCGGCCACGGGCTTCTTGGCGCTCTGGTAGAAACCGCGGCCCTTCTTTCCGAAGGTGCGAATCTCGACTTCGACGCCGGCCTCGTCCTTCTCTTCGAGCCAGTACAGTGACTTGCGCAACATGTTGTTGTTGAAGCCACCGCACAGTCCGCGGTCGGTCGTGAGCACCACGATTAGGACGCGGCTGACCTCTTCTCGCGACTGGAGAAGGGGCTCTTCCGATCCCTCGGCGAGGGCGCCGACACGTGCAAGCACACTGGAGAGGCGGTCCTGGTAAGGACGCGCGCTCGTGGCCGCTTCGGTCGCACGGCGAAGCTTCGCACCGGCGACGAGCTTCATCGCCGAGGTGATCTTCTTCGTGTTCTTGACCGAGTCGATCCGGCGCTTGATTTCCTTCAAGTTGGGCATCTAGCCCTCCTTCGAGGCAGGCTTCGAATCAGGACCAGGTGGACTTGAACGAGTTGATGGCGTCGACGACACGACCGCGCAGGCCTTCCTTCTTGAGGGAGCCGCGGGTCACGATCTCGACCAGCAGGTCGTTCTCGTTGGCGATGAAGTGCTCGAGAAGCTCAGAGGCGAAGCGACTGACGTCGCCGAGGTCCAAGCTGTCGAGGGCACCCATGTTGCCAGCAACCAGCTGGATGACCTGCTGCTCGGCCGGGAGGGGAGCGTACTGGGACTGCTTGAGCAGCTCCGTCATGCGCTCGCCGCGGCGAAGCTGCTGCTGCGTGGCCTCATCGAGGTCCGAAGCAAACTGCGAGAAGGCAGCGAGCTCGCGGTACTGGGCGAGCTGCAGACGGAGCGGGCCCGCCTCTTCCTTCATGGCCTTGATCTGGGCGGCGCCACCCACCCGGGAGACCGAGAGGCCAACGTTGACAGCGGGACGCTGACCCGCGTTGAACAGGTCGGACTCGAGGTAGATCTGGCCGTCGGTGATCGAGATCACGTTGGTCGGGACGTATGCGGACACGTCGCCACCCTGCGTCTCGATGATCGGCAGAGCGGTGAGCGAGCCACCACCGTTCGCGTCGGACATCTTGGCCGAGCGCTCGAGCAGGCGGCTGTGCACGTAGAAGACGTCGCCGGGGTAGGCCTCGCGTCCAGGCGGACGGCGAAGAAGCAGCGAGAGCTGACGGTAGGCGACGGCCTGCTTGGAGAGGTCATCGTAGATGATCAGCGCGTGCTGTCCGTTGTCGCGGAAGTACTCGGCCATCGCGCAGCCGGTGTAGGGCGCGAGGAACTGCAGCGGCGCGGGCGACGCGGCAGGGGCGGAGACGATGCAGGTGTACTCGAGGGCGCCGTACTGACGGAGCGTCTCGGTGACCTGGGCGACGGTCGACTGCTTCTGGCCGATGGCGACGTAGAAGCAGAAGACCTTCTGCTTCGGGTCGTCCTTGAAGACCTTCTGGGCGATGATCGTGTCGATGGCGACAGCGGTCTTGCCGGTCTGGCGGTCACCGATGATGAGCTCGCGCTGGCCGCGGCCAACGGGGGTCATCGAGTCGATGGCCTTGATACCGGTCTGCATCGGCTCGTGGACGGACTTGCGCGGCATGATGCCAGGCGCCTTGGTCTCAATCTTCGAGTAGATGTCCGAGTCGATGGCGCCAAGGCCGTCAATCGGGTTGCCGAGGGCGTCGACGACGCGGCCCATGAGGGCTTCGCCAACCTTGACCTCGACGATCTTGCCGGTCCGCTTGACCTCGTCGCCTTCGCGGATGTGGGTGTCGGCGCCGAACAGGGCGGCACCCACGTTGTCCTCTTCGAGGTTCAAAACCATGCCCTTGATGCCGCCGGGGAACTCGAGGAGCTCTCCTGCGAGGGCGTTCTCGAGTCCGTAGATGCGGGCAATGCCGTCACCGACCGAGAGGATGGTGCCGGTCTCTGCGACCGAGACGCGGGACTCGTAGTCCTTGATCTGCTGCTTGAGGATCTGGCTGATTTCGTCAGCACGGATGTCCATAGAAAGCTCCTCACAGGCTTGGCGAAGGGCCAAGCCGCGTTGGATCAGGCCTCGGCGGGGACCTGGCTGGAGGTGAGTCGATGCGAAAGGTCACGAAGGCGGGTGCGAACGGACGCGTCGTAGACTTTGCTACCGACGCGAGCGACGAGCCCACCGATAAGGGAAGGGTCCACAAGAGGCTCGAGGACGACGCTGCGTCCGGTCACCTTCTCGAGGGAAGAGCGAATCTCGCCTTCGAGCTGTGGGGTAAGGGGGAAAGCGGTCTCGACGACCACCCGAACGCGGCCTGCGCGCTCGTCCGCGTTCTCGCGGTACACGGCAGCCACGTCTCCGAGAAGACCGAAGCGGCCCTTCTCGAGCATGAGGCGCAGAAGGTTTGCGGTCAGGCCAGAGATCTTGCCCTTGGCGATGAGCGCATCGAGGGCCTTGCGGCGCTCGTCCTGCGTGAAGACAGGGTTGGATAGCGCATTCGTGGCGTCGCCTTCGAACAGGCTCCACGCAGATGCGAGCTCGGCGCCCATCGCGTCGATCTTGCCCTCTTCAGCGGCGAGATCGAGGAAGGCCTGTGCCCAGCGGCGTGCGGTTGCGAGATTAGCCATTGGCCACCTCTCCGTCGATGGACTGGAGGAACTGCGCCGCGAGGCGCGTCTGGTCGTCGTCCTTGATGGCACCCTTCAGGGTCTGCTCTGCCAGCTTGACAGCGAGGGCCACGGCTTCCTTGCGGAGCGCCACCTTGGCCCGGACCGTTTCGTCGCGGATGTTGCGCTGTGCGGTCTCGCCGATGCGGGTCGCCTCTTCGTGGGCGCGCTTGACGAGTGCCTCTTCCTCGGCCTTGGCCTGGGCCTCGGCGTTGGTGCGCATGTCGGCAACCTCGGCCTCGAAGGCCTGAAGGCGCGTGCCGAGCTCTTCGAACTTCTGCCGTGCCTCGTCGCGCTCGCGCGCGGTGTCGGTCAGCTCCTTGCGAATCGACGCAGAGCGCTGGGCGAGTCCGTTCTTCACAGCACCACCGGCTCCCCAGACGATGAGTCCGATGAGCAGGGCGAGGTTGAAGGCGTGGAAGGCGAGGCGCTTGAAGGAGTAGGCTTCCTCGTTGTCCGAGTCGAGCCAGTTGGCCGTGCCGTCGTGGTCGTGGTCACCGGTGTAATCCACCGAGTGATGACCGCCGCCGTGGCCGCCCTCGTCGCCGTGGGCATCGCCGTGGTCGGCGTCGGCGCCGTGGCCAGCGTCAGCACCGTGGGCGTCTGCCGGGGCATGCGGGTCAGCAGCGTGAGCGTCGTCCGCCGGAGCGTGCGCGTCGTCTGCCGGAGCGTGCGCGTCGTCCGCCGGAGCGTGCGCGTCGTCTGCGTGAGCATCGGCCGGTGCGTGCGCGTCGTCTGCCGGAGCAGCGTGCGCGTCGTCCGCCGGAGCGTGTGCATCCGCCGGTGCGCCGTGCGCGGGTTCCTCAGCGAATGCCGGCGCAGAGAGCGCCGATGCGAGGAGTAGGGTTCCGAGAATCTTGCTGTACATGCGTCTCTCCTACGCGACCGCGCGGCCGAGGACGGAGGTGACGATTTCGGCAGAGAGCGACTCAGTCGACTCGGCGAGCGTCTTGGACGCCGCTTCGTGCTGCTCGGCAATCTGGGCCGTTGCCGCAGAGACCGTGGCCTCCGCAGCGCTGCGGGCCTCGCCAAGAATCTCGTCGGCTGCGCTGGTGGCGCGGTCACGGGCTTCTTTGCGGACGGCTGCGGCGTCGGAACGAGCGGCCTTGAGGCGCTGTTCGACGTCGTGCAGGCGGTCTTCGATCTGCGTGGTGAGGGAGTTCGCCTCGTCACGCGCACCCTGAATCGTCTTCGCGCGCTCATCCAAGTACTGGAGGAGAGGCTGGAAGAGAATCCAGTGCAGCGCCATCATCGTCACGGCGAAAGGAATCGCCATGATGAACGGGAATGGGCTCAGCTCGGGAAAGACGGTCATCGGCTCACCGAAAAAGGAAGAAGACGCGGGGTACGCAGTCCTCGAGAGGGGGCGGCAAATAGCTTCAGCCTCGGGGGGTGTCAACGCCGCTGCTACGTGGCGTTGCAGGGGGCTCGATTCATCCCCGCACCGGCAGTCTTTTCGATGCGCTCTCGATGTTCAGAGAACGCGGCCTACAGGCGATCGTAGCCTTCAGGGATCCGTGCCCCAGTCGAAGGTGAGCAACAGCGATCCGCGAGATCCCAGCCAGGTGGACGCAGACACGGCATCTGCGGTCCGGAGCGTCGACGTGTACCACTCGAGTGAGAGTTCCGCGCCCAGAGACAGGTGTGGGAGGAGGGCGTAGTCGAGTCCAGCACCGAGCCGGGCTCCGATGCCTCCGAGGCGTACGCGCTCGGCTTGGGCGGCCCGGTCGGCCTCGGTTTGTTCTGCGTCCGTGAAACCATTGGAGACGTCTCGGGCTGAAGGAACGCTGCCAGCGACCCCCACGACGGCCCACGGGATCGGCTTCGCGATCGTTCGTTCGACCAGGGCTACGCGCAGGTCCACTCCGGGTCGAATCACTCCCCAATGCCGCTGGCGTCGGACACCATCGGCTGTGGTGGAAGCGGTCAGGCGAGCCACGCCGATCGAAGCGACCAGGCCTACGCGATCGAACCACGCTCCACCGAAGGGCTGTAGAGAAGGACGTGTGGTGCCATCGAATTCGCCAACGCCCGTACCGGTGGTTCGATCGTCTGCCACCCACACGAGGTCGGCCCGCGAGAGCGGGGTCCAAGAGAGGCCCGCAAAGCCATCGGCGGCAGCAGCGCTGACGATCCATGCCGCGAGCAGGATCATTCGGGAGCGCCGAGGTCGACCTGACCTACGGCCGGATGACTGTCGAGTCGGGCGTCGACCTGTGCCTCGGAGAGGCCGAGCATCGTAGCCCCTTGGCGCAGGACCTTCTCCTCGCCGGGATTGAGATCGCCATCCGCCGCTACTGCGTCGACGAATGTGTCGAACAGCTTCAGCCGCTCTGCCAGAGGTACCGCGGTCGGAATCGCGATGATGGCCTCGTCGAGGAACTTCGCTAACCGGGGGGTTGGATCGCCGGAGGGGGAGACGAAGCCGGCTTCCTGCAGGTCCCTGTATGGAAAGTGCGTCATGAGGAAGGCACGTTCGGCGGGCGCGATGTCGTCGTCCGCTCCGATGATGTCGGATGCGACTTTGTACCCAAGAGCGAGCTTCATGAGCTCGATGCGATCTGCCATACAGCCTCCGCGGGAACTATACGCCGAGGGTTTTCGCGCGTGTGCATGGCAGCGGAGGCGCACGGGGGCATCCGGGGATACCCGAGCACCTGGAGGTGAGCGTGCTTGTCACGGGAATTCGCGTCGCAGGTCTGCGAGATGCCGATGGCTTCGTCAAGACCGAGCTTGAGAGCCGCGTGGAGCTCGATTCGGGTCCAAGTGGTGTGGCGGTCGCCGATGCCCTCGATCTCTTCTCGGCGGGGCTGAACGCCACGCGGGTCGAAGGCGTGCTCAACACGCTCGGAATTGCCGTGGGTCCCGTAGAGCTGGTGCTCGAGGATGGACTGCCGGTTCAAGCGAGCTGGGAAGGCGGCGAGGGCGCTCGAGCGCTTCTCGCAGGAGACGCCGCACGTCGGATCACGGTCTGGGTCGAGGTCGCACCCGACCCACCGCTGTTTGGGCAACTCCGCGAGCTCGCTGTGCGTGAGCCTCGACTGGTAGCGGCGCTGGGCAACAACCCCCGCATCGCCATCAAGGTCGGCTGGCTCTTCACCAAGGACCTCACGACGGCGTCGATTGCGGTGCTCGAGATTAAGGTCGGTGATCTCGGTTTTCCCTCCGCAGGCCCGGAACGGGCGAAGTGGGCGCCTCGTCTTCTTCGACAGCTTGGCCAGCGCTTCTCGCGGGTCCAGCAGCGCGATGGTCGCGCCATCGCCGAGCGCATGCTCGAGGCCAGTCTCTCGGCAGACAGTGACGTTCGCGACGCCTACCAACGCGCCGCAGAGGCCCTAGGAGACAAGCCTTTCTCGCTCGGTCAGCTCCACCTCGTGCGAGTTGGGGACACGCTGCTGCCGTGTTTCGGTCACGAGCTCAGGCGTGCCCGGCAATTCGGTCCTGCGGCGGACGAGGCCCTTCGCCTGGTCGAGGCCGTGTTCCTCGACGCTCCTGACGTGTTGATCGTCGAGGCGCCTGGGGCGCTGCAGGGCGATGCGGGGGAAGTCGTCGAGTGGCTCCATGGGCGGACCGAGGGGAATGACGCGACACTGGAACAGGTTGTGCTCGTTCCCGGTGGCGCCGCGTGAGTGCCGCGGTCTGTGTGCGCTGTGGGGGGGAGAAGTCGGACTACGCGTCATCGTGTCCCGCCTGTGGTCACAGACCCACTGGGGATGGCCTTCCCATCGCTTGGCTGTTGTCGGCGCACAACCTGGACCGAAAGGGCCGGGAGGCCGTCGCTGAGCGAATTCGCGCCGGCGAGACCCTGCGGCCGGGCCGCGCACAGCTGGACAAGGCCCGCCGAGCCATGGGGCATACGCTGGCCTCGGATCCTGGCCTGTCCACGCGGCAACGCGTCGGACTGCTGGCCACATGCCTGCTGCTGACGCCGCTGCCCGCTTGGGTGATGGGTCTGTGGTGGATTCGCTCGAGGCCGAGGGCGGGGGTGCAGGCGCTCGCGCTGGCGGTTCCGACCACTGCTCTGTTCACGGCGATTGGGCTGTGGGGCGTGTTCGGCACTTCCTGACGCTTTTCGCCATTCTCCGCCGTTCTCCGCCGTTCTTCGCTGGCTCTCGCCGGGGGAGCGCTCGTCTGGGGCCATCCGGCCTTGGCACGCTCTCTGCTCTCACCTCGTACGAGGAGGGTGCATGGGGTGCGGTCCGACCATTCGAGGCTGTGGGCTCGCAAAGGGTGGTCGATCTTGGTTCGGCGTTGCGCTGTGGGCGCTTCGCCTAGGCCAGTTCGTGCCGCTTCTTCGCGAGCAGCCGCTGCATGCCACTCACGCGCTTGTTCAAGTGACGAACGTGCTCTTCGCGCGCCTGCGCTTCTTTGTGGGTACCGCCACGGTGGGCCTCAGCCTCAGCCAGAAGCTCCAGCGTCTCGGTAATCGCGGCCTGCAGGTGGTGAATGACGCGCTCGACGTCCGCCGCCGCTTCCGGATCGTTGCCGCGCCGGCCGAGCGCGAGGTTCATCGCGAAGAACGCGGCGGTACCCGATGCCACGGCCAGGCCGATTCCAGGAACCAGGGCCACACCGAGACCCGCGATCACAGCGGCGCCAACGCCCCCGGCGGAGAGGGCGGCGACACTTCCCGAGAACAGCAGGGACTTGGTGGGTACGCCGGCCTTGTCGAGGCGGCTGTGGGCGGCCTGAAGACGCTCCTTGGCCTCCTTCTCGTCGACTTCACCCTCCGTGATGCCGCGCACTTCCCGGATGAACGCCTCGATGGCGTCGACTTGTTCCTCGTTTGCGCCCAGTTGTATGGCTGCGGTGGAGATGGCCTTCCGCTCGCCCGGTGCGTAGACCGAGTCGGCGAGGGCCACGTCCATGAGGTGGACCAACACGCCATAGCGCACGTCGTTGTCGCTTTCTGTGAGGGGCTCGAGGGCTTCGAGCAAGGCCGGTGGCTCGATCAGGTAGGACCGAACGGTCTTCACGGATTGCTCGCTCATGCCTTCGAGGTCCAGGCACTCGAAGATGTGGATCAGCTCCTCATCGTCAAGCGACCCGTCGGACACGGCCATCGCAAAGAATGCACCGTACGTCGCGATGCGTTCGGCCTCTGTGAGCTGCTGAAAGTCGAGATGCTGCATCGGGTCTCCGGGGAGAGCAGGGTACTCCCGCCTACAGGCGAAAGCACGGGCTCATTGAATGTCGAGGCGCTGCAGCCTTGCGCTCGTGAGAGCGATGCAGACGAGGCTGACGATGGCTGCGGTGATCCAGGGCTGCCACCAGTTCTCGCCAAAACCGATCATCGGGAACACGTAGGCCGTCCACCCATCCATTGCGTAGGTCGGCAGCCAGGGGCGCGAGAGTGCGGTCATGTCCGCCAGCGAGGCCTGTCCAGCTTGAATGGCGATCTGTTCCACGACGTAGAGCACGGCCCGACTGAACCAGTTCATCAGAGAGAGCACGATGGCGAGAACGATGCTCGCGGCCACCGAGCGGGTCACCGCCGCAAGCAGCAGGATCAGGGCCGCCATCGTGAAGTCTCCGGCGGTCGTGAGTGCCATGGCGACGGCGGCGTTCTGCCACTCCCCGCCGGCATCGAAGAGGATGGCGCCACCCAGGGCAGAGACCGTCCAGGTCAAGGCGTTGGCGACGGCGATCCACACGCACAGCGCGAGCCACTTGCTGAGCGGAATCGACCAGCGCGGCACGGGCCGGAGCAGCGCTTCTCGGAGGGTGCGGGCTTTGAGCTCACCCGCCAGCGCCAAGGCGCCCATCGCGAGCACGAGCAGTCGAATGACGTGGCTCACATTGCGGATGGTCAACGACCAAAGGATGCTGGCAGGAGCATCGTAGGTGAGCTTCTCGGAGAGGGGCTGGCCGTTGAGCTCGGCAGACGACGAGCCAAACCAGAGGATGGCGAGGGGACCGGCGAGTCCCAAGACGATGGCGAGCACGAGTCCGACGCGACCCGACGGATGCCGGAACAGCTTCCGGGTCTCGACCTTGAGAATGGCAAGAAAATGCGCTGGGCTCATGTCGTCACCTCCAAGAACACGTCTTCGAGATTTCGGGTGACGGGCACCAAGGCGGTGACGTCAATCTCGCCTTCAACCAGGGTGCGGTTCAACTCGGGAATGGTGCCGGTGGTTCGGATTCGGATGCGGTCCGCGGTCACGTCGCCGACGCGGCTCAGGGCCTCTGTGGCCTCGACGATGGCTTCGAGCTTTGCCATGTCTTCAGCCGATACATCCACCAGGCTTCCCACGCGGCCCTGCTCGAGCAGTGCCTGGACCTCGCCTTCTGCCTGCAGGCGTCCGGCGCTTAGGATTCCGACCCGGTTGCAGACCTGCTGGACTTCGGCGAGCAGGTGGCTTGAGATCAGGATGGTGATCTGCTCGTTGCGGGCGAGGCTCCGAATCAGGTCGCGCATCTCAGCCATGCCCCGCGGATCGAGTCCGTTGGTGGGCTCGTCGAGGATCAGCAGGCGAGGGCCCCCGAGGAGGGCACGCGCGATGCCGAGGCGCTGCTTCATGCCCAGCGAGTACGTTCCGGCGTTGTCGATGGCGCGCTGCGACAGGCCGACCCGGTCGAGGACGCGGGCGATCTCGGACTCCACCTTCGACGATGGGATACCGGCGTATGCGGCAGCGTGGCGTAGGTTGTCGGTGCCGGACATCCATCCATGGAAGGCGGGTACTTCGACGATGGCGCCAACGTTGGCGCGGGCGCGGGTGATGTCTGATTCGCCGAACAGACGGACGGTGCCGGCATCGCGGCGGATCAGTCCGAGCATGCAGCGAATCGCTGTGGTCTTTCCGGCGCCGTTGGGTCCGAGAAAGCCGTACACGTCGCCGACTTGCACGGTCAGGTCGAGTTCGGTGATGGCGGCGATTCGGCCGAAGGACCGCGTCAGACCGCGCACTTCAAGGGCTGGGGCTTCCATGCTTCTCCTGCGCCGCTGTTCTCTAGCACGACGACGGCTTTCAGTACGGATAGGCTCGACCTGGAGGATTCATCATGCGCCTGATTTTTGCCGCAAGCTTGTTCGCCCTTGGAGTGGCCTGCGAGCTTGGCGAGCCTTGCGACCGCTACGTCGACTACATGTGCGATTGCCACGTGAGCGCGTCAGAGTGCGACCAGCTCCGCGCCGAACTCGCGGGTGCCGACCCCGATATCCAGGACCAGTGCGCCATCGATCTGTCGCAGCAAGAAGCACAGGACGACGACGATGGGGTGGTCTGCGAGGTCAGCCCGTTCTAGCTGCGGCGCCTGCGCAGCAGGGCGATGGGCAGAAGTGCCAGCAAAGAGGCAGACCCGAGAGGGGCGGGTGTGCTGCAGCTGCAGCCGGCGTTGCGGAGGCTAGGCCCTTCGCCGCTGTCGGAGTCCCCGCTGTCCTCCTCGATCACACCGCTGTCTCCGGAGTCTCCGCTGTCGGTGGGCACGACTTCTTCGTCGACGCTGACGCTGATTCTGGCGGTACCGCTCTCGACGGGGTCGCCGTTGTCAGTCACGGTCACGCTGAAGGCCAAGCCACCGACGAAGCTGTCGTTGGCTTGGTAGGTGACGACGCCGTTGACGTCCACCGACGCGCTGCCGTGCGCGGGCATGGCGTCGATGGCGTAGGTGTGGGTCTGGGCAGCATCACTGTCGTTCGGGGCGATGGTCGTCGTGCCGCTCTCGCCGACCATGACGTCGATGCCTGGAGCGGTGGGGCGCGGGGGACGGTTTGCAGGAGGCGAGACGTTGTCGCAGTCCGGCCGGTCGATCGCGATGCCCGTTTGTTCCTCGGCCCAGTCGATCACCGCGTCAGCCCGCACATAGATGCCGCCGTCCCCGCAGCTGGTGTTCAGGGGACTCGCCGCTCTCGAAGTGATGCCGACGAGGAAGTAGCCGTCCGGTGTGTCCAAGTAGAGGGGGCCTCCACTGTCGCCGTTGCAGGAGTCCACGCCGCCGCCGCCGGCGATGATTTCGCCACCCGGTGCCACCGAGGCGTTGCAGCCGCGGCCACTCGTGCTGCAGTCCGGGTCGTCGACCTCGACGAAGGCCTCCATGAGCCTGGTGTTTCCTCCTGCGCCCGACAGGCGGGTCGACCCGAAGCCAACGACCGCGACGGGCGCGCCCTCATAGAGGTGATTGTCGAGGACGCAGCTCGTGGCGACGGGCCGGGGCGGGGAGGCCGCATCCCTTTCGAGGACAAGCACGGCGAAGTCGTAGTTGTTCCAGGAGTCCGGCGACTCGTAGGCGGCGATCACGGGGATCTCTTCGCCCTGGTTGCCATCGCTGTAGTCGATGCTCCCGACGAGCACGCTCTGGATATTGAGGTTGCAGTGCCCCGCAGTGAAGACCACGTTTGGAGCGACCAGCGTACCCGTGCACTGCCATGTGTTCTGAAACTTCACGGCCACGGCGTCCGGCCACTCGCCGGCATCCGCACGTTGTCCGCCGACCACCCGAGGACCGGCTTGGGCGGGGATGGCGGCGAGAGTGAGGGCGAGAAGAAGGGGGCGCAATGGGGACTCCGCTGAGTGGGGTGACCATGCCCGTCCGGACTGCCAGTCAGGGTAAAGCGTTCGTCAGCCGACCGCACGGTGGCCCGGGAGCGCTCGGTACAGTAGGGGGCGGCATGGATCTCGACAGTACCCTGCAAGAACGATTTGGCTTTGCCGGCTTCAGGCCAGGCCAGCGCGAGATCGTGGAGCATGTCGCGGCTGGGCGCGACGGCCTCGTGGTCATGCCCACCGGAGCGGGAAAGTCACTCTGCTACCAGGTCCCTGCCGTTGCCCGTGGAGGCACGACCATCGTCGTCAGCCCGCTCATTGCGCTGATGAAGGACCAGGTCGATGGCCTCGTCGAGAAGGGTGTACGGGCTACTTTTCTCAACAGTTCGCTGTCGTCATCGGAGTATCGCGAGCGAAGTGAGGCGGTGCGCGCTGGTCAGGTCGAGCTGCTCTATGTGGCTCCCGAGCGGTTCTCGCCGGGCTTTCTCGAGTTTCTGAGCCACGTCGACATCCGGCTGCTCGCCATTGACGAGGCCCACTGTCTGTCCCAGTGGGGGCACGACTTCCGGCCGGACTACCTGCGTCTTGGCCGCGTGCGGGACGCGCTCAACAAGGTCCCGACCGTCGCTCTCACCGCGACGGCGACGCCCGAAGTCCAGGCCGACATCGTCAAGACGCTCGGGATTGGCGACTCTCGTCGGTTCATCCAGGGCTTCGACCGTGACAACCTCGTCCTCGAGGCGCTGCATGTCGATGGAAAGGCGCACAAGGACGGGCTGCTGCCTGACCTCGTCCGCCTCGGTCCCTCGTTGGTGTACTGCTCGACTCGGAAGAACGTGGAGCGGGCGACCAAGGCGCTTCGCGAGGCCGGTGTGCGGGCCGGCTACTACCACGCCGGCCTGTCTCCAGACGAGCGCACGCGTGTCCAGGACGACTTCATGGGGGGCCGCATCCCGATCGTCGTAGCCACCAATGCCTTTGGCATGGGCATCGACAAGCGGGACATCCGGACCATCGTCCACTACGACCTGCCCGGCACCGTCGAGGCCTACTACCAAGAGATCGGCCGAGCCGGTCGCGATGGGCGAATGTCGCGGGCCGTGTTGCTGAGCGCACCGGGCGACCGCCGCATCCACGAGTTCTTCATCGACAATGCCCATCCGCCCGTGGAGTGGGTGCATCGCGTTCACAATTGGCTGCGGAGGCAGGGCTCGAACCCGGTGTTCGCAAGCGTCGAGCAGATGGCGGAGGCACTTCCCGACGAAGCCGGCGACCGTGCGGCCTCGGCGTGCGTCTACATCCTCCAGCGCGAGGGCATGGTTCGCCGCATCGCGCCTTCGGATCGGCCCGCTTGGGTGCGCATTCGCAATCTCGCCGACCGATTTGATGGACTGCGCGGCAAGATCGTCGCCAAGCTCCGTGAAGCGGGCCATCAAGCCGGCGACGCCCTCGACCTGCACCCCGAAGGCTGGGCCGCGAGCCTCGGCGTGAACCGCGACCAGCTCACGGCGGCGTTCCGCGGCCTCGAAGACCGTGGCGCGCTGATCTACCGGGCCCCGGACCGGGTGGGCGGGGTGGAGCTGCTCCGTCTCGACGACGAGCTCCAGCTCGATGAACGCCGCATGCGCGAGCGTCGCAACCGTGAGTACGGCAAGCTCGACAAGATGGAGCGCTACATCGCGGCGGATTGCCGGCGTCGGTACGTGGTGGAGTACTTCGGGGAGTCACCTCCCTTCGACCGGTGTGGAACCTGCGACCGTTGCCGTGAAGGAACCCCGCTCAAGGCCGGCCCGCGCGCCCTCTCGCCCGATGAGGAAGCGGTGGTCCTTAAGGCGCTGTCGACGGTAGCGCGCATGGAGCGCCACGCCGGACAGCAGGGCTTTTCCTATGACCTGGTCGCAAAGACGGCGACGGGCTCGCGGGATCGGAAGATCCTCGCGTTCGGCTTCGACAAGCTCTCAACCCACGGCGTGTTGGCCGGGTGGACCACAGGTCAGGTGGCGGATGTGCTTGAAGCTCTAGTCGAGGCAAAGGCGCTCGAGCAGAGCTACCAGACCCGGCGCATCAAGCAACGCGAAGTCACCTACAAGGAAGTGGCCCTCAACGGCCTGAGCTGGGAGGTCTTGCGCCGCTCAGCGCCCAACTTCCAGATGGTGTTCCCCCATGCGGGCAAGGTGAAGCGCAAGCCGGCCGCTCGGGCCCCTCACGCAACGCTCGACGTGCCGGGAGGGCTGCTCGCGATGCTGCGCGATGTACGACGGCAGGCGGCTGTAAGGGACGACGTGCCGCCTTACGTCGTGGCGCCGAACAAGACCCTCGAGGACATGGCGCGGCTCCGTCCCACGACCAAGAAGGGGATGCTGGGTGTGCACGGCATGGGTCCGTCGCGTTTTCGGCGGTATGGTTCTGGCTTCTTGAAGGCCGTGCGAACATGGAACCTGGAGCACTGACCCGATGATTCTCCGCGAACTCCGAGGTTCTGTGATCGCGGTGCTTGTGGTGCTCATCTACGGTACGGTGGGGTACCACCTGGTCGAGGGCTGGAGCATCCTCGACTCGTTCTGGATGGTCTTCATCACGGTGACGACCATCGGCTTTGGCGAGGTCCATCCGCTCTCGGATGCGGGCCGCATCCTGACGCTCACGATCATCGTCGCCGGCTTTGGCGTGGTCTCCTACAGCGCGGGCACCATCACTCGATTTGTCGCGGAGGGTGGCCTCGCTCGAGAGCTGCGCCGGCGATCCCAGGAGAAGCTGATGCGAGAGCTGTACGACCACTTCATCATCGTGGGTTTCGGCCGGCTGGGCCGCGAGGTCGCGCAGGATCTGGTCCACGCAAATCAGCGCGTGGTGGTCATCGACTCCGAAGCCTCTCGGGTGGAGAACTGCGAGGACCTGGGGGTCACCGCCATCCACGGTGATGCCACGCATGACGCGGTGCTCAAGATGGCGGGAATCTCACGGGCCACGGGTCTCGCCGTCGCAACGGCCTCGAACCCCGTCAACATTCTGGTCACGCTGTCCGCGCGGCAGCTCGCCACTTCGCCAGAGCGTCGCCTCACGATTCTCACACGCGTCGACGAAGAAGAAGCCGCCCGGAAGGCTCAATTGGCCGGCGCCGACGGTGTGGTGTCTCCCTTCGGCATCGGCGGCACCCACATGGCTCACCGGCTGCTCAGGCCGCACAGTGCCCACTTCCTTCAGCTGGCCTTCGCCCGTGCCTACGGCGAGCTCTCGATGGAGGACGTCGAGATCCTCGATGACCCGGATTCACACGGTCGTATCGGGTCGCTTCGCTTCCGCGAACGCTTCGGGGTCATCCTCGTTGCCGTGAAGAAGAAGACCGGTGAGTTGATCACCGCGCCAGGCCCCTCCGTCGAGATCGAGCAAGGGGATGTCATCGTCGTGGTCGGTCGGCCCGAGCAGATCACCGAGCTCGTCGGCAGCCTCAACTAGCTACGGGGCTTCGTTCATCCTGCGCCGCAGCGACGCGCCCAGGCTCTCACCCTCAGCGAGCTCCGGCAGCAAGTCCGCCTTCTTCGCGATGCGGAACTTGAACTTCTCTTCGCCGTCCATGCGTGCGGCGACGATGCCAAACCCTCCCCGACGATCGGCATCCCGAGGAGGAACGGAGCGCAGCACCATCTGGGCGCCGTCGGACTGCATATTTCCCCACAACAGCAAGATGCGGCGAGGGGCTTGGTACTCCAAGCGATGCAGCAACACGCTTCCTCGGCCGAAGCGAAGGCTTCCGTTGATGTCGCCGAGGATGACCCGATTGTCGCGGTCGAGCTCCATGAACGGCGCGAGCCGAAGGATGTCTCGCACGATTGGGCGCTCATCCTCGTCGAGCGGGAAGATCCCACCCGTGAGCCGGACCTGCGCGGACATCCAGCCACCGCCTCGTGGCAAGTCACCGCCGGAGTGAACCGTGAGGTGTCCGTCGACCTGGGCCATGAGCGGAGACGGACGCCCAGTGGCCGCTTGGAACATCTTCTCGGCGCGTGCGCCGGTCAGCCCGACCTCGAAGGTGGCCTCGGCCTTGCGGTTGAAGTGCAACACGTCGCCAGCAAGGGTTCCCGCTCCACCGCCGTACTGGAAGCTGCCATCCTGGAAGTGCAGGTCGCTGTGACGTACGTGAAGGCTGGAGACATCGAGGTCTGAGAGCACGAGGGTGCCCGTCTGGAAACTCGCCGCCTTCAGGGAGCCTGTTCCGCTGATTTCGCGGTTGCCGGGCTGCCAGACGACGCGCTGCAGCCGGGCCTCGATGCCCTTCATAGCTGCCACGTCGAGCGGCGCGTCAGGCTCAGCGCGGTAGCTGGCGCTGTGGACCTCGAGCTCGCTTGCGCGGATGGCTCGGATGAAGGTCTTGCGGGCCTCCCACTCTGGCGGCGGGCGCTGGCGGGCGGTGGTGATGGTCAGGCCGTCGATGACGACGTGGCCGATGTCGACTTCGCCGATCTGCAGGATGTCGCGCAGCCCCGGTGCGTCCAGCTCGGCACGCTGGACCTTGATCAACGCCCGGTCGGGGTCGTGGGGCGTGATGGCGAGGTCCTCGAGAACCAATCGCCAGCGATCGGTCTCGACCTGGGGCTCGGCAGGGTTGAGATCGAGCGAGCCCAGGCTCACGTCGAACGGGGCACCCTGCGTGGCCTTCTCGAGAAGGAACGCCAGACCCGAGGGCGTCGTCAGCAGCCACGCGAGGCCCATGATGAGGGCTGCCAGCACAGCGGCCAGTGCCGTCAGGGGCCGCAGCCACCGGCGGATGCGCTCCTTCTTGCGGACGCGCTCGAGTTCTTCATCGGAATAGAACACAGCGGAAGGGTATCGCAGCCTGGTTCAGCTTGC
The DNA here is from genome assembly GCA_023954855.1 of Pseudomonadota bacterium. GTDB lineage: Bacteria > Myxococcota_A > UBA796 > UBA796 > M1803. Next base: position 79,576 of record JAGSGY010000009.1, on the reverse strand, counting down.
CGCGTTGATCGCCGCGATGAGGCCATCGCGCTCGTCCTCGGACCAGTGGTCGAGATGGCCCTGTGTCAGTGCATGTGCACTGGCCTCGAGCCGGGCCGCGCAGGGTTCGTCGAGTGCAGCGAGCTCGGAGGGCGTGTAGGCGTCCGAGTCGAAGCCGACCGTGTCCGGTGAGCCGTTGCGTAGCCCCGCCAACCGCACCCAGGCGTCCGGCGAGAGGCGGTCGCGAAGTCCAAGAAGCCGCAGGGCGTCGGGACCCACGGGCACTCGAAGGAAGGGGCGGGGGTCGTCTAGGCTCGCTACAATCGCCTCGACCACCAGCTGTGGGTCCTGCGGAGGCTCGAGGATGGTGAACTTGCGTGTGTCCCAGATCGGCTGCTGGCTGGCGTACGGAGACCTGGGGTCGCGGGGCAGGCTGGCGTCCGTCGCTCGCTCGAGAAAGCGCGTCGCGAACGACCCCGGCTGGATCAGGCGGGCGCGCATGCCGAAGCTCGATGTCTCTTGGTACAGCGCCTCGGTGAGGGCCTCGACGGCATACTTGCTCGCTGCGTAGTAGCCGCTCTCAGGAAAGACGGTTCGGCCGGCGACGCTCGAGAGGTTCACGACGGTGGCGCCAGACGAACGAAGGGTCGGCAGCAGGGCCTGCGTGACCCGGGACAGCCCGATGACGTTGACCTCGAACATCTCGGCGACGGCACTGATGGGCGTCTCTTCCTGAGTGCCGAACACCGCGTAGCCCGCGTTGTTGACGAGCAGGTCGATGGGGCGGGCCGCTGCGGCTGCACAAACCGACGTGACCTGCTCCGCATCACGAACGTCGAGGCAGTACTTCTCGGCGCCCTCCAAGTCAGAGAGCGCCTCCAGCTCGGGATCCGAGGCGACGACCTCCCAGCCTTCTTGGAGCAAGCGACGAGCGAGGCGGTGTCCGAATCCGGATCCGCAACCGGTGATGAATGCGCGCATCGCCACCGGATAACCGAGCCGGCTGGGTCAGGTGTAGCCGCCACCTGGTTCAGGTGTAGCGGTTGAAGCGCCCGTCGCGCAGAAAGCCGACGACGGAAAGTCCCGTCTCTGCCGCCAGGTCGACTGCGAGCGTGGAGGCGGCTCCGACCGCTGCGATCATCGGAATGCGCGCTACCAGGGCCTTCTGGACGATCTCGAAGCCGACGCGTGAGCTGACGAGCAGCAGGCGGTCGTCGATAGGGACCTCGTCTCTCAGCAGCCTCCAGCCGAGCACCTTGTCCACGGCATTGTGGCGACCAATGTCCTCTCGGAGCACCTCGATGCTGCCGTCCGGGCGGACGAGCGCGGCGGCGTGAAGGCCCCCCGTCGTCTGAAACGCCTCCTGGGCGGCGGCTAGGCGCGGTGGGAGCTGCAGCATCAGTGCATCGTCGAAGGTGAAGGGGGTGGTGATGGGCCCGGCGAGCACGCGAAGGCGGTCGATGGAAGCCTTTCCGCAGATCCCGCAACTGCTGGTCGCGTAGAGATCGCGGGTCGCTCGAGAGATGGCGTCGCGATGGGCGGCGACGCCGCCCGCGAGCACGCAGTCGACGGTGTTTCCGCCGAAGTCCGAGGTGGTCTTCACCTCGGCGAGCGCGTCGAGGTCATCGGCCCCATCGATGATGCCCTCAGAGAGCATGAAGCCGGCGGCAAGCTCGAGATCGTGACCGGGCGTACGCATCGTAACGGCGAGGGACTGGCCCTCGATACGGATCTCGAGCGGTTCCTCCACCGCCAGGACGTCGTCTTCGCGGCGTCCGGAGGGGTGGCGTTGTACAGGGCGTCGCTCAGTCGAGGGCATCGTGGAACTCCGTGACACGGTGCGTGGCGTGGCGAAGAGGTTACCCCCGTGGGACTCGCGGGCCAGGATCCGCAGGAGGTTTCGAGGATGACCAGCTCTCTGTCCAACTGGGACCAGCGGCTTTCAGAGGCGCAGGACGACACCGCGCGCCGCCGTCTACTGGCAGAACTCGGTGGCTGGCGCGCCCGCAACCTGACGGACATTCAGGCCATGCGCCAGGCGGCCTCGGCGATGGGGCGGCTCTACGCGATGCTCGGCGAGCACGATGCGGCTGTGCGCGAAGCACATTCACTCGTGAGTCTCTGCCAGACCCATCCCGCCGCACCCGCCGCAGAGTTGCGCGCGGCACAGGCCTTTGCGCGCTCGCTCGGCGAAGGCGGTGGTGTTGTGGGTCCTCGCTCGGGATCGAAGAGCAAAAAGGCGCGCAAGCCTCGTGAGTCTGGCGGTGCCTCCGCTGCAGACGCGCTCGCACCTGCGCGTGAGGCGGCGGCTGCCGGTGATCTCGACCGTGCCCGTTCGCTGCTGCGCGGAAAGAAGGGTGCCGATGCCGCTCTCGTCCGCGCCTTCGTCTGGCTCAACGAGATTCGCACGGGTCCCTCCGAGGACCGCGACGCCGGCCTCGAGAAGCTCTCGGGCTGGCTTCGTCGCCAGGCTCGCGTTGCGGGAGAGCGTTCCGAGCGTTCCGAGCGTTCCGAGCGTTCCGAGCGTTCCGAGCGGCAGGAGCGGCAGGAGCGCTCGAAGGAGCGCCCGCCCAAGAAGGTCGAGGTCGAGGAGGCCGGGCCGCTCAGTGAGTTCCTTGGAAGTCCGGTTCCCACGCGCCGTCGTGCGCGGATTCGCCTCCTCGAAGAGGCGGCCGAGGCCTCGCCTGACACCGTCGGTGAGCTGGCGTTGCTGGCTCTCGAGCACCACCTGACGGTCGAGGGCGCGGATGTGCCCGCCCCTTGGTTGGTGGGGCTGGTCGCACGCGCTGAGCTCGCAGGCCAGGGAGCGGCCGTTCAGGAGCGCATTGCTGCGCTCTCCGGTGAGGGCTCCGTGGTCGTTGCGGCCTATGGCGAGTGGCCCTTTGCGGTCGCTCTTGAGCTGTTCCGGGCCCTGCCGGAAGGCACGCGCTTCGACGGTCTGCGTCGCGGTGTGCTTGCCCGTGGCGGCGAGCCCGACGATCGCAAGGTGTGGACGCTCCAGTACGGAAAGGGCGGTGACGTGGCTCGGGTCGCGTTCGCGACGCCCTCTGAGGTGGCCTATCCCTCTGAGCAGGCCAAGCCTGTGGCCGAGCGACTTCACGGTCTCGCACCGACGGCGTTGCTCGTGGCACCCGGAACCGGCAATGAGCCGCTTCGTGCCGCTGCGATTGCTGCGGGCCTGACGGCTGTTGACACGCTCGACGTCTCGGCATGGGCCGAGGCCGCTCCTGCTCCCACGGCTCCGCCACCGCGCCCTGAGCGCAAGCGTCGTGAGAAGAGTGAGTCGCCGAAGCCTTCGCCGAGCGCTGGAGAGGCGTCCGCTCGCTTGGAGCCCCAGGGGCCGAGCTCCGAAGAGAAGCTGCTCGCCGTGTTCTCCGCTTCCGAGCTCGACGAGGCCGCTCTGGCACACGCTCTTCAGGGCTTTGAACGCCTCCACCACGCGTTTGTGGCGCTTCGCGGTGTGGAGCTGAGCCCCGATGCGCAGCTAGCCTTCCTTCGCGCGGTCGATGCCCATGCTCCTGCAAAGGCTCGCCTTCCCGAAGGCACGAGCATGGCGGTGCGTCTGGCCGCAGAGGGCCACGAGGGCGCGAAAGCGTTGCTTGTCGAGGCCCCGACCTCCACACGCTTCGGTGGTACGGGCATGGCGCACGTGCTCGAAGCGGCCACCACGATGGCGGGTGCCGGCTGGTCGATCCAGAGGGCGGTCCGCGGCGCCATGTCGCGGGAGCGTCGTCAGGATCCGGTGCTGTCGGCTCTGGGCGACGCCGAGCGGAGCATCTGGCGTCTGATCGCATCCCGCGGGGAGCAAGAAGCCTCTCTGCTGGTACTCGCCGAGGACTCCCCTGAAGGGCGTGCGGCAGTGCCGCGGCTGATGCGGCGCGCTGCAGCGCTCGTGCTTCCGGAGCCTGCCCTCGAGTGGTACGCGACCGTCGAGGGGCCGCCGGCGTTCGCGGTCGTCGCCGAGGGCGTTGCCGCGCTCGGCTAGCGGGGCATGAACTCTGCGCCGTGCGGCACGCCGATGCAGAGAAAGCCCGCAAAGCAGAACATAGCGCTGATCCAGATGAAGAACGGCACGATCAGCCAGCTGAACATCGCGCCCTCGTAGAGGGTGCGGGCCAGCGTCGGAGGCGTCACCAAGGCGGCTTCGATCAGCGCCTCGGCGTCGTCGATGGCCACCGCTCCGTCTTTGCCGGCGATCTTGCCGTCTGCGATCTTGAGGTCACCGCTCGGCAGGGCGATGGTCCACGCGATGGCGGGGCCATCACCGTGGAGCGGGAGCGCACAGACCGAGCAACGGCCCACGACCGCCGGGCCGCCTTCGAGTGCGCGGCGCACAATCCGCCAGCTTGCCAGTCCTTCGGGCTCGGCGGACCGTCTGAGGCCGCCTTCGACTGTGACCGTAGTGACGCCATCTTCGATGGATTCGGCGCGAAAGCAGGTGGGACATCGGGTCTGCATCGGCGCGAGCTATCGTCTACGGCGCGCGACGGCCACTTCCTGCAGCGAGGTGGCGCCTAGGGGACGAGTCTTCCGTGGCGCCACACCTCGGTCTTTTCGACCGTGCCGTCGTCGGTGTAGTGCGTCCACTCGTCGTCCTGCAGCCCCTTGCTCCAGTAGGCCTCGGTCTTGATCTGGCCGTTGGGGTGGTAGCTCTTCCAGATGCCTTCTTCTTTGCCATCAATACGTCGGCCGACCATCTGAACGGTTCCGTCGTCGTACCAGTAGCTCCACATGCCGTTGTCGCGGCCGTCGATGACGTCGCCCTCGAACTTCTTCTCGCCATTCGGGTAGTAGGCGACCCAGTGACCGGCACGAGCGCCAGCTTCGAACTCCGATTTCAGTGACACAGAGCCAGACTCGAACCACAGGGTGAAGGCACCATGGCGCTTACCGTCGAGGTAGGCGCCCTCCATCTTCACCTTGCCGTTGTCGTGCCAGACCGTCTCGGGGCCGGACTTTTTGCCGTCGCGGTAGGCCGTGGTGCGGTTCAGGGCACCGTCCTCGTTCCAATAGCTCCAGCTACCGGATTCGCGGCTCGAGCTGTATGCGCCCTCGGACTCCTTGTTCCCGTTGTCGTACCAGTTCGTCCACTTGCCGCTCTTCAGACCCGCAGAGAAGCTTCCCTTTTGCTTCGGACTGCCGTTCGAGTGGAAGAACTCCCACGGGCCGTAGCGAGCGCCGTTGAGGAAGTCTCCACGGTACGAAACGGTCGTGCCGTCGCCGTGGTAGTAGATCCATGGGCCGTGTGGGCTGCCAAACGAGTAGTCGCCTTGCGACCAGAGGCTACCGCCGTCGTTCCACGCCGACCATGGCCCGTGCGACTTGTTGTCTCTGTACTCGCCCTCGCGCTGTTTGTGCCCGGACGCGTACCAAAAGGTCCACTTGCCTTGCTTCAGGCCATTCGTGTATTCGCCTTCAGACTTCTTCAGTCCGTCCTTGTGGTACTCGGTCCACACCCCATGCGGGAAGCCTCCGAGGAGCGCACCCTTGGCGATCTTGTGGCCGTCAGCGTGTAGGACCACGGCATCGCCGTTGTACGGGCCACCCTCGGCATCGACGCAGTGCTCATTCGTGCCGTCGGCATCGGCGGCGACAGTGGCGTCAGCTGGGCAGAGGGTCTTGGCTGCGGCGAACTGGGGCCACAGAGACAGCGAGAGAGCGATAATGAAGTAGCGCGACATGGTGACGGGCATCCCGGGTCAGTGCTTGAACCACTGACGCATGCAGAATCATCCCATCGGCCTGTGCGGAAGGAAACCCCTTCATGCGGGAATCCTCTTGGGGCCGCGTTATGCGAGCGCCCATGTGGCTTCGTCGAATCGTCTCCTGGCTCGCGCTCCTGATGGCCGTTGGGCTGGTCTACCGGCTTGGTATCATCTGGTGGACGAGGCTGTTCTACCCCTTCGATCTCGAGTGGATGGAAGGCGGTATGTTGGCCCATGCGTGGCGAGTGACCGAAGGGCACACCCTGTACGGCGAGCCGAGTGCCGAGTGGATTCCGTACATCTACCCCGCCGGCTACGCATGGTTGCTGGCCGCGGTTTCACCGGTCTTCGGCCTCGGCTATGTCCCCGCCCGGGCACTCTCGATCGTGGGTACGCTCGCGGCCGCTTCCGCCCTGCCGTGGATGACCTGGCGCCACCACAAAAAGCCCTGGGTCGGCCTGCTGGCTGGGGCCGCGTTTCTCGGCTGCTATGACGTCGTCGGAGCCTTTTTCGACCTGGTACGCGCGGACGGGGTGTCCATCGGACTCGTGGCGTGGACCGTCGTGCTTGGTCTGGACGAGGATCGACGCCTTCGTGACCTGAGCGCGCTGCTTCTCTTCGGCGCGTTTGCGGTGAAGCAGAACTTCGCACTGTTCGGAATCCCGATGGCGCTCGGGCTCTGGGCTCGCCTTGGCTGGAAGGATGCGCTTCGCTTCGGGCTCCTCTCAGCCGTGCCGGCGCTCGCGATCACCGGCCTGCTCGAGTGGCAGTCCAATGGCTACTATCTTCGCTACATCGTCGAGACGCCGGGGACGCATGGCTTCGTGCGGAACCGCGGCTTTCCGGGCGCGCCACGAGAGCTGATCCGCGCACTTCCCGCGGTGGTCTTCTTGGTGACGGTCTTTGTCATCGACCGCGCTCGTGTCCTCGCTCACTCGGCGGTGATTCCCGCCATGGGGGTCATTGGGCTCGTGCTCGGAGGCGTGAACCACTCGCTCACGTCGACGGGTAGTGTGCTCTTGCATCGCGTCTCGAGCGTGGGCTATGCCCTGATTGCGGCGAGTATCCTCGGCACCCTGGCAGTCGTCGCCAGGCGCAATCCGTCTTGGCGGTGGATTTACGGTGCGGGCGTTGGCGGAATCGCCTTGATCAGTGCCGCGCTGATGCGCGCCCACGTCGGCGGCTTCGTGAACGTGCTCATTCCGCTCTACTGGGTGGTTTGTGCCGGGTCGGCCTGGGGAGCGGCACGTTGGGAGGGCAGTCGCGTCGGATGGGTCGCGGTCCTTCCGACGGTACTCCTCGGCACCCAGCTCGGCCTTCAACACTGGCGCCTGGACGACGACAAGTTCTTGCCCACCGCTGCCGATGTCGCGGCGGGTGAGCGAGTCGTGGACGCGCTCAGAGGGGTCGAGGGTCCGGTCTTCTCGCCCTTCGCGCCGTGGTTGGTCTACCAAGCAGGCGGCGAGCCGGGAACGCACCTGATCTCGATCTGGGATGTGACCAAGAAGCGGACGCCGTTTCCGGACGCCGAGGCCGCGATCGAGACCGCGATCGCCAACCAGGAGTTCGCGGCAGTCCTCGATGGCGGGCGGGGCCTGAAGTACGGCTTGGCCGACGCCTACTCCGGTGCCAAGCCCATCAACGGCTTTGCCGTCTTTATGCCCCAGTCCGGCTTCCGCGTACGTCCTGAGCGGCTTCGGTTTCCCAAGAAGAGAGCTCCTTCCACCCCCGAGACACCGTCGGTCCCCGCTTCCCCCGCGCCCGATTCAGCAGCCCCTTGAGGACTGCGTAGAGCTGGAAGAACCGGACCACGGTCGCGCGCTCCGCCTGTGTGGGTGCGCTCGAGCCGCAGACGACCTTTGGATCGGGCTGACCCGCGTCCTCGAAGTCAATCCATGCCCAAGCCTGGGTCTCGACGTGCCGACCGGCTGCCTTCCGCGATCCCAGGACCACCGCGTCGAGCGGGTCGCCGTCACCAGCGAGCACTCCAGGCACGCAGCCGTAGTTGAACGGCGAGGGCAGCGGCGAGATGTAGTCGATGCGCCCATCCGCTCGACGCTTGATGAATCCCCCGCGCGGAGTCTCGATTCGTACGGTGAGCGGCTCGTTGGGCTTCATCGTCGCACGGTAGCCCAACCTTCTGTCGAGAGCCCGTATACTGCAGGTGGAGGCGTCATTACTCACTCTGCCATCGCCCACTTGCCCGAGGTCTTTCTCAGGGCATTGCCCGAGCTCGTCGAGTTGCCGCTGCCGGAAGAGGGCCGTTCGGGATGCGTAGATTGCCGCATGTTCGCGAGCGATGATGACCCCGCGAATCGGCGTACCTTCGCGCCTGGCGTCGCCTGCTGCACCTACCATCCGCGGCTAGCAAACTTCCTCGTTGGGCGGCAGCTTCGCAAGGGAGGAGAGGGCGCAAGTCGTCTGCTCGAGCGGATCGAGAGCGGGGACGGCGTCACCGCTACGGGCATCGTCCCACCCGATGGTTGGGCGCAGGTCTATGCAGAAGGGCGTAAGAACGGGGCTTTTGGGCAGGCGAATTTCGTGCGCTGCCCCTTCCTGTCGGACTCGATGAGCTGCACGGTGTGGGCGGACCGGGGCGCGGTGTGTCGTACATGGTTCTGCGCCCACGACGATGGTCCGCGGGGAGCGGCGCTGTGGCGTACGGTCAAGGCCGCGCTTTGGGAGATTGAAGGTCGCGTCGCGCGGTGGGCCATTCGAGAAGGCTCGCCCCCCGAGGACGGCGCCTCGGCGACCGCCTGGACGGCCTGGTACCTGTGGTGTGCTGAGCAGGTCGATGGACTCGCGGCCGAGGCGATTGTGGATGCCGCTGTGGAGCAACTCCGCGACGACATGCTCGCGGCGTGGTCCCAGCTCGACACCAAGCTGCCCGATGTGCTTGCGGCCTCGATGTCGCAGTGGCTGGTGGGCGACCGCATTCACGTCTACGGCTACAGCGTCTATGACTCGGCTTCGGTCCCGGCGTCGCTGTTCACCTTCCTCTCCAAGCTCGATGGGGAGCGACCCTGGCGAGAGGCGCTTGAGGGGTCGGAGCTCGATGAGGCCGATGTCGCCGAGCTTTTTCGCATTGCAGCCCTGGTTCCGCCGACTCACGCCCACCTGTGCGCAGACAGCGAGCTCGGTCTTCGACTGCAGACACCCGATGGAAAGTGGGTGGCGCTCGACCCTGAATAGGCCTCTGGCGCTTGCGCTTCCGGGGCAGCCGGACCATTCTCTCGCATGAGCCCCGACGAGCCCTTCGAGCTCCCACCGCCACCCCCCGAGCCGCTTCCGGAACAGCGCGATCCGAGTGACCGCGTGGCGGTGTCTCCCATTCCGAGGACGGGCGGTCGCTGGGGTGGTGCTCTCGACATCGCATCGTTGGCGGTGGTGCTCGGCTTGGTCGGCGTGGCGATCGCTGGGCGGCAGCTTCGGGCGCCGCCGGCCTACCTGACGGTACTCGTTACCTTCCTGCCGTACCTGACGCTGGCGGCGGCCGTGTGGGCGTTCTCGGTCTGGGCGATCGTGCCGGATCGGCGCCTGCCTCCCATCTTGCTGACCGTGGTGGTGCTCCTGGGTGCCGCCTTGTGGGGGCCGTCCTGGGCGTCCCGCGGCGAGGTGGTCGACGGCGATGATCTACGCGTGATGACCTGGAATGTGCGACGGCTCTGGGGCGGGCCCTCCGAGCTCGACCCGGCGGTCTGTGTGGCCCAGGCGATCGCCGAAGAATCGCCGGATCTGGTCGCGCTTCTTGAGGTCTCGGCCGAGGACGTCGAGAAGCTCTCCACCGAGCTCGGACTTCATTGCGTTCACGGAGACTACACGGGCAGCGGAAGCCGGACGGCTGGCGGCATCGCGACGTGCGTGCGCACCAACTCCGAGTGGCAGTTCAGACGTGGTTGGATGCAGCGCTTCGTGGATGACGAGGCCTGGTTCTATTCGTTCGCGGAGGTCGAGAGGAACGGCCGCGTCGTCAACTTGCTCGGCGTGCACCTTCATCCGTACCGCTTTCAGCCGAAGTGGGTTCGTGACAGCGTCGATGGTCTTCGTAGAGGCCGCGCTCGTGGCTTGTTTGACCTGTTTCAGGCGAGCGAGGAAGTCACCCGGGGCCAAGCCGGCCAGGCCAAGGCGGTTCTCGAGAGGGTCGATGCGCTGCGCGATGCCACGCTCATCGTCGGTGACTTCAACAGTACGCGCGATGCGCAACTTCACGCCGCGCTGCGCGACAACATGACCGATGCCTGGGAGCGGGGGGGGCAGGGCCTTGGCCCCACGGTTCGCTTTGCCGGACGGGTGCCCCTTCGCATTGACTACATCTACGCATCCGAGGACTTTGCAGTCCGTGAGTCGCGTACGAGCGACGTCTCTTGCAGCGACCACGCATCGGTCACCGCGGACCTGACCCTGCGGCCATGAGCGTCACCATCTGTCACAGGTGACCTCGGTGCAATGGACGGGTAGGCTGTCGGTGTCGACGGTTGCAAGTGCCCGTCCCGAAGAGGAGAACGATGCCAGGTCGCAAGCGCGACTCCGAAGGTGAGGTCCAAGAACGTACGCGGCTAAAGAAGCCGCGGAAGTACAAGGTCCTGATCCACAACGACGACTACACCAGCATGGAGTTTGTCGTCTACGTGCTGCAGGTGGTGTTTCACCAGAGCCCTGCATCGGCGTCCCGGATCATGCTTCACATCCATAAATCGGGAATCGGGGTGGCAGGGGTCTATACCCGCGACATCGCGGAGACTCGGGTTGAGCAAGTTCTCTCGCTCGCCCGTGACGCCGGTCATCCCCTTCAGTGCACCATGGAGCCTGAGTAATGCTGTCCGAATCGCTTCGAATCGCCCTTGGCTTCGCGCTGCAGAGCGCGACCGAGGAGCGCCACGAGTTCCTGACGCTCGAGCATCTTCTGCTCGGCCTGCTCCATGACCCCGACGCCGCCGCGGTTCTCGAGGCTTGTGGGGGCAACCTCCAGACGCTCGAGGCATCGCTTCGCGCCTTCATCGCGGAGTTCGAGTCCATCGACCCCGAAGGTAGCTACGAGCCCACCCAGACACTCGGATTTCGCCGGGTCCTGCAGCGCGCAATCATGCACGTGCAGTCCTCCGGAAAAGAAGAGGTCCAGGGCGGAAACCTGCTCGTCGCGATGTTTGCGGAGCCCGAGTCCCACGCCGTGTTCTTGCTCGAGGAGCAGGGGATCACCCGCTTGGACGTGGTCTCGTTCATTAGCCACGGCGTCCGAAAGGACGGAAAGCAGCGCCAGCTTGGCGTGCCCGTCGGCACGGGACCCGACGCCGAGCAGCCGGTGGCCGAGGATGCCCTCGATGCGTACACGATCGACCTGTTCGAGAAGGCGAAGGCCGGTAAGATCGACCCGTTGATCGGTCGCGAAACCGAGGTGCATCGCGCCCTTCAGGTGCTCGGGCGTCGACGCAAGAACAACCCGGTCTTCGTCGGAGACGCGGGTGTGGGCAAGACCGCGATCGTCGAGGGCTTGGCCCGGATGATCTACGAGAACAACGTGCACAAGAGCCTCGAAGGCGTGCACATCTACTCCCTCGACATGGGTGCTCTTCTCGCTGGAACCCGCTTCCGTGGAGACTTCGAAGAGCGGCTCAAGGCGGTGCTCGCCGCGGTTGTCGACAACGACCAAGCGATCCTCTTCATCGACGAGATCCACACGCTCGTCGGCGCGGGGTCGACTTCAGGCGGCTCGATGGACGCCTCGAACTTGCTCAAGCCGGCGCTCTCCGACGGCTCGTTGCGCTGTATTGGCTCGACTACCCACGATGAGTTCCGCCGCGCCTTCACGAAGGACAAGGCCCTTGCCCGTCGCTTCGAGATGATCGAAGTCGTCGAGCCCACCGAAGACGAGGCCCTGCTCATCCTGCGAGGTCTGCAGCCTCGCTACGAGAAGCACCACGGTGTGGTCTACACCCCCGAAGCCCTCGAGGCGGCCGTCAAGCTGTCCTCGCGCCATGTGATGGGCAAGCGACTGCCCGACAAGGCTATCGACGTCATGGACGAGTCTGGATCGCGAGCCAAGCTGGCTGACGAGACTTCGGTGGACGTCGATCAGATCGAAGAGACGGTCGCGACGATCGCTCGCATTCCCCCGCGCCGGGTGTCGACCGAAGACGAGGGCAAGCTCGCGAACCTCGAAGAGGACCTGAAGCGGGTCATCTTCGGCCAGGACGCGGCCATCGAGACGATCTCGACCAACATCAAGGTTGCGCGTGCGGGTATCGGCCATCAGCACAAGCCGGTCGGGTCCTTCCTGTTCGCAGGTCCGACAGGCGTCGGAAAGACCGAACTCGCCAAGCAGCTCGCGCACACCCTCGGCCTCGAGTTCATCAAGTTCGACATGTCCGAGTACATGGAGCAGCACACGGTCAGCCGATTGATCGGTGCGCCTCCCGGGTACGTGGGTCACGACCAGGGCGGGCAGCTCACCGACGCGATCCACAAGACGCCGCACTGCGTGCTGGTGATGGACGAAATCGAGAAGGCGCATCCCAGCATCTTCAACATCCTGCTTCAGGTGATGGACTCGGCCGAGCTGACCGACACCCACGGTCGGCGCTCCGACTTCCGGAACGTCATCCTGATCATGACCACGAACGCCGGTGCTCGCGAGAGCTCCACGCGCAGTGTCGGCTTCGGCGGAGGCATCAACCGCGGCAAGGCTGACGCCGCGATCAAGCGGATGTTCCCGCCCGAGTTCCGCAACCGACTCGACGCCGTCGTTGGCTTCAACGGCCTGCCCGAAGGCGTGATCATGAACATCGTGGACAAGTTCCTCGTCGAGCTCGAGCAGCAGCTCGAGGAGCGTGAGATCACGCTCGTCGCGACGGATCGAGCCCGTGCCTTCTTCGCCGAGAAGGGCTTCTCGGAAGAGTTTGGTGCGCGTGAGATGAGCCGCGTCATCCAGGAGCACGTCAAGCGCAACCTCGCGGAAGAGATCTTGTTCGGCTCGCTGAAAGAGGGCGGGCGCGCCGAGATCGACCTGGTCGAGGGCGAGGTCGTGATCCGCTCGCTCGGAAGGCGCACGCTGACCGACTCGGAAGCGACCGAAGAAGAAGAGCCTGCGCCCGCCGACGCCTAGAGGCGATTCGGCGCGGTAGGCTCTCGAGCTTGTTCTACCCGTGGTCCGGCCAGACCGCGGGTGGTCTAGTTGCGGTTTGGCAGGACTGGATCGACCGGAACGGTTCGCCAGCCCGCATCGGTGTGGCGGCGCCGGGCGCCGTCGTAGACCGGGCCAGTGTCGGCGGAGTCGCAGTACTGAACGCTGAAGTCGTTGTCGTCGCAGTCTTCAGGCCACGGGACACCGTCGCCGTCGCGATCGTAGAAGTCCTCTTCGGCGCCGGGGCCCACCCAGGCACAGCCGGAGAGCAAGGTCAGCAGGAGAAGGCGTCGCATTAGAAGTCCCCGACGATGAAGGCGCCAATGCCGGTGCCCAGGGCCGCGGCCCCTAGTCCTGCGCCGATCACGCTGAATGTATTCGCTCTCGACTTCAACTTGTCGTAGTCCTCGTACGGGCGGTCCGTCGAGTTGAAGAGATCGCTTCGCGCGCTGAGGGCCACCCCGTAGGTGATGGCGCCGGCTACGGCCAGTCCGGCCGCGGCTCCGAGCAGTGGCTTGTTCGGGCGGGCGAGGGCCTCTCCGCCGGTGCCATGGGCATTCGGAGACGTGGTTGAGCGCCCGGCGATCACTGCGGAGGGGTCCGTGATGGTCGGCACCTCGACGGGCTCGGGCTCGGGCTTCGAGACCTCGGGGGCCGGCTCTTCTTCAGCCGGGGCTTCTTCGGCCGGGGCTTCTTCGACCGGGGCCTCTTCGGAGCCTTCTTCCGTGGCCTCGCCCTCTGGCTTGTCCACCGCTGGCGCGCCGTCGTCGCTGGCGGCTTCCTCCGGCTCCGCGGCGGCCTCCTCGGACTTGGTCACCTCGGGGGCTTCCGTGGACTCGGGCGACCCTTCCTCGGCAGCCTCAGGTACAGCCTCGGGCTCGGCCTCACCCTCGGCCTTTTCGACCTCGGGAGCGGCAGGAGCCTCTGCTGCGCCAGCTTCTGGCTCAGCGGGGTCGGCAAGGGCTGGTGCGGCGAATCCGAGACCACCGGCGACAGCAAAAGCGATGAGGGTGTTGCGCATGTGGCGAGTCTACCGCAGTCTGAGGAAATCAAAGGCATCCATGCGACGAATGCGCATGGCCAGGGCTTCCGCGTCTTTCGCGACGCGGCGCAAACGCGGCACGGCCGGGCATCTTTGGCGGAAATGGGGGCATGGACGCGACTCAGGAACCGGTGACATCGGTGCCCGGAGAGGCGTCCGAGGTGGCCCCTGAGATCGACGGGTGCTTGCCCCAGGTGGAGCCGAAGCTGAGGTCGGGGTCTCGGTTCCACGACTGGCCATTCGCGGGTCGCGGCTGTCCCGTAGTGGGCCACGTGACTGTGTCGATGGTTGTCGCGAGGGTGTTGTCGATCACGTTGAGCGTGACCGTGTTCTCGAGGTCGAGAAGGCCGCTGATGAGAACGACGTGCGTGTCGGCCGGTCGCTGTCCGCACCAGTCTTGAGGTGGCGGGGACGTCTGCGTCCAGTTGACGGTGGTTCCGCTGCTGAAGACGACGGCCATGGCCCCAGGTGCCAGGGTACCGCTCGGTAGAGTGAACTGGCCGTTTGTCGTGTCGAGGGTGAACTCCGACAACTCCAAGTCCAACGAGTCGCCGTTGTAGAGCTCGACGAACTGGTCGCCGTCGTTGGCCACGCCATCGCAGTTTGCGTCGAGGGCAGCGGGACTGATCAGCACCTCGTTTAGATAGAGCAGGGTGCCGCGGGGGACCGGATCGGTGTCGGTGTCGGTGTCCGCATCGGCGTCGGTGTCTGCATCGGCGTCGGTGTCTGCATCGGCGTCGGTGTCTGCGTCAGCATCGGTGTCTGCGTCGGCGTCGGTGTCCGCATCGGCGTCGGTGTCTGCATCGGCGTCGGTGTCCGCATCGGCGTCGGTGTCCGCATCGGCGTCGGTGTCTGCATCGGCATCGGTGTCTGCATCGGCATCGGTGTCTGCATCGGCATCGGTGTCTGCATCGGCGTCGGTGTCCGCATCGGCGTCGGTGTCCGCATCGGCGTCGGTGTCTGCATCGGCATCGGTGTCTGCATCGGCATCGGTGTCCGCGTCAGCATCGGTGTCTGCATCCGCGTCGGTGTCTGCATCCGCGTCGGTGTCTGCATCCGCATCGGTGTCTGCATCGGCATCGGTGTCGGCATCGGTGTCTGCGTCGGCTTCACCCGTGTCGCCAGAGTCGCAGGCGTGGATGGTGGGGTCGTTGTCGTCGCAGTCTTCAGGCCATGGGACGCCGTCGCCATCCCGATCGTAGAAGGCCTCGGCTTGGCGGTCACTGATCCAGGTGCATCCCGAGAGCAGGGCGAGCAGCAGTACGGGGCGCATTAGAATTCCCCCACGAGGAAGGCGGTCAGGCCGGTTCCGGCGGTGGCGACCGCGAGCCCGGCGGTGACCCCGGTGAGGGTGTTCGTCTTTCGGCGCATCTGTTCGAAGTCGTCGTAGTTTCGCTCCTCCGCAGAGAAGACGTCATTGTAGTTCTTGGAGGCGATGCCGTAGGTTACCGCCGTCGCGACCAGAAGCCCGCCGGCCGTAGCTAAGAGCACACGGTTCGGCGGATTGCGGGCTCTAGATGGCGTGCGGGCGCCTACCGCCAAATGCGGCGCAGTCTCCGCGGGGCTCGGCTGGACCTCCGCGTCGACTTCGGCAGGAGATGGATCGGGAAGCTCGTCTACGGTGGCCGCCGCTGGTTCGGGCGCGTCTGGCTCGGCAGCGTCGCTCGGCGCGGGATCGGTCGCCTCGGAAGCCTCAGGCTCTTGGCCGTCGTTCGGCTCGGCTTCGCCTTCCGCTTCCTCCTCCGGCTCTGCTGCTTGGTCGGGCGCCGACGCCGGTTCGGCCTCCTCGGTGGAGGGCCCATCGGCATCGGGCTCGGCCCAGGCCGCGGCGGGGAGGAAGAGGATGAAGCACAAGGTCAGCGTGGTTCGAATCGAGCGCATAGTGCGATCGTACCTGACGATTCCTTTCGCAGGCCAAATTCCACGTGGGCGGGCACCGGCCGCGGCTCGACCGGCGCACCGTATGCGGCTTTGCTTGGCGCTGAGCTGGACTCGCCGAGACGGTTACGCTCCGAGTGCCGCGACCAACTCAGCCAGCGCTTGGTCGCTGCGCGCGGCCTCGCTGAGCTCTGGGCCCCAGGCGGCGTCGGTTCCGACGATGTGCGGAATCAAGTTCCCGAGACGCGCGATGGCCTCGGCGCGTCCGTCGCCCGTCTCGAAGCTCGCCACCAGGGCGTCGTACACGGAACGGGCGTCTTCGACGAGGCCGCGTGCGACGGCCTTCGGGCTTCCATCGGGAGCGGCCTTGAGCGGGGTGCGGAGGCGCGGTGCCCAGTGGCGTCCGCTGCGAGCGCGCTTCTCAAGATCATCCGTCGACTGTCCCTTCGTGAAGGAGGCGCGACGATCGCTCGGGACCTCGGCTTTCTCGAGGAGCGTGTTCAGGCTCTCGGCGAGCTTGCCCAGCCAGGCGCCAAGCAGGGCGTCGTCCGCGTTTGCGGTCTGGGCTGCGGTGATCGCGGTCGGCGCTGCCGCGGGCTCGGGCTCGGGCGTCGGCTCGGGCTCGGGAGTCGGCTCGGGCTCGGGAGTGGGCTCGGGAGTCGGCTCGGGCTCGGGAGTCGGCTCGGGCTCGGGAGTCGGTTCGGGCTCGGGAGTCATCTCGGGCTCGGGAGTCGGCTCGGGCTCGGGCTCGACGGCCTTCAGCGGCGCCGGCTTCGGAGCGGGTGTCGGCTCGGGCGCGGGCTCATCTCCGCCGAAGCCGAGCTTACGTAGGATCCGCTTGAAAAGGGACATGTCTACCTCCGGTGCGCGAAGGGTAAGCGCCCGCGCACGTCTGTGCCACCGACCCTAGACGTCGAGGCTCTCGGCGAGGAGGGACTGCACGAGCTGTGGGTTCGCTGTTCCGCGCGTGCGCTGCATGATCTGTCCGACGAAGAAGCCCTTTAGACCCTTGCGCCCGCCCTTGTATGCCGCCACCCGATCCGGGAACTGTGCGAGGACCTCGGCCACCATCGCGGCGAGTGCACCGGTGTCGGAAATCTGGCCAAGACCGTGGGCGTCGACGACAGCTTGTGCCTCTCCTCCGTTGGCAATGAGGATGTCGAGGACCTTCTTCGCCGCGCCGCTGTTGATGGCGTCGCTGTCGGCAAGGGACACGAGATCGGCCAGCGATTTCGCGGTGAGCTTGCCGCGGTCACCGCGTGGACCGACCTCAGATACGGCGAAGTTGGCCAGTGGGACGGGGGGAGCGCCGTGCTTGGCGGCTTCCTGAACCAGCGCATCGAGGTCCGCATCGGTCGCGAGGACACCTGCGATAGGCTCGCTGACGCCGGCGCCGACGAGCTCATCGAAGCGTGCGGCACTCGCCGCGTCTGTGGGGCGATAGTCTGCGACCACCGCTTCCTGGACGACGGGCTTGGTCCGTGTGGGCGCCGCCGCCGGCTTCTTGTTCCACCCCGACTTGAGCTCTACCGTTCGGTGAAAGACCTTGGGGTCGTCCCCGTCCGGCGCAAAGTAGCCGAGGCGCTCGAACTGGAAGCGGTCGTTCGCGGTGGCTTCCTTCAGGGACGGCTCGAGCTTCGCGGTCACGATGGTGCGGGAAGCCGCGTCGATGACGGCCTCCCAATCCTCTTCGGCGTCGGGCACGTCGACGGTGAACAGGGGCTTGTAGAGTCGGACTTCGCGGTCGATGGCCTCGTCAGCGCTGACCCAGTGAAGGGTTCCGCCGACCTTGCGACCGTCGGGAGCATCGCCACCGCGGGTCGCTGGGTCGTAGCTGCAGACGAGCTTGGTGACCTTGCCGCTCTCATCGGTGATGACTTCATCGCAGGTGACCAGGTAGCCGTAGCGAAGACGGACCTCGACGCCAGGCGCGAGTCGGCGCCACTTCTTCGGCGGATCGGCCGAGAAGTCGCCCCGCTCGATGTAGAGGCGTTTCGAGAAGGGGATCTTGCGAGAGGACTCCTTGGGCACGTCGCGTGGCCAGTCGTCCGCATCGAGCCACTCGGTGTCGCCCTCCCAGTTCGAGATCTCCACCTCGAGGGGGTCGACGACCGCCATACGGCGCGGAGCGACGGTGTTGAAGTCCTCGCGGATGATCGACTCCCAGAGATCGCGGGAGACGAGGCTGTCAGCCCTGGCCACACCCGTGCGCTCGACGAAGCTCCGGATGGCCTCGGGCCGAATGCCCAGGCGTCGCATGCCGGAAATGGTCGGCATACGCGGGTCATCCCAGCCATCGACCAGTCCGTCGACGACGAGCTTCTTGAGTCGACGCTTGCTGAGCATCACGTGCTGCAGCTTGAGCCGGGCCATTTCGTACTGACGGGTGCGCGGCTCTGCGTAGCCGGCCTTGTCGACGAGCCAGTCATAGACCGCCCGGTTGTTGTCGAACTCGAGCGTGCAGATTGAGTGGGTCACACCCTCGAGGGCGTCGGAGAGGCCGTGCGCGTAGTCGTACATCGGGTAGATGCACCAGTCCTTTCCGACCCGGTGGTGCTCGATGTGGCGGATGCGGTACATGAGCGGATCGCGGAGCATCATGTTGTCCGATGCCATGTCGATCTTGGCCCGTAGGACCATCGTCCCATCCGCGTGTTTGCCTGCCTTCATCTCGCGAAGGAGGCGCAGGTTTTCGGCGGGGGAGCGGTCGCGGAACGGGCTGTTGGTGCCGGGCTCGGTGACGGTGCCTCGGCTTGCGCGCATCTCTTCGAGGCTCTGCTCGTCGACGTAGGCCAGACCCCGCTCGACGAGGGATTCAGCGATGGCGTACAGCTTGCCGAAGTAGTCCGAAGCGTGAAACACGTTGCCCCAGGCAAATCCGAGCCAGCGCACGTCTTCTTCGATGGCGCGGACGAACTCTTCATCCTCGGCGACCGGGTTGGTGTCGTCGAAGCGGAGGTTGCACACACCGTCGAACTTCTCGGCCATGCCGAAGTCCACGCAGATCGCCTTGGCGTGGCCGAGGTGCAGGTAGCCGTTGGGCTCGGGCGGGAAGCGTGTCTGCACACGGTCCCACTTGCCAGAGGCCAGGTCGGACTTGATGATCTCGCGAATGAAGTTGGAGCTGTCGTGCTCGGCCACTTTGGCCCTCCCGGACAGCCCTCCCACTAACCCGGGGGACGCGGGAGGCTGCTATCCTGCAGCTATGCGCTGTCTGACCCTCGTTCTGCTCGTCGCTTGTTCGGGCCCATCTCCGTTCTCGGTGGTCAGCTTCAATACCGGCACCACCGAAGGCCTCCCGCATGATGCGGACATGGACGACGGGTACACCTCCGAGCAGGCGACCGTCTCGGATGCCCACTACGGCGACGGTCTGGCCTGGCCCGCTGCCGTCGAGGCGGCACAGCTCTACTTTGCGGATGCGCAGCCCGATCTCGTCGGCTTTCAAGAGATGTTCTGGGCGGGCGCATGCCCGGACATCCCCGCCGAACATCATGAGGGCTGGTTCTGCGAGGACTGGAGCGATGGCGACCCGACCGTCGCGCAGGTCGTTCTGGGAGAGGGCTACCAAGTGGCCTGCCACCCCGGCAAGCCCGACAAGTGCCTGGCCGTGCACGAGCGGTTTGGCGCGATCGACGGCTGTGAAGAGGCCTTTTGTCTCGAGGGTCTACAAGGCGCTGAGGTCGACGGGTGTGGGAGCGGTGCACGCGTCGCGTGGATGGATGTGGTGCGGCCAACCGGCGACCCCCTCCGCGTCGTGCATATCCATGGCAGCAGCGGTCTCTCGGATGAGGACCAGGCTTGCCGAACGGCGCAGTTCGAGGCCGCATTCGCGCAGGTTCAGACGCCAACCGTGTTGTTGGGGGATCTGAACACCGACCCGGGGCGGTGGACCGACCTGGACGAGAGTGCAGGTGCCTTTGCGGAGCTTGCCGAGGCCGCGGGACTTGGCTTCATGACCGCCGTCGGAGCCAATGTGGAACCTTCTTATGGCGGTGTGGTCAACATCGATCACGTGCTTGCGGACAGCCACATTGGCAGCTGCATCACGGCTGGGATCGACGAGGGCTCCACGCCGGTGCTCGAGACGACCTACTTCGACCATCACCCCGTTCGCTGCGAGCTCGAATGAACGCCGAGGCCTGGACCGACGACGCCTTCGATGCGCCTCTGGCGGAGAGCCCCGTTCTGCCAGGAGACCCTGCGCGACTGCCTCTGGCCCTCAGCCTCGCGAGCATGGTGACGGTGCTCCTCGCGTTCGTCCTGCCGTTCTTTGGCTCCTGGCTGGCCCTGACGGTGGCTGGACTGTCGCTGTCGCGGCTTGCGCGCTTGGATCCAGAGGTTCGTCGGACCATTCCGCTGCATCTGCGCCGTCGTGTGAGGCGTAGAGCGATGAGTGCCGCGGGCTTTGCGACGCTGTTCGCGGTGCTGTGGGCGTTCTACTTGTTCTAGTAGCCGCAGGTCTCGATGGCCGAGAGGGTCTGGGTGCGCACGGCGCTGTCGAAGCCAACCGTGTCGCCGCTCCAGATCAGGCCGGCCTCGAAGCCGTACAGAGCCTTGAACGAGCTTGCGTAGCTGCTCGCCGTGGAGGCGGCGTCGAGGGTCGAGAAGGTGGCGCACGTCACGCCGTCGACTTCGCCCTGTGTGTGGATGAGGCCGCTGCTGTCGGTGTCGTAGCAGGCGAGGAGGACCGCCTTCACCGCCGTGTCCCACTCGGAGCTCGCGAGGGTCTCGGTGAGCGCGTTGATGTCGCTTGAAGCCGAGCAACCCACGTCGGTATCGGTGTCCGCATCTGCGTCGGTGTCCGCGTCAGCATCGGTGTCGGCATCAGTGTCGGTGTCCGCGTCCGCGTCGGTGTCGGTGTCGGTGTCCGTCTCGACGCCGGAGTCCGCCGCGTCATCGAGGACCTCGCCACACGCCGAGAGTGAGAACACACCGAGAAGGAATAGGCTGCGGGTCATGAGCGACTCCATGCGTGCGAGCTTCGGTTTCGGGCGCCGGATAGCGCGGCAGAAACGTGTGGCCAGTGTCATCGGTGCGACGTTCCTGGGTTGGGGCTGCTTGCCTTCGCGACCCACGCTCTTGACGAGGCCCTTCCGCGAACGCAGAGTACGGTCACTGGCCGTCACCGAGATCTGCGAGAAGAGCCCTTGATCCGCATGTACCCATCCGACGTCGAAGCGGCGACGGCCTTGGCCCCCGCCGAGGTCATCAACGAGCTGTTGATGCTCGGGTTTGCGCCCACGACGGGGATCGATATCGTCGCCCAGAGCCGGGTCGGAAACCTGGTGGCGCTGGCCCGCAGCGAGGATGATGTCGTGGCTTTCGTCTCCCTCTCGGATCGGCCCACGACCACGTTTGGCACCTTGTTCGGAACCGGGGAGCTGCTGTTTACGAGCAACGCGCATCAGGCGACGGTCACCTTTCCAAAGGTGGGCTACACCTCGCAGAAGTTTCGGGTCCCGCTTCCCGACCTGTTTGCGCGTCATCTCGAAGATGTCGATGGCCGCGCCGAGCCCGGGCATACGGCGCCCGTGTTCGCCCTCGCACTCCAGAGACGACACGCCGAGATCAACGAGTCGCGACGCAACGCTGCGGCTCGTGGGCTTCAGATCATCAACTTCGCGACCCTGGCTGCCGTCGCGGCCACCGGCGCCTTCCTAGGGCTCGTGATCGTTCCGCTGATCATCGATGGGCTCTCACCTGCAGTGGCGATGGTCTGCCTGCTGCCCGCATTGGTCATGGCGGGGCTTGCTGCGCAGGCCAACTTCGGGAAGACGCCCTACGGACGCCCGGTGACCCAGTACGTGGGCCTCGGGTTTGGCGCGGGCCTTCCGCACCGCTCGGTCGACGAGACCCTGGCTCTTGGGGACGCGGTCGAGACCGGTCGTTGAGGCGAGGATCGCGTCGCCGCTAGCGTCTCGACATGTGGCTGACTACAGTTCCAGCCCATTCGCGACGGGTGTCACCCGACCGCGCAAGGAGACACGCATGACTCCCACTCGCTTTGGCGGCCTCGTCGCCCTGGTGGCAAGCCTCTCGACGCCTGCCTTCGCCTCCGACTGCGGCGAAACCTTCTCGAACAGCGCGCTCGATGAGCAGCTCGACGAGGCGATGCTCGCCTTCGCCTCCCTCGACGAGGCGGGCTTTATGACCGCCGCGACGCGGTCCGCGGTGATGGTTCCGTGTGTCGACGCTCCGATGACGCCTTCGCTGGCGGCTGCGTACCACCGCGTGCACAGCGTTCGGTTCTTTGTGAGCGCGCAGAAGCCTGAGGCACTCGGTTCGCTGCGCTCCGCCTTTGGTATCGACTCGAGTGCGACCCTCTCGACGCGTATCGCTCCCGAGGGTGGCGCACTGTTCCGCCTTCAGGAAGAGGCCCTGGCGAATCCCGGCCGGCGCAACAGCTCGCTCGAGGTGCCTGACGGCTACGACATGATGGTCGATGGCGATGCCGGAAATGACGTGTCCAAGGACGGCCCGCACATCGTGCAGCTTCTCGACGACGGCAAGCTGTCGTGGTCGGGTGTGGTGCCTGCAGGCGGCTCGCTGCCGGCTGAGTTCTCGGCGGCGGTGACCGACCTCGATCCGGTCGATCTTGGGGGCCCAGCAGTGGGCGCTGATGCAATCGCCGATCTCGATGAGCCGACTGGCCGTGCCCCGCGCGAAAAGAAGCAGCGCACCGGCGGCGGCGGTCCCAACAAGACGCTGCTGATGGCGGCAGGCGGCAGCGCCGTGGCTGCGGCCGGTCTGTTTGGCGTGGCGGCCGTCACGCGAGGCTCGTTCAACAACGACCCCACGGCCGGCAAGTACCACGTCACTAACGGCACCTACTGGGGTTCCGTCGGCTTCGGCGGTGCGGCACTCGTGCTCGGCGGGGTCTCGTTCCTGGGTGACGGACGATGAGGCTGCTTCCTGTTGCGCTCGTCTTCCTCACCGGCTGCTGGCCGTTGATTCCGGGCAAGTATGGCGGCGGCGAGGCCGAGCTCGGCCTGGTGGTGGGTGAGGTCCGTCTCGACCGCTTTCTCGGCCAGTACTGGTCCGACACCATTCCCTCCTCGTCGGCGTACGCGGCGGTTCTGAGCATCCCGCAGGACGTGTACCACCTCGATGCCTACGGCCCGAGCCTCGGTGCATGTCAGCACAACGCGGCAGCCCCAGCGTGGTGGGCGAATTTCGCGTCGGATGGTTCAGGCGCGGTCACCTTCACGACGGGCGCTTCGACCATTACGGCACCTTGGGATGTGACGAATAGTCGCTTCAGTAGCGCCGTGGCCCCCTCGGGAACTGCCGCTCCCGGCGAGGTCTGGTCCGGTAGTGGCGTGAACGCGGGAGGGTACGGGTTGTTCAACCTCGACCCTGCCGTGGCCATGCCGAACGAGTTCACGCTCACCGCACCCCAGGTGGACACCGTCGAGCCGATTGCGCTGACCTTGGCCGACCTACCTCTGGCGTGGACCGGCGGCGAGGATGCTGACGAGATGCTCGCAGAGGTGTTCATGATGGACGCCGACGGCAACACCCTCGAGCTGGTCGAGTGTCGCATGCCGAACACGGGCAGCTTCGTCGTTCCGCTGGCGACCCTAACAACCCAGTGGGCCACGGCTTCGTACGCCATCTTGCGGGTGAGTGCGGCAACGCAGATGAACGACGTGCTCGAGATTCACGAGCAAGGCGGGAACCGCATGGCGGGCATCATCGCCTACCAGGGCGCGTTCAACACGAACTGATCACCAGGTGCCGCTGAGCGCCAGCCCTCGCTGCTCGCGGCTGATCGTGGGCACTACGTTCACGGTGACCCTTCGGCCCGGCCGGCGACCCATTGCGTCCTCGAACTGGGAGCGGTTGATTCCCGCTTGCACGACGGGAAGCACCAGCGCTGCCGGATAGCTGATCAGCACCGGTAGCCCGAGAGCGCTCACGCCAAGGCAGACGATGGCGGCGCGCGCCCAGCCCCGTGGAACCCGCACGCCTCCCGCTCGTAGGATGCGAGACGCGCTGAGGGTCTGGGTGATGCCGACGATGGGGCCGCCGATGGCCATGCCGAAGCCCACTACGAACGTGGTAGCGGCGATTGGATTGCCCGTCCAGAGAAGCGAGCCTCCGACAAAGGCTGCCGTGGTCCCCACCAATCCCATGGCGGTGCCGACGCCGGCGAAGCGGTTTCGCCGAACGAAGGCGGGCTCCCAGCGGGTCAGGAACTCTGTGTCGAGGGTCGGGTGGAGCACACTGCGAAGGCGATAGTGCTCCCAGGGGCGCTCGAAGGTGTCGACGACGGTGGCTGCCTCGGCTTCCACCTGAGTGGGTGGTGCAGCAGCGGAGGTCTCGACGCCCTCTGCGGCCAGCACTGCCGGGTCTTCACTGGAAGGCGTGTCTGCGGCAGAGGCCAGGGCGGCCAAGAGAACCCAAGTCGGCATTCAGTCTCCCCGGGGCAGCATAGCCGCAGATCTACTCGGTGAGGCTGAAGCTTAGGTCGCCAGTGCCGGGAGTGACCGTCACGGGCTCTGCCGTCGGGCCATCCTTGGTCATGGGATTGCCATCGCGGTCGAGTCGGACGGTGACCACGATCTGCTCGGGCACAGGCCGAGGGCGGCCGCCCATCGCAATGAGGTCGGCCCGAGTGACTGTGAAGTCCGTGGGAACGGTCGGCGGAAGGCGAAGGGCTGCGAGGGGCGGTCCACCTGCAGGGTCCTTGAGCGAGACAAACAAGATCTCCGTGCCCGCAACCTCGATGCCCGGCGCGTCAACACGACCCGAGACGAGGACTTCCTCCGTTGCCGATCCGAGCTGCTTGGCCATCGCAAGACGCGAACTCAGGAACTCAGCCCGGTCTGGCTCGAGCTCCATGGCGCGCGTGAGTGCCTCTTCGGCCAGGGCGTAGTTCTTCTGGTCGAGGGCGAGCAGGCCGGTGTAGATCCAGGCCTTGGCAAAGTCGGGGGCCTCGGCGCGCACCTCGGCGAGAAGCTCGAAGGCCTTGGGGCCCATCCCGACGGCAGCTTGGAGGACGGCGCGGTGCGTGCGGGCATCGAGGTCCGTCGGTTCGACCTCGAGGGCCTTTCCAGACAGCTCCATGGCCCGGCCGAGATCGCGATCGGCAATGGCGACCTCGGTAAGGCCGTTCAGGGCTTCGAGGTCCTGAGGGTTGGCGGCAAGCCGCTCCTGCCACTGTGCCTTCATCGGGTGCTCAGCGCGGGCTGGCGGTGCCGGGGCCGCTGCGCTGTTGCCCGTCATCGAGCCCATCTCGGGACGCGGGGCGGCGTCGCCCGAGAGCTGCCACCAGAGTAGGCCTGCGGCGGCGACCAGAGCCGTCGTCCAGGCGGCTCCGACCCATGCCGAAGAGCTCGGCTTCGGCTTCGGCTTCTCGCCGCGCAGGGCGGCAATCGCGGCGTCGACGGCGACATCGCCGAGGGTTTCGCGCTGAGCCTCGAGTGCGGCCACGCTCGCGGCATGAGGGTCTGCGACCTGCACACCCGAGTCGAGCTCGCGAAGCGCCGATGCACCGCGCTCGAGGAGTTCGCGGCGCTGGAGGGCGTACTCGGCTTCGTCGAGCTTGCCGGCCTCTTGTTCGAGGGCTCGCAGGGCGCTGACCGCGTCGTCGCGGGCGCCTGCGAGGTCGTCGACGCGGCCGTCGCGCAGCACCTCTTGCTCTTCTTGTTCGGATGCAGGCATGCGCCACGCCAGCACGAGTCCGGCGCAGAGTCCGCCAACCATCGCGGCGAGGGGAGGTCCGTAGAGGGCCCAGTCGAAGGTCACTCGATCTCCTCGAGGATGCGCTGCTCGAACGCATCGTGCGGCAGAAGGTGCTCTTGGGTTGGGCCTTCGATGGCCTCTTCTTCACGCCAGCGCAGGCCCACCGCGAGGGCCCAGGCGAAGACGCCACCGAATCCAACGCCGGGGACGACCCACAGTGCCCAGGTCAGGCCATGGGCCTTGGGCTGCAGAAGCACCCATTCGCCGTAGCGGGACACGAAGTAGGCCTCGACCTGCTCCTGCGAGTAGCCGGCAGCGAGCAAGTCGTAGATGCGCCGCTTCATGGTGCGCGCCGAGGTCGCTGGGCTGTCGTAGACCGATAGGCCCTGGCAGCTTGGGCAGCGGAGCAAGAGTGAGGTCTCTTTGCCGCGAGCGTCGAGCTCCGCTCCGGAGATCGGCGGTCCTGGCGGGCCAAACTCGGCCGGGAGAGTCGTGTCGATGACTTCGGCCGGGGGCTCCACAGCGGCAGGTGCGGTGGTCACCGGCGCCTCGACTGGGGCGTCGGCGGGAACCGTCGGCTGAGCGAGGGCCAGGGCCGTCCAGAGAAGGATCATCGTGCCCCCGGAGGGCCGAGGATCTCGACCAGGTGGTGCTCGGTGAGCGGGCCCTTGTGCTTGTAGATGATGCGTCCGCTCGCGTCGATGAAATAGGTCTCGGGGACGCCCGCGACGCCGAGGTCAATGGCGATGGCGCTGCCAGGATCGACGAGGTGGGGGTAGGCCGAGCCAGCGCGCTTCAGGTAGCGATCTGCTTTGACGGCCTCATCGTTGTAGATCACGCCGTAGAAGGCGACGTCGGGCCACGCGGCGGGGGCCTGAAGCAGGAGCGGGTGCTCTTGCTTGCAGGGCAGGCACCAGGTCGACCAGAAGTTCAGGACGACGGGCCGCTTTCCGATGTGGTCGGCCAGCGCATGAGGCTTGCCGTCGATGTCGAGAAGCTCAAAGGTCGGTGCGGGTTCGCCGACGAGGGCGTCGGGGACTGCACGCGGGTCGCGACCGAAGCTCATGACGAGCACGACGAACAGCGGCACGAAGATCACCGCCGCGCCGATGAGCACGCCCCAGTTCGGCTTCGACTTGCTCATGCCCGCCCCTTGTCGCGCTCGCGCCGAGTGGGCCAGAGGGCGATGAAGCTGCCGAAGGCGATGACCAGTGTACCGATCCAGATCCAGGACACGAACGGCGTGCGCATCACTCGAAGGGCGGCCCAGGAGTTGTCGGGGGCGACCGACAGCAGCGACATGTACAGGTCGTTGGTCAGGCCGGGGCGCACATCGGGGGTGCCGATCGGCTCGCGCTGGCGCTTGTAGTAGTTCAGCCGCGGCTTGAGCACGCCGAGCTCGGAACCGCCCTCGTGGACGACCACGTTCGCGACGATCGATCGGCGATGAGGCTCGTTGATCGTTTCTGCGCCGGTGAACACAGCGCTGTACTGGCCGACGGTCACAGACTGGCCGGGCGTGAGCGTCACCTCTTCAGAGACTTGGAAGCCCTTGGAAGCGGTGACACCGAGCACGACCATGATCACGCCGAGGTGAGCGATGTGGCCACCGAACCGTCGATGCGCGCGGCGGAATGCGCCGGCCATCGCCTTGGGTGCGGACTCGCCCTTGCTGCGCATGCGCTGGCGTACAGGCGTGACGAATTCGTTGATGTTGAGCAGGCCGGCCCAGGTGCACAAGGCCACCGAGAACGCCGCATATGGCGCAAAGCCAATCAGCGGAATGGTCGCGAGGCCGGCGAGGGCTCCGACGCCAAACGGCATGAGCAGCTGGCGCACGGCGCGGTCGCTCTTCATGCGGCCCCACGGAACGGCGGGCCCAATGGCCATGAGGGCGATGAGCAGCAGGCCGATGGGCAGCGCCATGCGGTCGAAGTAGGGCTGGCCAATCGAAAGGCGGGTTCCGTCCCAGGCTTCCATCACCAGCGGGAACACGGTTCCGAGCAACACCGTCAGCATGAACAGCGTGAACGCCAGGTTCTGCAGGAAGATGTAGAGCTCGCGCGACAGCGGGTGCAGGCGACCGATGCGGTGGGTGACCCAGTCCTCGCCGTCGCCGGACTCACCCTCGAGGGCGCCTTCGCGCATGGCCACGAGTACCGCACTGACGCAGAACACCACGGCGATGAAGCCGAGGAAGATCGGCCCGATGTCGGACTGCGTGAAGCTGTGCACCGAGTTGAACACGCCGGAGCGGGTCAGGAAGGTGCCGAACAGCGTGAGCAGGAAAGTCGCGAAGAGCAGCAGCAGGGTCCAGGTCTTCAGGCGGTTGCGTCGCTGGGTGACCATGACCGAGTGCAGGAAGGCCGTGCCGGTGAGCCAGGGCAGGAACGAGGCGTTCTCGACTGGATCCCAGGCCCAGTATCCGCCCCAACCAAGCACCTCGTAGGACCACCAGCCACCGAGCATGATCGCGATGGTCAGGAAGGCCCACGGCACCAGGAACCAGCGGCGAAGCGGGCTCAACCAGCCGGCGTCGAGGCGCCCGGCGAGCAGGGCTGCGCATCCCATGGCGTACGGGACGACCATGCCGACGAAGCCCAGGTACAGAAACGGCGGGTGCACGGCCATGAGCCAGTGGTTCTGCAGCAGCGGGTTCGGGCCGGGTCCGTCGGTGAGCGGAGGGTCGACTCGCGCGAAGGGGTCGGCAATCGAGGCCACGAGCATCGAGAAGAAGACGCAGATCAGCAGCAGCACGCCGAGCGTCCACGGGGTGTACTCACGCCTGCGGTCACCTTCGATCCAGGCGAACATGCCGACGTAGACGCCGAGGATGCCGCCCCAGAACAGGATCGAGCCGTCGAGGCTGGCCCACAGGCTGACGATGGTGAAGTACAGCGGCGTGTCGAGGCTGCCGACCTTGGCGACGTAGCCGACACTGAAGTCGTGGCTGATCAGCGCGTAAATCATCAAGATGTTGGCGATGATGATCGTGCTCGCAAAGCCGAGCGCGCAGGACTTTGCCCAGCGCCAGCCCTGCAGACTGCGGGTCGCACCCGCAGCGATACCCGTCACCGCACCCATGGATGCGAAGGCGACTGAGGCGAGAACGAAGAAGCGTCCGAGCTCTGGGATCAACGGTTCTCCGCGAGGGTAGCGTCGACGTCGGGCATGGAGCCATCGGTCGGAGCGCTGTACTCGTTGTCGTGCTTCACGAGCACCTGCTCTGCCTGAAAGACGCCCTTGTCATCGAGCACGCCTTCGATCACGACACCGATGCCCTCGCGGAACATCTGTGGGGGTGCCACCGTGCCGTGAACGGGAATCGAGGTGGTGCCGTCGGTGACGGTGAAAGTCAGGCTCGGAATCGTGGGGTCGAAGTGGTTGGAACCGGGCTCCACCTGGCCGCCGAGGCGAACCGTGGAACCGACGGCGTCGCGATCCATGACCTCGGTCGGAGACCAGTAGTAGACCTTGTTCTCGTCGAGGGAGGTCAGGCTGATCCAGGCAAGTGCGCCGGCACCGACGAACAGCGCGCCCAGTGCCAGGAGCGGACCCGCGATGCCCGCAGCCATCAATCCGCCAGCCGCAGCTTTATTCGTGCTCATCGAGCCTCCTTTCGAGCGCGCCACCATAGGGACACTCCGTATCCCGCGAGCACGACCCAGGTCGTGATGTACGCGGTCCACACGTACTCCCAGCCGCCTTGAATGACGCCTTGGGTCGCGAAGATGATCATGGGATCTCCGGTGCAGGCGGCAGCTCTGGAGGCGCCTCTGCGAGTGCTCGGGCGCGGGCGATGCGCCAGCGGCGGGCCACGAACCAGATGGAGAGAAACAAGAAGGCCCACGCGTTGAGGCGCAGCCAGAAGGTCATGTCCGAGCTCAGCGTGTCGGGGGTCGACTGCAGCTGGTGAATGGTGCGCCACCACTTCACGGACATGTAGGTCACGGGGATGTTGATGTACGCCAGGATGGTGGCGACATTGCTCCACGTGCGTCGGGTAATCGGGTCGTCGACCGACGAGCGGAGCAGGGACACGCCGACGAAGGTCAGCACCATCACGGCCGAAGCGGTGAGGCGAGGGTCCCAGGTCCAGTAGACGTTGAAGGTCGGTCGCGAGAACACCGATCCGAGGAACAGCAGCAAGACGCCGAGCACCACGCCGACTTCGGTGGACGCTTCCGAGATGTGGTCGAGGGTGTCGCTGGTCCAGTTGAAGAAGCGGTTTCCGATCCAGAGTAGGGCGCACTCGACCGCGGTCAAGATCAGCAGGATGCCGAAGAATGCAGCCAGGCCCCGCTGCACGCCAGTGAGCGCCATCGCGAGGCCGATGAGGCCGATGCCGGGGACCGCAGTCGCAGCCGAGAGGACCGGGAGCGACTTTGGACGCTCGAGCATGAGCGCGCCAAACGCGGCGGCGAAGGCCCAGGTGAACGCGACCATCGAGATCCAGGCGGCGGGAACGTGCACGTAGAGAATGCGCGCGACGTCGGCCATCCAGGTGTCTGGCGGTGCGAGGTACAGTCCGCCGTACTGGCCGTAGACGAGCAGGCCGAGGGCGTACAGGCCGATTCCGTGTTCCCAGTTCGCGCGGACGCCGCCGGGACGCAGCGTGGCGGCCAGCGCGGTCAGCGCGAAAATGAAGAGCCCGACGACTCCGAAGATGTAGCCCGCGGGCATCACCTCTCCTCTACGATCAGGCCGAAGAACAGGCCATCGAGGCTCCAATGGAGCAAGTCGAACGCTAGTAACAGGGAGAGCCATGACCCGGCCTCACCCATTGCGTCACCATCCATCAGCAGGGCGGTGGCCCGGGATGCGGCGACCAGAGCCGGCACCACCAAGGGAAACAGGAGCAGCGGAAGCAGCACGCTCGATGCCCGAGCCCGGGTGGTGAGCAGCGCGTAGAAGGTTCCAGGTGCGGCCAGGGCTGCGCCTCCTAGGACCAACACCGCCGCAAGCTGGAGCCACGAGCCCTGGACCGGCGCGTTGTACATGACCACGACCATTGGCGTGAGCGCCATGCCGACCAGTGTCAGCACCGCGGTGTTCGCCAGCGCTTTTCCGTAGAACATGGCCGCCGGGTGCACCGGCCAGCGAACCATGCCGGACAAGGCGTCGTTGTCGGTCTCGATGGCGTAGGACAGATCGAGGGAGCGAGCCGATGCGAGCAGCAGTCCGAGCCAGAGTGCGCCGCCGGCTGTCTTCTTGAGAACTCCTGGGGAGGCGTCCGCGGTGAACGCCACAAGGATGACCAGCACCAGCGCGAAGAAGAACAGGCCGGACACGCGCTGTGGTGAGCGCCACTCGATGAGCAGGTCCTTGTACGCGACCTGGAAGGTCTGCTTGATGATCCTGGCGATCATGGCACCGCCACCGCGCGACCGGCTTCGAGATGGATGCGCTTGTCGCAGACCGCGGCCGCTTCATCGGGAAGGTGGGTCGCGATGATCAGGGTGGTTCCGGAGGCACGCCGCTTGTTCGCGATGTCGACGACGAGGGCGCGTCCATCGGGGTCGAGGGCGGCGAAGGGCTCGTCGAGCAGGAGTAACTCCGGTTCTTTGAGCAGTGAACGCGCTAGGGCCAGGCGGCGGCGCATTCCAGCGGAGTAGGTGCGCACCGGCTCATGGCGAAGCTCGAGGCCGACCTCGTCAAGACGGGCCTCGATGTTTGGGGCGTAGCCGCCGAGCTGTGCCCAGATGCGCAAGTTCTCAGGCCCGGAGAGGTCCTCCCACAGAGCGCTCGCGTGGGAGTAGAGCGAGAGCTTGGGCCTGCAGGCGGCGCGATCGGTCCACAGATCGACGCCTTCCCAGGTCGCGCGACCGTGATCGGGCTTGAGGGCTGTCGCGAGGCAGCGCAACAGCGTCGTCTTGCCCGAGCCGTTTGCGCCGGTCAGCATCAGCGCGTCGCCGCGTTCAACCGTAAAACTCACGCGTGCGACGGCCCAGCGCCGGGCGAAGCGGCGCGCGAGGTCATCGACGATGAGGGCGGGTGCTGAGATAGCGGTTCTCTCTGAAGCCGTGCGGCTTAACGCAGCCAGGACTCAACGGTCAGGAGCGCCACCGCTTGTTGCAAGCTGAGACCGACGTTTTGCCGATTCGTCAGCCGCCGCGGAGCGTCCGGGGTAGGGTGATGCAGGAGGGTCTTTGTGCAGGGTGAAGCGCGCATGACGCGATGGTCACTGCATCCGAAGCTCGGCGCCATCTTGCAGGTGCGACTGGACCAGGGCCAGTGGCGCGGCATGCAGGACAGCGTGGATGCGGGCATGACGTCGACGATGCCGGACCCGATCGTGGTCTGGGCGCTCGTGGACACGGGTGCCGCCCTGACCTGCGTGCGCGGCGACATCGCAGCACAGCTCCAGCTGGCAAGTGCGGGCACGCTGCGCATCTTCAACGTCGGCGCCCATCTCGATCAAGACAGCCGAGAGCGCACCACGACCAAGCGGCATGTTCGCGTTCACATCGAGGGCCTAGGCGCTTTCGATGTCGAGGCCGCCGAGGTCTCTCACTTCGCAGGCGTCGATGACGTCGACATTGTCGTCTTGCTTGGGCGCGACGTGCTCGGTCATTGCGTGTTGACGGTCGATGGCCCCGCGGGATCCTTCTCGCTCAAGAGGTGATGCCCGGCCCTGACGGGGTCCACCCGGGTCCCCAGGCTGCCAACCCGACGCGTCTGCGGGCCATCAGGCAGCCCTCACTGCCGACCTTTACGTCCCGGCAGGTGTCAGGGCGAAGGGTGTAGACCACGCAGGTGTAGGGAGCGGTCTCGCCGTCTCCACGAAGGGCGGCGCAGCGGGTTCCGCAGCCGGTCGGGGAGGGAACGCGAGCGAGGTCGACCCAGCCATCGTCGTGGACGACCACGAGCTCGGCTGGAAGGCGGTCCTGGGCGTCACCATCGACGGGCACACTGTCGAAGGCCTCGCGGCAGCAGGCCCCGCAGTCCAGACAGTCCGGCGGTGGCTCGTAGTGCGCGCAGGCCGGGCCGTCCCCAACGCGGATCGGCTGCTCACCGGGAGGGGCCGCGAACAGGCACGTCAGCCAGTCGCCATCCTCGAGATGCCAGGCACAGGTGCCGCACCGGTCGTTGGGGGAGCCCATGGGAAGGCCGCTGCGGTGTGTCACTGCGGAGACCCCGTGCGGGCGGCGTTGCCGTAGGCCTGCGACCAGCCCGATTTCGCGTCACCGACGCCGTCGTAGACGAAGAGCGTGGCCTCGTCGGTTCCGGCGACCAGGTACAGACGGCCATCGCGGATGGCAGCGGGGCGCGGTGACCAAGGCAGGCCGAGAGGCTGCCGCGAGATGAGCTCGCCCTTCTTCACGTCGATGGCCACGAAGTTGGTCATGGCGTCGGCATTCTCGTCGGCACAGGTGGCGTAGGCGACGCCGAAGTCGTCGACGGCGGGGATCGCGCAGCGACCGCCCTCTGAGGCGACGCTCCACAGCACTTTGCCCGACTTCGAGTAGGCGGTCAGGCCTTCGAGCGTGGGCACGATCAGGCGCTTGCCGGCGAACACCGCGCCGTCGATGGCGGGAACGCGAAACAGCTCCAGCCCGGCGGCCGATACGACGACGACCTCCTCGCGGTTTCCTAGGGCGGTGCGACCGTCAGAGCCCCGCGCGAGCACGCCTTCGGTGAGGTTGAGCCAGTCCGTCGTCATCTGCCAGACCGTCTCTCCGCTGGCGCTCACCTCTGAGACCCGCAGTGGACCTTCGACGGTGTCGAGCATCGCGGTCACTGCGTGGCCCTTTCCGTCGAGGGCGGGCTGCGCCATACCGAGCCAGGACTGATCGAAGGTCGCTTCCCAGACCACCGTGCCGTCTGTGTTCATCGCGGCGACCACGCCGTGGCCTTCGTCGGGCACTCCCGAGCTGCCACCCGCGATCCAGAACTGCTCTCCATCCCAAGCCGGGAGCTGGCGTGCGGCCGGCAGGGGCAGGTGCTCGGCAACCAGGTCCCCGCCGGTAGCGAACTGGTAGACCACCGTGTTCATGACCCAGACTCCGTCGTCGGTGACCACGGGTGCGGGCGCTCCGAGGAATCCAGTCACCGCCGTCGTCACCGCGAATGCGCCGGTGCTGTCCACCGCGAGAAGCTCGGAACCACCACCTTGTGGGCGAGCGACGGCCCACGCTCGGCCATTGACGTCGACGGCCACGGCCGTGGCGTCTCCACCGAGGGTGGTCTGAAAAGCCTGCATCGGCGTCGGGTTCGAGCAGCCGATGAGGAAGGTCGTGAGAAGGACGGTTCGCATGGGGCCACCGGGTATCCTGTCCGGGCCCGCCCCACACCTCGGAGCATCCATGCGCCTCGCGCCCGTCCTGATCCTCTCGCTGCTGGGATGCAACAAGACCGACCCGACCGAGGTGGAGGCTCAGCCGGTCCTACTCCAGGCCATTGGTGGGGCGATGCTCGCCAACTCTGAGGTGCACCCGCAGATCCCTGTACGGGTCGGCTTCGATGGGACGGCCGACTCGGTGATGGTGGCGGGTCCGGGCGGAGAAAGCGAGGCCTTCATCGAAGAGGAGGGCGTCTACGTCGCATGGCTCCCGACGGGCACGGAATCTGGCGATCTCACCGTCACCGTCGCCGGGCCCGAGGGGCAGGCCACTACTCAGGCGGAGCTCGTCGTCGCTGCCGAGGGC
Source organism: Pseudomonadota bacterium (assembly GCA_023954855.1). Classification (GTDB taxonomy): domain Bacteria; phylum Myxococcota_A; class UBA796; order UBA796; genus M1803. Next base: position 45,517 of record JAGSGY010000009.1, on the reverse strand, counting down.
GCTCAGCTCACCGACAAGGATGTGGAGGGCATCGCGACCACACCGGCGCTGCACCGTGACGGCGACGCCCTGTGGGGTAGCTGGTGCGACAAGAGCGAGGACACCGGCTCGTGCTGGGCCCGTGAGCTCGACGGCGCTGGGCGTTGGCAGGGCGAGGCTGTTCGCATCGTTCCGGACGACGAGGCCGTTCTCTACGCGCGGACCGCCGCAGGCGGAGGCCATCTGGCGGTGCTCTACCAGCTGCCCGACGGTCTTCCCTACTTGAACCGCGTGCGCATCGTCGACTTCGCCGGCGCCGAAGTGGTCGCGGGTTTGGATGTGCACGAAGACGGCTGGCAAGGCACCTTTGGCGGCGACGTTGCCTATGACGGCGAGGGCTTCGGCATGGTGTGGCGCGAGCGCTCCACGACCACGACGGACGCCCGTATTCGCTGGATGCGGCTCGATGCGGACGGTACCCAGGTGGGGCCGGTGACGGTGGCCGAGTCGGGCGATGGCTCACCCGTTGGAGGCTTCCCGATCTTCGGCTTTGTGGAGCTCGCAGTCCGCGATGGTGCCACTCTGGTCACCTGGGTTCAGGATGAGTTCAGCGTTCCCCTCGACCTTGCGGTTCCCAAGGCGCAGTTCGCAGTGTTGGATGCCACCGGTACTGCACTCGCAAAGGGGTTTCTCGGTGATCGTGCGGGCTTCGACTGGGATCAAGAGGCGCACGCGGGCATCGCCAACGGAGAGCTGACGGCGCTGTGGACGGCGGATGACCTCGGCTCGCTCGACAACCCCATCCCCACCGAGATCGCGGTGCGGACCTTCTCGCCCACGGGGGACGCGAGCCAGCTGCGTGCGAGCGTCGAGAACGCGCCCGACACGCGCGGCGAGCCAGCGATCTTCCATCATCCGGGGCACTCGGGTGTGGTGGCGTGGATTGACCATCGCACCTACACCGAAGAGGAGGACGGACGCATCGAGCTGCACGTCGCGTCGCTCTCGGATGCTCTACAGGCGCGTCCGGCGCTGATCTACCCGCACGCGCGCTTCTTCGCGGGGCTGACGGACCTTGGCGGCGTGTTGGCCGACCACAACGTGCTGTTGACTTGGCGTGACCATCGCCACAACGTCAACGCTGCGGAGATGTGGTTCGAGACGGTGTGGATCTCGCCCTAGGTCCGGAACTCGAGGGTCGCCGGGTCGACGTTGGCGGCGTCCAGTGCTTCGTGCATCCACGGGTCTTCAGGATCGTCAATCGTCAGCAGCATTCGGGCTGCAGCGAGGCGCACCGGCTCGGTCTGAGACCAGACAGCCGTGGACAAGAAGTGGGCCTGAATCGGGTCCACATCGCCGCTGTCGAGCCAGGTCCGGCACCGGCCACACGCCATCAGCGCACGCTCAATCGTGGGCTGCTCCGGGAATGGCACAAGCTCGAAGCCCCGGACGTTTTCGCGGCCCAGACAGAGCTCACAGCGGCCGCGGGACCGTCGGGTGAGCTCTTTGCCGAGCAAACCGACCTGGGCTCGCTGCTTGATTCGCTTGGGTCGCTTCATTGGATCCTGACCGGGTGGGCCGCACCCATAGGCCCCCGAGGCGGGTTCGGCCAGTCGGGATGTCGGCTGAAGCTACTGTTCCGGCGGGGCGAGCAGGGGAATGCTTCGCGAATCACCGGGTGCGGCTACGAGCTCGAGTTCGCCGATGAGCACGGAAGGGGCCGTCAATCGCGTCGGAAGCCCGGACGTCGGGCTGGAGTCAACCGGCTGGCCGTCTGCAGAAGCGAGGTATTGCGCGGTCTCAGGGGCCCCCACGGCTGCGATGTCGCGCAGGGCGTAGCGCTGAACACTGGTGAACTGAGCTCCGCGCAGGGTCTCCTCGCGACCGTCGGCAAAGACCTTCACGATGGCCAGGGGCATGGGCAGCGCCTGGGCTTCGTCATCGGTGAGGTAGGCGTAGGGCTCGCTTCGAAGGCGGGCGGAGGGCTCCTGCAAGCGGCGCACGACGATGTAGTGGTCGTGTCCGTACGACTTCGCGAGGGCCATGGCTTTCTTGTGTACCTTGCGGGTGCTGTCGGACTTCGGCGCGGTGACCTCCATGATCGACGCGCGTCCCTGGGCTCGCTGTCCGAGCGCCCCTCGTGCATGACCGTTGGTTTCGGGAATGTCGCTGCGCGGCACGCGAGACATCAAGGCCGTGCGCACGATGCCGTCGGTGACGAGGTCCACGGCTTGCGACGGCGTGCCCTCGGCGTCGTAGGCGAAGCTTCCTGGAAACGCGGCGTCGGCCAGCGGGTCGTCGCGCACATCCCAGCCCACGGGCAAGACACGGCGGCCCAGGCGAGCGTCGCCCGCGGAGCGAATGCCGATGTCGCCGAAGAAGGAGTCGAAGGGGATTTCGTCGGGGGTGCCTTCGAGCTGTGGCACGAGCACGAATCGGAACAGGTCCACGGCGGCGCTCTGTTCGAACAGGACTGGGCCCACGTACTCGCCCTCGAAGGCCGGGGCCTCGGCGAGCTTGACCAGACGCCTGGCGCGCACGCGAAGCGACATCTCCAGCGTCTCGACGGTGCCGAGTGCGTTGGCGCTCTGGGCCGTGAGGTAGTCGTGGTCGGCGAGCAGCATGCCGTCTTCGGCTTGGGCGTGAAGCACGGCGCGAACCGAGGTCTCTGCCACGGGACGGCGCAAGTGCGTTCCGGAGCTGTCGAGGGTCCACAGGGTGCCTGCCTCTGCGCCCACGTGCACCTCGCCGCGAACCAGCCTGGTGCCGTCGACAGGCTCGGCCAGGGTGGCGGAGAGCCGCTGTGCGAGCGCCTCGAGTCCGTCTCGGTCGGGGGCATCGCGGGTGCCGAGGTCGTCGATCACCGGCTCCACGAGCGTGTAATCGCCCGGATAGTCATCGGGTGCGGTGAACTGGGCGGACTTGCGCGCGTACTGCTCGACCGCCTCTTTGTAGGACCGATCCATGCCCCGCCAGAGCTCGAGGCGAACGGCCTCTTCGGTGGGTTGCAAGGGCAGGGATGCGCTGGTGAAGCCGGTCTGCCAGCCACCAAACCCGGTGTTGTCGAAGGCGGGCTCGCCGACGCGCAGCTCGATGTAGGCGACGTTGAACGGACTGTCGTTGCGGTGAACCGTAGATCCGAAGCTCGCGAGGATGTTCGTCTGCTCCATCACGAGGGCGTGGGTGCGGGCCAGGTAGATCGGCGGTGCGTCCGGAAGCGAGAGCTCGGAAGTGCGCTCGAGTTCCGCAGACAACGCAGCGGAGACGGGTGTCACAGGCGGCTCAGCGGCCATGGCCAGGGCGAGAAAGACGATCATTGGGCCACCCCCTCGGCGTCCGAGGACCCGTCGGGACCGGGCTTGTCGAGCAAGGGCGGTCGTTCCTGCCCCTTCTCCTTCAGCTGGAACTCGAGCCGCTCGAAGAGCAAGTCCGGAGCGACCGCCGACACCGGAACCCAACCGCTCTCGGCACCGCAGTGGCCGTTGAACACTTGGCGTTCTTCGCCAGCCGCGCGCAGGTTGCTGAACGCGACGAAGGGTGTGCCGACCAGGTCGATGCCGCGAATCAGCTCGTCTTCCCGGCCATCGACGAACACCCGCCAAGCCGTCGATGCGCGCACATTGAAGGCATTTGGCATCACGCGGCCGGTCAGCGTGAAGCCGCCCTCGATATCCTCGACGAGAATGCCGAAGTCGAGATCCTGGTCCTTGGCATACTTGCGAAGGCGGGTCCGGAGCTGCTCGCGTGTGGAGGTCTTCGCGGCCTCGACGATGGTGTTGCCCATGCGGGCGACTGGGGCGCGACCGGCCATTCGGCGGCCGTGGCCGTTGCTGTCGGGAAAGCCCGAGATCGGCGTGCGGCTCATCAAGAAACCCTGAAACACGCCGTCGTCGACGAGCTCGGCGCGGGTCGCCGGCACGCCCTCATCGTCGTAAGCGTAGTGCCCGTTCAAGTCGTCGCCAGCGAGGTGAGCGATGGTCGGGTCGTCGAAGACGTCGATGAAGTCCGGCAAGATCGGCTTGCCGACGTAGTCTGCGAAGGTCTTGCCCTCGGACTCGCGCTTCTGGCGGTGCCCTTCGACGCGGTGGCCGAAGACCTCGTGGAAGAACACGCCTGACGCCTTTCCGGTCAGCAGCACGGGCCCCGAGTAGGGCGTGGCACGAGGGGCGTCGCGAAGGGCGTGCAGGTGATCCACGGCTTCGGTGGCCCACGACGTGAGCACGTCCTCGGTGGGCAGGGCACTCGGGTCGTGGACGTCCTTCGAGACGAACACGTTGATGTGGTCGCCGTCGTCGGCGACGGACTGGACCTGCATGGACACGCGTGCGCGCACGGTGCCGTGGACGATGCTCGAGCCCTCCGAGTCCACAAAGCTCTTGGCGGTCCGCACCGCCTGAATCTGCACATTGCTCGCGTGCACATGCTCGGACTCTTCGAGGATGGCCGAGATGCCTGAGAGCGCGACTTCCCAGGCTTCGCGGTCGATGTCCATGTCGGCGATGGGCAGCTCGTCGACCGTCGACTCGTCGCGCGGAGAGAAATCGGGGGCGTTGTCTTCCTCTTCGACCTTCACGCTTCGGTTGGCGCGGATCATGACGATGCGCTCGGCGTGGTCGCGGTACTGGCCGTCGAGCTCGGTGCGGATGGCGTGGCGGAGCGCGTAGCCCGACTCGGCCGGCAGCAGAACCCGAGACCGCGAGCTGCCCTCCATCGCCGAAAAGCCGCGCAGGGGGTGTGTCGAGTCGAGTGCAGGCTCGCCAACACGCAGATCGACGTCCAAGACGCGCTCGTGTCGCTCGATCGAGCTGCCGACGGTGCCGCCTCTGGCCGAGACCGTGACCTGGTCCTGGTCGGTGACGGCGAGCGCCAGATAGTGCGGCTTCTCATCTTGGGCCGAGAACACCTCAAGGGCGTTGTCGAGCTCGGCGCTGAGCAGATCCGTCAGCTCCGAGGCCGGGGCAGCGGTGAGGAGCAAGAGCGCGAGGAACACGTGGGCCTCCGTGGAGTGCTGGGAACTCTAGTCGCAGCGGTCGGACACGCGGCGCCGGATTGGGTTTCGCGACAAAGTTTGTTCAGCGCACAATAGATCGACGGATGGCCCGTTTCCCCTTGCGAGCCTTCCCGGGGACGTCGTGCACGCATCGCGCATCAACACCGAGATCGACCGCCTCAGCCCCGAGCTGTTGCGCTTTCTCGTGCGCCGCTGTCCGCAACCCGAGGAGGCGATGCAGGAAATCTGGCTCAAGGTGGCCCGCGCCAATCCGGACTGCGCCGACCCGCGCAGCTTTCGGGCCTACGTATATGCCGTTGCACGGCGGCAGGTCATCGATCTCCACCGACGTCGCAGCGTGCGCATCTCACTGGTGGGGATGGACGATGCGGCGGTCGATGCGGCAGGGGGCGGCTCTGCCCATACGCCCCACGACACGGCGCGTGCAGACGCTGTACTCGACGTGGTCGAGGCGACGCTCGCCGGACTCTCACCGCAGATCGCGGAGGTCTTCCGGTGGCGGATGACCGAGACCGTCAGCTTTCGCGACATTGCACGGCGCCAGAATGTGCCGCTGAACACGGCGCTCGGACGCCATCACCGCGCAGTCAAGGCCATCGCGGCCGCGTTGCGTGCGAAGGGACTAGGTCCCGAGGAGAGCTCATGAGCTGTGAACATGCCGAGGGCGCGACCTTGCTCTGGCTATACGGCGAGGGCGATGCGGCCCAAGCGGCCCACGTCGCCGAGTGTGCCGAATGCAGCGAGGTTGTAGCGATGCACGCCGATGTGGCGGTCGCAGCGGCAGGACTCGAGACCCAAGCACTGCCTGCCCCCGCGAACTCCCGGGCATGGATGTGGCTCCCGGCTGTCGTCGCGGCAGCGGCGCTCGCTTTCGCGCTCATCCCGGGCGCATCGGTGGCTCCTGTCGACACTGGGGCTCGCGTTGCAGTTGCTCCTGCAGCCGTCGTTCCCGTCGATGACCTCTCCTTCGAGCTGGATGGCCTCGACGCCGAGCTCGACGAACTCTCTCTCGATCTCTCGACTCTGTGAGGACCCGATGTTTCGCACCACTCTGATTCTTGCCGCCTTCGCTTTCGGCACCCCCGCCCTGGCGACTCCCGCTCCTCCGGCGCCTGGGGCCTCCGCACGTCCTCCGACGCCACCCGCGCGCGCACCCCGAGGGGACCGCGCCACCATCGATGAGATGATGCATTTCCTCGCGGAGAACGCGCCCGACGCCCATGAGCGCATGCAGAAGCTCCGCCGCCGCGTCGAGACGCCCGAAGAGCGCGCCGGCTTTCGCCAGAAGCTCACCCAGACCGTCCGCCGAACCAAGGCCGACCTCAAGGACCCAGAGCGGGCCGAGCGTCGCCGCGCGATGAGCGAGAAGGAGCGCGCGATTCGTCAGCTTGCCGAGGGGGTCAACGAGCTTCCCAAGGCCGAACAGAAGAAGCGGCGTGCCGAGCTTGAGCCCCTTGTCGCCGAGCTCTTTGACCTTCGTCAGGAGGAGCGAAAGCTGCGTCTCGCCGAGGCCCAGGCCCGTATCGAGGCCCTCGAAGCTGAGATCGCCGAGCGCGATGCCGAGCGCGAGTCGCGCATCGATGCCTTCGTGGACGGCCTCATGAACCCCATGCCCGAACTCTAGGAGCCCGTCATGAAGCGCATTCCCTTCACACTCCTCTCTCTATGCCTGCTGGGCGGCGTCGCCCTGGCGCAGTCCCCGCGTGCCGAGCGCGCGCAAGAACGCGAGGCGGAAGTCCTCGAGTGGGTGGCCGAGCAAGACGCCACGAAGCACGCGAAGCTGATGCGCCTCGAGTCTGCAGATCCCGAGCGCTACCGCATGGCCTTGCGGCGCGCCGGCAAGATGATGCACTTGATGGAGGTCGATCCTACGGCGATGGACCGCCGCGCGCGCATGAAGGAGGTTCGCTCCGAGCTCCAAGACCTGAGCGGGGACTTTGACGAGCTCTCGAAGCGGGACCAGAAGGAGCGCCGCGCCGACGTCGAGGCCTTGGTCGAGGAGGGCTACGAACTTCGTTTGGAGAGTGCCGAGGCCCAGATTGCACTGCAAGAGGCTCGACTAGCCAAGGCCCGTGAGCGGCTTGAGGAGGCGCGAAGCGAACGAGATGAACGCGTCGAGAAGCACGTGCAGAAGGTGCTCTCCGGTGAGCTTCCGGAGCGAGGTGAGCGCCTCTAGAAGGGAGCTTTCCTTCGCGGGCGCTATGCTGTCGCCTCGGGAGAGTTCTTGGCAGGTGAAGGTGCTTTCGAGGTTCTGGAGATTCGCGCCGCCGGTGCTTACGGAACCGTCTGTGCTGCCCGTCGTCGGGATGACCCGCTCGGTCGCGTCGTGGCCGTCAAGGTGCTGCGGGGCCAACTCTCCGGAAGTCCCCAAGTCCTCATGCGCACGCGTGACGAAGCGCGACTGCTCTCGAAGCTGAATCACCCGAACATCGTGCGGGTCGAAGAGCTCCGCGGCATGCGTCGGCGACCCGTCATGATCATGGAGTGGGTCGAGGGTGTCAGCATTCGCGAGCTGCTCGACGAGCAGCGTGGGCCGCTGCCTCCACAGGCGCTCCTCGAGGTGGGCCGCCGGTCCGCTCGAGCGCTCGGCGATGCCTATGATGGGCGCGCCAGCAACGGCCAGACCCTGCGCATCGTCCACCGGGACATCAAGCCAGGCAACCTGCTTGTGTCGATTCACGGCGAGGTGAAGGTCGTCGATTTTGGCCTCGCACGCGGTGAATTCCTCGAGCGCGAAGCGACTACGGTGAGCACGATTATCGGCAGTCATGGCTACATGGCTCCCGAGCGGTTCCATGGGGCCCAGGAGTCGCCCGCGGTCGATGTCTATGGCCTGGGCCTCACGCTGATCGAGGGCATGACCGGGCGCGTACCTGTGCTCCCCCGACTGGAAGCCAGCCACGATGAGGCCCTCGACAAGCACCTCGAGCACCTCGAGACCGCCGATCTCTCCGAGGTCGACGGGCGTGCGCTTCGTCGGCTGATGCGCTCGCTGTGTGCCTGGGACCCTGCCGAGCGGCCCACCATCGATCAGCTCATCGCAGGCATCGAGGCTTTTCAAGAGCAGGCCGGTCTGCCGCGTGACCTGATGGACTTCGCAGCCGCGTTCGTCACCCCGGTCTTCGAAGGGCGAAACACCTGCGACCCGCACGACCATCCTGTCTGGCACGAGGTGTCCTTTCTCGAGGACCCCGAGTCCCTCGACGCGCTCTCGGCGGACCTCGGCTCCACGCCGGCTCCTGGGTTGGCGCTCACAGCGGATCGGCGGGTCCGACGTTTTCTGGCTGAACCCGGCTGGGCCGAGCGTCGTCGCGAACTCAAGTGGTTGCTCGCCTTCAACCCCGACTGGACGCCGGAGCCTTTCGTCGAGGTGCTTCACCGCGCGAACACACCCCGATGGCAGTTCTGGCGCAAGCCGGTCTCCGTGCTCGAGCTGGCGATGGCCCTCGACGCCCTCAAGCATCGCCCCACGCCGGTGGTCCTCGAGTTGGTGGCGCAGTTCCGCGACCACGAAGACCCCGAGATCGCCGAAGCGGCGTCGTCGCTCATCAGCCGGGCTGAAGCCGGCGCCTAGTAGGTGATGACCTCGCCCTCGGTCGTGACGGCCTCGGCTTTGCCCTCGGTGAACCACTGCACCGTGGCCCGCGTGCCTTCCTCGAGGGGAATGCGGATGCGGTAGCCGAAGTCACGCTTGGCGGGGCCCATGTCGTACCAGTGCGTGCGGCCCATGCCGGTCACTTGCATGCGGGTGATGCGCGGCTCGCTCTTGATGCCCAGCACGGTCCAGACCCACTCGACGATGCTTGCCACGCGCCAAGCGAGGCCGTAGCTAATGCGCCGCTTCAGAGGCGGCAGGCCGTTGGCGACGACAAACTCGTCCATCCACTTCCACAGCGAGACCGGCTCATCGTTCGAGATGAAGTAGGCCTTTCCGGCACACGCGGCGGTGTGGTCGGTCAGGGCTTCGGCGGCATCGAGGTGCGCCCAGGCGGCGTTGTCGATGTAGGTGATGTCGACGGTGTTCGAGCCGTCGCCGATGATCGGCAGCTTTCCGCTCTTGGCGCGGTCGAGTACCCGGGGAATCATCTTGTCTTCGCGGGGGCCGATGATCAGGTGCGGCCGCAGGGAGACCGTGGCCAGGCTCGGACCATTGGCCTCGAGCACAAGCTTCTCTGCAATGGCCTTGGTCTCGCCGTAGGGCGAGGGGTAGGCCTCGGAGTAGGGCAGGTCCTGGGCGCCGTTCTCGGTGTCGTGTAACAGCGACACCACCGACGGCGTGGAGGTGTAGACGAGGCGGGTCACGCCCTCGGCCTTCATCGCGTCGATCAAGTGCTTGGTGCCATCCACGTTGACCCGGACGAACGACTCGCGGGGACCCCATGGCTCGGCCTTGGCCGCGACGTGGAAGACGATGTCGCGTCCCCGTACCGCCTCGCGAACGGCGGCTGCATCGGCCAGATCGACCTGCAGGCCCGTCGCTCCACAGGCCTCGACTTCCGGGTAGCGACGGCGCGAGAGAAAGCTGACGTCATGGCCTTGGCTGACGAGGAGTTCGACGATGCGGCGGCCGAGAAAGCCGCCTCCTCCGGTGACGAGAGCCTTCATTTTGCCGCCAGTGCGGTGCCGAACTTCGACTCTGCCCAGACCTTCAGGTCCTCGCGGCGGATCTTCGAGTTGTGGCGGGCGTCGGTCGGAAAGCCGGTGTGGTGCACGATCTTGTCGACCACGCCTTCCCAGCGCGTGCCGACGGCCATGATCGCCAGTTCGTCGCCGAGGTCGGCCGTCCAGCGCTCACCCTTCTCGAGCTCGACGGCGAGGATGGGGGTCTCGTGTCCGCGCGGGCCGACACCGACGAGTGCGGTGCGCAGCACCCTGGGGTGCTCGTTGTAGATGCCTTCGACGGGAACCGAGGGGACCATGCCGTTTGGCGTCTCGAGTCGGTGCGCCTTGCGGCCACAGAACCAGAGGCGGCCGCCCTGATCGAGGTAGCCGAGGTCGCCCATGCGGTGCATGATCCGGCCTTCCGCGGCGATCTTCGCGGCGGTCGTGGCGTCGGGGCGCTCCTTGTACTCAGGGCTGACGACAGCGCCGTCGATGACGACCTCGCCAATGACGCCATCGGCGACCGTCAGGTCGTCGGACCAGGTCGCAATCGGGTCTTCGGTGATGCCGATCACGCGAATGGTCATGCCGGGGGCAGGGCGTCCGACGCAGGTTCCAGCGCCTCGGCCCGTGGCCGCTGCGGTCTCGCTGAGGATCATGTTCGTGCCGATCAGGCTGACCGGCAGGCCCTCGGTGGCGCCGTACGGGGTGAACACCTCGACGCCGGGCGACAGCAGGGTGCGGAAGCGGCGGTGCAGATCGGGCGGAATCGGTGCGCCCACGGTGATCAGCTTCTTGAAGCTCGGGAGCTTCACGTCGTTCGCCTGGCAGTGCCGCACCATGTTGATCCACACAATCGGCGAGGCGAAAGCGAGGGTCGGGTGGTAGGCCTGAATGGCTTCGACAATCTTCGCCGGGTCCGCGGTGGCCGGCTTCGACAGGTTCATCTCGGGGATGACGCAGGTCATGCCCATCGCGACGTCGAAGATGGCGAAGGCCGCGAAGCACTCGACGGTTACATCGCCGGGTCCAAGCTCGAGCATGGTCTGCAGGGCTTCGACCTGGAAGCTGAAGGCGCCATGGCGCAGCGAGACGCCCTTTGCGGGTCCAGTGCTTCCCGAGGTGAAGATGATTGCCGCTTCGTCGTTGGGCTCGAAGGTTTGGTGCGGGTACGGCGTGTCGGGCGCGCCATCGCGCAGAGCGGCGAGCGATTCGCCTCCCCAGAACCAGCGGGCGCCTGCGGTCACGAAGACTTCGGCAGCCTTGAAGGGCTTGCGAATGAACGTGCGCACGGCGTGGACGGGCGAAATGGCGACGATGACGCGCGCGCCAATCTGCTCGACACAGGCGAGCACGCCCTTGATGCCCATGCCCGGGTCCAGCAACACCGGCACCGCACCCATGCGCAACAGGCCGAACAGGACGCCGTAGAGGTCCTCGCCAGGCTTGATCAGCACGAGCACGCGGTCACCTCGGTTCACGCCTTTGGACGCAAACCCATGTGCGTAGCGATCGGCGAGGCTGTCGAGCTCACGGAATGAGGTGGGGTCCCAGCTCGGCTCGCCCGCGCGGCGCTTTCCCGGGAACAAGATCGCGACCTTGTCCGGGGTCTCGGCCGTGCGCGCGCGGAGCAGGTCCGCGACGGTCTGGAAGCTCACTGGTTTCGCTCGATCGGGTGGCGGGTGAGGAAGTCGCGCATCAGGGGCACGATCTCGTCGAGCTTCTCTTCGAGCACGAAGTGTCCGGCGTCATCCCAGGAGTGGACCTCGGCGTCTGGCCACTTGTCTTCGAAGCGCTTGCGGAACTCGGGCGTGAAGCAGAAGTCGTCGTTGCCCCACATCAGCAGCTGCGGAAGGTCCTTGAGCTGTGCGAGGCCATTGTCGATCGCGTTGATCGTGCGCCAGGTCTTGTGCTCCTCGGTCATCGGAATGTCCTGCACGAAGCGGTGCACTGCGATGCGCGAAGCCCAGGAGTGGTACGGCGCGAGGTAGCCGGCCTTTAGGCCCTTGGTCACGTTCTTCTTATCGGCGAAGCCGCGTTGGAATCCGGCGCGCACAAAGCCGTTGAGACCGCGAACGACGAAGTCGCCCCAGCCAGGCCACATGCACATCTGAATCGACTTCGGAACCGGACCGTTGAAGGCCGCGGTGTTGAAGACGATGAGGCGCTTGACCTGATCGGGGTAGCGCAGCGCGGTGCCCATGCCGATAGCGCCGCCCCAGTCGTGGACGACCAGGGTGATGTCGTCGAGGTCCATCGCCTCGATGAGGTGGCCGATGTTGTCGAGACGGTCGTTGAGCGTGTAGCCGTACTGCTCGTCGCTCGGCCGATCGGACAGGCCGCAGCCGACATGGTCGGGGACCACGCAGCGGTACTCGTCCGAGAACGCCTTGATCAGGTTGCGGTAGTAGAAGCTCCAGGTCGGGTTGCCGTGGAGCATCAGCAGCGGCTTGCCCCGACCGACGTCGAGGTAGTGCATGCGGATGTTCTCGCCGACGCGGAGGTAGCGGCCCTGCCAGGGGTACTCCTCGCGGACGGCGGGATTGAGCTTGCGGTCGTAGGGAAGGGGTAGACGCGTCACCACTGGACTCCGACGATGATGCACTGGAGCCCGGATCCGACGCCGAATAGCGCCACTTCCTTGCCCTTGGTGATGCGTCCCTGGGCTTCACCGAGCGCCAGGGTAAGCGGGATAGACGCAGGACCCGTATTGCCCAGGTAGGGGAAGGTCAATAGCGCCTTCTCGAGTGGAAGTCCGAGGGACTTGAACGTCTGGGTGAAGTGGGAGAGCGACACCTGGTGGCCGACAAACTCGTCGACCGTGTCAGGGCCCCAACCGAACTCGCGGCTGGCATAGGGCCAGGTCTCGCGGGCGAGGCCGGTTCCGTGCACGAGAAGGCCGTGCGGATCGGACTTCATTTCGGTGGGGGTACCGAGGCAGAGCTGGTTGTGCTCGGTGGCCGAGCGCGACACCGCACCCTTCACGATGTGGCCGGTGCGCGACAGATCTTTGCGCGTGAGCACTGCGGCGGCTCCGCCCGAACCGAGGGTGAGCGTTGCGAAGTTCTGACGGAAGTCATCGGCGGTGGCATTGGGCGCGGCAAGGCGCTGCAGGGTGGCCTCGAGGGGCTCGCGGGCGAGCTCACCGTCCACGACCAGGCCGTAGTTGATCTGGCCGAGCTCGATCATGTTGGCCACAGCGATGATGCCGGAGAGAAAGCCGAGACAGGCGTTGGCGATGTCGAAGAACTGCACGCTGTGCGGCATGTTCATGTGGCCCATGACCATCGCCGAGGTCGCGGGCTCGAGGTAGTCGCGGCACACGCTCGTGCAGACGAGCACGTCGATCTTGTCGCGCGAGACACCGGAGTTGATCAGCGCCTGCTCGCCCGCCATCGCCGCGGCCTGGGAGGGCAGGGTTCCGGGATCGAAGAGACGCCGCTCCTTGACGCCGGACAGCGACTCGATTTGCCCCGGTGGCAAACCCAGTCGGCGCAGCGTGGGCGCGATGGCCTCTTCCAGCTCGGAACTCTTGACCACGTGCGGGGGCAGGGCGTAGCCCATGGCCTCGATGCAGACGTTTTGGTAGCGCAGGGCGCCTCCTCGGTGCGCACGTCGAATAACCCATCGCCGCAGGGTGTGGGTGGGCCGATGGTATCGATGAACAGCGGATCTGCTGGCCATCCGGCCAGTTTGAAGCGAACCCATTGGGGCGCGTGAGCCGAGGCTCGCATGAGCTTGATCGCACTGGGTGAATCGGGTCGCTGGCCGTACCGAATCTCGATCAGCGGTTTTCGGCTTCGAGACCGGCTGTTTACCGCCTGTGTCGCTCCGGATCCGCCCGTGCTAGGTTCGGCCATCGACAGGAGAACGCCAAGATGCGCTTTTCGACCACCACCCTCGCCATCCTGATGTTGATGGGTGGCTGCAAGTCCTGCGGCAAGACGCCGCCAGCCCCGGTCATTGAAGAACCGCCGCCGCCGCCACCACCGCCACCGCCGCCGCCGGCCCCGGTCATCGAAGAGGTTCGCGAGAACTTCTCGAAGGTGTTCTTCAACTACGACTCGACCTCGTTGTCGGGAGACAGCCGCAGCGCCCTCGAGAGCAACGCGGCTCTTCTACAGCGCTACCCGAGCGTGAAGGTCGAAGTGCAGGGTCATGCCGATGACCGTGGAACCACCGACTACAACCTGGCCCTCGGCCAGCGGCGTGCGTCCTCGATTCGCGACGCGCTCACCTCGATGGGAGCGTCGTCCTCGCAGGTCACCATCATCTCGTACGGCGAGGAGCGTCCCAACGCTTCGGGCTCGGGCGAGAGCGTGTGGTCACAGAACCGTCGCGCCGAGTTCCGCGTCACCCAGGGCTCGTCGAAGGAAGGCGTGACCGTGAGCGGCACGAACTAGAAGAAGCTCGCCGTGCCCAGCACGCCGAACTGAGACACGCTCTCGATCGTGGTGCCATCGGAGGCCGTCGTGCTTCCGATGGCGTATCTGTGCATGCCGACTCCGAGCAGGCTGTTCGATGGGAACTGCTGCAAGTAGGACCCAGGCACGGCCATCGATCCGTTGTCAGGGCCGACGCAGAGCAGGGTACCCAGGAAGGTTCCGTCCGTCCCCGAGTAGCCCTCGATCAGGATGATGAACGGGTCCGAGCCGCCAGAAGGCGACCATGTGAACGTCTGTCCGCTCCAGCTGACCACCGGCTGGAAGGCTTCGTTCATGTCGACCAGCAGCATCTGGCTCGGCGTCAGCGAGGTGATCGATTGCGGGGTCCTGAGTACCGCATCGGCGGTGAGTCCGACGTCGGGCGCCGACAGATCGAAGGTCGCGTTTCGGGGGTAGTCCGCCTCGCTCAGGCCGTTGCTGGCGTACTGAGAGCCGGTTGAACCCGTGGTCTCGCGCATGGCGACAGAGGTACTGCCCGAGGTCATGTACACCCAGGTGCCGACGCTCGTTGTGGTGGAGGTCGGGGGCGTGTTGCCGGGATTGATGGCGCAGGTTCCACTGGGCGGGAGCCAGTTCGTCCAGCTGCCGGTGACGGGGGCGTGGAAGGCGGCCGTGGCGTTGACGGTCAGCGCGGTGGTGAGGTTCCAGCACTCGGGACAGGCGATCTGGGTCAGCTCGTACTGCACGACGCCGCTCACTCCGTCCCCGCCGCCACCGCCGTCGCCGTAGCTGAAGCCATCCACAAGCGTGGCCTCGCCGAGGTCGGACTCCACACGCACGTCCACGTCTGTGGAGGTGCTGACGGCGGGGGTGGTGATGATCAGGGTGCGGCTGTCAAACACGCTCACGGTCAGCTCGGTGCCGTCGAACCAGACGCGCACATTCCCCTCGAAGCCCTCGCCGTAGATCGTGACGTTCGTACCGCCGTCGACAGGCCCAAAGTCGGGGTCGAGCTGGCTGATCGTGATTTCGCCCTCTGGAGCGCTGTCCTCGCCGTCATCGACAACCGGCGTGGGCGGCGGCGTGCAGCCGAGGAGCGATACGAGGAGGAGGGCACTGCGCATGGCCAGCATTATCCCCGATGTGGCGGCGGCCTGTGCTGCTATGATCACGAGTGCTGGAACACTGCGGCCATCCGCGGTGTTGCTGCCTCGTCGACCGCCCTTGGAGACTTCGATGCGCACTGCTCTTCTGCTCTTGCTTACGACCCCCGCTTTCGCCGGCACTCCCACCTGGGATGCGATCAAGGCGGTGTCGAGCTGGGACTCAGTGGCGACGCGCAGCCACTCGGATGGTGGGCAGATCGGCGTGTTCTCGGCCACGGTGGCGGACACCGCTTGCTTCAAGGGCACAGCGTCGACGACTGCGGCTCCAGAGAAGCTCCTCGATGTGGCGACCGACATCGAATCGACCCCAAAGTGGTCGAGTGCCGGGGTCAGCGAGGCCGAGACGCTCAGCGAGGCTGGCTCCAGTATCGAGTACTACCAGTACCTCGATGTTCCAGGTTGGACGATGGCTTCGGACCGCTTCTGGTTCCTGTCGGGGACGACGCACAAGGCCGACAACCTCATCGAGTTCAGCTGGAAGCGTCTCGAGGATGGTGGTGCGCACAACGCCCGCTTCACGACCGTGCGCGAGGCCAATCCTTCGGCCATCGAGCCGCCCACGAACGTCGGTGGATGGCGCTTCTCGACGACCGATGGCACCACGGCCATCGAGTACTTCATCTGCACCGACACGGGTGGATCGATTCCGACCGTCGTCCAGAATGCGGCGACGAAGAAGACGCTTCCCGACACTGTGGGCGAGCTGATCGGCGAGGCCAAGCGCCGCTAGCCGGAACCACCCGCGCCCGCTGAGGTCCATGGTCCTGCGACTGGAGGACCCATGCTGCTGTGGATGTGCGGACTCGCCCTGGCGACCGTCCTGGACTTCGAAGACGTCGAGGTGAGTGGGGAGATCAGCCAGCCCAGCTACAGCTTCGTCAGCCAGCGACACCTCGATGCCCCCATCGGGCTCAAGCAAGCCCGTCGCCTCGTGCGTCAGCATGTCGCGGACCCTTCGCCCGTCGAAGCCATGCGCCGCGCGGATGCTCTTCAGGTGGTGCGTGACCAGGCGTTCATCGAGGCGATGCGGGCCGTGGATGCGGGGGCCGACGTCGATCTCGATCCACTCCAGGCGCTCGACCGCGAGGCGCGCCGCCTGTATCTCGACGCGGCACCGGGACTTGCCGACGACCACGCGGCGAGGGCACTGTTTCTCGCAGCGAGGCTCGGCGTTGAGCTCGATCTGGACCCGATTCCAGAGCTCGACACCTGCCTGGAGCTCGACCCGCACGGGGCCTACGCCTCGCAGGCGCGCGTGTTGTTGGCCGACACCCACTTCGCGTCGATGAACCTGAAGAAGGCCCTTCCAATGTATGCAACCGTTGCGGCGGGGGAGGGACGGCTCGCCAGCTACGCGCGGTACCGCCTGGCGTGGTGTCAGTACAACCTCGGCGACTTCGAGTCGGCGGTCTCGCAGCTCGAGGGGTTGTGGGCCGGCAGCGGTCCTCTCGCCCAAGAGGCTCGAAGGGACGCGGTCTTGTTCGCCTCGGCGCTCGGCGTGGACGAGGCCCGCTCGGTGCTGGCTCGCTCGTGCGGTACCGACCCAGCATGCCTCGCTGAGGGTTCGAGGCAGATTCAGGCCTCCGAGTCACTCTAGGACCCCAGCTCGACCCACTCTTCCTCGACGATCTCGAAGCGGCCAAAGTCGTAGGGGATGCCCTCGGCGCGCTCGGCCTGGACCAGGCGTTCTCGGCGTCCCTGGGACCGCAGCGTGTCGGCGCGGTGGTAGCAAAACGGGTTGTTGCCGCGTTTCCCCATCGTGCAGTGAGCGGTGAACGAGCAGCCGCCGCGACACACCTCGGCGTACTCACAGCTGCGGCAGAAGCCCCACATCTCGTCGGTGGTGCGGTCGCGGGCGAACGCGAGCTCAGGCGTCTCGTTGAAGATCTGCTCGATGCTGAGATCCCGGACGTTCCCACCCACGTAGGGCGCGGTCGGCAGGCTTGGACACGCCTTCACCTTGCCATCCGACTCGATGCCGAGCTGGTAGACGCCCGCGTTGCAGCCCTTCCACTGCATGACGGTCTGGCCGGGGTGAGAGCGTAGCAGCACCTCGTGGGGGCCGTAGTAGCCGAGGTTGTTGCCCATCAAGATGTTGAAGATGCGCTTGGGCGGCAGTCCTGCGGCGATGGCTTGCTCGGCGTATTGCACCTGAATGTCCGCGAGCGTGTCGATGACGTCGAGCACCATGTACGGCTCGAGAATCCAGTCGGGCCGGTCGGCGGCGCGTCCCATCGGGACGGTGAGCTGGCAGCGCCAGACCCGCGCGCCCGCATTCTTGAGCAGCGCTGCGGTCTCGGCCAGCACGTGGCGGTTGAGGCGATTCACCTGCGAGTTGGCGGTGACGGCCATGCCCGCAGCCTTGGCATTGGCCATACCCTGCAGGGCCGCCGCGTGGCTACCGGGGCTGTCACGCAGCACATCGTGGGTCTCGGCGGTTCCGTCGACCGAGAAGCCGACCGCTTTCAGCCCCGCTTTGGCGAGTGCCTTGGCCCGCATCGGGTTGAAGCCGCGTCCGCCCGTCTGCATGCCGACCCGAATGCCGTGGTGGGTGAGGTGGGCCACCACCGCCTCGATGCCCGGGTACAAGTAGGCCTCGCCGCCAATCAGCGTCACCTCGCGGGTGCCGAGCCGGGCGAGCTGGTCGGCCACGTCGAAGACCTCCTCGCGGGTGAGCTCGTTCTCTCGGGGTTGCACCGCGCGGGAGCCGCAGTGGGCGCAGGCGTGGTCGCACCGCATCGTCAGCTCCCACACAGCGTAGACGGGACGATTCTTGTCGGCTTGGGTGACGATTCGCGGGTGGGCCACTGGTCCTCCGGAGGCGAGCCTACCTTGTGCTGCGCGGAGGCGCGCGTCTGCGGCTCACTTGCGGTATGCAGGGGGCGGAGGTCTCTCGATGCGTCCACCGCTGATCACCTGGTTCACCGGATTCCTGATGCTCGGATCCGCGCTGCTGCTGATGGCTGCCGCGGGCCTGGAGGCCTGGGCCCTCGAGGAACTCACCGACGCGCTGGTCTGGGGCGTGCTCATCGGCCTGGGCTTTGTGCAGATCGTGGGGGCATTGTTCATGCCCATCGCCGCCCGCTGGAGCACCCTGCTCTGCTGGCTGATCACGATGGCCACCGGCGTTGGAGGCGTGGCCGCCGGCTGGATGTGGGGCACGCCAGCCGTGTTCGGATTCGCCTGGTCGATCTTTGCGGGCCTCGCGTGCTTGGGCGCTGCCTTCTTCTGCTTCATCAGCTTCTTCTTCGTGCACCACTACCGTTCGCAGCTCGATGACCTGATCGCCATCGGCTAGCAGCTCTGCCCGCTGTTCGGGTCGGTGCCATCGATGCCATCGCAGTTGCTGTCGACGCCGTCGCCATCCGTCTCGGTGGCGCAGGGGTGCACGTCCGGGTCGGCGTCGTTGCAGTCGTCCTCGAACCAGCCGTCGTTGTCGTCGTCGACCACAGGCATGCCGTACAGCGCGACCATGCTCTCATCGCCACCGGGACCCGCACAGCCGCCGAGGACCAGCCCAAGAAGGGCCACTGCCCCCAGGCCTGCGCCCCGTCTGCAGGTGGGGCACGCGCCATCAGAGCGTAGGAAAGACGCGCAGCGTGAGCAGGTGTTCATCGAACCTCCGCACGCAGTTTACTACGGGCAGTCCTGGCCGTTGTCGGGCTTGACCCCGTCCACTCCGTCGCAGTTGCTGTCGACGCCATCGCCCTCGCTGTCGGGCATGCACGGGTAGATGTCGGCATTGTTGTCGTCGCAGTCGTTGGTCTGGTCGAAGCCGTCGCCGTCCTTGTCGATCCATCCGGCCCGACGCTCGCGCTCTGGAGTCATGGGCATGCCGTAGATCGCGCGAATCTCGATGAGCTCGTTGCCGTCCGAGGCGGGCTCGGGTTGGGTGACCGGCTCAGGGCTAGTGACCGTCTCGGCTTCGGGAGTGCTCGGGCCTCCGCAGCCGACGGCGAGAAGTCCCAGCAATGCGATGGCACGCGCGCTTCCGCGGTGCTGACGACAGCTTCGGCACGGTGGGCCGGCCGAGTGCGGACAGCCCTCGCTCATCGCTCCACCGGGGGCTCGTCATCGGTCATTGGCATGCCGTAGATGGCCTGTACGCGCTCATCGTCGGGGATCTTCACCGCGGGGGTTGGCGGCGTCGCCGGGTCCGTTGGTGCTGCGTCAGCGGGCTTCTTCTTGTCGGGCTCGGGCGTCGGCGCCGGCGGAGTGTCCACCACCGGGGCGTCCTCGACGACCTCGTCTTCGACGACTTCGTCCTCGACGGGAGGCATGCCGTACAGCGCGATGATCAGCTCCGGGTTGGGCTCCGGCTCCACGGCAGGCGCGGGGGCTGCCGGTTCTTCGGGCGTCTCGGGCGTCGCTGGAGGGTCTGTGGGACCACAGCCGGCCATCAGCAACCCGAGCAGGGCCACCGCCTTGGCCGATCCAGACGGAAAGCTGCGGCAGGCGCAGCGGTTCAGGGCGCTCAGCGTGGTGTTGCAGTCAGGGCAGGTCGGCACGATTCCTCACATTCCAGAGTCTGCGACACCGTCGACGCCGTCGCAGTTCTGATCAATTCCATCGCCCTCGGTGTCGGGGGCGTCGGGATGCCGGTCTGGATCGTCATCGTCGCAGTCATAGCCGGCTTCGTAGCCGTCATTGTCGTCGTCGATGAACGGTGCGGCGTACAGCGCGGTCGCACCGGTACAGCCCGGTGCGGCGACCATCAGGCCCAACAGGAGCATGGCACGAGCGGTGTTCGGGTCGGGCTTGCGGCCTTGGCTCATGGCAGCCTCCGGCGAGAGCCTACCACCGTTGACCTAGGCCATGTGGGCGATGCGGGCCGAGCCATCTTCGCGGACGACCCAGCGATACCGGGTGGGGCCGAGCACATCGAGGTGCTCCTGGCTCGTCAGGGTCGTGGCCTCGACCACAATCCACCCGCTGGCGAGCTCGAGGACGCGTAGATCGCGGGGATGGATGTCGCGGCCGAGCTCGTCGCGAACCCGCTGGCGCACGCTCTCCTTGACGGCCAACCACGCGGCGAGCCAGGAGGGGGCGTCGTCTGCGGCTTGCCAGGTCGCAATCTCTTCGGGGCGGCCGAGCAGTCGGACGAGGCTGCCTTCGAGGGGTTCGGCGAGGTCTTCGGGACCGACGCGCCAGCCGTCAGCGTGCGCGCTTCCCAGGCGTACGTCGATGGCGTCGCCGCCCACGCAGAAGGCTCGAATCGCGCTCGCATCCAGTCCGAGAAGCCCGCCATCGACGACGGCTTCGGTCCAGCGGAAGCTCGCCCAGACGCCGTCCACGCCCGTCAGACGCACGTCGAAGACGAGGGTGCGGCCTGCCTCGACGAGGTCCAGTCGACACGTGACTTCACCGGCGGGGCGAGGTCCGTAGAAGCGGAGTCCCTCGGCCGCGATGGGGTAGGCCAGCGTGCCTGGACCCTTGGCACCCCAGGTCTCGGGGGCGCTCGACATCATGGGGTGGGTGGCGACGTCGAGCAGCAGCGGATCGAGGACGAAGTTGGGAACGCCCTCACCAAGAAGCTCGGCGTCCACGCAGCTCTGGAAGGTGGAGAGCGCACCCTGTTCACCGCGCTCGCCCAGGTCGATCATGCCCTGCAGCGCGGGGCCGTGGAAGGTGTGCCCCTCGTCGTAGTAGGCGCGGGCGGACAGCGAGACCGGCTGGGTCGTGAGGGCAGGCAGCGCGTCGGGCTGTGCCGGGTAGGCGTCTGCCAGCTCGATGACCACGGCCATGTGCACCTTCGGTCCCGAGAGGGCGGGAAAGCGCGTGTTCTCGTGGTGCATGGCGAGGCTGACGGCGACGTGGTCTCCATCGGCGACCGCGGCAATGAGCAAGTCGACGGGCTCGTCGGCGGCAATCCACCGGTCGGCCGTGACCTTCGGAGCACCGATGACGACCTTTCCAGGACGCAGCTGTAGTGCGGCCTCAGCGGCAATCTCGATGGCAAAGGCCATGGGTACCGCAGGGATCACGAGCGTCGGACAGTGGTCGGAGAGCCACGGGTGCACGGCGGGGTCGAGTCGCAGCGACCCGGTGCCCTCGTTCTCGGTCGCCGTGAAGGTGTCGAGCAGTGCAGCCGTGGGCGCCGGGCGGATCGGAGCTTCGGCAGACTCGATGACACGCTCTTCGACACGACGGACCGCGAGGCCTTCGACGCTGTAGATCGGGGTGCCGTCTGCGGTGAGCCAGCCGGTGCAGACGAGCCCGTCGTCGGTGCGCTCGGTGACCTCGATCTCGAGGCGCAGGAGCTTGCGGTCTCGGGTCACTTGGCCGCGGTACTTCCAGTCGAGCTTGGAGCCGGACGTCGGCGTCTCGAACGGACCTTCGCCACCCAAGGCAAAGACCGCGAGCTGACCGAGGCCCTCGATGCCAAGGGAGCCGGGCATCACCGGGTCTTGGTGGAAGTGGGCGGTAAAGAACCAGGCGTCGGGGTCGACGTCGACTTCGGCAGCGTAGAAGCCGAGGCCGGAGGCGCCGCCGGTGGCGTCCGCACAGACGACGCGGTCGATCATGCGCCAGTCGTCGCGCACGCCTTCGGGCACCACCGGTGTGATCGCGCCCTGTTGACCGGCCTCAGCGAGGCGTCTGGTCGTGGGTCCGTCGAGGCCGAGGCCCTTCTGTGCGGCCAGCGCAGCCTTCGAGAAGTAGCCGAAGTGGGTGTCGCCCTCAGTGATCAGCCGGCCATCGTCGGTGGTGACCTTGAAGTCGAAGAAGGTCAGCACCATGCCCGCCGACTCAGAGACGCTGGTGAGCGTCGCCTCGACCACGAGCGCGCCGATGTCTTGCCACGGCGTCTCGGTCACGGTGGCGGTGCCGCCGAGGTTTCGGAAGTACACATCGCCCTTGCCGAGGGCTGCGCCTTCCCAGGCGGTGAGCCAGCCGCAGGGCTGAAGTGCGATCTCCATCAACGCGACGAGCGGCATCGAGCGGCCGGGGGCGGCCTCGAAGTAGGGCGAGTCTGAGGGCACGCGGGTGCGCATGGTGACGCCGGTGTTG
Source organism: Pseudomonadota bacterium (assembly GCA_023954855.1). Classification (GTDB taxonomy): domain Bacteria; phylum Myxococcota_A; class UBA796; order UBA796; genus M1803. The sequence goes on along the minus strand of JAGSGY010000009.1, from coordinate 23,366 downwards.
CCCTCGAGTTGGCCGAGGACCGCGCGGACGTCGACCGCTTCGTGGATGAGCGCGAGCGGCGGACCGGGAATCCGCGGACAGCGCAGACTGCCGTCGTCGTGGGGCAGGAGTGCCGGGCCAAAGGCGACGGAGGGGCGGCCGACGGCAAACTCGAGAAGCTCGGTCTCGCTCACCGTCGTGAGCGGCTCGGGCTCGGGAATGGCGATGCGCTCGCCGTCCACGCACAGCGAGACGCCCTCGGCCATGACGACCGGAGTGCCATCGACGAGAAGCAGCACGTCGGCGATGACCCAGGGGTGGGGCTCCATTCCGGCCGAGGTGATGCGCGCGTCGTAGGTGACCTTCGACTGGCCTGGAACGACCTGTCCGCGGCATCGCAGCCGTGCGGTCTGATCGGCGATCGGCTCGAAGTGGGCGTCGGGGTAGGCACCGGCGACGCCGGCCGCGAGAAGCCAGAGCTGCAGGGCCTGGGTGCAGCCGTCGAACATCAAGGTGCCCGGCATGCACGGGTCGTCCTTGAAGTGGCAGCTGTTGAACCAGTCGTCGTCGTCGAGGTCCTGCTCGGCGATGACGCGGCCGAGTCCGTGTGGGCCACCGGTGAGCTCGACAGTAGGGGCGCGGTGAATGAGGGCCCAAGGACCCGTCGGGGGGCGCAACTCAGCGCCGTCACAGACGGAGAACCCGTTCCCGAGGGCCGTCTTGAAGTCGCCGTCGCGGAGGGCACGCATGGCCGCGTCTTCCAGTGAGGTGGCCGCGCCGGGAATGAGCGGCAGGATGGGCTCTGCGCGGAGCTCTGAGGGCGTGGGGTCGACGCCTTGCGGAACGGCGAGCTCTGCGGGCGTGAAGAAGCCCGCCACGCCGTTGCGCATGGTCAGCACGCGGCGGCCATCGGTCCGAGAGGTGCAGTCGTACTCGAAGTAGAACAAGATCTTGCCGCCGAGGGTGGCGAAGTTCTTGATGCGAATGTCGTGGCGAAGGGTCTCGCCGACGTCGGGCCGCGGACCGTGGAAGGTGAGGTCGCAGTCGAGCAGGCGGTACAGGCGCTCGCCCTTGCAGTGTTCGTCGACGCCGAGCACCGAGACCAGGAACAGGTCGGCTTGGCCAGACTCGATGACGACCGAGACCGGCGGCTTGCCACGATCGACCCACACGGCGTCGTGGGGCAGGTCGTACTCGGTGACCAAGGTGGCCGGCTTGAGGGGGCCTCGCTCGGCGTCCATATCGACCACTCGCGACACGAGCAGCAGGGGGTCCATGGGCAGGCGCACGCGCGGGGCGTAGCCGTCGAGGTCGGCGTAGTCGGGACCGAGGCACGAGGACAGGGTTCCCTCTGCGAAGGCCTTGAGCGCGTCGAGATCGAAGAGCTCGGGGGTCTGCGGCTGGACCGGCGCGGGAGGTGCTTCGCGCACGACTGCCGGTGGCACGAAGCTCGGCGGTGCCTCGAAGACGGGCGTCGGCATCGCTGGGGCACGGGTCTGAAGCGGGGTCGCTCCAGTCAGCTGGAGCGCGGCACTCGCCATGCGCTGGGACGCGGCGGTGTGGGTGCGTAGCCAGTCGGTGTGCGCAGCGGTGGCTGCGGCCGTCGACCGCTGAAGGGCCGCGGCGAGGTCGGCGAGGGCCTGGGCCTCACGGGCGAGATGGGTCGCACTGGCGGGCGATGCCGCTCGGGGTGCGGTCGGTGTTGGCGGCGGCGCGACGGGCGGAAGCTGCGCTGCGGGCGGCGAGAGCAAGGTCTTCATCGCGGGTGCGGGGCGGTGCTCGGGCCAGCTCAGCGGCGTGGCCGTCTCGTCCTGGACGGTGCCCGAGAACGTGAGCTTCGCGGTGGGAGGCGTCGTGCGTGGGCGCGGGGCCGGCACCGTGTCGTCGGCCCAAGAACCGGTCCAGCCGGGCATCTCGAGGGTGGGGCCGCTGTGAGAGACGGTGACCATGGGCAAGCTGCGGGCCGGTGCCGGAAGGTCCGTCTTCGGCGTGGCCGGGCCGGGGGTGATTCGAATACGTGCGCTCCGTCCGCGTTCCGAGAGCTCCACCAGACCTCCATCCTCGAGGGCTTCGAGAAGGGCGAGGGCTCCATCCGCCGACTCGCCATGACCGAGTCGATTGTGGTGTGCCGGGGCGGGAACCTCGCCGGCGCCGGAGTGTTCGAGGGTGAGCGTCGCGATGATGGCGTCGGCATCGGCCTCATCGGCTCGCCGGACCACGAGAACAGCGCCGGCCTCACAGAGCTGGCCGTGTCGGCGGCTCGAGGGCGTGGCAAAGCCGGGATGAAGCGGCAAGTCGACGGCGCCAACCAGGACGGCGTCCACCGCGTCGGTGCTCAGCATCAGCGCGGCCTGCTCGACGGCGACCAGCGCAGACAGGCTCTCGGCTGAGCAGGTCCACGAGGGGCCCTCCAGTCCAAGCTGTGCGGCCAATCGGTTCGCGACGAAGTTCGGCAGCAGCCCCTGCACGCGGCTTGAGGTCAAGGCAGACGACACGTCATTGGAGTCGCCGGCAACCCAGCGGATCACGTGGTCGGCGACGTTCGCGTCGATACCCATGCCGAGCACGGCCCCAGTGCGAGCGCCGTCAATCTGGCCGTCATCGGCGACGGCGCGGGCGGCGAGGTCGAGCGCCAACAGCTGCTGTGGAAGCAGGTCGGCGAGCTCGCGAGGCGGCAAGCGGAAGCGACCGGGATCCACGCTCACGTCGGCGATGGCGCGCCCCTCAGTGGTGCCGAGACCACGGGACACGTCGACGTCCACCTCCCCGATGCGCGAACGGACGGCGGTGATGGCGAGCGTGATGGGCGCTTGGGCTGTGTGTGGGCGGGGAGCCGACGGACCGCGGTAGTTCTCCACGCGAACGTGCGCGTTGGTGCCACCGAAACCAAAGGCGCTCACACCGGCGCAGCGGCTCTCATCCGTCCATGGACGCGGCGCGTCGAGCACCTCCAGCCCAGGGGCCAGCGGACGCGGTTCGATACCGGGGGTGCCAGGCAGCACGCCCTCGCGTACGGCGCCGACCGCACGGATGAGCCCGGCCAAGCCCGCGACCGTGATCGTGTGACCAATCAGGCCCTTCGTGGAGGAAAGCACCACCGGCGCGCCGTCTCGGTCCGCCATGAGTGAGGCGAGCGCCTCCACTTCGACGCCATCGCCGACAGCGGTTCCGGTGGCATGGCACTCGACGTAGCCGAGCGCATCGAGGTCACCGGCGCTCCACGCTTGGCGAAGGGCACGCTCCTGTCCGGTCGCGCTGGGAGCCAGCATGTTGCCGCTGCGTCCGTCGTTTCCGAGGGCACCGCCGACGATCACCGCGTGAATGGTGTCCCCGTCACGCTCGGCATCCTCGAGGCGCTTGAGTGCGACTGCCGCCGCCCCTTCGCCGACGCAGAGTCCGTTGGCGCGATGGTCGAGGGGACGCGGGGTCCCCGTCGAAGACAGCGCTTGAAGCTGCGTAAAGCCGAGGAATAGGAAGGAGGAGTCGGCGCGCTGCAGTCCAGCGGCAATCACGCAGTCATCGAGGCCGGCCGCGAGCCGATCACAGGCGAGCTTGACCGCGTACAGCGACGATGCGCAGGCGGCATCGAGGGCAAAGGCCGTGCCCCCCAAGCCCAGGCTCTTCGCGGCTTCGAGGGCCGGCGCGCCTGACATCCAACGCTGCTCGGGGTCGGCGCCGTCGAGCCAGGAGGTGTCCACGTCCTGCGTGTTGAGCCAGTCGCGGTAGGCCACACCGGCGGCCTTCACCGCCCCGGTCGACGGAAGCGAGAGATTGGCGAGGAGCAGGGAGGTTCGCTCGCGCGTGGCGTGGACGCTATCCAAAGCGCCGGTCGCGACGCGGGTGACCCACTCGGTGGGCGTGCCGTCATCGTCCACGAAGCCGCCGACGAGGGTGGCGGTGCCGTCGGGTCCTGTGCCTCGAGCGAGGGCGGCGGCGGGATCGATGGGCCAGCGCCCTGCGGGGACCTCGGCCAGCGCCTGCTCTCCGGCTAGACCTCGACGAATCCACGTCTCCGCGTCTGGGGCGCCAGGAAGCAGACAGTCCATGCCGACGACCGCGAAGCGCGCGGCCGGCTCGGAGGTGCGGGTCATCTAGGCGTCCGCGCGGAAGACCGGGTTCAGTCCGGCGTTGGCCGTGTACTGCGCACCGCTCATCGTCGCGACGACATCGCCGTCCTCGCCGACCAGCGTCGCTTCGAAGCTGCCCTTGGCGGTCTTGGAGGGCTTGAAGTCCATGTGCACCGTCACTTCGCCCTGGAAGGGCCCGAACTGGCGGTAGGACTCGACGTAGCAGGGCAGGGCGCTTGCACCGCGGTTCTGCCGGACCCAGAGCACCATGCACTGGAGCGCGGAGTCGAGCACGACGGGGTCGGTCTCCCAGTTGTCGCCGTCGACGTCGAGGGACTTCGGCGTGGAGCTGGCGAGCTTGGCGACGATGCCGTGGTCAGACCAACCGACGACGCTCTTGATGCCGCGCAGGGCGGGGCCGTGGAACAGGAAGTTCTTGTAGGCGTCATCGATGGCGTAGGGGTAGGTCTGCTTTCCGAGGCCGTTGCTTCCCGGGAAGCTCTCGCTCTTGTCGCGCTTGGCGCCGAGCTCGACCACACCCTTGTAGTGCAGGGTCGGAAGGCCCTTGGCGGTGGGCTCTCCGACCAGCTTGAAGGCCAGCGCGGTGCCACCGGCACTCGTGGCTGCCGTCGGCTCCCACTCGAGGTTGAGCGAGGCGGCTTCGTCGACGACGACGCCTTTGAGCACGGCAAAGTCACGGATGTTGGTGAGCTTGAGCTGCGGGAACGCGTCCTTCGCGGCGCGGGCCATCCACTCGAGCACCATCACCGCGGGCAAGACCGCCTTTCCGTCGATCTTGTGGTCGGTGAGGAAGCGCCCGTCGGTGGCTCCAAGCTCGATGGCCTTGGTGTGCGCCTTGCGGGTGCCGACCAGAGGACCCGGAATGTCGGGTCCGCCGATGACGACCTCAACGGCCGCATCCATGCTGCCGAGCGACAGCTCATCGCAGAAGGCATTCGCCCCCTGCTCAAGGCCGATCAGCGCGATGCCGCGAGCGGCGAACTGCTTGGCGAGGCCGGCGTCGACCATGCCTCCGTCCCAAGGTCCCCACGAGAAGCACTTGGCGAGCACGCCGGCCGCGGAGAGCTGACGGGCCTTGGCGCACAGGGCCTCGTTGGCCATGCTGTAGTCGGCCTGGCCGCGGTTGCCGTAGCGCCCGGCGACCGAGCCGAACATCGTCGCGAGCCTGAGCTCGTCGAGGTCGACATTGGCGAGCAGGGCCTCGAGGCCGTCGACCTTGGTCGAGAACACGAGATCGAACTGCTCTTCGCTCTTGTCGACGAGCAGCTTGTCTTGAAGCACGCCGGCGCCGTGAATGAGGCCGCGAACGGGCTGGCCAATGGTGGCGATGGCCGCACCGACGGCCTCGGCATCACGCGCATCGACGGCGGCGTAGTGCACCGTCGAGCCTGCGGCCTCCATCGTAGCGATGTTTGCGCGGACCTCGCGAGCGCGGAGCACCGCGTTGACCTCGGCGGTGAGCTGCTTCGGCGTCGGGGTGGCGCCGGAGGCTTTGGCGGCGGTGAGGTAGGCGCCCTTGAGAGCGTCATCGGCGATGCCCACGGCCCAGGCCGGGTCGAGCTCGGGGACGTCCGAGCGTCCAAGCAGTAGCAACGTCGGGGTGTAGCGGCGGGCCACCTCTTGCACGACCCGAGCCGTCACACCGCGCGCTCCCCCGGTGACGACCACGAGGTCGCCAGCGTCGAGGGGAGCGGTGCGAATCGCGTCCTCGAGGACGTCCTCGGAGGCGAACAGGGCGATGCGCTCGCCGGCCTGGATGCCAATCTCGGTCACGCCGCGGTGGGTGAGCAGCTCAGTGGCGATGGCCTCGGCGTCGAGGGCCGTGGGGTCGATGTCGAGCGCGAGGCAGCGGCAGTCTTCCCACTCTTGGTCCAGCGTTTTCGCGAGGCCGGGCAGCGCGCCTTCGAGCCAGCTTCCCTTGGGGTTGTCGAGGCCGAAGCTTCCGCCTTGACCGGTCACGGTGGCGAATAGGTCGCAGGGACCAATGGCCTTGGCGAGCGTGAAGCCGCGGCGGACCTCGGCGCGCACATCCAGCGCGTCGAGGGCGGCAAAGTGCACCAGTCCGACGGCGTCTTCGGGCAGTGCATCATCGAAGACCTGGGCGTCGACGCCCTTTGCGGCGAGCGCCTTTGCGACGCCTTCGGCGAGTCCGTGACGATCACGGCTCAAGGCCAGCGTGCCGGCGGGGGACCACGGCTGACCGCTCGGGGCGGGCAGGGCCTGGACCGTCCGGCGCTTCGGCACCGCGTGGACCACCCCGAGACCAGGAAGGGTCGGCGTTGGGGGGGCTGGCGGGGTGGGATCGGGCGTGGAGCCGCCGGTCAGCGACACGAGGTGGTCAAGCACATCACCGAGGCTGCGCAGTGCGGCCAAGGTGTCGTTGTCGACGTCGGGCAGGCCGGGCAGCGTCTCTTGGACGGCGGCGAGGATCTCGACGCGCTTGATGGAGTCGATGCCGAGGTCGGACTCGAGGTCCATGGAGAGCTCGAGCATGTCGGTCGGGTAGCCGGTCTTGTCCGCGACGGACGCCATCAGCGCGCTCTGCAGGGCTTCTTCGGTGAAGCCAACAGCCGCGGGGGCACCCGAGGTCTCGGTGAGTTCCACGAGGTGACCGAGCACATCACCGAGACTGCGCAGCGCGGCCAAGGTGTCGTTGTCGACGTCGGGCAGGCCAGGCAGGGTCTCTTGGACAGCGGCGAGGATTTCGACGCGCTTGATGGAGTCGATGCCGAGGTCGGACTCGAGGTCCATGGAGAGCTCGAGCATCTCGGTCGGGTAGCCAGTCTTGTCCGCGACGGAGGCCATGAGCGCGCTCTGCAGCGCCTCAGGGGTGAAGACGGGACCAGACGGTGCGCCGCTCGGCACCAGCTCGACGAGGTGGTTGAGCACATCGCCGAGGCTGCGCAGCGCGGCGAGGGTGTCGTTGTCGACGTCGGGCAGGCCGGGCAGCGTCTCTTGGACGGCGGCGAGGATCTCGACGCGCTTGATGGAGTCGATGCCGAGGTCGGATTCGAGGTCCATCGACAGCTCGAGCATCTCGGTCGGGTAGCCGGTCTTCTGGGCGACAGAGGCCATGAGGGCCGTCTCGAGTGCGTCCTTCGAGAAGGCTGCGCCGGTACTCGCGCTGCTGCCTCCGCCGCGGTTGTAGTTTGCGGCGGTGGGGAGCTCGGGAATCGCGCTGTTGCCGGTTCCTGCCAGGCGAATGGCGCCGATGGGAGCAGCGGGCGCGGGAATGGCGAGGGCGGGTGCGGTCTCGTCGCTGGTGGGCAGGGCACCCCAGCCTTCGGTGATGTGCTTGGCACCCTCGGACGTGGGCACGTTCGGGAGCGCGTCGCTGCGACCGATTCCGGCAAGCAGGCTGGCGATGCCCGAGCCGGCGGGGGCCTCGGTGGTCGGCGGCGGTGCGATCGGCGCCGGCATCATTGGAGCTGCGGGAATGGCAGCGGGGGCGACGGTCTCGCCATTGGCCATGGCCACCAAGCGGGCGTGGCTCTCAAAGAGCTGCGCAAAGGTCTCGGTCGCGGTGTTGTGTGCCTTGAGGAACTCGCGGTGCACCTCGGCGGCCTGCTCCTGGTTCGCGGTGAACGCCGACAGGCTCTGCCGAGTCGCGGCGAGCAGATCACCCATGGGACCTGCAGCGACGGGGGCTGCGCGTCCGATGACGGGTGCCACAGCAGGGGCCTGTGCGGCACGCTGCTCGGCGGCGAGGGCCCGCGCTTCGGCGGCCTCAGCGCGGGCTTCGAGGGCCTCGAGGCGCGCGGTGAGGTTGTGATCGGTGGCCGAGGTCGGAAGAGGAGGATTCAAGGTCCGCTCCGTGCGGTGGTTTGCGCCGGCGATCCACACCGCTGCGCGGCTCGTGGCCTCGCGGGGGGCATCGGGGAGGCGTTGCGCGAGCAGGGGGCTCACATCGATGGCCACGCCGCGAGTGGCGAGGGCGGCGAGGGCCTGCTTGAGTTGGGTGTCACCGTCGAGGCTGTCGGTTGCGCCGTCGACCGAGAGCACGGTCGCGTCGGGCAGCGTCTTGGCGACGAGGCCAGACAGCACGCCCTTGGGCCCACACTCGACGAAGGTGCGAATGCCCTCGGACCACAGGGCCTGCAGCGTGTCCACAAAGCGGACGGGGCTGGTGATCTGCTCGACGAGGCGCTTGGCGACGTCGTCGTAGGGGGCGGCGGTGCTGTTTGCGTACACCGGGGTCGCCGGCGTGGTCAGCGTGCAATCGGCGAGCGCAGCCGCCAGGGGCTTGGCTGCATCGGCGACGAGCGGCGAGTGGAACGCGGCGGCGACATTGATGGGGCGTCCAGAGAGGCCAGCCGCCTCGAGGGCCACGAGTGCCGCATCGACGGCAGCGCGGCTACCGGAGATGACCCCTTGGGTCGGGTGGTTGCGGTTCGCGAGAACGACGCCGTCGGACAGCCCGTCGAGCACGGCCTGGATGGCGCCGAGCTCACCCTTGACCGCCGCCATGGTGCCGCGGTCGGCGTCGCCGGCCATGGCCTCGCCACGCACACGGGAGAGCTTCCACAGGGTGTCTTCGTCGAAGGCCCCGGCCGCGCACAGGGCGACGAGCTCGCCGTAGCTGTGGCCGGCGAAGGCCTCGGCCGTCACGCCAAAGCCGGTGAGGGCGTCGAAGTACGCCTTCGAGAGAGCGCCGATGGCCGGCTGGGCCCAGTCGGTGGCCGTGAGGGCACCGCGCTGGACCTTGGCCGCTGCGGGATCAAAGGCGCTCGGCGGGAAGATACGGGCGCCGAGACCGGGCTTTCCGGCGTTGCGCAGGGCGGTGTCGGCGCGGTCGACGACGGCGCGAGCGGCTGGGTGGCGAATCAGCGCGCTGCGGCCCATGTCCGGGTACTGCGAGCCCTGCCCGGGAAAGAGGATGGCGAGGCGCTTGTCGGCGTCGGTCGGGGTGGCGTAGGTGACCTCGTCGCGGGTGCCGGTGCCGGATGCAACCAGCGTGGTGGCGGTGGCGATGCGGGTGTTCAGCTCGTCGAGGCTGGAGGCCAGGAAGCTGACCACGTGTCCACCCGGCTTCCAGGCGCTGAGCACGGTGTGCGCGGCATGAGCGAGGGTCGGGGCGTCGAGGTCTGCGGCCAGTGCGGCGGTGAGCTCGGTCGCGTCTGCACCCGAGAACAGGAAGAGCTCGGCATCGGCCGCACCCATCACTGCGAAGCCCGTGTCCGAGCCGTACTCCTCGAGCAGAGCGTGGAAGTTGCTGCCGCCGAAGCCGAAGGAGGACACGCCGGCGCGACGCGGGGTCTCGGCGGTGCGAATCCACGGACGGGCGCTCTTGTTCAAGTACAGCGGGGTGTTCTCGAAGTCGGCCTTTTCGTTCGGCTGCTCGACCTTCGCGGTCGGCGGGAGCACGCGTTGATGCAGGGCAAGGGCGGCCTTCATCAGGCCAGCGGCACCGGCGGCACCCTTCGTGTGGCCCACCTGGGACTTCACACTTCCGAGGGCGACGAAGCGGCCCTCGCGGGTGGTCTCGGCGAAGACCTGCTTCAGGCCCGCGATCTCGGCGGCGTCTCCGGCCTTGGTGCCGGTTCCGTGCGCTTCGATGAGCTCGACGCTGTCGGCGGTGACGCCCGAGAGCTCGTAGGCGCGGCGCACCGCGGAGGCCTGGCCGGCCGGGTCGGGTGCGTAGATGCTGCGGCTGCGGCCGTCCGAGGACGAGCCCATGCCCTTAATCACGGCGTAGATGCGGTCGCCGTCGCGCTCGGCATCGGACAGACGCTTGCAGGCGAGCATGCTCACGCCCTCGCCAAGCAGAATGCCGTCGGCGCGAGCGTCGAATGGACGCGCTTCATTGCCCTGCGACAGCGCGGGGGTCTTGCTGAAGCACATGTGCATGAAGATGTCGTTGAGCGTGTCGACACCGCCGGTCAGCGCGATGTCGGTCGACCCGTCGCGAAGTGCGGACATCGCGAACTGAATCGCCGCGAGGCTCGAGGCGCAGGCCGCGTCGACCACGCAGTTGGTGCCGCCGAGGTCGAGTCGGTTTGCGATCCGGCCGGCGACCACGTTGCCGAGCAGTCCGGGGAAGGTCTGCTCGGTCCACTCGGGAAAGTGCGAGGCGATGTCCTGGGCGATGGCCTTGGCGGCGTCATCGCCGATGCCGTGGCGTCGCAGGGCCTTCATCCACCGCGGTCCCTGGATGCGGGCGCCGGCGGTGACCACCATCTCTTGCGTGCCCGTCACGCCGAGGATGCAGCTCGTGCGGCTGCGGTCCCAGCCCTGCTGATCGGGGTCGAGCCCTGCGTCGCGCAGTGCCTCGCGAGCGACCATCAGTCCGAGCAGCTGCGAGGTGTCGATCGACTCGAGCTGCGTCGGGGGAATGCCCCACTTGACCGGGTCAAACGGCACCTTTTCGAGAAAGCCACCGCGCTCGGCCCAGGTCCGGTCTTCCCAGGACTTGTCCTCGTCGTTGTAGTCCTCGGCCGACCACGAGTGATCCGCGGGAATCTCGGAGATGCAGTCCGCGCCTGAGACGATGTTCGCCCAGTAGCTCGCGAGGTCCGGGGACTTCGGGAACAGGGCGGCCATGCCGACAATCGCGATGGGCTCATGAGTCATGCGGACACTCGGGCGAGGGGACGAGGCATCCAACGCGCGGCTTCGGGGCCTGCGTCAATGCCTTGATGATCGAGCCAGCGTGCGCGGGTGATGGCCGCGGCGCCAGCGAGAAGGTTGGCGGCGACGACCACGACGCGACGCTCGGCGGGAGCGGCGAGGAAGGTGTCACGCGTCCATGCGTTGAAGCTGCCGATCGCGGGACCGCACCAGACTTGGCAGTCCTGGCGACGATCGGGCTCACCGGCGATGGCCCACCGGGACGACAGGCCGAGGTACCAGCGAAACACCAGCGCCATCTTGTGGCGAGGGTCCTTGGCGGCCTTGTCGAGCTGGGCCGGGTCGCGCTCGGCGAAGAACGCGGCGCAGCCGTCCCAGACCTCGGAGACAGGCTTCTTGAGCACCGTCTTCTCGATTCGGGCCAGCTCATCGGCGGGGATGTCTTCGAGTGATGCGTAGTCGCGGTACAGCTCGTAGAGCTTCTGGCCGCGCATCGCGAACAGGGTGCCGCGCTTGAGCACCTGCACCTGTACGCCGCCCTCGAACATGTCGGAGGCAGGGGCCATGCCGACATCGTGGGCCGCCGCGTCGGCGAGCATGGTCTTCACCATCGGTGAGGTGCCCGCCTCGATGCAGGCCTGGTTGACCGTACCGGTGACGACGTAGTCCGCACCAAACGCGAAGGCTGCAGCGACGGCGTCGGGGCTTCCGAGTCCGCCGGCCGCACCCACGCGGCAGGCCTGTCCGGTCTCTTCGGCGATGCGGTCGCGCAGGGCGAGCAGCAGTGGAAGCAGGACGGGAAGCGGGCGGTTGTCGGTGTGTCCGCCCGAGTCGGCCTCGGCGGTGATGTCGTCGGCCATGGGAATGCGCAGGGCCAGCGCGGCCTCATTGGCGGTGATCTTGCCGTCGGTGACGAGCTGGTCGAGCATCTTCTTCGGTGCGGGACGGAGGAAGTGCAGAGCCACTTCTTCACGCGAGACCTTGGCGAGGATGTGGTTCTTCGCGACCACCTTGCCGTCGACTTCGGTCAGGCCCGTGGCCCGGTACTGCACGACCATCGGTGTGAGGCGCATGTAGGCCGACGCCGAGATCACGGTGACGCCGCGCTGGAGGTAGAGGTCGACGCTCTCTTGCTCCTGGCGGGGCTCGTTGGGGCTGTGAATCAGGTTGAAGCCGTAGGGCAGGGTGCCGACTTCAGCTTGAATGCGATCGATCGCGGCGGTGATCCGCGGCGTCGAGAGGCCGGCGGCCCCGAAGAAGCCGAGCAGGCCGCCCTTTGCCATGGCGATCACCATCTCTTCGCTGGCGATCCCGTTGGCCATCGCTCCGGCCACATAGTTGGCGCGAACGCCGTAGGTACGCTGAAAACCCGGATCTCCGAGCTGCTCGGGCGTCAGGGCGGGGATCCAGGCGAGCAAGGGGAGTGCGGCGGCCGGGGCTTGGCCGATCATCGAGGCTTGGCCGTCGCTGACCACGGCGAGGTCATTTCCCGATTGCACCACGCCAAACGGCAGTTCCAGATTCTGGATCGCAGCGTGCACTGCTGCCCTTCCCGGTCGGGGAGGGGTCGATGGAAGGCTCCATCCGCTTGATCTGGGAGTTGAGAGGGCCAAACGCACTCCTGGTTGTGGCACCCCGTGGATAACGCTTAAAACCCTGGCCGGGCGGCCAGTTTCGGCATTCAAGCTTGATACTCGGCAATTTGGGGGTCCGAAGGAGCGGGGAGCGGAGCCTTTCGGTGCGAAGCGCTCTTGTTCGATGCCGTGGGGTGCGTAGCTTCGGCATCCGCTGGCGATGCGGGGGGACCGAAGACGTGGGTAAGGATTCGTTGGTGGCAGGGGAGGACAGAGGAGCCCTCGCGGAGAGCGCTTGGTGGCTGATCATGGGCCTGTCGCTCAATCGGGTCCTCGGGCTCTTCGGTGAAGTCGGGGCGATGGCCTGTGTGGCCTCGGACCTCAGCGGGGCTTGGGTCTACGAGCTTCCCAACGCCTTCTTGAAGGTGCCGGTCATCGGCGTCGCGGGCGCGCTGATCGTCACGCTCGGGACAGTGATTCTTCAGTCGGCGGTGCTTCTGACGGCGGTGCAGCGAGCGCGTCCTCTCCGGTGGCTGCCTCGCCTGATCCTGTCGGTGGGCGCGGTGTTGCTCTTGCTCGGACTCCCTGCGGCCGACGCTGCGAGCACCGTCGTGGGTTCGCTCACGGTGGAGCGCTGGGGGATCTCAGAGCTCCAACTCTTTGCATCGGCCCGCGTGGTGGTGGGGCTGGTGGCTGAGATTGCCTCCGCGCTGCCGTTTGCCGTGGTGCTGGGATATCTACTAGGCGAGCTGCGCAGCCCTGCTGAGGACGGTGAGCCATGAGACGACCCGACGGCCATCCAGTACTCGCCGCCATTCTCGATGTGGCGATGAAGGGACTCGAGGGCGTGCGGCACAAGGTGGTGCCTCTGGCGACAGGGGATGTGCTCGAGATCGGCGTTGGGACGGGTCTCAACGCTGCCATCTACGACGTCGACAAGCTCACTTCGCTCGTCGGAATCGAGCCCGATCCCCACATGCTCAAGCGGGCACAGCCACGCTTCGATGCGCTGCCCGTCAAGACCGAGCTCGTGCAGACCGGCGCGGAAGAGATGCCTTTCGACGACGCGAGCTTCGATGCGATCGTGCTGACCTTCACGCTGTGCACGATCCCCGACGTCGATGCGGCGCTTCGCGAGATGTACCGCGTGCTCAAGCCTGGCGGCGCGGTGTTCTTTGCGGAGCACACTCTCTCAGACCACGGGCCGATGCAGGGCTTTCAGAACTTGATCAACCCCGTGTGGGGCGTGTTCTCAGGCGGCTGCAACGTCAATCGAAATGCGGTCGAACTGCTTCGTGACGGCGGTTTTCACGTGGACGAGATCTACGGTCATGGCCGCGGCGCCATCAACTTCTCGCCTGTGCACCGGGGTGTCGCTTACCGGCCCGAGATGCTCTAGCCGACCTGTTCGACGGCCTCGATCTCGCCGGGAAGCAGCTCCTTCAGCACCTGCTCGATGCCGAACTTGAGGGTCAGTGAGCTCGCGGGACACCCGCTACACGCGCCGACCATATGCACTTTGACGACGCCATTCTCGACGCCGAGCAGCTCGAGGTCGCCGCCGTCTTGGTGAATGCGGGGGCGCACGCGCTCTTCGAGGATGGCGAGGACGCGGTTCTCGAGGTCCGAGTTCTCTTCATCGGTGCGCTGCACCGGCACGATCGCCTTGCCGCACCTGAGCAAGTAGTGGCGCAGGGTCGAGTCGACGTGGGCATCCACCGCGCTCCAGTCGGACTCGGGGGTGCGCACGATCGACAGGGTGTTGAGGCGAAACAGCACGCTCGCGACGAGCGGGGAGTCGAGCAGCTGCTGGGCGAGGAGAGGAGCGTGCTCGGCCGTCTGGTAGAAGCGCGCTCCCTCGGCGATCAGCGGCCGGCTCGCCAAGTAGACCCGGCTGTCGGGGTTCGGCGTCTCTCGCCCGCGAAGCTCAAGGTGGGTGGTGACCCGGAAGCGGCCGTCGACGGCATCGAGCTCCAGGCCGGTGAGATGCTCGACGTCTGGCGCTGGAATGCGAACGCGCTCGCCAACCGACTCGAGGCCCGGCTCCTCATCCCCAACATCGGCAGAGACGAGTCGTCCATCGTCGACCTCACGGGTCTGCACGTGCAGCACCTTCCCTTCGGGAAGCGCCTGGAGCGCCAGTGCGGCGGATTCGGAGATGGCAAAGGGGCCCGGCTCCCGCACGACAAAGCCCGGGTTGAGCCCGAGTGCCGACTTGAACGTGTCCCACAGACCCATGCGCGTCCTCCGAAGAGCCTGTCTATCCCACTGCTCGGCGGATGGCCGGCGGTGGTAGGCTCCTGTCATGGCGCGCACCCTCTATGTCGGAGCTTGTATTGGACGGGGTCAGTTCGGCGAGGTGTACCAAGCCGAGCTGCAGACGGACGGGGGCCTTGTGCTTCCCGTGGGCGTCAAGGTCCTGCACGGCAGGTCGCCTTCAACCGCCGATGCGGTGGCTCGCTTTCGCGACGAGGCAAAGATCGTCGCTGCCCTCGGTCATCCCGGAGTCGCGACGGCTTACGACCTGTGCCGGATTGATGGGCGCCTCGCGCTGATCACCGAGCTGGTGCGGGGACCCGACATCGGCACGGCTTGCAATGTCGAAGAGCCGCCGGTTCGCGCCGTGCTCGAGGCCTTCGCCTCCGCGGCTTCCACACTCTCCGACTGTCACCAGGCGACCGACCGGTTCGGAGCACCGATGCGCCTGGTCCATCGCGATGTGAAGCCCTCGAACTTGCTGGTGGACCGGCACGGCCTGCTCAAGGTCATCGACTTTGGCGTGGCCTGGTTCCAGAGCGCCGACCGCGAAGCTCGCAGTCGTGACAGTCATGTGATCGGCAGTCTCTCGTTCATGGCTCCAGAGCGCTTTGACCGACGAAGTCGGGGCCATCCACGCTGGGACGTGTACGCGCTCGGTGCCTCGCTGTACCGCTGTCTTGCGGGACGTCCAGTCATGGGCAAGCGCGGCATCGGCGAGGTTCTCGGCCTCGCAGGTTCATCCATCATGTGGAACCAGCGGGTGGTCGGCGCCATGCGGGGGCTGCGGTCTGATGTGCCGCCTGCGGTCTGGTCGATCTTGATGCGCACGCTTCGTCACGAGGCCAAGGAGCGTCCGTCGGCCGCGGAGGTCGCCGACGCGTTGGACCTCGCCGCGCGTTCCGTCGAGGGCAAAAACCTGCGGCAGTGGGCGCGAGAACTCACCTGGCCTCGGGAACTCCCAGATGCGGAGCTCGCCGGAAAGGCGCTGCGGGTAGAGCACCCCGATGACGTGCGGCGTTTGCTGACCGACGAGTTCTAGCGCACGTTTCCGTACAGCCAGTGGAGCACGTGGCTCGGCACACCATGCCGATAGAGCCACGGCAGGGTGTTCCAGGCGAGCATCGTCCGAAGCGGTCGGCGTACGAAGCGGCGACCCGACACGGTCACGCGGGCATCCACCGTGGCGATGCGGCCGATCTCGAGCAGCCGCTCGGCCATCGCGACATCCTCCATCAGCTCCAGGTCTGGAAAACCGCCGATCTGATCGAAGACCTCGCGGCGCATGAACACCGCCTGGTCGCCGTAGGGGTGGGCGGTGACGCGACTGCGGAGGTCGGCCGCGTGCAGCAGCACTCCCCAAGGCCGTGGGGCGTGATCGTTGACGGTCCAGGTCTTGAACGCGCCCGCGGCAGTGTCGGGGTCTCGAAGGGCGTGGCGAACCCGTCGCGGCGCCCCCTCAGGCAGGCGTACGTCAGCGTGCACAAACCAGAGCAAGTCGCCGGTCGTGGCGGCGGCACCCGCGTTCATCTGGCGGGCTCGCCCCGGTGGACCACAGATCACGCGAACGCCGCGAGATTTGCAGATCTCGAGGGTTCCGTCGGTGCTTCCGCCATCGGTCACCACCACCTCGTCGATGCCGGTCTCGGCAAGCAGGCGGTCGAGCTGCGCGCCGATCCGAGTCGCCTCGTCGAGCGTGGGGATGATGACTGAAATGCGGGCGGGAAGGGGCTCAGCGCGAAGGAGCGCCGCGGTGTGCGGGGCGCGCTCGGGGACGTGCTCCAGGCGCTTGGCGAGCTCGCGCAGCTCAGCGGGCTCATCGACATCGAACCAGCTCGGAAGCACTTCGACAGAGAGTCCCTTGGAGCGAAGCCGCTCGACGGTGCGGTCGCAGGTCGTGGCGGTGCTCCACGGCAGCTGGGCCAACAGACCTTTCGGACAGTGCTTCAATCCGAGTAGGACGAACCCCCCGTCAGCCGAGGGAATCACGACGGCGTCATTCCCGCGCAGAGACTGTAGGGCGGCATCGAGCTGTGCCGCGGACAAGTCTGGCGAGTCGGCGCCAATCGCGAAGGCCGCGTCGTGGTCGGCGAGGCCGCGCTGGAGGGTGCGCTCGATGCGGGCGCCGAGGTCACCCTGGCCTTGATCCCAGAGCATGGGGGCCGGCTCGAGAGCGAAGCGCCGCGGGTCGGTCTCGGTGGTCGAGACGACGGCCTCGAAGCTGTCGTGGGACTGCAGGGTGGCCCACGCGTCCGCCAGAAAGACCTCGGCGAGTCGGGCGGCTCCGCGCGCGCCGACCAGGGGAATCAGGCGGGTCTTGGTGCGACCTGGCTCCGGGGGCTTTGCGAAGATGGCGGCGACTGCGCGCACTTCAGCGCCTCCAGGCGAGCAGGGTCTTCAGCAATGTGGCAACGAACGGCGTGAGCCGGGTGCGATTGTAGCTGTCCCCGAGGCGTTTCACGATGTCCATCCGGGTGGGGTAGGCGTGAATGGTGCTGGCGATCTGGCCCAAGGTCACGCCGTTGGTCATCGCAAGGGTGAGCGGAGCGATGACCTCGCCGGCGTGGCGGCCGACGACAGTCGCGCCGAGGATGCGTCCCTTCTTGTCGGCATAGACCCGCGCAAAGCCGGTAGCCTCGCCCTCGAGCAGGCTTCGGTCGTTGTGGTCAAAGCCGACCTCGAACACGGACAGGTCGCCGCGCTTGGCGGCCTCAGTCTGTCCGATGCCGACGTGCGACAGCTCGGGATCGGTGAAGGTCGACCAGGGAATCACGAGATCACTCGCCTTCTTTCGTCCGAAGAACAGGGCGTTTTGGACCGCGATGCGCGACAGGGCGTCGGCGGCGTGGGTGAACTTGAACTTCGATGCGACGTCACCCGAGGCGTAGATCCGCGGATTCGAGGTCTGCAACCCGTCGTTCACCTCGATGCCTTTGCGAGTGAACGCGACCTCGGCCGCCTCGAGACCGATGCCATCGACGTTGGGCGCCCGCCCGATAGCGAGCAGGACGGTGTCTGCGGCGAGGCGCTCCTCGCGGCCATGGCGCTCGAAGACCACGATCTTGTCGGCGCCGTCGGTCTCGAAGCGTAGGACCTTCGCTGAGGTCGCGAGGGTGATGCCCTCGGACTCGAGTTGGTTCGCGACAATGGCGGCTGCGTCCGCATCGTCGTGGTTGAGGATGCGAGGCGCCATGTCGACGAGGGTGACCTCGCTTCCGAAGCGCCGGAAGGCCTGCCCGAGCTCGCATCCAATCGGCCCAGCACCGACTACGACCATGCGCTCGGGAAGCTCCGTGAGCTCGAACACGCCCTCATTGTCGATGACACCGACGTCGTCGATGCCGGGGATGGCCGGCCGCAGAGCGCGGGCTCCAGTGGCAATCACCGCCTTGGCGAAGCGCAGGGACGTGCCGTTGACCTCGAGGGTGTCGGGCCCGGTGAAGGTGCCGGCTCCGAAGAACACGTCGACACCGGCATCCTTGAGCTTCTGGGCTGCGTCGTGGTGAGCGATGTCCGCGCGAATCTTGCGCATGCGTTCCATCACTGCACCAAAATCGACGGTCACGTCGCCATCGATACGCACGCCATAGTCGCCGGCCTGCCGGACCTGGTGGGCAACATGCGCGGCCGAGAGCAGACCCTTGGAGGGCACACAGCCGGTGACCAAGCAGTCGCCACCGAGAAAGTGCTTCTCGATCAACGCGACCCGTCCACCTAGGCCTGCGGTACCGAGCGCGGCGATGAGCCCGGCCGTGCCGCCTCCGACCACCACCAGGTTGTAGCTGTCGCCGGACACCGCTGGCGGGGACCAGTCCGAGGGGTGCACCAGATCGGCCATGTTCTGGTTGTGGACGTCGTTGGGCAGAATGCGGGTCATCCGTGTTCCTCTGGCTCGACGTAGGCGTCGAGGGCGCTTCGCGCAATTCGGGTGACGAGCACGGTCACGGCCAGCGTAGCCGCGAGACCACCCCAGTACAGCGCTTGGCCTCCTGCGCCCGCAGAGGGTGCGCCCGAGGCAAGGTCGGCAACTTGAGTCAGCGTAGAGCCGAGCCAGGTGTAGAGCAGAGCACCCGGCGCCATGCCGATGAGGGTCGCGAGCACGTAGTCACGCAAGCGGACTTGGGTGGACCCGAGCGCGTAGTTGAGGAAGTTAAACGGAAACAGCGGTGACAGGCGCATCAGAAAGACCAGCAAGAAGCCCCGGTCTGCGACGGCTCGGTCGATGGCTGCGAAGCGTGGCTGGGCGTCGACCCGGGCCTGCACGACGTCGCGCAATGCGGTGCGGCCGAGCAAGAAAGCTGCCGTGGCGCCGAGAGTGGCGGACGGAAGAACCACCGCCGCGCCGACCAGCGGCCCCCAGGCAAGGCCGGCCCCGAGGCTCAACAGGCTTGCGGGTGCCGCGGTCACCGCGACGACGACGTAGGCCAATGCGAACAGGGCGTAGCCGGCCGGCCCTGCGTCTCGAAGCCAGTCGATGAACAGCATGAGCCAGTCGAGGACGGGGAGGGTCGTGACGGCGATGAGGGTGATCGCCAGCGCGAGGCCGAGGGCTACTGGGCGCTCCCAGCGCGGTGATGCGGCGGCGGTCTCGGCGTGCATGGCTCCTCCGTGGGTGAGACCCGTCGCGAACTCGGCTGTTACGCCGACTCGAGTCGGGCGAGCAGTTCGGTGAGGGTGGTCCGCAGTTCGGCGACGTCTTCGCGGGGAAGGTCGACCTTGCAGAGAAGCTGCAGAGGCACCTGTTCGGCCTGTTCCCGAAGCTGGTGTCCCTCCTCGGTCAGGTAGACCTCCACCACGCGCTCGTCCTCGGCCCGCCGCCTGCGCTCGATGACGCCGCGGCGCTCAAGGCGCTTGAGAAGCGGGGTGAGTGTTCCCGAGTCCAGATGCAGGCGCGTGCCGATCGCGTTTACCGGCATGCCGTCCCGCTCCCAGAGCACGAGCATGGTCAGGTACTGCGGATAGGACAGGCCGAGCTCGGTGAGCAGCGGCCGATACGCACGCTGCATCGCTCGGGCCGCCGCGTAGAGCGGAAAGCACATCTGCGCTTCGAGGGCCAGGGGGTTCATGTGGCCGCCCGAAGAAGGCTTCGCAGTGCCTCGACCCGCTTGCGGTTCTTGCCGAGGTCGCTCTTTCCGACGCGAGAGGCCGAGCGGACGTGAATCACGTCCTCTGCGAGCTCGAGCTCGAGGTCGTCTTTGAAGCGAAACACCGCCGTCGTAAAAACCAGATGGGCGTAGCCTTCCGCCGTTTCGCTGAGCTCGGAGCGGGGCATGCCGAGCGCGATCTTCTTCGCAGCCTCAAAGCCGCCGGCGGGGATCGGAAGGGGCTCGATGTAGGCGTGACGCTTGCTGGCGACGTTGCTGTGTACGCAGTTGGGGGTCTTCGGCGGCGGTGCGAGGCGGCTCATGTGCTGTTCCTTTGGCTCTATTTAATTGTGCGCAACTTAATGGGCCACTTCACCTGCGTTGTGCTGGCCTCTCCCGATGGGGTTGGCCGCCGGTTGTTCGCGCGGTAAGCAGGGGCACCCGGAGGTCTCGTGTCGCAGTCCAAGCCCCTTCACGCCGTGGTGATCGCTCCACCTGAGACGGAGCTACGCGCCCAGAGGACGGCCCGTTTCGCCGCCGAGGGCGAGCGTAAGAACCGCTACTCCATGCCCGAGAAGCTCGAGTCTGCCTCGCCCGTCGGGTTCAGGCATCGAGTGCGGCTCAGCCTCGAGGAGGCGAACGCGGTGCTGCCGCTCCTCTCGCTCGATCGCCCCACCGGGTTCGGACCTCCGCAGCCGCTGACCGACGGGGAGCTCTTCGAGGAGTCCAGCCTGGGAGTGCTCACTGCACGGCAGTCCACCAACTTTCGCGGCCACCGCCAGGTGAGCTTTGGCGGCGAGGACGCGAAGAAGGTCTCGGCACTTCTCACCCGTCTCAAGCACCTCGAGGCCCCCGTGCTCGGCAGCGCTTCGACGGTCCATCTGGTGTTCGCCCGCCCGTACCGCACGCCGTTCACGGCCTTGCTTACGCTGATCGGTCACCGGCCCGTCCGCAGCCTGGGAACGGTGCCCGCGCGCCTGTACCGCAAGCTTCGCCACTTCGAGGACGACATCCCGACCATTGGCTACCTCAAGGAGCTGCACATCGGTGTTCTCGCCGATGCGATGGAGCGGGCCACGCTGATCGCAAGTCGCGGCAAGCGCCGGGCCCAGGTGTTCTCGAAGCCGTTTGCGGACCGGGAGCGCCGCGTCGAGAACCGCGCTGTACTCGATGAGATCTACGCCCTGTGCAACATCGGCCGCCGCGGTCGCCGAGCTGGCTGGCACCTGGTACTCGCGGCTCAGACCGGTACCGCTCTCGAAGGCGAGGGCATGGACCTTCCGGACGCACTCTGGGAGAAGGTCGGCGCGAACCTGATGTCGCTGCGCTCCGAGCGCATTCAGCCTGGCGTGAACCACGAGCCCTCGGCCCCTCCGGCGTACCAGATGCGCCAGGAGATGAGCGTCCCTGACGAACTGACAGTGATGTGCGGTCGCGCTGCCTACAACGCGTTTGCGCACTGGACCGGCGTGAGCCGAGAGCGGGCGAAGGAACTGCTGCTTCTCGAGCGTGTGGACGTGCTGCATCCGAACGGAAAGCGGCGCATTCGCCAGATCCGCGGTGAACTCGGGGCGATCAGCGACGACGTCATCGCCAACATCCCGAAGTGGGCCGATGTGCCGGCCGGAGGCTTCTTCACGCGCAATGCGGCTCGGGGTCGCAAGGCCTTTGCGCTCGCCGGACAGCGCATCTACATCACCGGCCTGTCCCGGGAAGAGGTCGCGGCCGAGGGCTTGTCCTGGGACCAGGCCGTGCGCGCCGTCGGGGCAGCCTCCTCGCGAAGTGCCTTGTTTGCCGAGCTGATGGGTGTCACCGAGCTGCCCGATGACTGCGACCTGCTCGCGGGCATCTGCCTGATGGCCGGACCGGTCAACCAGAACGACATCGGAAAGCAGTTCTTCGGCTACCGCGACATGCTCAGCTACGAGTACCCGGACCGCGACCCGACCTCGCTTCTTGTCTGGACCTTGAAGGCCAAGACGGTGGGTGACCCGATCGGCAACGAAGAGCAGCTGCTGAACGAGGCTCGCAAGGGCGCTCTGGTGGACCTCCGGGCCGGCCCGCACGACGTCGTTGAGGTCATGCGCGATGGCGGGCTCAAGCCCTTCCGAGAGGGTGGTTCCAGTGAGCGAGCCTTCGCCGTGGTCGGCAACTTCGTGGTCGATCCTGACGGCCGTGAGATCAAAGGCAACCGGGGCAAGGCTTGGCCGAAGTCCTCCGAGAGACTTTGGTAGCGGGCACGATGGATTGAGGACGGTGGCGTAAGCTCCTCCACGCAGCAGCGTTCTGCAGGCGTCATGGAGTCAGCATGGTCTTCTTCTTGCTCACCGCAGCTCTCGCCGCCCCCGGACTCTCACACCCTTCGGCCTCGAAGTCGGGTCCGGCGCGCTCGGCCTACGCAGTGGAGCTGCTGCCGCACCAGGTCTGGCCGGCGCTCGAGGGGCAGACCGAGGGCTTGGTTGTCGAGGCGAAGGCGCACGAGTGGGGCAGCCCAGTGCACTGGGGCCGGGGACCCGACCGCCCGAACTACTGCGCGTACCGCTACACGACCGGGCCGGCTACCTCGCCCTTTGCCGTGTACTTCGAGAGCTCAGATCCGACGGTCGGCTACAACCACATCGCGAACTGGAGCGGTGGCGGCGGTGTGTACGATGCGGCCATGCTCTGCAGCAAGACGGGCCAAACCTACGGGCTGAGCCGGCCGGTGCACGTGGTGCAGCTGCAGGTGAACTCGGGAGACGGCATCGCTGAGAACCGTCTTCACTTCGTCGCCACCGAGGCCAAGGTCCTCGATGGGACCAGAGCGGTTCCCCTCGATCCCGGGAAGGCCCTCATCGAGATGCGTAAGCGCTTCGACCGTGGACTCGCGAAGCGGGACGGTGAGATTGCGGGGCGGGTCGACGCGGGCCGAGCACTCGCGCTGCGGTCGGGTGAGGACTTTCGGCAGTCGCAGGCGACCGAACAAGCCTCTGAGCCCACGGTGCAGGTGTTGCCGAGCTGGGATCCCGCCACACAGCAGCTCCGTGCGACCTTCATCTGGTCTCACATCGCGACGGTGCATGCGTCGACGACCGAGATGGTGGCGGTGAACTGCCCTCCCGGCGCGCCCTGTGTGCCTCCACGCCCGATGACCACGGACTACTTCTGGAGCTACGGCGCCGAGGTCGCGGCCACGTTCACGGTGGACGCCAAGGGGCGGGTCTTCGATGCCGAGTGGCACGAGGTGCGCGGAGTCGGGCTCTCCGCCGAGTAGGCGATTGGAACGGTTTGGTGAATCGCCGGCCCGGGTGCACGTGCGCGCGCTAGAGACGCCGCCACTCGTGGAGTGTTCGTATGTCTGACCGCACCCGGTACCAGAGCCCCCTTGTCGCTCGGTATGCCAGTCCAGAGATGTCTCACGCCTTCTCGGACGAGAAGAAGTTCCGCACCTGGCGCCGCCTCTGGCTGGCCCTGGCGACGGCTGAGCAGGAGCTCGGACTCGAGATCCGCGACGACCAACTTGCCGAGCTTCGCGCGCACCTCGACGACATCGACTACGACGTGGCCGCTGCCTACGAGAAGGAGCTGCGGCACGACGTGATGGCGCATGTGCACGCCCTCGGCGATGTCGCTCCGAACGCCCGCCCCATCGTGCATCTCGGCGCCACCAGCTGCTACGTCGGCGACAACACCGACCTCATCGTGCTGCGCACAGCTCTCGACCTGACCCTGCCGAAGATCGCGACCACCATCGCCCGGCTCTCCGACTTCGCTCGCAAGTACGCAGACCTGCCGACCCTGGGGTTCACGCACTTCCAACCGGCGCAGCTCACCACGGT
>JAGSGY010000144.1 GCA_023954855.1 Pseudomonadota bacterium | reverse complement strand
GTCGGAGGGGCACTCGTCGATGCGGTCCACAAGCCCGTCGAGGTCGCGGTCACGGACCTCTGGGGGCTCGTAGCTGACGGTGAAGATGAAGCGGGACGCAGGAGCGCCGACGCCGTTCACCAAGCCGGTGCCGCCACCGGCGCGGAGCACCACGGGTGTCTCTGGGATGCGCGCCCAGCCACCGAGAATGCCCTCGACCGGTACGGCTGCGGCGTTGGTGAGCTTGTCGCTGTAGTTCGCCTGGCCGCCCACATCTGCGGACAGGCCCACGTTCTCAGACAGGAACCAGCCGAGGCCAAGACGTCCGTAGATCTGGTCATCGAGCGTGGCGTTGTCGAGCTCGACGGTCGGCCGCATGCGAGTACCGACGTTGAGGAGCAAACGCACATCGCCGATGGGCTTGTCGAAGATGCCCTCGATTTCCCAGCCAAGGCCTGGATCCGACAGCGCCACGCCAGTATTGCCCGTAGGCAGCGCAACGCGGGTTGCGACAGCGATGCCAATCGGAGCGGTGCTCGGCTCGAGCAGAGTGCCCTTCACGTCGACGACGAGGTCGCCAAGGCCAGCACCACCATCGGCCACGTCGCTCGTAGCCAGCATGAACACCGGCACGTCGACACCGATTCGAACCGGACCGAGGCTCAAGGAGCCAATGGCATCGGCCTGCACGGCATCGTTCACCATCGCGACCTCGGCACCGTTGCCGTAGGTGTAGACGAACGGACGGTGCACGTAGCTGACGACGAACTTGGCGCCGCCATAGAGCATCGGACGCTTGTGCGCGTCATTGGCCCACAGCGTGGGCGTGCCGTCGATGGTCGGCCGCCAGAGCTGGCTGTTCAGCTCGACGCCCGAGGTCGGGCTGGTCTGCGCGAGGGCGAGGCCCAGCGTTGCGAGAAGCGCGAACATCAGCCGTTCCTCCGGCGCATCGCGACGAGCACGAGGGGGAGCGCGAAGAGCGCGAGGGGTGCGGGCGCACCCGAGCCACTGCAGCCACAGAAGCTCTGGCCGCTGTAGAGACCCGGCTGGTCGTCGATGTCATCGAGGGGGTCGGTGGCGCGGCCGACCTCTTCACCGTCGTTCACGCCGCCATCATCGGTGTCTTCGTCGTTCGGATCGGTGCCGTGCGTGTCGACTTCTTCGCCGTCGAGCAGGCCGTCGTCATCGCTGTCGTCGTCGAGCGGGTCGGTGAGCGTCTCGCCCACCTCGCGGCCGTCCACGAGCCCATCGTCATCGGTATCGTCATCGAGTGGATCGGTGAGGGTCTCCTCCACTTCGACGCCGTCGAGCAGGCCGTCGTCGTCGGTGTCGTCATCGAGCGGATCGGTGAGCGTGTCGTTCACTTCCTCGCCGTCGAGCAGGCCGTCACCGTCAGAGTCCGGGTTGTTCGGGTCGGTGCCGTGGATGACTTCTTCATCATCGGTGAGGCCGTCGTTGTCGGCGTCGTTGTCCGGGTCGATGTCGTCGGTCGGATCGTTGGGGTCGCGCTCGCCCCTGTCGATGACACCGTCGTGGTCCACGTCTTCGTCGCCATCGTCGACACCGCCACGGTCCGTGTCGGCCGCGGTCGGGTTGGTGGTGGTCGCGCCGCCGTCGCCGTCGGGCACGAAGACGTTGCCGTCGGTGTCGTCACCCTGCGGGGTGGTCAGTCCGACTTCGGTACCGTCGAGGATGCCATCGTCGTCGCTGTCGGGGTCGAGCGGGTCGGTGCCGAGCGGTCCTTCGTTCCCGTCGAGGATGCCGTCGTTATCGGTGTCGTCGTCGTTCGGGTTCGTGCCGAGGTCGCCCTCTGCGTCGTCGGAGAGGCCGTCATCATCGCTGTCGACACAGCCGCCGTCGTCGTTCGGGTTGTTCGGGTCGCACTCGCCATTGTCGATGACGCCATCACGGTTGGCGTCTTCGACGCCGTCGTCGGTGCCGCCGTTGTCGGTGTCGGCCTCGGTCGGGTCGGTGGTTGTGGCGCCGCCGTCGCCGTCGGGCACGAAGACCGCGACGTCGGTGCCGGGCCCTTCGGGCACGTCGAGGCCACTCTCGGTGCCGTCCTGGATGCCGTCGTTGTCGGTGTCGGCGTCGAGCGGGTCGGTGGTGCCGCCGGCCTCGGTGCCATCGCCAATGCCGTCATCGTCGGTGTCGTAGTCGTTCGGGTCGGTGCCGAGATCGGTCTCTTCGCCGTCGGAGAGGCCGTCGCCATCGTTGTCGACACAGTAGCGGTCGTCGGTGATCAGGTTCGGATCGCACTCGCCGGTCTCGATCACACCGTCGAAGTCCTTGTCCTCGGCGCCGTCGCTCGCGCCGCCGTCGTCGCTGTCGGGGTCGTTCGGGTCGGTCGTCGTCGCGCCGGCGTCGCCATCGGGCACGAAGACGTTGGTGTCGGTGTCATCGCCTTCGGGGGCGGCGAGGCCGAGCTCGGTGCCGTCCTGCACGCTGTCGCCGTCGGAGTCTGCCGCAATCGGGCTCGTCGGGCCGAAGTGCTCGGTGCCGTCCATCAGGCCGTCGTTGTCGGTGTCGTCGTCGGTCGGGAGCGTGCCGAGCGAGAGCTCGAGGTCGGCGCAGAGGCCGTCCTGGTCCACATCGCCGCTGCTGTCGTTGCCCTCGCAGACGTCCGCATCATCGCAGACACCATCGTTGTCGCTGTCGCCGATGCCTGCGCACGGGTCGACGGGGTCACAGCTGCCATCGCCGTCCGCGTCCGCGCAGCAGGTTCCGACGTCAAAGCCGGTGCAGCTGTTGTTGCAGACCGGGGTGCCGAGATCGAGGTTCACGACCGAACAGTCGGCACCGTTGAGGTCAGCGCCATCGCAAGGCTCGGTGCCGTTGACGGTGTTGTCGCCGCAGTACTCGACGTCGACCACCATCTCCGCGCTCTGGTTCGAGCCCGAGTCGGTGCGGCTGCACGAGTTCCAGCTGTAGGTCCACGTCGCGTTCGTGGTGATCGGATCCGAGGTCGTGTCCGAGACCTGGACGGTGAAGTCCACGGTCACGGTCTCGTTCGGGTCCATGTCGGGCATCGGAACGCCGGTCGTGTTCAGCGCCGTGAGCGTGGTCGAGGTCGGCGTCGAGCCGCCGCCGTTGAACGAGGTGTTGAAGTCCACCAGGGCAGTGACACTCGCCGGCTGCGGATGCACGTAGCGAACGTCCTGCGCGCGCGTGGTGCCCTGGTTCACGAAGGTGACCTGGTAGTCGATCGTGCCGTTGGTACCGGTCTGCGTGTTGACGTAGACGCTCGTGTCGACAGCCGGCACCGTGGAGGTGGCGACCACCGCCTGGATGGTCGGTAGATCGAGCGCGAGTGCGGTCACCGCGTACAGGTCACCGTAGGAGTACGGCAGGAAGAAGGCCTCGGTATCACCTCCCGCGAGAAGACCGGGGTTGCAGGGCCCCCCGTTGCAGCTGGTGCCGTTCGAGTCGTTGAGCGGCACATCGACGACATCCCAGCCCTGACGCGCACCGACCGTCAGACATGCGGGGTCCTGGCCGCTGTCGTCTACAGCGTCCAGAGCGTCGATGCGGAAGCACTCGTCGGAGAGGTAGGGGACGTGGTTGGACTCGACGAAGTCCACTCCGCCGTCAATCCAGTTGCCGTCGCGATCGAGCAGCTGGGAGGCGAAGAGGTTGTCGTAGGGACTCGAGGCGCCGAGCAGCTGCGACGCCGCCGTTCCAAACGTGGTGGCGTTGCCGAACAGCAAAGCGTCGCCGGGAATCTGGGCGTCACCCTCGGCTGCGCTGATCAACACGCGTCCCTCGGGAGGCTGGCTGCGCGTCGGGTAGCAGAATCCATCCACCGAATACGGGGTGGCGTTGATGTCGTCGCTCTCGCGGGCCCAGCCTCCGTACACCGTGACCTGGTGGGGCTCGGTGAACACATTCGGGTTCTCGAAGGCCACGATGAGGGTCCACCCGGCAAAGCCGGTGAACGCGAAGTTCTGAGTGCCGGGAACACCCCCCACGCCGTACATGCCGTCGCCGCCGGCCGTCACTTCCGCGGTGACGTCTGCGTAGGCAACGTAGCCATCGAAGTCGGTGTTGTCGGAGGTGCAGAAGTTGTAGACGCTGTCGGGCGCAATCGTCGACAGGGTCGAGCCCGAGAGGCTCGGGTAGCGGAAGTCGACGGCGCTTGAGATGCTCGCCGTCACATCTTCGTTGTCGGCGACGGTGCCGGTCGCATCTTCGCGGTTGCAGGCGCCGCCCCACATGAGCCAGGCCTTGACCACGTCACCGTCGCCCTGGGCCGCCTTGTCGAGCTCGGCCCAGCTGAAGTTGTCGCGCCAGTCCGAAGTCGTGTAGTCGAACCAGAAGGTGCTGTCGTCCTGCGTCGCCGGATTGAGGTCGCGAATGAACGTGAACGGGCTGTGCATCAGTCCCGGCTCGTCCGAGACGGTGGCGACGTTGTCTGGGTCGTCGGTCCAGCCGCTCAGGCCAAGCGTGTTTCCCGTCATGATGACGGTGCCGTTCAGGGACAGCTGGTCGAGCTCGAACACCTGCGCCTGGGCGGCGGGGGCGATGAGAAGACCAAGAGCGAGAGCGATGCGAGACATACGAACTCCGTGACAGGGCGCCGCGGGAACCAGCAGAGGCCGGTCGATCCGCTGACGTCACCGTGACATCTAGGGGCGCCGACTATCGTCAAGCCTGGCCTTCGTCGAGGGAATGGGGCCGCCAACGCGCATAGTCTGCGGTCTCGTCGCGTCCGTTCGAGTCGTTCGGTGAAGCGACAACCGCCTATTCACCGCGCTCTCACAGCTGTCACGAAACGAGCGCGCCGCTTCCCGCTGACACAGCAGCGTCACGGTTCGCACGGACGCAAACCTACTGGGCCGCCGATCCCGCGATCAATGGGCAGTCCGCATAGTCCTCGGCACAGTCGCCGCTGCTGGCGAGAGGCTCGGCGCAGGCCCAGTAGGCCTCAAACTCGCTGCCGCACTGGTCGTAGAGACAGTCGAGCTGACGCTCCGCGGAGGAGGCACAGCTGTTCGTGCACTCCTGCAAGAAGTAGCCCTCGGTCAAGCACTCCGTGACCGTGCAGTCACCGAACATGCCGTCGATGCCGCAGCGAAAACACGGCTCGCCGGCAGACGCCATGCAGTTGATGTGGCAGTAGACGTCGTCCGCTGCGCAGTCCTCGGCGCAGGTCGTGTAGCCATCGCAGACCTCGCCCGTGCCCTCCCCATAGAACGGCGTCGCCACCGAGACGTAGTTCAGGCACATCTCGTCGAGGGTGCCCTCCCCCCAGGTCACGTTGCCGGGCTCGACCTGCACGCCATCGACCACCGGCTGGTTCTCGGCGCTGTTGTCGTAGGTGCAGGCAATCTCGAGTCGGTCCGACCAGCCCACCTCGACGGGCTCCTGAAACGCGTAGCCCCCCTGCCAGGCGAAGTCCCAGCGGGGCACGTCAGCGATGCATTCCTCGTCGCCGTTGTCGCGAATCAGACGGGTCTCGAGGGCCGTGCCGAGAAGATGCATGTGCGGCGACGACGCAATGATCCGGCCAGCCACGGGAATGCGCTGGGACTGCCTCTGGATCGAAGCAGACGCCCCCGCAGGAACGTTCAGCGTCTGGTCGACGACCGGCCACTGGATGACCAGCTCATCGGGCACTACGCCCGGAGCCAGACTCCACAGGTCCACGGCCGTCGCGTCGGTGTCTCCCGCGGATCCGCCGAGCGTGTTGTAGTGCATCTGAAGCACGAACTGCGACCCCGCGGGCACGCGGCGGGCCATGCCCTCGCCTAGCGGGTTGTAGCCCTCGCCTCCCGGCGCCCAGCCAGCGACGAGGGTCGTGCGCTCAGAACCCGGGTCGCCGAAGCAGGTGTAGCCCTGCTCAGCGTCCTCTCCCTCGAGCGCGGCGATCGTCGCGAGCTCGCTGGGTGGCACCGCGAAGAGCAAGGCGTGGTGCGCGATGTTGAGGTTGCCGGGTCGCACCCGAGTCCCCGTGACGAACAGGTCGTCGACCAGCGGCTCGCCAATCACGAGGCAGCGGTAGTCGTCGGGAATCTCGAGGTTTGGCGCATAGTCGGCCATCGCCACGACGGTGTCGGGCTCACGCGACGGGACCGGGGGCTCGAAGAGGTCGGGTGCCACATAGTCTGCGGGATCGCCTTCGACGTAGCCGCCGTCTCGCCAGTCCGAGAACAGCGCGACTTCCTCGTCGGACAGCCATTGCGACCCGATGCTCTCGCGGCAGCTGTCGTCGTCGTTGAGCCACGGGGGCATGACCCGGGCCTCGACCGCGGCCACGGCAATACCACCGACCGCTTCGAGCTCGGCAAACGAGGACAATGCGAAGGGCGCCACGGCATCGCCGCTCGTGTGACAACTCGCACACCGCGCCTCGACGAGGGGTCGAATGTCGGCGTGGTAGGTCACGGGATCGGTTGCGGTGGTGCCGCAGGCGACAGCAAAAACCAGTGGTAGAAGTGGGCGCAATCGATCTCCAGACCGCCAGTATCGCACAGCCCTATGGCTTCTCAACTGTCGCGTGGCTCACTTCTCGAACAGGAGGTCGTCGAAGAGCAGCGCGTCGATTCCCGAGGTGAAGAACACCGCCAGGGCGTCTTCGACCGAGTGCACAATCGGCTTGCCCATCACGTTGAAGCTCGTGTTCAACAGGATCGGCACGTCCGTCAGCTCATAGAAACGGTGGATGAGCGCGTAGTAGGCAGGGTTCCACTCCCGCGTCACCGACTGCAGGCGGCCGGTGCCATCGACGTGCACGACACCGGGAATGCGCTCCTTCACCTCGTCGCGAAACCGAAGGGCCCGCTCCATGTAGCGAGAGTGCTGGTAGTCCTCGAAGTACGCCCCGCCATGCTCATCGAGGATCGACGGCGCGAAGGGGCGAAAGGCCTCGCGAAACTTCACCCGCTCGTTGATGACCGCCTTGATGTCGGCCCGCCTGGGGTCCGCCAGGATCGAGCGATTGCCCAGGGCCCGGGGTCCAAACTCGGCACGACCGCGAGCACAGGCGACGATCTTGCCGTCGGCGAGCAGCTGAGCGGCACGCTCGGTGGCTGTGTCCGCGTCTGTCGCCGTCGGCTCAAGACCGCTGAAGCGCATCATGTTCCGAATCGTGTCCGGACGAAGCCGGTCGCCCAGATACGGATTCATCGACCCCTGCTTGGCCGGAAGACGTCCGTACTCCTCGGCATAGGCGAGCAGCGCCGCACCCACGGCATTGCCGTCGTCGGCCGGAGCGGACGACACGTGGACCTTCGAAAACGGCGTCATCTCGAGTACGCGCCCGGTGAAGGCCGAGTTCAGCGCGCAGCCGCCGCCAAGAACCAGCTGATCGGACGGGAAGCGCGCGTGCAGATTGCAGAGCAGCTCGGC
The DNA here is from genome assembly GCA_023954855.1 of Pseudomonadota bacterium. Lineage (GTDB taxonomy): Bacteria > Myxococcota_A > UBA796 > UBA796 > M1803. The sequence continues at coordinate 2,036 of JAGSGY010000144.1, read as the reverse complement.
GAACAGCTCGCAGAACACCTGCTGTCCCGTGTGGGCGAGGTCGACCGTCCCAATCGGGTCCTTCACATCGCTGAACTGCCGGTAGAGGTCGTCCCAGCCCCGATGCCGGTCCGCGCTCGGCACGAAGCGAAGGCCCTCCACCCGCACCAATGCACGCAGCTGCGCATGCAGCTCGGGATCGTGCTCCCCGTAGGCCGCAAGGCCCATCACCTTCCACTCCTCCCCGCGAATGGGGTCGAAACCGCAGGCCTTGCACAGGCGCGAGTAGAAGAAGCCAAGGCCGGCACGTGAGCTCTTCGCCTCGGGAGCGATGCGCCGCACCTGGCCGGCCTCGTATCGAAAGAACGCGGTCGTCGAGCCCTCGCCGAACCCGTCGAGCACGGCACAGACGGCCTCGTCGAAGGGACTCGAGTGGGCGCTCAACACCGCGTGGTGAGGTGGTGGTCATAGGAACGCCGCAGCACCGGCTGGTCCGAGATCCCACGCGTCAGCACCGCGTGCTGCAGATTCAAGCCAGCGAGCGAGAGCTGATTCAGCGTGCCCTGAATCAGGGTGCGAAAGAAGGCCCACTCGTGCGCACGATGCACCCAGGCATGGCTCTTCCAGCGCATGCGCAGGTCCATCAACCACCAGCCGATGGCGGCATAGGACGGCGGTGCCCAGCTGTTGGCCATGACGAGCTCGGCACCCGGCTCGCAGTAGCTCTCGAGCAGCGGTCCAATCTGGCCGAGTTGGTCCGGAACCGCGTGGAACGCCCGCTTGGTCTGGATGTAGCGCTCGGTCGCCTGGGCGAACACCACCTCGCCCTCGGCGTTCACGATGGCGAGCGCCGAGTCATGGGCCGTACACGACAGGCCGATGTAGTTCTTGGGCACGTCTCAGCTCCTGGGCGCCGCGGTCGCAGGGGCACCATACCGGCAGCGCCCTCCCCCGGAGTTGCCCCGAGCGCACCGCCATCGGGCTAGAACGCTCCATGCCCGAGACTGCCGACATCGCGCTGGTGCTGCCACCGCTCACCCAGCTGAACACGCCGTACCCGTCCACGGCCTACCTGGCGCAATTCCTCGGCAGCCATGGCGTCGCAACCACCCAGCGCGACCTCGGCATCGAGCTAGTGCTCCGCTTGTTCAGCAACGACGGCCTCACGCGCATCTTCGACGCGCTCTCTACCGCGGACGAGCTGCCGGATTGGGCCGAGCGAGCCCTCGCCCTACGCGACGCCCACCTCCGCGCCGTCGAGTCTGTGATGGCCTTTCTGCAGGGCAAAGACAGCGGACTGGCGCCGCGCATCCTCGACACCCCCTTGCTTCCGCGCGGGCCGGCCCTCGATCGCGCCGACATCCAGGCCTTCGGCGTGATGGGCACCCAAGATGCCGCTCGCCACCTGGCGACCCTGTACCTGCAAGACCTCGTCAGCCTGGTTGGCCTCATCGACCCCGGCTTCGCGATGGCCAAGTACCAGCACCACCTCGCACTTGGCGCCACCAGCTTCGATCCCCTCCACGAGCGGCTACAGCAGACCACCTTGGTCGACGCGCTGCTCGACGATCTCTGCGATTCCATAGACGCGCCCGTGGTGGGTCTGTCGGTTCCGTTCCCCGGCAATCTGTACGGTGCGCTTCGCCTCGGACGACGGCTCAAGGCCCGCGGAATCGTCGTCTACATGGGGGGCGGCTACATCAACACCGAGCTTCGCGAGGTCGAAGAACCACGGCTCTGGGACTACGTCGACGCCCTGACCTACGACGATGGCGAGAGTCCGTTGCTCGCGCTGCTCGAGCACCACAACGGAGGCCCAGACCGGCGACACCGAACCCGCACGGCCGAGGGCATGCACCAGCACGCGGTCCTGCGCCCGGCGTTCACTCCGGCCGGCGACTATGGCGACCTCGACCTCGGCCAGTACCTGCAGCTGATCGACACCCTCAATCCCGCCCACCGACTCTGGGCCGACGGACGCTGGAACAAGATCACCCTCGCCCACGGCTGCTACTGGCGAAAGTGCAGCTTCTGCGACGTGAACCTCGACTACATCC
>JAGSGY010000031.1 GCA_023954855.1 Pseudomonadota bacterium | reverse complement strand
GTGTCGAGAATTCGGCAAGGCTCAACGGGCGTGAATGCGAGCTGCGCGGGGACTCCAGCCACGGCAGGGGCGGCTCCGAGGATGGAGGCTGCGGCGAGCGTCAAAGACATACGAACCAGGTGATTTGTCATGGTGTTCCTCGTGGGGGGTGCGGTTGTTCGAACGGTCAGCGTTGAACCGAACCGACCACGGGATGGTAGGGCGGTGAAAAACTGTTGTCAAGCGCCGAGGTTGGAAAGTACGCCGACTCGTCATTCGGCAGGTTCGAGCCGGGTGAGCGAGGCTTTGTCCGGGTTTACGCATGGTACAGAAACTTGCCAAATTGGCTAGCTCGATCCTCCCCGACACTACACTTTGGGTCCGTCGAGCGTCAGTCCGCCAAGCCGAGACGCTCGGCCACTGGTAGGACCATTCGCCTCAGTCGAGACGAGGCCTCAACCCTTCTGCGCACTTTGGAGAGAAGGCGTTCGGATCGGGTCGGTTTCGCGCCTCGACCGCGATACTTCCGGAGATGGTCGACGGTCGGCGTCACCTCGTCGAGCGGAAGTCCGGCGAGGTCCCGCTCGATATGGGATGGGAGCTCCGGAAACTCCGTGCCATATCGCCCCCACAGCCGCTCCGATGCGTTGGCGTCCTCTCGAGCGGCCTGGGTGGCTTCGAGCCAGGCGAGCCCGTACTCTTCATCGGGCTCGAGGTGGCAGCCCTCCGCCCACTCGTTCCACGCGTTGACGAACACGAACGGTTCGACCCTGTGGCTCTTCCGCGTGGCGGACCGAATTGTTTCCGCCAGCCAGGCCCGGTAAAGGAGAGGGCTCGCGCCGTGATAGATGTGCGCCGCCGGTCCTTTTCGCGCAGAGTTGTCCCAGCACGGGGTCACCCCGGGAAAAATCGGGATCGGCGTCCTGGATTGTCCGAGTCGGTCCATGGCATCGCGAATGAGGTCGCGGTAGTCGAAGATCCGACCCGCGAACTCGGTCGCCACGCCGCGGATTCCCTTCGCTAGCTCCGTGGCCACGTGGCCGTTCGGAGGGAAGTCGACGATCGCGTCAAATCCCGCCGTCGTTTCGGCGGGCATGTCGAAGCGTCGACGAATGACGCACAGATAGATTTCGCCAATTCCCACTCGGCGACATTCCTCACGCCATCGCTTCACCGTGGCGACCGAGTCGGGGAGGAGCTCGGTGCGGTAGACGATCAGCATGGGCTTGCCGTCTACGCGGATGTAGCGGGGATCGCGAAAGTGCCTGATCAGGTCCCTGATCATCGCGATGTCGTCTTCTGGAGAGTGGTTCTGGCCGATCAGGACCTCGTGGTCCTTGCCATCCCATCGGCGGGTCCAGTTCTCGTTTGCCCAGCACAGACAGAACGGCAGGTCGGGGGCGCCCCCTTCCAGCATCGCTTCGACGGGCTGCTCGAGCAGCCGTTTTCCACCGAACCAGTAGTAGTAGTAGCAGAACCCATCGATGCCAAAGCGCTTCGCGAGCTCGGCTTGGGCAGTGCGCGCGGACTCATCGCGCAGGTCGTAGAAACCCATCTCGCCTGGCAGCTGCGGCTGGCGGTGGCGTGGGTAGACTGGCCGCCCCCGGAGCACATTCGTCCACTCGGTGAACCCCTCTCCCCACCACTCGTCGTTCTCCGGAATCGGGTGGAATTGAGTGAGGTGAAAGGCGATGATCTTGGCGGGCTGCATGTTCTGACTCACTTCGCGTCATCTGGTCGAAACGCAAGACAGGTGAGGAATTCACTCTTCTTGGGTCGACGAGTGGACCATGCCTCGGCGACGAGGGCCCCCGCCATGGACGTCATCAGCCTGTTCGCTCCTGTTGGGGGCGGCCCGCCGGACGCGTCCGCGATGACTCTGCTCTTGAGCCACATGAAAGCCGGAACCCCGGGATGCGGGCGATAGTCTACGCTCGAAAAGCCTGCACGCAGCAGCGCTGCAGACAACGACTGTCGGTCGAAGAGAACCAAATGCCTAGGAGGCTCGAGGCCTCGCCAGGAGGGGCCAAAGACGTCGTGCCCCGTACTCTGCAGATTGGGGGTCTCAAGCCAGAGTCGGCCTCCGGGAACCAGGAGGTCGAAGCAGCGCTGGAGCAGGGACACGGGATCATGCACATGCTCGATGACCTGACCGAGCGTAATGTGGTCGTACGAGGCTGGACGAAGGGGCAGACTGTTCACTGTGCCGTGGAGCACGTTGCGGCCTGCGGCCTGCGCTGACGCGACAGCCGCTGGGTCGTTGTCGATGCCCTCTGCACTCCAGCCAAGGTGCGAGGCGAATTGCACGAAATCACCGCTACCACAGCCCACATCGAGCAAGCGCCCTCTCCTCGACGTGAAAGGGAGATGGCGAGCATGACTCGCTTCCAGGTAGCGTCGGACCGTCGGGATCAGTCTAGACACGTACTCACTTCCTCGGAGTGTGTCCGGATACGACGTCCCGTATCTGGCATTGAGGTAGGCGTGAGCGACCCGGGGCCAGACCCTCGCAAATGTGGTTTCATCGGCGCTGTTTCCGTGTGTGAAGTAGCCCTCGTAGGCTCGGCCGATCGTCGCGAGGGTCGGGCGCGGGTTCAGGTAAGCACAGCCACAATCAAGGCACTTGCTCAGTGTCCACTTCCCTGGAGACTGGAACATGTGGTCCTCCAGGCGCTCGTGAAGAGTCGCGCTGTCGGGGCTCTCACACAACGGACAGGCGGCGACTTGCTCGAGCCCCTCTGCGGGCCAGCCGCCTACTTCCTTGCGACTGTGGGATTCTATGCTCATAGAGGACCTTCGAACGACGGGCGAATTGGGGCGTGGTTCCTATGGCGAAGGACGACGGCGAGCCACACGAGCTGCGCCTCCAAGCGCTGACGATCCGAACCCAGTCAGCGGACCGCTTTCCGAATGCGTGCGACGGCCCGGATACGCTCGGTAGACGTGAAAGCGACGATGGCGGACGCAAGTATGACGAACATGCCCAAGCTAAGTAGTGCCCAGGCACTCGCGGACCTCGGCGTCGCCATGGCCATCAAGACGAGGACCGCGGTCTCGGCGCTGAGGACCACCCCGGTGCGCATGAGCATTCCGCTCTCGTCGTCGACCCATCGCCGCGCCAGCGCGGTGAGGGCGATGAAGTCTACGCCGACGCGGACAGTCCAGGCGATAGCTGCACCCTCGATACCAAGGATCGACGTCAGAATAGCGAGTAGGGGAAAGTAGACGAGGGCCTCGGCGAAGTGGAGGAAAGCGGTCAGGTCTGGTCGGCCGGCTCCGTGCACCAAAGCAAACGGAAGCTGGGCCAAAGAGTTGAAAAATACTCCGATTGCGAGAATCTGGAGCACGGAGGTGCTGTGTCTCACGAAGCTGTCGTCCAGCCATAGGTCGAGTCCGTATGGCGCCGCGAATACAATGGATAGGTAGATCGGGAACAAGAGAACGACCAGGACCCGACTCGCAAGCGAGTAGACCTTCGAGGCTTCTTCGCTTCCCTTTGTGAGGAGGGCCGCGAATCCGGGAAACAGAGCGGCCGAAAGGGCCACCGGGATGATCGTGGTTCGCGCGATCACCTCAAAGGGCGTCGAATAGTAGGCGACCCAACTCATCCCGAGAGTGGCACCAATGAAGAATCGGTCGGCCGAGACAAGCAGGGGGCTGATGACGTTCGACACGGTCATCCACCCACCGAAGGCGAGAAGTCGACGAACCTGACTGAAGCTGACTCTACTCAGGTCGAAGAAATAGGGACTGAGTGTCTTGCAATGGACGAAATAGTAGACCGTCATTGCGAACCGGCCGGCAATGAGTAGTCCGCACACCAGGGGTAGCTTTTGGGATGATTGAAGTACGAAGAGGGGGCTTCCCACCATCCACACACCGAGAACCGCCCGTCCCTTGTTGACGATGTCGAACCGCTTGTACCCCTCGAGCACGCCGGCTGCGGCGACCGATGCGGTGACCACGGGAATGCCAAACGCGGTGATGAGGACAGCGTTGTAGGTGTGCAGGCGAAGCTCGGGCGGCGGCTGAATGAACCGGTCCACAATCAAGTGGGCGCCCGTGGACATGGTGGCCGCCGCGACCAGGCCGACGACGGTGATGATTCCCGCACCGGTCCAGAAGATGCTGGGGAGTTCTCCGGCTTTCTGGTCATCTGGGAGTGCTGCGACGCTCTGCGTGATCGCCCGGCCCACACCGAGGTCGAACACCGTGAAGTAGCCGAGCAGGGCCCAGACGAGGGTCAGGAGCCCAAACTGGATGGTGCCAAAGCCTTCGATGATCGCAGGCACAGCGAGGACGGCGACGAGAATCGGGAGCCCGGCGCCGAAGACGTTCCAGAGCGTGTTTCTGACGAGCGGCGTCATCGAGGGCTAGGTCCGGAGGTCATGGGGAGCGGCGGCTCATGTAGTCGGCGAGACCCTGGGTCCACGCGGGGCCTCTATCGTCACCGAGGACCGAGAAGCGCGGTCGATCTGCCGCGGCCCCGTACTCTTCGGTGAGGATGGGTTGCGCCGTGGGTTTCATCCCCGCCATCTGCCAGATCGCCTGGGCGAACTCGAACCACGAGCATTGCCCGGAGTTGGTGCGGTGGTAGGTGCCCGGTGCCTCGGTGAGCAGCTCGACAATCGCCTCGGCCAGGTGGGCGGTGAAGGTCGGACTGCCGACTTGGTCGTCGATGATTCGAAGCGTTCGGTTCCCCGACCCGAGTCGCAGCATCGTCTCCACGAAGTTCCCAGATCCGCCGTTTCCGTACAGCCACTGGGTGCGCACGATCCAGTGCCGAGGATTGGACTGACGGACAAGGTGCTCACCGGCCAGCTTCGATGCGCCGTAGACGTTTCGTGGACTCGGGAGGTCATCAGGCTTGTACGCCGCCGTCCGACTCGACTCTCCGCGAAACACGTAGTCGGTGCTGATGTGCACGATGCCCGCACCGCACCGGTGGGCTTCGCGCGCGACGTAGAGCGCGCCCGTGGCGTTGACGGCGAAGGCCTTGTCGACCTCGGTCTCGGCCGCGTCGACGGCGGTGTAGGCAGCCGTATTGATGACGAGGTCGGGCGAGGTGCCTTCCATGGCCGAACGCACGGAAGCGGCGTCAGTGATGTCGAGATGCTCCCGCGTCCGAGCGATGACCTCGTGCCCCCGGGCCGAAAGGGTTCGAACCACGTCTTGCCCGAGCTGGCCGGCGGCTCCGGTGACGAGAACGCGCATCAGGAGGCGAACAGCGGCAGTCGGTCCCGGACGTCGGCGAGGACTGGTGCTGCTGCATCTTTCGGTGATGCGTGGCCCTCTTCGACGCCCCAATCGATGCCGAGGTCTGGGTCGTCCCATCGGATCGCGACTTCGTCTGCCGGGGTGTAAGCATGCGCCGAGCACTTGTACGCAAACAGGGCATCTGGGCTCAACACAGCGAATCCGTGTGCGAATCCGGGGGGAATCCACAGCTGGTTGTGCCGAACGTCGTCCAGCTCTACGGCAACCCACTCGCCAAAGTGAGGGGAGCCGACACGCACGTCGACGGCGACATCGCGGACCCGACCTCGGAGCACGGAGACCAGCTTGCCCTGACTGGTGGGGGCCTGCAGGTGAAGGCCGCGCACGGTGCCAAAGGCCGAAGACGACACGTTGTCTTGTGTCCAGGGGCCCGCGATGCCCGCCTCGGCGTAGCGCGACTCCCGAAACGTCTCGAGGAAGTAGCCCCGGTCATCTCGAAACACCCTCGGCAGGATGTGAAGGACGCCCGGAAGGCTGGTGGTCTCCACCTTCATCGATGTCCCTGCTCGACGAGTCTTGCGAGGTAGCTTCCGTAGCTGGTCTTGCCCATACGGATGGCGATAGCGCGAAGCTCGTCGTCGCTGATCCACTCCATGCGCCATGCGATCTCTTCGGGGCACGCAATTTGAAGGCCTTGCCGCTCTTGTAGGGTGTGCACGAAGCTCGCGGCCTGGAGCAGCGCGGCGGGTGTACCCGTGTCGAGCCAGGCTGTGCCGCGGCTCAGGTGCACGACGTCCAGCTCGCCTCGCTCGAGGTACACGCGGTTCAGATCGGTGATCTCGAGCTCGCCGCGGGGCGAGGGCTTGAGTTGCTTGGCGATCTCGACCACCTGCTCGTCGTAGAAGTACAGGCCTGTGACTGCGGCGTTCGACGGGGGATTTGCGGGCTTCTCGATGATCCCGATGGCCTTGCCGTCTTCATCGAACTCGAGCACCCCGAAGGCCTGCGGATTGGACACGGTGTAGGCGAACACGGTCGCGCCCTTCTCGTGCTGGGCCGCGGACTGCAGGGTGATGTGAAGCCCGTCGCCGTAGAAGATGTTGTCGCCGAGCACCAGGGCGGCGCCTTCCCCATCCAGGAAGTCCTCGCCAATCAGAAAGGCTTGGGCGAGACCGCCGGGGTTCGGCTGGGCTTCGTACGACAGCGACATGCCCCACTGGCTGCCGTCGCCGAGCAGCTTCTGGAACTGCGCCTGGTCGTGGGGGGTGGTGATGATCAGGACGTCCCGGAGACCCGCGAGCATGAGTACCGACAGCGGGTAGTAGATCATCGGCTTGTCGTAGATCGGCATCAGCTGCTTGCTGACGGCCGTGGTCATCGGCGCGAGGCGCGTGCCGGAGCCGCCCGCGAGAATAATGCCTTTTCGGATGGTCATGCGGAGTGTCTCCCGTCGTAGTGTTCGGCGAGCCAGCGACGGTATTCGCCGCTGCGAACCCTCGCAATCCACTCCGGGTTTTCCAAGTACCACCGCACGGTCTGACGCAGACCCTCGGTGAAGCTCACGCTGGGCGTCCAGCCGCACTCGCGCTCGATCTTCGACGCATCGATGGCATAGCGAAGGTCGTGACCCGGTCGGTCGCGCACGAAGGTGATGAGCTTGCGCAGAGCGTCGGAATCCCGCTGGGTCTCGGCGGCGACCACGTCGCAGATCTGGTGCACGACGTCGAGGTTGGTGAGCTCACAGCGACCGCCCACATTGTAGGTCTCGCCGACTTTGCCCCGATCAAGCACCGCCCAGATGGCTTCGCAGTGGTCGTCGACGTGCAGCCAGTCGCGTACGTTCTCGCCCGTGCCGTAGACGGGCAGCGGCTCTTCCGCGAGGGCCTTGAGGACCATGAGTGGAATGAGCTTCTCGGGGAACTGCCGGGCACCGTAGTTGTTGCTGCAGTTCGTAATCGTGACCGGAACGCCAAAGGTTCGCGCGTGCGCGCGCACGAGGTGGTCGCTTGCGGCCTTGGAGGCGGAGTACGGACTCGACGGGTCGTAGGGCGTGTCCTCGCGGAACAAGCCGGTGGGGCCGAGGGAGCCATACACCTCATCGGTGCTCACGTGGTGAAAGCGCGCACCCTCCTTTCCGGCACTGTGCCCGCGGAACGCTTCGAGCAGATGGAAGGTTCCATTGATGTTGGTGCGAATGAAGGCATCCGGCGAGGCGATCGACCGGTCCACGTGGCTCTCTGCGGCGAGATGCACGACGACGGTTGGGTCGTGTTTGTCGAACACCTGGTCGACCGCAGCACGATCGGTGATGTCCACGTGCTCGAAGCGGTAGTTCGGAGCCTCCGCAATCGCCTCGAGGCTGTATGGATTGCCGGCGTAGGTGAGCGCGTCGACGTTCACGAACGTGAGATCTGGGCGGGCGACGACGCTTCGCAGCAGGAAATTGGAGCCAATGAAGCCGGCACCGCCGGTGACTAGGACGACCATGAACCCTCGGTTGCGCGCAGTATAGCCGCGGCGTGGGCCTTGGCTGCTCGGCGGGCCTCAGTTGGTGGGTCGTGGCGGCGCCAGGACCCAAGACAAGGAGTGCGCGACACGCTGCTTCTGCCAAGACCAGTTAGCGGTGTGGCGGCGACGTCCGCCTACTCTCAGGCGTCTAAGCTTCGCCTCGGTCATCCACTACCGCTGCGCGGCGGTCGAGAATAGGGGCGGCGGTACATGGGCTATCGTGAGATTGTGTTCGCCGGGATCATAGGCGCCGCTTTTGCCGCTGGTGTTCTCGCAAGCCGAGAACCAGCTTTACGCTGGTACTATCAGGCGGGGGCAGATCAGCCCACGGTGGTCCTCTTTGTCATGGACACGGTACGCGCGGACCACCTCTCCGAGTGCGGTTACGAGCGCCCGACCTCTCCTACTCTTTCTGTTCTGCGTGAGAGTGGCGCCTCCGTTCGGTGCGACGCCATTGCACCCAGCTCTTGGACCGTGCCCAGTCACGCGTCGATGTTCACAGGCTTGCATCCGGCGGATCATGGGACCCACTTCGTTAGCGTGGGCGAGGACGTCGATTTGTCTGGCCCGGTCCGTCCCCTTCCACAGGATGCGGTGACGATTGCCGAGCGCTTCCAAGATCGTGGCTACCAGACAGTGCTGGTGTCGTCGAATCGCCTCGTGTCTTCTGCGACAGGGTTGGATCAAGGGTTTGACCTGACGTGGTCTGGGGGCGGGCTGTCAGCGATGGATGTTGTCGAGATCCTTCGGCGGTTTGTGCGTGGCTCACTTGACCCGGAGCGTCCGCTCTTCCTGGTCCTGAACGTCATGGATGCGCATGGCCCATACCCCACGGTGCCTCCTGGCGTGGGGTGGGTCCCGGAGCGGGGCCCGGCAAAGGCTGACGAGCCGGTACTGAACGACATTGAGCGGCTCGTGGATGTCTATGACTACGGCATCTTCTTGGACGATACGGCCCTAGCGGCGGCCTTGTACGTTCTCAGGGGCCACGGGTGGACCGACCAAGGTCTTCGACTTGTGGTCGTGAGCGACCACGGAGAGTTCCTTGGAGAGCACGGACTGTATAGCCACACCACCACGACGTACGAGCCGGTCGTCACCGTGCCACTGGTGTACTACGAGGAGCCCGGCCCCACTCCACCCATCCTGGGTGACCGACCGAGCCTGCTCGAGGCCCACAGTCTGTTGCTCGACGGCACCTCGGAGGGGTACCGTCGATTGTCAGCCACCTTCGCCGGCAGGGGGCTCAATGACGTTGAGGGGACGACGGATTCCATGTGGGTGGCTGAATGGCACGATTCCCAGAAGTACGTCTGGCATCATGGCGAGTACTCAGCGGTCGACCTCCAGGCGGACCCGGAGGAGATGAGCCCAGTGGGGGTTAGCGTCACTGAGGTCGGTGAAGTGCTCCCTGCCTACCTGCATCAGATGCAAGAGTCGGGACAGGCCTCTCCCGAGGACCACGTTGATGAAGCCCTTATCAAGCAACTTAAGGAGATGGGCTACATCGAATGAGCGACCGTGCTGGCCTCGAGCCGCCAGTCGAACTGATCGGGCCATGGTCTTCACTGACGTTGACTACGAGCCTCCGCTCTCCCTCCCCCGCACCGCCATCAACTGCTCCGGCACCGCACCATCACCGTGCGCGAGCTGCGCGAGCTCCTGCATGCCCAGCAGCCGGTCCTCGACCTCGTTCAGCTCGTTCCTCGTGCAGCGCAGTCCGGGAATCACCCACCTCCGGTCGCCGTTGTGGAGGGTCAGCACCCAGACCTGAATCTCGTTGATGACCGCTCCGGGTCGGATCTCGGCGGTGGTGCCGAGAACCGGAAGGTCGATGGTCTTTGGTACGGGCAGGCGGCCGATCCACGCCTTCACCCGAAGGCGCGAGGTGCCGATCTGTAGCTGGGCCTTCGGTCCCACGAAGCCCATGCCGAACAGGATCGCGAAGCAGACGATGAAGAGGGGAATGCCGATGGGGCCGAGCATGAACATGCTGGCGAAGCTCAGGCCGAAGGCCGGAAAGACCCATGCGGCGAGGGGCTGCTGGGCGAGCTGGAGCTCGATGCCGTCGAGAGTGGTCTGCTCGTCCAACGTCGAGACGCTACGGCTCACTCCCAGCTCCAGATCTCAGCCGTCGCCAGGTTCTTGACGTAGGGCAGGGGCTGGCCGGCCATGTCGAGCATGACGGTGGTGCGCTTGTCGTGGGCGGACCTGCGCACGAGCCCATCTTCGGGCTGAAGCACAAAAACGTACTGCTCGTCGATGTTCACGTCGCCCACGACGGGGCGCTTGTCGTCGGGGAGGTCTGCAAACTGGGTGGTGAGGGCTTCGGCCACTTCTGCCTTGGCGTCCGTGTCACTCTCGACCTGCATCACCAGCGCAGCGCAGTCGGGCTCGGTGTCGCCTTCGGCGCACGGAATCCAGCCCACGAAGGTGTAGGTCTTGGGACCGATCGTCTCGCTGGCGTTGAACGGCAAGATCACTTCGCCGACGTTCCATGGAGCGATGCCCCGCTCACTCGCGGAGGTCAGATTCTCAGGATCGAGGAGTGCTCCGGCGGCTTGCTCGATGGCCGGCTGCACGAGGGGATCGGCTTCGGCTGCGATGGCGGCGATATCGGCGTGCGCGGCCGCAATGTCCTCGTCGGACACGATGACGTCTTGCACATCACCTTGAACGTCGACGATGACGGACGGGCTGACCTGAAGTGCACGCTGTAGGCTCTGCGCGAGGGGCGCGATCAGTTCTTCGGGACCCTCCATCTCGACGGTGACCTCATCGGGGACTTGCGCCACGATGAAGTTGTCGCCATCGGCGCGCACCTCGAAGTGCTGCTGACTCTCGATGACCACCCGATTGGCCATCATGCCGGGAAGGCTGGTCTGCTCGATGAGCGTCTGGGTCAGAACTGCGGACTGCCCATCGGCAAAGGCGAAGTGCACGGAGAGGTCAGGTCCATCGACGGGAACCGTGGCGGATGGCGCCTCCTGCGGCTCGGCGATCGGCTCGGCGGGCCTGGGCTCTGCGACCACTTCGGGGGGCGCGGTGTTCTTCGGGCAGGCCGTGAGCAACAGCAGTAGGGGCAGATGGCGCATGGGGACTCCGGACCTGGCTTCTATCCTTGCTGACGGTGAGCGTCGCGCATGGGTTAGCCTTGGGTGCCATGACCCCCGACCATCTGCTCCGTGCGCTCTCCGCGCTTCGCCTCGCCACCCTGGCCCACGACCCGTCGACGCTGCTGCGAACCCTCGAGGACGAGGCGACCCGGCACCCTCTCAACGTGGATGTGCGGGCGGCCCTGCTCGATGTGCGCGACCAAATGTTCGCAGAGCGCGGCGTGCCGCGGGTGCTCGGTGAAGTTCGTCGCGAGCGCCTCGTCCGCTGGGACGGCTGGAGCGCTGAGTGGGATGGTACCCACGTCCAGACCGGCAAGCCCTGGCGTGTGCGCGCGGTCACAAGCGCCGCGGCGAAGGACCCGACATTGGGCCGGCAGCTGCTGCGTGAGTCTCGCGCCCTCGCGCGCATGCAAGGTCTGCAGCCGAGTGCCTCCGATCAACCGTGGGCATGCGTGGCCGTGCCTCTGCCCGGGCCGTCGTTGGCCCACGCGTCCGAGCCCGACGGACACGAGCCGGCCCTTCGGCTGCTGAACATGCTTGGCGCCGCACTGACCGATCTGGTGCGCTGGGAGTCGAGCATCGGCATCCCTGGCGTCGGTCCATCGGACCTGCGCCTCGATGGAGAGCGCCTCGCGGTGGTCTGCCTCACGCCTCCGGCAGGGCGCATTCCACCGAATGTGGTGCTCGAAGATCTTGCGACCGTGCTGCGAAACTGGTGGGACCGCGATGAGGGCCCCGGGCTCGAGCTGGTCTCGGGCATGGCGGCCTTTCCGCCGGCGTCGGCAAGCGAGGCCTTGCAGAGCTGGCGTCGAGAGGCGGCCATGTTGCTCGCTGGCGAGCGCCATGCTCTTCAAAAGCGCCGCCAGCAGGTGTTCACCGACAACCGTGCCTCTCGCTTGGCGAGCCTGTTGACTCGGCTTCGCCAGGCTGTGCCACCGCCACAGGGTCGCGGTGCAGTGGGCGTGGACCTCGATGGCCAGACGACGGTGGTCGAGGGTCGTCCCGACGGCACGCTCTGGTGGGGAACGACCACGGCGATGGAGCCGGTGTTCGCCGAAGACCTCGATGCCAAGCTCGGCCGCCGGCTACTCCGTGCGCGGGCGGCCGCGCCGCCGAATCCAAGGCTCGATGCGGCAGTGGGCGGGGACCCAGCCTATGCCGATGTGGCGGGCCGCTGGGTGGCGACCGCACTTCAGCTTCGGACCCTCTGCCTCTTGCTCGACGTGCGTTAGCTCGGGCCGACGGCCCGCGTATTCGGCGGCGGTTGCCCAGCTGCTGGCCCAAGGCGCCTCCGCAGTGCGGCGCGATCGTCGAGTGCGGCTCGGTTCAGGGTTCGCTTCGCCATCCGTCGCGACGTGTTGCGTGCGCCAGCGGCCGCCTCGAGTCGCCCATGGTTCTGCAGGCGTTCTGCGGCCTGCCAGAGTGTGGCCGCGGCCTCTGTGGGGTCGAGCCAGGCCTCGTGTGAGCGGCGAAGCACGCGCCATGTGGCAAACTCGAGCTCTTCCGACGGCTGATTGAGGGCGGCCCGTAGCAGCACGGCAGCGGCTTGCCGAGCCACAGGGCCCGTGTGTCCGACTACGCGGGCGAGGACACGCTCTGCTACCGCCGCGGAGTCCAAGTCGAGCAGTGCGCGGGCCTCGGCGAGGGTGAGCAGCCCCTCCGCGTCGAGAGACAGCTCATCGAGGCGCGCTGCACGGGTGTCGCGTACCAACTTGAGCGCCGGGAGAGGGCGACCGCTGAGCCGGTGCCAGTCGGCTCGCACAGCGTGGTAGACGGCGTCAATCCAGGGATCGACGGCGGTCTCCGGCGGATCTTCTTGGAAGAAGCTGTCGGCCCGGTTGGCAGCGTGCAGCTGCACGTCGATCCACGCCAGGCAGAGGTCGGCCCACAAGGAACCGATGGGGGAGCCAATCTCCGCCTCCCTCATGGCCAGCCGCTCGAGCTCAGGTCGTTGGGCGAGTAGGCTTCCGCCTCGGCGGCTTCCGGTGGCCGCGTCGAGCAGGTGCCAGCCGTCCGATGCGCTCGCGCCCAGTCGCCACGGCACGATGTTGGTGAGGGCGACCAAGAGATTGAACTGCAGCACCCGATCGACGAGCCAGTGCGGGGGCAAAAGCACCAACACCACCGTGAGCAGCGCCTGGGCGATAAGACCGCCAGCGTGAAAGAGGGCGCGCCGGCCGGTGGCCTGTTGGGTCGGGATGGCCGTGCACGCGCCCCCGGCCAGGAACCACCGCCCGACGTGAACCACCACGCCACCGCCCAAGCGGGTGCGCCAGAGGGTTCGGCCGAAGCCAATGCCAAACGACGTGACGCGATAGCCGCCTGGCTTCGCGGCCAGAGCGTGCCCGAGCTCGTGTAGCAACACCACCGCGGGTGCATACAAGAGCAGCGACGCAAGCTCGATCACGACCGAGGGCAAGGGGGCCTCCTTCCTCGATCATAGCCGGACCGGCGGCCCGACGTCAGGGCCCGACCAACTCCGGTACCTGTTCGGGGATTTCGTCGCGAGCCAATGTGCCGTCTTTCCAGTCCTGGTCGCGCATCACGAGACCCTCTGGCGTCCAGAACTTCCAGTTGCCGGCGCGAACCCCAGCCGCGTAGAGGCCGTCTGACGCCACCGTGCGGTCTTCGAAGTAGGTGATCCACTGACCATCGCGCACACCCTCGAGGTAGGTGCCACGCTGGGCGGTCTCCCCATTCTTGTGACGCCACTCCCACTCGCCGATGGGTGAACCAGCCGTGTAGCCGCCTCGCAACATGCGATCGCCGCTCGGATGGAACCACTCCCACGTGCCAGTGGGCTCGTTCTTCGCGAATTCTCCGCGAATCAGCAGGGTGCCCTCGAGGGAGTAGCGCTCGAACGGGCCATGCATCTCGCGCGAGCGCTCACACCACTGATCCCAGTGCTGATCTTGCAGTCCGGCAAGCGCCTGGGCGCCAAAGCCGCACTGCACGACCTCTGGGGGATTCTTGATCACCTCGGGTTTCGAGCGGCTGAAGCTTGGACCGCCCGATCCGCACGCGGTGCAGATGCCGAGGATGGCAGCAATAGTGGTGAGGCCCCGCATGTGACTCCCTGGTGTGCCTGGGGGTGGCAGGATACCTCCCGTGGACGCTCGGAGGGCTGGAAATGGGTCACTTGGACGGCAAGGTCGTACTGGTCACGGGAGCGGGCGGTGGAATCGGCCGCGCTCACGCACTTGCATGCGCGCGCGCAGGCGCACGCGTCGTCGTCAACGATCTCGGCGGCACGCGCGACGGAACGGGCGCAGGCGCTCGAATGGCTGACGCTGTGGTGAGCGAAATCGAGGCGCTCGGATCCGAAGCCGTCGCAAACTACGACTCGGTGACCGACTACGATGGCTGTGAGCGCATGGTCGCAGCCGCCACGGAGCGATGGGGTCGCCTCGACGTCGTCGTGAACAACGCCGGCATCCTGCGCGACAAGACCTTCCGCAAGATGACGGATGCCGAGTGGGGCCCGGTGGTGGATGTCCACCTGCACGGCACGCGCAACGTGACCAAGGCCGCTCTGCCGGCCCTGATGGAGAACGGCGGCGCGCTGATCAACACCACCTCGCTTTCGGGCCTGCTCGGCAACTTCGGCCAGAGCAACTACGCCGCGGCCAAGGCCGGCATCTATGGCTTCACGCGCGTGCTCGCGATGGAGCTGCGCAAGTACGGCGTGACTGCGAACTGCGTCGCGCCCGTGGCCAAGACCCGCATGACCGAAGAAATCGAGATGGTCGAGGACGAGTGGGGTCCCGAACACATCAGCCCGATCGTCGTCTTTCTCGCCTCCGAGGCTGGGAAGAGCGTCACGGGCCGGGTCTTCGGCGTCCAGGGCCAGCGCATCCATGTGTACGAAGTGCACACCAACGATGGCGCCGAGAAAGAGGGCACCGATCTCTGGACTACCGACGAGATTGCCGCGCGCTTTGGCGAGATCACTAGCTTTCCCGTTCCCGAGGCCGCCGCCGCGGGAGGAGACGACGTCGAGAGCACGGTGTTCGCTCACTTCCCGGAGGGATTCAAGGCCGCCGCGGCCGCAGGCTGGACCGCGGTCATTCACTGGCGCGTGGGCGGGGGCGTCGACCAGACCTTGTCCGTCGCCGATGGCGTGTGCACCTCGTCGCCCGGCCTGCACGGCAACCCAACCTGCACCGTCGAAGTGAGCCGCGACGTGCTCATCGGCATGTTCACCGGCGAGATCGACGCGCAGAAGGCGTTCATGACTGGCAAGGCCAAGGCCGACAACATGGGCGATCTGATGCGTCTCGCCACGGCCTTCGACTTCAAGGCCATTGCCGCCGCCTACCAGGGAGGGGCCGTCGAGCCCGCTCCCGCCCCGGAGCCGGCACCCGAGACCGACGAGCCCAAGACATGGCCACTGGGCAAGCGCTACGACGGCGGATTCTGGCAGGTGAGCGGTGACGAGTTTGGCGCCTACGCCGACGCGACCGACGACGCCAATCCGCGCTATCGGGGCGCCGATGCCGTTGCGCCGCCGATGTACCACGTCCGTCCGTTCATCGGCCTGATGATGAAGCTGGCGACCGATCCCGAGCTCGACATCGACTTGCTCCGCCTGGTCCACGGCGAGCACGACATGAGCTTCCACCGCCTGCTTCGGCACGGGGATGTGCTTCAGCTGCGCGGCACGCTCGAGAGCGTCGAAGAGAAGTCGTCCGGAAAGATCGTGGCCTTCGGCCTGTACGGCTTCGTGGACGGCGAGCTCGCGATCGAGGGACGCACTTCCTACTTCATCCGCGGAAAGAAGAAGAAGAGCTCCGGACCGAAGCCCGCGCGCAAGGCGCCACCAGAGGTTCCCGATCCAGAGTGGACCGCGTCCCAGCCGGTGACCGCTGACCAGGCCGATCGCTACGCTGTGGCCTCAGGCGATGACAACCCCATCCACGTCGACGACGCGACCGCGAAGTCGGCGGGGCTCCCCGGCGTGATCTTGCATGGCCTCTGCTCGATGGCCTTCGCGCAGCGCGACATCATCGATCGCCTCGCGGATGGCGACCCGGCTCGACTCAAGCGGCTCGCGGTTCGCTGGGCCTCCCCGGTGTTTCCGGGTGAGACCCTGATGCTCAAGGCGTGGGGAACCAGTGGCGAGATTCAGTTCATGACCGAGAACGACAGCGGCAAGCCGGTGGTCGTCAACGGCCGGGCGACGGTGGTCTAAGCATGGCCCGCTACGTCGATGCCGTCGCGATCATGTTCGTGGTCTACGCGGTGTTTCAGCTCGGAATTGCCTGCATGGTCGGCACGATCTACGGCGGCATGGGCGGCTTCATGGTCGCCATCGGCGTGGCCGAGAACGAGCCCGAGATGGCGATGGTTGGAGGCGTGCTCGTGATGGCCATGTTGGTCATGGCCGTGATGCTGCTTCTGCAGCCCATCCTCGCGCTGTTTGCCGCATCGGGTATCTATCGCCGGACGCAGCTCGGTCGCATTCTCGGCTTCGTGGTCTGCGCGCTCGCCGTTCTCAACATGCCGATTGGAACCATCGTCGGTATCTTCGGATTCATTGTCCTCGTCGACAAACAAGCGGCCGCCGAGTTCTCGGAACATGGCCGCGAGGAGAGCTTCACGTGAACTGGCGCAAGGCCACTTTCAAGGGCAAAGACGTGTGGGCGCAAGTCGACGCACTTGGCGCACCCGTCGTCGATGGCGGACGCACGCCCATTCGGTACTCCGACAAGGCGGGGGCCAAGGTCTACCGCGGTGGTGCAGGGGGCGTCAGTGTCGACGTCAGCAAGCCACCGGTCGCTCTTCCGGACGGCGCCAGCGCGGATGCACCGCGGTCGCCGGCCAAGAAGAAGTCGCGCGGCAGCGGCTTTGGAAAGGCGGGTACCCGAACCCGCGCGCAGGCGGCCATGGCCGAGGCTGCGGCCCTCGAGCTGATCGGCGGCCTCTCAGCGAGCACCGTCGTGGCGTACACCGATGGCGCCTGCAAGGGGAACCCCGGACCGGCCGGAAGCGGCACCGTGGTGCTGTTTCCCGATGGCCGTCGCGCTGAGGCCTGCAAGAGCCTGGGTCGAGCGACCAACAACGTCGGCGAGCTCACCGCGATCTGGCTGGCCCTTCACCTGCTCGAGGAGTCGGGCATCGATCGCACCACCCCCGTCGCGCTGCTGACGGACTCTCAGTACTGCAACGGCGTGCTGGTGCTCGGCTGGAAGGCCAAGGCGAACAAGGAGATCATCGAGACCGTGCGCGCCAAGCTGGTGCTGTGGCCGAATCTCAAGGTGCACTGGATTGCTGGCCACGTGGGGATCGAGGGCAACGAGCTCGCCGATACCCTCGCCAATGCCGCGGTCGGCGGGGTGACCGATGTGCGCTGGTCGAACGGCGACTAGCGGTCAGCGCGCCGGCGAGATCACGCAGCTCTGACCCTCGCAGGCGTTGACCAGGTCCTGCACCTTCAGTCGCGGGTCGGGACGCACGAACACGGCCTCGACGTCGTACGGAAGGTCGCTGAGCTCGGTGTACGCGGTGCCTTCGTAGGTGATCGACGTCTCGGTGACGCCCATCTCTGCGATGGCCTCGCCAGGGCGGGGGCCGGTGCTCCGCCAGCGAATGCGCATGGTGGGGTTCGGCGGCGGTAGGGGGTGCAGAATGGCACCGACCAGCGTCAGGGTCGTCTCGTCGGTGGTCCACTGCGTGTTCACGAGTGCGCCGATGCCGGTGGAGGCCTCGAGCGCGATCACAGGCAGCGCCTCGCTCGAGAAGGGAAGGAGGGCTGGGGCTTCTTCGGGCCCGCAGTCGGCCGAGTCCCGTCCGATGAAGCGCCGCTTTGCGACCCACTCGCTCCCGCGCCGACGCACCAGGCAGAGCCCGGTTCCTGACCCGCTCGCCCCCATGGTCGGCAGGCCAGCGGTCTTCGCCGCCCACTCGCTGAACGACGCGCGGTCGTCAGCGACCGAGGACACCTGGCCGATCTGCAGTTGCTGCCAGCCGAAGACGCCGAGCATCGGCAGCAGAACGACGAGGCTGAGGGCGTCGACTACGCCGCGTCGATCACCGAGATGGCCACCGACGGGGAGCACAGCGACCGCCGATGCCAGTAGCACGCCACCGGTGGCGATCAGGCCTGCGACCAATGCCGCGTAACGACTGCTGTCGGCGTGGCCGAGCAGGTGCAGTCGGGTCTCGGCGCTGGCGTAGGCCACGGCACCCGACATGTGCGAGCTGCCCAGGTCGTAGAGGCCGACGGTGAGCGCGCCGACGGCCAACAGCGCGGCGGCGGCCGCAACGAGACGTCCGCCGGCCAGGCGACTCGCGTCCTCGGAACGCTTGCTGGTCACAAGGGAGGTCAGCGCCAGGAAGGGGGTCGCGACGAAGGCGGCACCCGCCACCATCAGGGGACCCAGGCTTCGCATCAGCTCTTGGGATGTCCAGAACTCCGAGCCGAAGGCCGCAAGCGCGCCCGTCCAGCCGAGAACGCAGATGAATACGGCCTGACCGTAGGTCCAGACCTTCTTGTCGCCTGCGGTGACGAGATTGCCGACGCTCGCGCTCGCAGCGACCAGAATGAACAGAAGCGACGCGGCGAACCCTCCCATGATGGTCGTGTACAACGCGACCGAGTGCCCCGCTGCGCTGAGTGTGACGAACATCTCGCCGGACACGTAGGCCATCGCCTCGAGGGCTTGGGTCGCGCCCAACGCCGTTCCTGCCCAGCCGACAGCCAGCATCGCGAAGGCTGGGGCGAGCCAGATGCCGAGCGGCACCCGAAACCGAAAGGCTCCGAAGACCATCAGCACCAGTGTGGCCAGCGCCGCTGCGGGAAAGCCCAGCAGCAGCAGGTACATGAAGGGGCCGCCTTCCTTGAACATCACGACGACAGGCACTCTCAGTCTCCCGGGGTCTGGGCGCCGAATAGGGCTTGTTGGGCGATGGCCTGCACCGTGCCCCAGCGCGTGCGTACAAAGTCGGGCCAGTCCTCGCCGGTCTTGGCCCACTCGAGCATCCAGCCGCGGGTCTTCGGGTCGGACGGGTAGCCGGAGCCGAGCGCACCGTGAGCCTCGCGAATGGCGTCGAGGGCGCCGTCACGTGTGGTCTTGGCGTAGATCGAGGCGGCGCCCACCACGGCGTAGGTGTGGTCTGCTTTTGGCTCCATGATCCACTTCGGTGTGAAGTCGAGCTGTGCCTGCAGGCGCGCGATCACCTTGGGAATGCCTCGCGGAGGGCCGAGAGCATCGATGCGCACCTCGTCAGGCCGGAACCGACGGATGAGATCGACGATCGCTTCCTCTTCGAGGGTGTTGAGGTTGCCATGGTCGATCTGGTGGGGCGTGATCGCGACGATCGCGTGCTCGCCCAACGCGTCGAGGGAGGCTCTCACCTTGATCCTCTTCTTCGCGGAGAGGCGCTTGCTGTCGTCGGCTCCGGCGTCACGCAGGATGCTCTCGTCGCCGTCGAATAGGTAGGCGCCTACGACGAGAGGCCCCAGAACGCAGCCGCGGCCGGCTTCATCGATTCCCAAGATACGCACGTGGTCAGCCTCCGAGGATCTGCCTGGCAGTCTCTCGGGCCTCTGCTACCCCGTCGTCGGGATCGGCGTCGAGTCGGGACAGCGCGTTCTGGGCAAACCCGACATGATCGATGCGGCTGGCCGCCTTCGCGAGCGCGAGTGCGGCAGCACGGCGCACGGCCGGGCTCGAGTCGCTGAACAGGCGCGACAGCTGAGCGAGCGCGCTTGCGCCTGCCAGTGGGGCCATTGCAGCGGCGGCGGCGGAGCGCACGCGAGGATCGGCGTCTCGGAACATGCGGGTCAACAGCGGCAGCCGGGCACCCATCTTCAGACCGCCGATGGCGAGCGCTGCGGCGGTGCGCTCGGGGATTGCCTGCGAGCGTGCGAGTCGGTCGATGGCGGCACGGGCCTCACTGTCCGCCGAGAGGGGACCCAGTAAGGATGCGCGATCCGAGGCGGACACGAGTGAGAGCAGCTTCGCGAGCGCGTACGCCTCTGTAGGTAGGGGAGTCGGCAGTAGTGCGGCGTCTTCAGGCTCCCAATCCAGCGGGGGCCTGCGCGTCAGGGGCTGCGGAGCGGGGCTCGGTGCGGCCGTGCGCTGATGTCGCGGGGCGGGCCGACGTGGACGCTGGGTCGCGCCTGCAGGCTTCGGAGGTGCCAGCGCTGCGAGCGACCCGAGTCCGCCGAGGTCGCCCAGACCGTCGATGGGGGGCGGAGGAGGAAGATCGGCGGTGTCGAGCTCGACCACCTCGTTCTCCTCTTCGTCTTCTTCGGGCTGCTCGTCCTCGAGCTCGGGGGCGTCCCACCAGTTCATCGGGGGCCGCTTTGTCCGCTCGCCGCGGAGGCGCTCGATGCCGACCTCGGCCGCATAGGAGACCTCGCGGTAGGGGTCGGCGAGCAAACGAGTCAGGCGCGGAATGACCGCGGGGCCGCCAGCGTGTCCCAGAAAGCGAGCCGCTGCCGCGCGAATCTTCGGATTGCCAGAGGACAGCAGGCGCATGATTCGGCCCGTCGAGGTCTTGTCCACGCCGCGCGTGATCAGGGCGAGCGCGGGCACGGCCACATCGGCGTGCGGAATCAGGCACGCGGCACGCAACACGCGGAGCCCCTCACCCTTAAGCTCGACGGCCAGGTTGAGCGCGCGTGCGCGAATGTCTGGAAGTTCATCCGACAGGTAGAAGCCGAGCATCTCAGCGCGTGCCTCAGTGGGCATCGCAGAGGCCACCGTCAGCGCGACCGTGCGCTCCTCGGCCGTGCCCGCGCGCGCTTCACGCACCCGTTTCTTGATCGCACCGATACGGGCCCGTAGCTCGACCTCGCTGTGCGACCCGGCGGCGACCTTCTGGTAGAGCTCGTCCATCGCGTCCATGCGCCAGACTACCCCGAAGCGGCCCAGCTTGGGGCATCGACCCCAAACACGCTCCCTCTTGCCCCAGAGGGCTCGCGAGAAATTCACGCTGGGATCGCACTTTGTTCCGGCGCTTTAAGGGACGTCAGTCGCGTGTGTGGACGCGCCCCCCCTCGGCGCCTTAAAGGGCGGTCTTCCGCCCGCCACACCCAGTTGGCAGGACACCCCGGGAAACCAGCATGTCAGTGCACCAAATCAAGCGCGGACTCGACATTCCCATTGCGGGCGCCGCTTCTGGCACCGCAGTCGAGCTCGATCTCCCCGCCACCGTGGCCTACACGCCCGTCGAGTTCAAGGGGATCGTCCCCAAGCTCGCCAAGCGTGAAGGTGACACCGTCAAGGCCGGCGAAGCGCTCTTCTTCCACAAGCACAGCCCCGAGATGGTCTTCCTGTCTCCGGTCAGCGGCACCGTCAAAGAGGTCCGCCGCGGTCGTCGTCGGGTCATCACCGACATCGTCGTCGAGCGCGGTGGAGACGACGTCGTCGAGTTCAAGAAGTGGACGCTCGATGGGCTCGGTGCTCTCGATGCGGACGCCGCGCGCAAGCTGCTCCTCGAGGGCGGCATGTGGGGCAACCTCCGCACGCGTCCCCTCGACCGCATCCCCGCCGTTGACTCGGCGCCGCAGGCGATCTTCATCAGCGCCACCGAGACGGGGCCGCTCATGCCGGGTGCCGCAGAGCTCCTCGGCGAGGGCGACGCAGATGCCCTGCAGGCAGCCGTCACCGTGCTGTCGAAGCTCGCGCCTTCCATCCACCTCACCGTACCTGCTGGCGCCGCCCATCCTGCGTGGGCCGGGCTCACGAAGGGTGCCGCTGGACTCGGACTTCAGGTCCACGAGTTCGCCGGACCCCACCCCGCAGGCGACGCCGGCGTTCAGGTCAACCTCGTCGACCCGCCGCGCGGCAAGAACGAGGTCTGGTACCTGTCCGCTTGGGATGCCGTACTCATCGGTCGGCTTGCCCTCGAGGGACGCTTCCCCGCAGAGCGCGTCTACGCCGCGGTCGGCACCGGTGTTCGCACACCTCGCTTCGTCCGCACCGTGCTTGGCGCGCCGCTCGCCCACATCGTTGGCGACGTCGTCGACGAAGAGGTTCGCTGGATTCGCGGCTCCGTCCTCACCGGCGAGAAGGTCGACTCTGGCCGCTGGGCGAGCTGGTACGGCCGCGCAGTGCACGTGCTTCCCGAAGCCGTCGAGCGCGAAGTGGTTGGCTGGGCCCTTCCGCAGTTCGGCAAGTGGTCCGCACACCGCGCCTACCCCAAGGGTCTGCTCGGAAGCGGAGGCACCTTTGACCTGCGCCCCGGCCTGTACGGCGGCCATCGCGCCATCGTGCCGATTGGCCAGTACGCCAAGGTCATCGCGACCCCCGACATCGTTCCTGAGTTCCTGTTCCGCAGCATCATCGCCGGCGACCTCGAGGAGAGCATTCAGCTCGGCCTCTTGGACCTGACGATGGAAGAAGCGGCGCTGTGCTCCTACGTCTGTCCCTCCAAGATCGACTTCGACATCTTGCTCCGCGAGGGGCTGGACACCTACGAGAGAGAGGCCTGAGATGAAGGCATTCCTCAAGAACTTCTTCGATTCCCAGCGCCCCCACTTCGAGGGCGAGGGCAAGTTCGCCAAGTTCTGGTGGGCACTTGATGGAGTCGAGACCGTCGCCCTGACGCCGGGTGAGCGCACCGAGAAGGGCGCCCACATCCGCGACCACATGGACATGAAGCGTCTGATGATCTTCGTGCTCTTTGCACTCGCGCCCGCGATCATCTTCGGCATGTACAACATCGGGTACCAGGCGTACAGCGCCGAAAACCTGACGGCTTCGGGCCTCGACTGCTTCCTGCGCGGCGCCTACCACATGCTGCCGATCATCATCACTTCGTACACGGCGGGTGGCATCGCAGAGCTGATCTTCTGCCACGTGCGCGGACACGAGGTCAGCGAGGGCTTCCTGGTCACCGCCATGCTCTTCCCGCTGACCCTGCCCCCGACCATTCCCCTGTGGATGGTCGCGGTCGGCTGCGCCTTCGGTGTGGTCATCGGCAAGGAAGTGTTCGGCGGCGTGGGCATGAACATCCTGAACCCGGCGCTCACCGCCCGCGCGTTCTTGTTCTTCACCTACCCGGCGCAGATGTCTGGCGCGAAGGTCTGGGATGTTGCCGGTAGCAGCAACCTGATCACGCACAGCGGAACGCCGATTGACGCCTACACGGGCGCAACGCCTCTCCTGACCGCAGCAAGTGCAGAGACCTCTGCAGTGGCCGCGCTCAACGAGGCCGGCTTCGACCTTCAGACCCTCGCACTCGGCATGGTGCCGGGGTCCATTGGCGAGACTTCGACGGTCGCCATCGCCGCGGGCGCGCTGTTCCTCATCGTCACTGGGATCGCTTCCTGGCGCACGATGGTGGGCTGCGTCGCTGGCCTGTCCGCGGTCACCGCGTTCTTCGCCTACGGCGTCTACGGTGCCGACTCGGGCGTCATGCTCTCGCTTCCGCCGGCCTACCACCTGCTGATGGGCGGCTTCGCCTTCGGCACGGTCTTCATGGCCACCGACCCGGTCTCGAGCGCGACGACCGAGCTCGGACGACTCATCTACGGCTTCTTCATCGGCGTTCTCTGCGGTCTTATCCGGGTGGTCAACCCGGCGTACCCAGAGGGCATGATGCTGGCCATCCTGTTCATGAACGTGTTCGCACCGCTCATCGACTACTACATCGTCCAGGGCACTACGCGTCGTCGCGTAGCGCGCCTGGCAGCGGCGTAGGGGGGCACTATGGCGTTCTCAACTGGCTACACCCTGGGCTTCGCGACGGCGATCTGCATCGGCTGTTCGCTGCTGGTCGGCTCGGCCGCACTCTCGCTCAAGGACATGCAAGACCTCAACGTCGAGCGCGACCTCAAGGGCAGCGTGCTCGAGGCCCTCGACATTCGCCCCGAAGACGGAAACGCTTCGGGTGAGTGGATTGACTCGGCCTACGACACGCGCGTTCTCGTGCAGGTCGTCGACCCGTCCGGCAAGATTGTCGCCGACAAGGGTCTCGCTGATGTCGAGGCGGCTCGCGCAGCCGTGAAGGGGACCGATGCGGACCCCGAGCTCTTCGCGGTCTACGCTCGCAAGGATGGCGAGAAGATCGGCGCCTACGGCCTGCCGGTCTACGGCGTCGGCCTCTGGGGCCCGATCAGCGGCTACATTGCGCTCGAGCCCGACGCGAGCACCGTGCTCGGTGCCACCTTCTTCGCTCCGAAAGAGACCCCCGGACTCGGCGCTGAAATCACGCAGCCGAGCTTCAAGGACCAGTGGAAGGGCAAGAAGATCGTCGAGGGCCGCAGCCCCCGCTCGATTCGCGTCGTCAAGGGCGAGGCCAAGGTGCTCTGCCCCGGTGCTGAACAGTTCTGCGTCGACGGCGTCTCTGGCGCCACCATCACTGGTGATGGCGTCGACATCATGGTCGCCGAGGCTCTCGAGCTGTACGGCCCTTACCTCACGTCCCTCCGCGGAGGAAAGCGATGAGCTCCCCGGCTACCGAGCTGGCGCCCAAGAAGGCCCCGCTCTTTCCACTCGACAAGAAGGCGCGCAAGATCGTGACCGATCCGCTGTCTGACAACAACCCGGTCACGGTTCAGGTCCTGGGCATCTGCTCGGCCCTGGCGGTGACGGTTCGCGTCGACAAGGCTCTGGTCATGGCTGCGGCGGTCATCGCGGTCCTCGCGGTGAGCAACATCGTCATCTCGCTGATTCGCGACAAGATTCCGCCGGCCATTCGCATCATCGTGCAGCTGTCGGTCATCGCCTCGCTCGTCATCGTCGTCGACCAGTTCCTCAAGGCCTACATGTACGAGCTCTCCAAAGAGCTCTCGGTGTTCATCGGCCTGATCATCACGAACTGCATCATCATGGGACGCGCCGAGGCCTTCGCCATGGCGAACCCACCGTGGCAGTCCTTCCTCGACGGTCTGGGCAACGGCTTCGGCTACGGCGCCATCCTGGTGCTCATCGCCATCGGCCGTGAGCTCCTCGGCTCTGGCAAGCTTCTCGGCTTCCAGGTCGTGCCCGATGCGGTCTACGCGATGGGCTACTCGAACATGGGCCTGATGGTGCTGCCTCCGGGCGCGTTCATCCTGCTCGGTCTTCTGATCTGGGCGCAGCGCACCTGGACTGGCTACTCGGAGGCGACGTGATGGAAGCGTATCTATCCCTCGCGGTCAAGTCGATCTTCGTCGAGAACATCCTTCTCGCCTACTTCCTCGGCATGTGCTCCTTCTTGGCCTGTTCCAAGAAGGTCGAGACAGCGACCGGCCTCGGCCTGGCCGTCATCTTCGTGCTCACGGTCACCGCACCGCTCAACTGGCTGCTGAACACCTTCCTGCTCAAGGAAGGGGCTCTCGCCTGGGCCGGCCTGCCGGATGTCGACCTGTCGTTCCTCAGCTTCATCACCTTCATCGCGACCATCGCGGCGACGGTGCAGCTCGTCGAGATGGTGCTCGATCGCTTCAGCCCCGCGCTGTACAACGCGCTCGGCATCTTCTTGCCGCTCATCGCTGTGAACTGCTCGATCCTCGGAACGAGCCTGTTCATGCAGGAGCGCGAGTACGACCTCGGTGAGACGCTGGTCTTCGGCTTCTCTTCCGGAGTGGGCTGGGCCCTCGCAATCGTCGCGATGGCCGCCATTCGCTACAAGCTCCGCTACTCCAACGTTCCCGAGGGCCTTCGCGGCCTGGGCATCACGATGCTGATGACGGGACTCATGTCGGTGGCCTTCATGGCCTTTGCCGGCATCAAGCTCTAGGAGTCGAACATGGACGTCATCGCGCTAGGCGCCGCCGTTGCAGTGTTCACGGCTGTCATTCTCGGCCTGGTCGCCGTGCTTCTCATCGCGAAGAAGCAGCTCGTCAACGAGGGGGATGTCACCATCCTCATCAACGACGACCCCGAGAAGTCCAAGCAGGTCCCTGCGGGTCAGACCCTGCTCAGTGCCCTCGCGGGCCAGAAGATCTTCGTTCCCTCCGCATGCGGCGGCGGCGGCACCTGCGCGATGTGCAAGTGCAAGGTGCTCGAGGGCGGCGGCGATGTCCTCGCCACCGAGACCGGCCAGCTGACGCTCAAGGAGCGCAAGGAAGGCGTGCGCTTGGCCTGCCAGGTCAAGGTCAAGCAGGACATGAAGATCGAGCTCGAAGAAGAGATCTTCGGTGTTCAGCGCTTCCCCTGCACCGTGCGCAGCAACGACAACGTCGCCACGTTCATCAAGGAGTTCGTCATCGAGCTCGATGACGGCAAGATCATGGACTTCCAGTCCGGCGGCTACATCCAGATTGACATCCCGCAGTACAACGCGCCCTACACCGAGTTCGACATCGGTGAGGAGTACCGCGGCGACTGGGACAAGTTCAATCTCTGGCGCTACGTCGGCAAGAACGAAGAAGACGATGTCTACCGCGCGTACTCGATGGCGAACCACCCCGCCGAGGGCAACATCGTCATGCTCAACGTGCGTATTGCCTCGCCGCCGCCGCGCGGTCCCGAGGGCATTCCGCCAGGAGTCGCGTCGTCGTACATCTTCAACCTGAAGCCGGGCGACAAGGTCACTGTCTCGGGTCCTTACGGCGAGTTCTTCATCCAGGACACCAAGCGCGAGATGGTCTACATCGGCGGTGGTGCTGGCATGGCACCGCTCCGCTCGCACCTGTTCCACCTCTTCCACACGTTGGGGACGGACCGCAAGGTGTCGTACTGGTACGGCGCGCGCTCGATGCGCGAGATGTTCTACCAGGACCACTTCGACAAGATCGAGGCCGAGTTCCCGAACTTCAAGTTCAACTTGGCCCTGTCGAACGCGCTTCCCGAGGACAACTGGACCGGGTACGAGGGCTTCATCCATCAGGTGCTCCTCGATGAGTACCTGGCGAAGCACGAAGCGCCCGAGGACTGCGAGTTCTACATCTGTGGGCCGCCGATGATGCTGTCCGCCGTGCTGAACATGCTCGACGATCTCGGTGTGCCGAAGAGCCAGGTGCACTTCGACGACTTCGGTTGATGCACCGCGTCGCGCTGGTCCTCACGCTGGTGGCGTGTGCGGCCGAAACCCCAGCCCCGTCTCCCGAAGCCCAGTCGCTTCAGGGCACGGGGCTCGGTACTTCCTGGACCGTGAAGTGGATGGGGGATGCCCCCAAAGCTGAGGTCGAAGCGGCGGTCGTCACCGCGCTGGCCGAGGTCGATGTGTCGATGTCGACCTGGCGCGACGACAGTGATCTCGCGCGCATCCGGGCGGCGGACGGTGCTGTCGATGTCAGCTGGGAGACCGCGCACGTGGTCGATGCGTCCTTGACGCTCGCCCGGGACTCGGACGGGGCGTTCGACCCGACGGTGCAGCCACTGGTCGAACTGTGGGGATTTCACGGAGACGTGCCCGATGCGATCCCGAGCGATGAAGCGGTGGACGCTGCGCTCGCACAGACCGGCTGGCAGCGGGTTGCGGTGTCGCGTGTCGATGGCGTCAGCCGGGTCGACGGTGGGGGCACTGCCCTCGACCTGTCCGCCATCGCGAAGGGCTGGGCCGTGGACCGCGTGGCGACAGCGGTGGCCGGAGTCGGCGCGTCCGATCTGCTCGTCGAGGTCGGCGGTGAGACGCGGACCTCAGGGTCCGGTCCGAACGGGCCGTGGACCGTGGGCGTCGAGCGCCCGGTGGATGCCGCCCCCGGTACCGACTTCCTCGCCGCGGTTCAGCCGAGGAACGGTGCGGTGGCGACGAGTGGGAACTACCGCTCCCGGGTCACCATCGGCGACGAGAGCTTTGGACACACCCTCGATCCACGAACGGGGCGGCCGACCACGAACGGCATGCGCTCCGCTACCGTGATCGCTCCGACCTGCACCGAGGCCGATGGCCTTGCGACGGCGTTGATGGTGCTCGGTGAGCCCGGCTTGGCACTCATCGAAGAGCGGCCCGGAGTCGAGGCTCTGCTCGTGCTCGCCGCAGACGAGGGCCTTCGCGAGGTGCCTTCTTCCGGCCTGGACGCGTACCGGGTTCGCTGAGAACGGGTGAATGCCAGCTCCTGCCGCTCGTCCATGCGTGACGGAGGGCGGATGCGAGGGCTGCCGAGACACGCGAATCTGGGTTATGGGGTGGCCTCTGGAGGTTCACATGACACAGATGCTCCTGGTCGTGCTGTTCTTCGGCGCTTGCATGGCGGCGATGGCTGTCGGTCTTCTGCTGAACGAGCGCGAACTTCAGGGTTCTTGTGGCGGTGCCGGTGAGGCCCTTCACGAAGCCCATGGCATCTCTTGCGGCGTCTGCGTCAAGAAAGAGGCCGAGGTCTGCCCCTCCGACGACCCGCTGGTTGCGCTGGCCCAGATCGGGCACCCGAACCCCGAGCACCACCGCTAGTCCGCCCACGAACGGCGAGCAGGCGACGTCCTACGACGGGGCGCTCCTCCGCCATTCCAAGCCCGAAAGGCCTTCGTTGCCGGTGCTGTTTCGGCGTGGCTATACTCGTTGGGTCCTGTCGAACCGGAGATCTGCCCCGATGCGAACCACTTGCACCTTGCTGTGCGCTGCCGTGCTTGCGGTCGGGTGCGCAGATGACGGTTCCGCGGCTGGCGACTCGGCGGTCGTCGTCGATGACGTTCCGGTGCTTCGCTACACCCTCGAGCCCGCCATTGGCGCTCGCGGAACCTCGATGCGCGTGCGGGTCTACGGCACGCTGAGTTCCTTTGTCTTTGGCGACACGGACCTCGACCTCGGCTCCGACATCACCGTCGACTCGGTGACCGTCTTCGATGGGTACACGGTCGAGGCCGAGCTCACGATTCCCGAGACGGCAGAGCTCGGAGCCCATGACGTCACCCTGAGTGTCGAGAACACCAGCGGGCCGCTCGAGCAGACCTTCACCGTGGTAGACCAGTCGATCACCCTGGCACCAGCCGACGCGAAGATGGGCGAGATGCTCGAGATCGAAGTCACGGGCGAGGGCACGGACTGGAGCCAGGGATACACCTGGGCCTCCTTCGGTCCCGGCATTGATGTGCTCGAGCTAGACGTCGTCTCCGAGACCGAGGCAGTGGCAACCATCGCGGTGCATCCCGATGCCCCTCCCGGTGTGCGCGACGTCGCCATGGAAGACGGACCTTCGGTGGTCACCCGCTACGACGGCTTCACCGTGGACCGCGCGGTGATCACGGCGGTGTGGGACCCGCCGCAGGCCTACCAGGGCGACTCGGTGGCCTACACCGTCACCGGTCTCGACACCCGCTTCGGCGTCGATGCGACCATCGAGTTCTACGACGATGGCGGCGCCAATGCCGACATCCAGGTGGGCTCGCTCACGGTCATCGACGACGAGAACATGTACGGCCGCATCCAGATCTCGAACGCCGCGGCGCTCGGTTACCGCGATGTCGTGATCCGCAGCAACGACGAAGCGATTCTGCTGCCCGACGCGATCGAGGTGCTCGACCAGGACCCGTCCCTGACCGACCTCGTGCCGCGCACCTTCTTCGATGTGTATCGGCAGATCGACAACGACACTGGTGAGCTGCTCGAGAGCGTTCAAGCCATCACCTACTTCGTCATTCCGCTCGACCCGCCCTGTGGCGCGGCGGCCCCGATGGGCTCGGGCCCCATGCCCTTCGACGTGAATGGCGTGTTCCCGGTGCCGCCCGATCCCGAGCCGGTCGACTGTCCCAACGCCGAGACCGTCTCGGCGGGCGATGTGGTCTGGTACGAGTCCGACGCGAACATCGTGACCCTCTACAAAGAGGAGTTCGAAGGGACCAACCAGATCGCCTACGTCGGTCGCGACCTGACCCTCGCCGACTATGTGTTCGACAACGTCTACGACCTGCACACCCAGGGAGACCCCGACGGCCTTCCCGAGGTGATCATCGAAGACGTTCAGCCCACCGTCCCCGCCGACTACTACCTGACGGAACCGGGCTTCTGGGCCGACGAGATTGCGCTGCGCACCGAGGACTTCCACTACGAGTGGACGGCCGCCGAGACCTACCCGGACGCCATCTTTGGCACGAGCATCAGCGGCATTCTTGTCTCGGATGGCGAGCCTGGTTTTGCCGGGTCTCTGCCGTGGGATGACGGTGCGCACACCTACTCTTCGCTCCAGCTCTCGGCACTCGAGGCGGGGCCTGTCCAGTTCGGGGCGTACTCGTTCATCGAGGGCCGTATGTGGGGCTGGCCGGGGTCCACGGTGCAGACCATCCAGTCGACCTCGGTGCTCTCGACCTCTGCGCAGCTGATTTTGGAGGACCCATCATGAGAGGGCTGTTTCTGCTGGCCATGCTCGTGGGTTGCAAGAGCGACACGGGTCTCTACGGCGGCCCGCTCACGTCCGTGGGCGTAGTGGCGGGTGACTTCGACGACATGACCGAGCCGCTCAAGCGCATCGAGGTCCGTCACGAAGTCTACGAAGGCATCATCTCGGTGGCGACCTACGACACCGAGTGGCCCCACGAGGACGTCGCGCTCAAGGTCGAGGGGCTGCTCTCGGACTCCCGCGTGATGGGTGACTACGACGCCGTCTTTGTCGCCTCCGGTACCCGTGGCTTTGGCGTGCGCGAGTACAACGGCCTCGAGGCCGACGACCATCTCGTCAGCGATGCCGCGGTACTCGAAGAAGTCCGGACCTACGTCGAGGACTTCGACCGCACGCTGTTCGTCTCGGACTGGAGCTACGAGCTGGTCGAGGCGCTATGGCCCGACAAGATCGACTTCCTCGGGGATGACGCGGTGCTCGACGCCGCTCAGCGCGGCGAGATCGGCCAGATCATGGCGACGGTTGAAGAGCCCGGCCTGAGCGAGCTGCTCGAGACCGAGACCCTGCCGCTCGAGTTCAACTTCTCGAACTGGGCCCCGGTCGAGCGCGTCGCCGACGACGTGGCGGTCTGGGCGCGCGGCGATGTCGAGTACGCCCTCGAGAATGGGGGTGGCTTCGCATCGCTGTCCGATGCGCCGCTTCTGGTCAGCTTCGAGCCCGATGGCGGCGGTCGCGTGGTCTACGCGAGCTTTCACGTCAACGCGCAGCTGGACAACACGATGGACATGCTGCTGAATACGGTCGTGGGCGACTTTCGGGAGGGACCCGGTGAGACCGTGGATTTCTAGCGTCTTACTGGCGGCACTCGCCCTTGCAGGCTGCAATGAGCAGGGCTTTACCCAGATCAACGTCGTCGACGTCTTCCACCAGGAGCGCCGCAACGCGGTCGACCTGCTGGTCGTGATCGACAACTCCTGCTCGATGCGCGAGGAGCAAGAGAACCTCGCCCGCAACTTCGATGCGCTGATTCAGAGTTTTGAAGCCGCCGATGTCGACTGGCAGCTCTCGGTGACCACGACCGATGCCGAGCACGACGAATACCGCGGGCGGCTGATGGGCGGGGATGACGAGATCATCCTGCGCGGAAACACCGGCGAGCTCGATCGGGTCGAGTACACCCGCGACTGGGGCTTTCAGCGGGGAACCTCGCTGCAGCTCGATGCCAACAACCTGCGCATCTCGACCAACACCATCGCCGACTACTGGTGCAACTCCGAGGCGAGCTTCGGCGCCGAGGGCGGTGTGGGCACTCCGGGAGGCCCGAACATCACCTGTGATGGCGAGCCCATCGAGGAGGTGGTGGTTGGGATCGACGCCGGTCCGCGTGAGCCACGCGCGGGGAACCTCGTCATCACCGAGATCATGGCGGAGTCTCCGGGCGATGACGCGCTCTGCGAGTGGTTCGAGCTGACCAACACCACCGACGACACCCTGATGATCGGCGGCCTCGAGATTGCGGACCGGGGTCGCAACAGCGCCTTCTTGCCGTCCCCGCTCAACCTCACTCCGCGCAGCCAGATCGTGGTTGGACGCAGCGATTCTGCGAACTGCGACACGCCGGTGGATGTGGCGCTGGCGACCGGCTTCTCGCTCAACGACGGCGTGCTTCACATCACGCCGGACACGCCTGCCGCCTCGGAGATCTTCGCTGAGAACGTGGCCCAGGGCACCATCGGAACCGGCATCGAGCAGGGCCTCGAGAATGCTCGGCTCGTGTTCGAGGGCCATCCGTCGACCCAGGTTGAGCTCGAGGGCTCGCTGTACGAGCAGAACGGCGCTTTCCTGCGTGATGACGCGACGTTTTCGCTTCTCTTCGTCTCGGACGAGGACGATGTGTCGCCGTACCCCGTGCACACCTACTTGCGTGAGTTCACCGACCTCAAGGGCGACCGGGCCTACCGCGACCGCACCTTGCTGAACGTCTCGGCGGTGGTCGCGAAAGATCCGCCGCCGCGCGATGACATCCCGTCTTGCGAGACGGAAGATGGCATTGGCTGGTACGGACGTCGCTATCTCGAGGCAGCCAACGAGACCTCGGGGCTGACCGAGTCGATCTGCGAGTCGGACTTCTCGCCGATCGTCGCCGAGCTCGGCCTCACCCTGTCGGGCCTGGTCGCCGAGTTCTCGCTCAGCCGCTGTCCCTCTCTCGGCACCATGGTCGTGAAGCTCTACGAGAACGACAGCACCGAGAGCTTCGTTCGCGAGCTGATCATCGACGAGGACTTCACCTACGTCGTCGACGGCAACCTGCTTCGTTTCGTTGAAGAACAAGTCCCACCCAGCGAGCAATACGTGACCGCTACCTACTTCCCCGCGACCATCTGCCCTGGAGACGAGTGATGAGGGTTGCGGCTCTGCTGCTGTTCTTGAGCGCCTGCGGAGGCACCCAGGCCGAGTGCGACGAGGAACTGCTCTGCGAGGGGTTCGGCGAGGTGTGCATCCAGGGCCAGTGCGTCCTCGGAAGCTGCTCGACCAACGGAGACTGCCCTATCGAGCACACCTGCGTCGATCGCGAGTGCGCCCCGGGCTGCGACCGCGACAACGACTGCTACCCGGGCTCCTCCTGCGATGTCGAGCTGTCCGAGTGCGTGGCCAATGCCTGTGAAGAGACCTCGGTCGACTGTGGCTACCGTGAGTTCTGCAACACGCTGACCGGCGATTGCTACGACGCGGGCGACCAGTACTGTCGCCCGTGCACGACTGCGAGTGCTGACGAGGACTGTGGCGAGGGCAACCGCTGTATCGGCGGCTTCTGCGGCGTTGACTGTGCCGAAGGACGCGCCTGCCCCGGCGGCTTCGAGTGCTACTCGTTCACCGATGGCGGCGGCAACA
Organism: Pseudomonadota bacterium; assembly: GCA_023954855.1. GTDB lineage: Bacteria > Myxococcota_A > UBA796 > UBA796 > M1803. The sequence goes on along the minus strand of JAGSGY010000031.1, from coordinate 22,394 downwards.
TCACCGACTACCAGTGCTGGACCTACTGCTGGCTCTACGACGACTACGATCCGGGGCAGGACCTGGCGACGTCGAGTCCAGACATGCCGGGCACCCTGAAGCTCCCGAATGGAACCACTGCCGAGCGGGTGTCCCGATGAGAGTCGGCCTCCTGCTCGCTCTGCTGGTGGCCTGCAATGGCAACGGCACCGAGGACAGCGACTCGCCGGCGCCCGTCGATGTCGAAGGGCCTACGCTCACGCACGAGGCGCCTTCTGGGGTGTTCGTTGCGGGCGATGCCGTCTCGTTGGCGGTGACCGCGGACGACCCCGATGGCGTGCTCTCGGTGCAGGCGAGCTGGCGCCCGATCGGTGTGGCGGCCTGGGAGAGCGCAGTCCTCGAGGACCAAGAGGGGGTGTACACCCTTGATGTGGCCTCGGCTCCGGCACCCGGCATCGAGTACTTCTTTCGGGCCACCGACGGCTCCGAGTTCGTGGCGGTCAGCTTTCTGCCGACCGACGGGGACGATGGGCCGTTCGAGCTCGAGGTCCTGACCGAGGGCGCGACCGTTCCGTGGACCGAGGACTTCGAAGAGGGCACCGATGCCCTGACGCTCTACGACCTGGAATGGGCCGAGTATTCCTACGGTTTTCCCGGCTACGCCTGGGAGCTCACCGAGGGCCGTGCGCGCGACCAGTTCGCCGTGCAGCACCGCAGAGGCCTCGAAGAGACCGGGGCGATGGACGACTGGCTCGTCTCTCCGCCGCTCGACTTCGGGGATGCGACCACCGCACAGCTCTCGTGGTGGGAGCACGGCACCTTTGCAGGTGGCGCTCAGCACTCTCTCTGGGCTTCGACGGGCTCCGCGGACCCCGAGTCCGGCGACTTTGTCGAGATTGCGGCGCTGCCCGCGCCCCAAGAAGGGGACTGGTCCCGCGCCGCGGCGGTCTCGCTCGAGACGTTGGTCGGCGAGCCACTGGTGTACTTGGCGTTCCGCTACGAAGGCACCTTCGCCGACATCTGGACCGTCGATGATCTGGCTGTCGGGCCGGTGACCTCCGATCTGCGGATTGTCGACGTCGACTGGACACGCTTTGATCCGGGCGCGACCGATTCCATGACGGTGACCGTGACCAACGTCGGGCCAGTGGATGCGGCGAACGTAGTGGTCTCCGGCACCGTGGATGTCGTGGACGGGACCGTGTCGGCGCCAGTGACGGTGGGCGTGCTTGCGGCGGGGGCCTCCGCGCCGGCCGTGCTCGACCTCTCGGTGGACGCGACCTTCCCCGACAACAGTTGGCTTCCGATTCGGCTGGACGCGGTCGCCGACGACTTTTCCGAGAGCCTCGATACGCAGGTTCTCGTGGGTGACGCGACCGTCGCAACGATCGGCTTCTCGACCTTCGCTGAGGGGCTTGTGGTCGCGACCGTGGGCACCGGTGACCCCGACACGCCCGATGTCGAAGTCGAGGCGGCGACCCAGGTCTTCGCGGCCGGCAGCCACGAGCTGACGGTCGATCTGACTGCCCATGCCGCCCTGCTTCCGCCGGCTCCAGGGCCGGGGCGGTGGTGGGTTCGCATGCTCTCCGCCTCGGCGGGCACCACCGATCTCTTCCGCATCGACTCGGGCACCGACGCTTGGGTGAGCGACGATCTCGGCGCCTGGCCGGCATCCACCGAGACGCTGTTCTGGCTGCCCCGTCCGCCGCTTCCCGAAGTGTTCAGCTCGGTCACCGTCCCGAGTCCGGTGTTGCCGGGCGACAACGCGACGTGGACCCTCACCCTCGTCAACCACGGTCCGCCGACGGTTGGGGTGACGACGGCTGACGTCTCTTCCGCAGACACCGACATCACGCTCTTCACGCCTGGGCCGTTTGCGCTCGGCAGCGACTGGGCCGAGAACGCCACGGCCTCTCTTCCGCTCTCGTTCCTCGCGTTGCCCTCCCAGAATGACTCGCAGCCCGTGCGCTTCGAGGTGGCGGTCACCGATGAACTCGAGTCTTTCCTCGTGCTCGTCGATGTGCCCGTACCTTGGCCCCTTCTCGACCTCACGGCGGTGGTCGTCGAGGATGGCGCTTCCGGGAACGGCGACGGTCTTCCCGATGCCGGCGAGAGCTTCGAGTTGTCGCTCGACCTGACCAACAGTGGTGCACTCGACACCTTTGGGCCGGTGTACTGCACGCTCTCGCAGACGGGTGGCGCGGCCACGGCCACCATCACCGACGCCAATGCGTTGTTCAGCACCATCGAAGCGGGTCAGACCCAGAGCGACCAGGGACCCGCCCTATCGGTGGCGGGAACTGCGGGTGATGACGTCGATCTACTGCTGACCTGCACAGACGATGACACCACGTACCTGCTGGACTTCGAGCTGATCGTCGGCGAACCCCCGTGGCGTGCGCTCACCACGACCCACGACACGGTCGGCGATGCCAGCGACTACGCGTTTGACTTCGTTTCAGCGCAGTGGCGGGTTGTGGGCGATGTGCTCGAGATTCGCATGGTCTCGGCCGTTCCCTACGAGGCCTCGACCTTGTTCCTCGAAGCCTTCATGGACTCCACTGGGTCCCCGTTCTTCGACTACAACGTCATCATTCAGTCGGGCGTCACTCGGCTTCGTGGTCGTGACATCACCGGCTACCAAGACCTTCCCGGAGCGGGTCTCATCGAGATCGATGCACAGACAGTGCTGATCCAGCTTCCGATTCCCGAGATGCAACTCGTACAGAATGTGGTCACGATTGGGTGGGGTACCGGGTACTGCGGCTCGGCCAGCTACTACTGTGATCACTTCCCCGACGGGTGGGGTGCGCCGTACCAGGGCATGGACATGACCCTGTGGGCGACGATGGCCTGGTAGGCGGATCGCGGACGTCGCCGAAACAGGGCCGTTGAGGGCAGTGGGGTCAGGGGTCCGTCAAAGTGGGCGAACTGCCGAGTGCACGGCTTGCGTTCGCGAGAGGACACGCGCTACACCCGATGCAATCACGGATCCGCGGAGCACATATGAGTCGGTGGCTTGTCACTCAGAACAGCACTCAGTTCGCGGTCGAGGACCTTTCCGAGCTGAAGCGCCTTGCGACCAGCGGTAAGGTCTCGGCGGGCGACATGGTGCAGCCTCCTGGGGCTACCGAGTGGCTGTACGCGAGCGAGATCCCCGAGCTTGCCTCGATTCTCGGCGCCGGCGCGGTGGACGATGACTTCGAGATTCCGAAGCGCGGCATCCCCGCTGCGCTCATCGGCGTAGTGTTCGTCGTGTTGATTCTTGCCGGTGGTGCCGGCATGTACATCTTCGGTCAGCAGCTACCGACTGGACACGAGTCGCTGCTCGATGACATCAGCTTCTCCGAGATGCTGGTCACCGACCCCGCGGCCTCGCTGCGCTCGGGTCCCGAGGCCAACGCAGGCGCCCTCCAGGCCCTCGCCAAGGACTCGAAGCTCGAGCTGCTCGCAAAGCGTGGAACGATGTACCGCGCTCGCACCCCCGACGGCGTCGAGGGCTGGATTGCCGAGGATCAGGTCATTCCGATGTACCAGCTCGGCGGTGGCGAGGTTCGTGCCGACTACGACCCGCTCTACAACCCCGATCGCTACATCCGGGTCAGCAACGCCTCGTGGCTTCAGCTCGACCAGGAAGACGACCAGGTCACGGTCTTCCAGTTCATGATCTCGAACGACTCGAAGTACGAGATGACGGACCTGATGCTGCTCGCGACGATCAAGGACAGCAAGGGCAACCAGCTCGAAGCGGTCGAGATTCCCGTCGAGGGCATCCTGCCTCCCGGCAAGAACACGATGGTGGGCACGCTTGCCCCCGAGACGGACGCGAAGGGCGAGGACGGCGAGCCCATCCCCAGCCGCTCGCTGACCAGCTCGACCTTCGGCGACATGGCCGAGACCGACCCCGACCTGCGGTTGCGCTGGTCCGAGGGCGTCGAGGTGATCATGAAGGCCGAGGACTTCACCGAGGCGAACATCGACATCCTCGAGATTCGCGCGGTGCCGACCGAATAGTCGGTCTGGCGGCAACCAAGGGCTCACCATTCGGTGGGCCCTTTGTCGTTTGGGGTGTTGCTGACAGCCGGCGGCAGTGTCTCGAAGCCTGCGACGCCCCTGCGAGATAGGTCTCGAAGGTGTCCAGACCTACCCACATTTCCGTCCGCCGTGCCCGTGCACACAACCTCAAAGACGTCGATGTGGACGTGCCGCGCGATGCGCTGGTGGTGTTCACGGGAGTGTCGGGCAGCGGCAAGTCGTCCCTCGCCTTCGACACGATCTACAAGGAAGGCCAGCGGCGGTTCATGGACTCGCTGTCGTCCTATGCACGGCAGTTCCTCGGACAGATGGAGAGGCCGGAGGTCGATGCCGTCATCGGGGTGTCCCCGACGCTCTCGGTCGACCAGAAGACGGTCAATCGAAACCCGCGCTCGACGGTCGGGACCGTCACCGAGATCTACGACCACGTGCGGCTGCTCATGGCGCGCCTCGGCAAGCCACACTGCCCGGACTGCCGTGAGCCGATCGCCAGCCTGGCCCTCGATCACGTCATCGATGATGCGCTCGAGCGCTTCGACGGTCAGAAGGTACATGTGCTCGCCCCCCTCGTTCGCGAGCGAAAGGGGCAGTATCGGCAGGAGCTCAAGCAGCTCGAAATCGATGGTTGGGTGCGAGCGCGCGTGGATGGCAAGCTGCATCGACTCGACGAAGAGATCGAGCTGGCTCGCTACGAGAAGCACACGATCGAAGTCGTGGTCGACCGCATCAAGGTCTCTGAAGGCATGCGTGGGCGTCTCGCCGAGGCACTCGAGACGGCGCTCGCCAAGGGTGAGCCTGGAGTCGCCACGATTCTTGGCGAGGAAGGGGAGCACACCTACTCGACCTCCCGAGCGTGTCCGAACCATCCGGCCATCGCCATTCCGGAGCTCGAGCCGCGCCTGTTCTCGTTCAATGCACCGCAGGGTGCGTGTCCGGCCTGCAACGGCCTCGGACGCCTCGAGGACTTCGATGTCGACCGGCTCGTCGATGTGTCGAAGCGCGTCTCCTCGGCCTTCAACGGGTTTAACGCCGACGGAAAGCTGCCCTTCGCGCACTTCAACCGTGCGCAGCTCGTCAAGGTGTCCAAGGCCCTCGGTGGGCCGGGAAACAAGAAGCTGGCGTCTTGGGACCCCGCCGTTCTCGACCGTCTTCTCTGGGGCGACCCCTCGCTGATCGTGAAGGTCGAGGTGGAGCGACCCGGTGGCCGAACCGAGGTGCGCGAGCGACCCTGGCAGGGCTTGGTGCCGCTGACGGCCAACGTCTGGAGATGGACGAAGTGGCCGAGTCTCGCAGCCTTTCGCACCCAGACCGTGTGCCCCGAGTGCGATGGAGAGCGCCTGAGTGCAGTGGCGCGTGCCGTTGACTTCCGCGGACTCAATGTCCCGGCGTTCACGCGGATGTCGGTCGCCGAGGCCACCCGTTTCTTTGGCGAGTTGAAGCTGAAGGGTGCGGAGCGCGAGGTCGGCGAGGCGATCATCGACGAGATCCGCCACCGACTGCTGTTTCTCGAGGAGGTGGGCCTCGGCTATCTGTCGCTCGACCGGTCTTCGGCCACGCTCTCGGGCGGCGAGGCGCAGCGGATCCGGCTCGCGGCCCAGGTCGGGTCGGCGCTTCAGGGCGTGACCTACGTGCTCGACGAGCCCTCGATTGGCCTGCATCCACGTGACAACCGACGTTTGATCCACGCCCTCCATCGGCTCCGAGACCGCGGAAACTCGGTGCTCGTGGTCGAACACGACACCGAGACGATGCTTGCGGCTGACCACGTCGTGGATGTGGGGCCGGGCGCTGGCCGCCTGGGAGGCCACATCGTCGCGAGCTCCACGCCTGGCCGCTTTGCTAGGGGCAAAGGACTGACGGCGTCCTATCTGCGCGGCGAGAGCTTCATTCCTGTGCCCGAGACGCGTCGCAAGCCGAGCGCATGGCTCAAGGTGTGGGGGGCGACGGCGAACAACCTGCGCGATGTCGATGCCAAGGTGCCCTTGGGTGTGCTTTGTGCCGTCACGGGCGTCAGTGGTTCAGGCAAGTCGAGCCTGATGTTTGCGGCGCTCGAAGCCACTGTGCGCAACATGCTCAAGGGCGAGCCTCGGGCCGAGAACTGTGCACGCATCGATGGCATGAAGAATGTCGACAAGCTGATCCGCATCTCTCAGCAGCCGATCGGTCGTACGCCGCGGTCCAATCCTGCCACGTACGTGGGGGCCTTCGACCACATCCGCAAGCTGTACGCGAAGACGCAAGAGTCGAGGGCCCGGGGCTACAAGCCCGGTCGGTTCAGCTTCAATGTGAAGGGGGGCCGCTGCGAGGCGTGTGAGGGCGCGGGCGTCAAGACGATCGAGATGCAGTTCCTGCCGAATGTCGAGGTTCGCTGCGAGACTTGCGAGGGCAAGCGCTTCAACGCCGAGACGCTCGAGATCACCTTCAAGGGCTTGAGCATCGCCGATGTGTTGGCCCTGACCATCGACGAGGCCTTCGAGGTCTTCGGAAAGGTGCCGTCGCTCGCCCGCATTCTTGGAACGATGGTGGAAGTGGGGCTCGGCTACGTACCGCTGGGTCAGCCGAGCACCACCATCTCCGGAGGCGAGGCTCAGCGCGTCAAGCTCGCAACCGAGCTGCACCGACGGGCGACCGGCAAGACCCTGTACCTACTCGACGAGCCGACGACCGGGCTGCACTTCGACGATGTCAGAAAGCTCGTGGGTGCACTCCAGCGGCTCGTCGATGCCGGCAACAGCGTGCTGGTCATCGAGCATGACACCGACGTGATCAAGTGTGCGGACCACGTCCTCGACATGGGCCCCGAAGGCGGGGACGGCGGGGGGCAGCTGGTGGGCACGGGCACGCCTGAGCAGCTCGCCAAGCTCGACACTCCGACGGGTCAGGCTCTCGCACACCTACCGGAGCTGGTGGACGTGCCGCTGGTCGCCGAGCCCCCACCGCGAAGGCGGCGGCGCCACAAGGGGCCGACGGAGCTGATCATCGAAGGAGCCCGTAAGCACAACCTCCAGGGCATCGACGTTCGCATCCCGCACGGCAAGATGACCGTGGTCACCGGCGTCAGCGGCTCGGGAAAGAGCTCCCTGGCGTTCGACACCATCTTCTCCGAGGGGCAGCGTCGCTACGTCGAGTGCCTCTCGACCTACGCACGGCGTTTCCTGGGCCGCCTCGATCGTGCGCCGGTGGAGCGCATGGAGGGACTGGCACCGGCCATCGCGATCGACCAGGTCAACGCGTCGAGAAACCCGCGCTCTACGGTCGCCACCGTGACCGAGATTCACGACGTGTTGCGCGTGCTGTGGGCACGGGTGGGGACCGCGCACTGTCCGACGTGTGCCCGCGAAATCATGGGCTACAGCCCGTCCAGTGGGGCGGCAAAGCTCGCCGCGGAAGCGTCGGGCGTGGGTTGGGTCACCTGTTCCCTCCGTCCCGCCGAAGAACCGGCGAGTCGGCTGGCTGGACTCGTCGACGACGGATGGAGTCGTCTGCTCGACGGCGAGCGCGAGGTGCGTCTGGAGCACGCCGACGCCGAGGGTCTCGTCGCCGCGGGAGCGACGCTCGTCCTCGACCGACTCAACCCCGCAAAGGCGGCATCGAGCCGGGTTGCCGAGGCGGTGACGACAGGCTTCTCGCTGGGCGACGGCGCCGTGCGCTTTGTCCCTCGCCGCGAGGGCAGCCCGGTGGTCCTCACCGCTCGCCCAGCCTGTCCCGACCACGGCAGCCACCTGCCCGTCGAGCTGACACCAAGGCATTTCTCGTTCAACTCGCGTGTCGGCGCCTGCCCTCGCTGCGATGGCCTTGGAAGCACGCGGCAGATCGACTGGGAGCTTCTCTTCCCAAATCGGGACGAAGGCTTCTGGGACGCACTCGATGCGCGTGTGGCAGGCGTTTTGGCGCGTTCTCCTCGAAACCGCGCCCTGGTTGCCGCCGTCCTGTCGAAGTGCGAGCTCGATGAGCGCACCCCTGTGTTGGACTGGTCCGATGCCACTTGGACCGCGGTGATGGACGGCGTACCCGGCGAGCTGTCGCTTTCCTGGTCTCGCAAGTGGGGCAAGAGCGTCCAGCACGTGGAAGAGAAGCGTGAATGGGGTGGGCTGACCGCCATTCTCGATGGCTGGAGCTCGCGTCTGGCGTGGTTGTCTTCCGAGTCGACCTGCCGACTCTGCAGCGGGGGACGGCTCGCGCCTGCCCTCCTGTCGGTGCACATCGGAGGATTGGGCATCGATCGCTTTACCAAGCTCAGCGTCGCGGAGGCCACCGCCGTGGTGGCCGGCTGGTCCTTCGACGGAGAGCGCGAGGTCATCGCAGAACGGCCTCTGCACGAGCTTCGCAAGCGTCTCGAGTTCTTGGTCGACGTGGGCCTCGGCTACCTTGGGCTCGACCGCTCGGCCGACACGCTCTCCGGCGGCGAAGCCCAGCGCATTCGCCTCGCGAGCCAGCTCGGCTCCGGGCTTACGGGGGTGGTCTACGTGCTGGATGAGCCGACCATCGGGCTGCACCCACAGGACACCGAGCGCTTGCTCACGACGCTCGAAGAGCTCCGTGACCTCGGCAACACCTTGGTGGTGGTCGAGCACGATCCCGAGACCATCGATCGAGCCGACTACGTCATCGATCTCGGGCCGGGCGCCGGCGTTCACGGCGGGCAGATGATGGCAGCCGGTACGCCCGCCGAGCTTCGTGCGCACCCGGACAGCCTCACCGGCGCTTGGCTGACCGGTCGTGAGCGCTTTCCCGTCAGAGACGTCCGACGCTCTCCGCGGGCATTCGTGAGCGTCGAGGGTGCTCGCTCCAACAACCTCAAGTCGGTCGACGTTCGCTTTCCGACGGGGGTGTGGACGGCGGTGACCGGCGTCTCCGGATCGGGCAAGTCGAGCCTGGTCCTCGATACCTTGGTGCCTCTGCTCCGCGGCGAGACCGGCGTGAACGCCCCTCCCGTCGATGTGGATGCCTTCAGCGCTGGCGAGAAAATCGACCGTGTCGTCGTCGTTGACCAAGCGCCGATTGGCCGTAGTCCACGCAGTACAGCCGCCACCTACACCGGCGTCATGGACGAGCTGCGCAAGCTCTACGCGAAGACCCCAGCGGCGAAGGCGAGGGGCTTTTTGCCCGGCCGGTTCTCGTTCAACGCGGCCGCCGGACGCTGCGAGGCGTGCGAGGGACGGGGCGCCATCGTTGTCGAGATGCACTTCTTGCCGGACGTCTGGGTCACTTGCGAGACCTGCAAGGGCAAGCGCTTCAACCGCGAGACCTCCGAGATTCGCTACAAGGGCAAGAGCATCGCCGACGTGCTGTCGATGCGAACGGATGAGGTGCTCGAGCTGTTTCGAAATCACCGCAAGCTCGGCCGCTTGCTGCAGGCCCTCGTCGATGTGGGACTTGGCTACCTGACGCTGGGGCAGCCCGGCACCACGCTCTCTGGCGGAGAAGCGCAGCGGGTCAAGCTCGCGAAGGAGCTCGTCTCGCGCGCTGGGCACTGCGTGTACGTGCTCGACGAGCCGACGACAGGCCTGCACCTCGCGGACGTGGCGCGCTTGGTCGACGTTCTTCACCGCCTCGTCGAGCAGGGGCACACCGTGCTCACCATCGAGCACCACGTCGACGTCTGGCAGCAGGCGGACCACATCGTGGACCTCGGGCCCGTGGGCGGCGAGGCAGGTGGCCGGGTGGTCGGTGAGGGTACTCCCGAGCATGTTGCTGGATTGGATACACCATCCGGGCATTGTCTTCAGCGCGCAATGGGAGCTTAAACCTCGATAAGCGCTGGATTCAGCTGGGTTGCCCCAACAACTTCTTGACCATTGGTCGTTGGGCCAGTAAGTCCCAGGCACAGTCCGTCACGGGACGCACTTCTTGCGCTCTTTGGCGCATTCCTTTGGAGGAGACATGCGAAACGCACTTTTCGCAGCCACGATGGCTGCGCTCACGACCGGTTGCGGTGGATCTGAAGAGATCTGGGTGTTCTACATCTCGCCCGCGGCCGATCCCGTCAGTGAGCAGGCCATTGCTCATAACTTCAACGGTGCCCAGCCCTACGCCGGTCAGACCACGACCGGAGACTGGACCAACACCATGACGACCACCGGATCTGACACGATTCAGTTCGCTCAGATCGTGAAGGTCAAGGGCGCCGACGATGCCTTCCTCATCATGGGCGGCATGGCGATTCCCGGTCAGAAGGCCGGCGGCGTGTTCACGTTCAGCTGGGATGACGCCTCGCAGGAGACCGACCGCGAGCAGCACACGACCGGCTACTTCAACGAGGACTTCACCAGCACGACGTCCACGACGACCATCTCGATGGACCTGTCCGGTGGTACCGCGGCTGGAACGGCCAGCTCGCAGCGCGTCCAGGTGCAGCGTTTCACCGAGAGCGACACGTGGGACACCAACTCCACGGGTACCTCCTCGCAGATCAGCCCGAGCAACTACCTCGAGTACCCTGACGGCGGCTTCGTGAGCAACGACCCGACGCTCGCCGACTGCTCTGGTGACTGCTTCTACGAAGTGACCAACACCACGAGCACCACCAACGCCTTTACGGCCGAGAAGACCAAGTACTCCGACGAAGACGTGATGAACACGGTCGGTGGCGCCACCAACCCCAGCTAATCGCTGCGGGTTGCCAAGGGCGGGGGTCAGCGCGCTGCGCAGGCTCTCGCCCTTTCTGCGTCTAGCGCCAGCGTTCCAGGTCCTCGAGGCGTTTCTCGAGATCGTCGATGCGGTCGCCGAGACCCTCACTGTCTTCGACGGGCGTGGGCTGCGCATCGGCGGTCCCACGGGTCAGGATGGCCGCCGCCGTCTCGCGGGCCAGCTTCGCAAGCGCTTCGACCTCGGTGTCGGAGGCGAGGGTAAGCAGAGCAGCGCGTGAGCTCGTGGTCCCCAAGCTTCTGAGGCCTCTGATGGCGGCTTGTCGCGCGCGGTAGTCGAGGTCGTACAGGCGGGCTTCGAGCGTCGGAGCCAGGCGCGCGCGCTGTTTGTCCGCACGGTTGTCATCGAGCTCCGCGACGCGCTTCGTCGCCGCAGTCACAGCGGTGCGCAGCAGGGGAGTCGGCGTGTCTGTGGACAGGTAGCCACGGATCAGCGCGAGGTCCGCGCCGGTTCCGTGCTCGCCGAGTACCGTTAGGGCTGCGTCGTGTACGCGGCGCCGCTGGCTCGTGTCCTTGCCGTCGAGCCGCTTTCTTGCCACCTCTGCGGCGTTCGCGGGGTCGAGCTTACCGAGGGCGGTCAATGCTGTGGCTCGCACCAGGGCGGACTCGTCACGCAACGCACTCCGCACGTGGGCGATGACCCCATCCTTTGGCATCAGGCCGAGTGCCTCCACAGCGGCAGCTCGCAGTCGCTCGTCGCGGTCATCCAGTGCATCCACCAGGGGATCGGTGACGTCTGCGGTGCCGAGCTTGCCGAGGGCGCGTGCCGCAAAGGCCCGGTACTCAGCGTGTTCGTCGGTGCGAAGGGCCTCGACCAGTGCATCGACGCCGTCCTCTGTGGCATGTCCCGCACCAATCGCGTCGAAGGCGGCAAGCCGGGCGTAGGGCGTGGTCGCGAAGCGTGCCTGTGCGGCCCAGGCTTCGGCGGACTGGGTCTGATCCCAGCGCGCGAGCACACCGCCTTGGGGGTCCACGGCGACGTAGAGTGGGGCTTTATCGAGGTCGAGCACCAGCTGGGTCTCGCCGGCGGAGAGCCAGACCACGCGGGTGGTGGCTTCTTCGGCTGAGCCCACTTCGATCTGCACCGGCGCGTGCCAGCTCCGCTCCCCTTGGCTGATCGTGACGGTCAGCACTCCGTCGGCGTGGGCCCATCGTGTCTTCAGCTCGGGAACGCCGACGTCGTGGACCCAGGTGTCGAACAGCCAGCCGAGGTGCTGACCGCTCTCTTCTTCCAAGGCCCGGCGTAGATGGGCCGTCTCGACGAAACCGTGCTTGTGCTCGGCGACATATCGGCGAATGCCCGCGTCGTAGATGTCGTCGCCCAGGTGCACGCGAAGCATGTGGAGCACCATCATTCCGCGGTCGTAGACGCCGGCAGATCCAGGGCCCTCAGGAGACCAAGAGCGGCGCGCCATCGGGGTCTTGTAGCGGACTGCGCTGGCCATGCGCTTTCGCACGTGCACGTCGTAGAGGTCCCGTCCGTGGGCCTCTTCGATCCACCGCGAGGCGTACATGGTGGCGAAGCCCTCGTTCAGCCAGCGGTCGCGCCACCCGTAGCAAGTGAGTAGGTCGCCGAACCACTGGTGGGCGAGTTCGTGGGCGACCAGGCCCTCGGCACTGGCCTGTTGTGACGCGGACTGGCCCACCACCCGGTCGCTGTTGATGGTCAGGCTCGTGTTCTCCATGCCGCCGTACATGAAGCGCTGCACGAAGGCTTGCCGGTAGAGCGGCCACGCGTAGTCGGTGCCGAGCAGCTCGTTGAAGAAGCCGAGCTGTGGTGCGGCGAAGCCACCGGCGGTACGGGCGTCGGCTTCGCTCGTGGTGCGTGGCACGATGTACTCGAGGGTGAGGTCCTCGACTTGCTCGGTGTAGACGGTGTAATCACCGACCACCAATGCGATCAGGTAGGTGGGAACCTCCTGCTCGAGGGCAAAGGTCTCTGTCTTCCAGCCCGTTCGGGCCGCTTCTGTGGCGGTGCGTGCGCCATTCGAGGCGACGACGAAGTCCTCCGGCACCGTGAACGCGCTTGAGTACGTGAAGCGGTCGTTCGGGTAGTCCCAAGAGGGGAACCAGTACCGGTTGTCGGCGTCCTGGCCTTGTGACCACACCGACCGCACGGTGTCCGGGGACCCCTTGCCTGGGCGGCGGAAGTGCAGACCAAGCTCCGGGGTCGCGGAGTAGTCGATGGCCACTTCGTGCTGCTCGCCGGTGATGGGCATGGGGATGTCGAGACCGTGGTGTCCCGCGCGCCATCCCTCCACGACGGTGCCGTCGACGCGCACTTCGGTGATGTCGAGCCCCGTCTGGTGCAGACGCAGCCAGTCCGATGGCTTGCCCAAGGGTTCGACCGTGTGGGTGGCCGTACCTGTGACGCTTCCCGCGTCTACGTCCACCTCGAGGGCCAGGTGCAGGTGGACGAGGTCGAACTGACGCGTGGGCATGTAGTCGCCCGGGGCCTCAGGGGTGCCGGCGAGGGCCAGGCTGATCAGCAGGGGGCTCACGGGTGCTCCAATAGATAGGCGCGCATGGCTTCAGCCGCATTCGCGTAGGAGGTCTCGACGACGCGTCCGAGGATGGCCTCGAGCTTCGAGCCCACGAGTCGCACTCGAACGTCCACGGCGCCATTCACCTCGCGAATGCAGCGTCCGTCTTCACGGAAGATGCGCGTCACGCCGCCGGCATCCACCCGGTCGGTGAGCACGCGTGGAACGATGCGCCACGTCAGCTCACCGCGTCCGCGATGGAGGCTGCTGTGCTGGTCGTAGACGAGATGGCGGCTGCCGAGAACCTTGGTCGCAAAGCTCGGCAACTCATGCAGGGACGTGCACTCGTGCACACTGCGTTCGATCTCGCCCTCGACTTCTCTCGAGGTCTCGACCCGCCGAACATTCGACTTCGCCTCGAGGATGCGCTCGAAGTCTGGGTTCGCGAGAAGCGCCCACAGCTGCTCGGGCTCGCAGTCGAAGGCATGGCGGAAATGAATCTTCATGGCTCGACCTCGGGCGGGAGAAGGGTGCGACGGCTAAGCATGGTGTTCTACAGCACAGGTCGTCTCGATGCTCTCGCTCCTCGTTCTTTTCACTTCGGCGCACGCCGAGTTTCCGATGCCGACCTTTCCGGACTGCACCCCCGAGAACCTCTCGGCCTGTCCGAATGACCTGCGAGGCTGGGCGCTGCTCTCCAACGTGCCTGCGGGTTCGCGGGACACCGTGCGGCCCGAGGAGCTGGCCGCAGGGACTGGACTTGGCCTGGACCGCGCGGTGCGCCACACCGCGGGCAGGTTCGATGTGTCTGTCGCGATCCTCGACTCGGGCATCGACTGGACCAGCACCTCCCTCTACAAGAAGATCCTGCTCAACGCGGACGAACTGCCGCCCCCACAGAATGCAGCGGGCGAAGTCGTCACCGACCTCGACGGCAACGGCGTCTTCAATCTCTACGACTACGCCGAGGACGCGCGCGTCGACGTCGCGGACGGGCTGAATCGCTCGGATGATCGGCTCGATCCCAGCGACCTGATCGCGGCGTTCTCGGACGGCGTCGACGATGATGGCAACGGCTACATCGATGACATTGCAGGCTGGGACTTCTTCGGAGAAGACAACGATCCCTACACTGAGCTCCAGTCGAGCGCGTACGCCCACCACGGCACCGGTGTCATGAAGGATGCTGCCGAGAGCGGCGATGACGGCGGCGGAATCGGCGCCTGTCCGAACTGCGCGGCACTGCCTCTTCGCGTGGGGGACGCCATCATCACCGACGGCGACCGCGTGGCCCTCGCACTCGCGTACGCCACCGACCGGGGTGTGAAGGCCGCGGGCATGGCGGTGGGCTCGCTCACCCATCCCGAGGCCGTCCGAGAAGCGATTGCCTATGCGGCGGATCACGACGTAGTCATGGTCGGAGCCGCCGGGGACGAGAACTCCTGGCACCCCAATGTGCCTGCTCTCGAAGACCCCATCCTCTTCGTGCACACGGTCCGCGCTGATCGTCAGAACGAGGCGGGCGATGCGCTCACCTACACGAACTTCCTGAACTGCAACAACTTTGGGCCCCGACTCGACCTCGTCGCTCCAAGCACCGACTGTGCGACGGGCGCTGTGGCTCGACTCTCGGGAATGGCGGGCCTTCTCCACTCGGCCGGTCTTGATGCGGGAACGCCCCTCACGGGCGATGAGGTGCGTGCGTTGATGCGCACCACCGCCTTCGATATTGCGCTGTCGGAGGCCGATCGCGAGGCGGCCAACACCTATCCCTCAAAGCCGGGCTGGGACGCGTTCTATGGCTACGGACGGGCCGATGCGGGCGCGGCTGTCGAGGCCGTCTTCGCCGGAGAGATCCCGCCGACGGCCACCATCACCTCGCCGTACTGGTTCACCTGGGCAGACGGCACGGTGGCCGTCGAAGCACGCATCACCGCCCGTGCGGGTGTGGCGAGCTGGGAGCTCGAGGTCGGGACGGGTGCTGAGCCGGACAGCTGGCAGAGCGTGGCTTCTGGATCGAGTGCGGTCGACGGCCATCTTGCAGACGTCAGTCTCGCGGGCTTCGGCGAAGGCTCTCTTGAGGATACGGACGAGGACGCGACGATCACCGATCGCTTTGAGCGCGCCCATCGTGCCATGGTCACTCTTCGGCTGACGGTCACCGACGAGGACGGGCGCACCTCCGATGCGCGTCGAGGCATCTGGCCGCGCACGGATCCCGATCGTCTCGACGGCTTTCCACTGGACCTCGGCTCCAGTCTCGAGTCGGCTCCCGTGCTCGCAGATCTCGATGGTGACGGCGTTCTCGAGGTGGTGCTTGTGGCCAGTGGAGGCTTGGTCCACGTCATCGATGGCTCCGGTACTGAACGAGACGGCTTCCCCGTGTCCACTTTCGAGCACCCACGGGTGGCGGAGGGCTGGGCCGAGCTTCCGGCCTATGCAGACGGTCTTGCGACCCCAATGGAGGGCGTCGCCGGTTCACCGGCAGTGGGAGACCTTGATGGGGATGGCCTACCCGAGGTCGTGGTCGCGGGTCTCTCGGGGCGTGTGTACGCATGGTCTGCCGACGGTGCGCTTGTCGACGGCTTTCCCGTCGCTATCGTGGGTCGCGAGGCGGCCGAGTTCACCCGCGACACGTCCTGGGATCACGGAATCGCCGGTGCGCCTTCGCTGGGTGACGTCGATGGCGACGGCGACCTCGAGATCATTGCCGCGGCGCTCGATCAGCGGGTCTACGTTTGGCTCGAGTCCGGTGAGCTGATGGACGGCTACCCGCTCGAGCTCTGCCAGCCCGTGCTCTGTGGCGACAAGGGCTACCGCATCCTCACCTCGCCAGCGCTCGGCGATCTCGACGGCGACGGAGACCTCGATGCTGCGGTGGGTACGAATGAGCTGCCGCAGGGTGGCGAAGGCTTGGCCTACCTCATCGATCTGGCGTCCGCGTCCATCTGGGAGGGCACCCCGATCCTTCGCGACGGCCTCATCAACCAGACGGTGCTGCCGGTGATCGGAGAAGGGCACCCCAGCAGCATTGCCCTCGCCGACGTGGACGGCGACGGCGCCCCGGATCTGGTCAGCAACGCGATGCTCGGGACCTCCGACATCATCGACGTCGAAGGGGAGCCGGTGGTCGAGCTGAACTGGACCGCCTCCGGCTTTGGGCCCGACACCAACTTCGACGACGGCTCCTTGCTCTCGATGGCCACGCAGCCCTCGTTTGGCGATCTCACCGGAGACGGCGTACCCGACTTCGCCATGGGCGGCAGTGGCCCTCGCTACTTGGTGTCGCTCGCGATGTCGTCGGTCATGGAGTTTCAGCACGGAGTGGGTGCATGGGACGGCGTCACCGGCGAGATGCTTCCCGGATTTCCGCGGCAGGTCGACGACATCAGCTTCCTTGTGGCGCCGACCATTGCCGACATCACAGGCGACGGCGTCCCCGAGGTCATCTACGGGTCGGGCGGATTCTTGCTTCACGCCTGGGATGGCACAGGCCAAGCGGCGCCCGGCTTTCCCAAGCAGTCTGGGGGATGGATTCTCGGTGGCGCGGCCATCGGCGACATCGACGGTGACGGATACCTGGACGTGGTGGTCGGTACTCGGTCGGGCTCCCTGCACGCATGGACCACTGCGGGGCCGGCGGATGTGGCTCCAGAGTGGGCATCGACCTTTCACGACGCCATGAACACCGGCAACCACTCCACCCCTCTTCCGCAGCAGCTCGGTCCCGAGTTGGCGGATGGGTGTTGTAAGAAGGGTCGCGCGGAGGGGGCTTGGCTCCTTCTTCCATTCGTGCTCGTGCTGGGCCGGCGGCGTCGCGCCTAGGGCGGTGAGCGACGTCTCAATCGGTCCTTCACGCTTTCCGGACAGGCGTCTCAGAACAGCGGAGATGCCGCTGCATTCGGGGTTGTTAACGCCATCGTGAAGAAAATATGGCAGGGTTGTAGCGGGCATGTATATTGCGCCCTCTTTCGACCCCTCTGGGTCCTGCTTTCGCTGCGGGTTCTTGCCGCGCTCATCTCTAGAGCGCGGGCGGTCGGACGACTGTGCGTACCCCACGGAAACTGGACTCGAACCCCGAGGACTCCATGTCTCCAAAGTCACCCCTGATGAGCGGCCTCGCACTCGCCCTCATCGCGCCTTCCTTGGCGCTGGCCTGCCCCACCGATGACGAGAACATCGCCTGTGGCGAAGGCTCGTACGTCATTCGAACGACCGCGACGACGCTTCCGGTCAACGAGGGCTACAACAACGACATCACGAGCAACGACTGCAACGGCACCAACTGGAAGGGTGCCGACTACAACTACGACATCCAGACGCCGGCGAACGGCCAGGATGTCTTCGTTGATGTGTACATGGTCGCGGGTGCACGTGCCATCAAGATGGGAGCCATGGTCAACGATGGCAGCTGTGATGCGAACGGTTCCTGCATCACGGACAGCCTCAACGCCGACGTCCACCACATGTCCTTCGTGTCGGACGGCACGACCGACTACAAACTCACGGTCGACGACGCAGCCGGTGGCTGGCTCTACGACACCTATGTCCAGGTCAGCTGTCCCGAAGACTGTGAGCCCAGCCAAGACGTGGATGCGGTGCTGTCGTGTTCGAGCGACATCGTCGATGCCTCGACCCGCGGCAAGGGCAATGACCTGTCCTACTACGAGTGCGGCTCTCCGTACTCGCACCTGCAGCAGGCCAACCCCGACGCGATCTACTCGTTCTCGCCGCAGCGCACGGGATCGGTCACCTTCGAGCTCTCCGGTCTCGATGACGACCACGATCTCTACGTGCTCGAGGATCTCTGTACGCAATCCTCGTGTGTCGCATCCGCCACCGATGAGTCGACCAACGTGGACTCGGTGACCTTCAACGCTGTGCAGGGCCGCACCTACTACATCGTGGTCGAGGCCTTCGCGGGTGAGACCAGCAACTACGACCTGTCCTTCGTCGATGACACCGGCGGCTGCAGCGAAGACTGCGACGACGGCTTCGACAACGACGACGACGACGGCAACGGTGTGCTCGGCACGTCTGGCGACCTCGTCGACTGCGACGACCCGGACTGCTTCGGCGAGCCCGAGTGCAGCGAGATCTGCAACGGCATCGACGATGACGGCGATGGCGAGATCGACGAGAACACGCCGGACTCCGACAACGACGGCATTGCCGACTGCAACGACGTCGAGACCTGCGACAACGTCGACAACAACGGCGACGGCGTCAACAACGAAGGCTTCGACGACACCGATAACGACGGCATTGCCGACTGCATCGACACCGAGACCTGTGACGGCCTCGATAACGACGGCAACGGCCAGGTCGACGAGGGCTTCCCCAACGACGACGGCGACAACATCGCCAACTGCGTCGACACCGAAGAGTGCGACGGCGTCAACAACGACTCCGACGGTCGCGTGGACGAGGGCTACGACGACACCGACGGTGATGGCACTGCTGACTGTGTCGACACCGAAGAGTGTGACGGCGTCGACAACGACGGCGACGGAAACACCGACGAGTTCTTCCCCGATACCGATGGCGACGGCACTGCTGACTGCGTCGACGCCGAGATCTGCAACGGCGACGATGACGACGGCAACGGCACCGTCGACGATGGCTTCACCGACACCGATGGCGACGGTATCGCCGACTGTGTCGACACCGAAGACTGCAACGGCGACGATGACGACGGCGACGGAAACGTCGACGAAGGCTTCGGCGACACCGACAACGACAACATCGCGGACTGCGTTGACGTCGAAGAGTGCGACGGTCTCGACAACAACGGTGACGGCAACATCGACGAGAACATGCCCGACACCGATGGTGACGGCGTGGCCGACTGTGTCGACGCCGAGATCTGCAACGGCGACGATGACGACGGCAACGGCGTGATCGACGACGGCTTCCCCGACACCAACAACAACGGCGTCGCCGACTGCCTCGAAGGGGACTTCTGCAACGGCCTCGACGATGACGGCGACGGAATCGTCGACAACGGCTTCGCCGACACCGACGGCGACGGCGTGGCCGACTGTGTCGACGCCGAAGACTGTAACGGCGACGATGACGACGGCGACGGTGTGGTCGACAACGGCTACGCCGACACCGACGGCGACAACATCGCCGACTGTGTCGACACCGAAGAGTGCGACGGCCTCGACAACGACGGCGACGGCACCATCGACGAGTTCATGCCCGATGGCGACGCGGACGGGATTCCCGACTGCCTCGACACCGAGGAGTGTGACGGCTTCGACAACGACGGTAACGGTGCCATCGACGAAGGCTTCGACGTCGACAACGACGGCATCGCCGACTGCTTCGACACCGAAGAGTGCGACGGCGTGGACAACGACGGCGACGGACTTGTCGACGACGCGGACCCGGACCTCGACACCACGACCGGCTCGACTTTCTACGCCGACAGCGACGGCGACCAGTACGGCGACGCGAGCGTGGCCGTCCAGGCCTGCCTGCAGCCCGACGACTACGTGACCGATGCGACCGACTGTGACGATGTGCACGGCAATCGCAACCCCGGCGAGACCGAGACCTGCGACGGCGTCGACAACGACTGTGACGTCACGGTCGATGAGACGACGCCCTGCTACGACGACGACGGCGACGGCTTCTCCGAAGACGGCGGCGACTGCAACGACGCCGACGCAGCCATCGCGCCGAACGCGATCGAGGTCTGTGACGGCGCCGACAACGACTGTGACACCAGCCTCGACGAGGGCACCGAGTGCACCGACGATGATGGCGACGGCTTCTGCGAAGGCTTCGACACCGACTCGGACGGAGACCTTGAGTGTGTAGACGGCGCGACCATCGGCGACTGTGCGGACGGCGACGCGGCCGTCAGCCCCGCGATCACCGAGATTAGCGGCAACGCGATCGACGATGACTGCGACGGCCAGGTCGACGACACCATCTTCGACGAAGACGGCGACGGCTACACCGACGGCGCAGGTGACTGCGAGCCCACCGACGGCACCTCCTACCCAGGAGCGCCCGAGGTCGCGGACCAGGTCGACAACGACTGCGACGGCACCGTCGATGAAGGCACTGCCGGATACGACGATGACGGCGACGGCTCCTGCGAGGGCGTCGACTTCGACAGCGACGGCACCGAAGAGTGCTCCGACGGCAGCACCCCCGGTGATTGCAACGACGTGGACGCGACGACCTCTGGCTCGGCTACCGAGACCGACAACGGCATCGACGATGACTGTGACGGCCAGGTCGACGAGGGCGGCATGGGCACGGACGACGACGGTGACGGCTTCTCCGAGAACGGCGGCGACTGTGACGACACGAACCCCGACGTGTACCCCGGTGCCGACGAGGTCGTGAACGGCGTCGACGACGACTGCGATGGCTTCGACGATGAGGGCATCAGCGACCGTGACGGCGACGGCTACACCGAGGCCGATGGTGACTGTGACGACGACAACGGCTGGTCCAACCCTGGACTCAACGAGCTGTGCGACGACGGTCTCGACAATGACTGTGATGGCGATATTGACGAGGGCTGTGACACAGGCTTCGTCCCGCCGGCCACCGACGGTTGCGGATGTAGCACCACGAGTCAGTCCCCCTACAGTGCGCTTGTTCTCGCGCTGCCGCTGGTCCTTGGCCTGCGGCGCCGCCGGACGGCCGGAGATGTGAACTGATGCTTTACACGACCCCTTCGAGCATGCAGAATGCGCCAGATGGAGAGACCTCGATGACCCAGTCCCTGCTCAAGCGCGGAATTCCGGCCTTGGCCCTGGTGGCCTTCGCCGCCGGCTGCAACGAGACCGAAGTCAACCAGCGCCAAGGCGTTCTGTTGATGCCGGCACTCACCGACGTGGGCGATGTGCCCGTCGGATCGACGCACGAGTTTCCGATCAGCTTCGCCAACGGCCAGAATGGCAACGAGTTTGGCGTCGAGTCGATCACCGTCAACAACATCGATGGCGACTTCTTTGCCTACAACGATGGTGCGACACCCTTCACCCTCGAGCGTGACGGCAACGTCAACGTGCCCTTCGAGTACAGCCCCGACGAAGAGGGCTACCACCTCGCGTTGGTGAACGTGCTCAACGGCGGCCGCTTCTCCGAGGTCCAGGTGACCGTTCGTGGCCACGGTGCACTCGCCGCAGCAAGCGTCTGGCCCCTGGTGCTCGACTACGGCCCGGTAGGCGCTGGCTTCTCGCGCGGCCTCACCGTTACCGTCAGCAATGATGGCGACGTGCCGTTCACCATCTTCGGCGCCGCCGTCAGCGATCCTCAGTTCGCCGTGACCGAAGCGTTCGGCGACGGTATCGAGGTGCTCGAGGGCGAGCTTGCGACCTTCACGGTCGAGTTCACTCCGAGTGGCAATGACCCGCAGCCGCCCGTGTCGGCCACGCTCGACTTTGACCTCGGCGACTTCGTCACGCTCCGCACCGTCACGCTCCGTGCCAATGACTGCGAGAACGGCGACCCGGCTGAGTACGACGTCGATGGCGACGGCTTCACCAGCTGCGGCGGTGACTGCGACGACTTCGACGAGGACAGCTACCCCGGCGCCCAGGATGTCTGTGACGGCGCCGACAACGACTGTGACAACACCACCGACGAAGGGTCGACGTGTTGGGACGACGACGGTGACGGCTACTGCGAAGGTGGCGACACCGACGGCGACGGCGCGTTTGACTGTCTGAACAGCAGCCTGACCATCGACCATTCGCTCTCGGCGAACCTCGACTGCAACGACGGCGACCCCGCTGGCCTGAATGTGAACCCCGGCGAGACCGAGGTTCTGGGCAACGGCATCGACGATGACTGTGACGGTCAGGTCGACCAGGGAAGCACCGACAGCGACAGCGACGGCTACAGCCCCGGCGGCGGCGACTGCGACGATGCTGACGGCACCGTGTTCCCCGGCGCGCCCGAGCGTGCGGACAGTAAGGACAACGACTGCGACAACACGGTCGACGAGGGCACGGTCCGCTACGACGACGATGGCGACTGCTACTGCGAGGCCACGAGCGGCAACTGCAGTGGCTCCATCGACAACACGTGCACCTCGGTCGGAATCAACGACTGCAACGACACCGAGGCGGCCACCTACCCCACGGCGCCCGAGATTCCGGACTACCAGAACAACGACTGCGACCTCGAGGTCGACGAGGGAACCATCTACGCCGATGACGACGGTGATGGCTTCAACGACGATCCCAGCGGCGGCAACGACTGCGACGACAACGACGCG
>JAGSGY010000069.1 GCA_023954855.1 Pseudomonadota bacterium | reverse complement strand
GCGCCGAGGAAGCTATCCGGCGCCCCCCAAAGCCGAGTGGATGCGAAGCTCGCAAGGCCGTTGTGGGCGTCGGGAATCGTTCCGCCGGCCTTCACTGTGACAAGCCCCTGCCCGTAGTAATCGGGCGCCCCCGCGAGCCAGTCGGAGTGGCCATCTGCGGTGACGTCAGCCATGGCTTCCAGCGCGTGCCCGACGCGCGCGGGGCCGATCTCGCCGTAGATGAGTTGGCACTGACCTCCACCCCAGACCCAGCTGCACGCGCCGGAGGCGCCAAGCACATAGGCGACGCCCGTGCCCTTGTTCTCGCCTGGCTTCGGATCAGAGGACGTCGGACCGCCGAAGACCAAGTCCGGAACATCATCGCCGTGGAGCAGATCGCCAACGGCCACTGCGTAGCCAAGATCCGCCAACTGCGAATGGGGCCGCGAGACGGTACGCACCAGAGACCCCGTTGCATCGAACAGCTGAACCTGACCGCTCTTCGAAGCGCCGGCCGCCCAATACCGGTCATCCCACGCCGATAGTGCACTTCCAAAACCTCTCACACCCGTCTGCACCGCCAGCGGTTCGAGGGTCGTGGCATCCATGTGGTGCACCACATCCGCGTCGGGCTCCCCGATGAGGACAGTGCCACCGACGCGCGCCGCGGAGCGCCCAATCGAAGCCCCGTAGAGCACTGGGTAATCGACAAGTGCGCCGTCCTGCGTGGCCTCGATGGCGATGAACGCCAGACCGTCCTGGCTGGCGATGACGAGGCCTTCGCCGGCGTTGCCGACAAGCGCACCGACGGAGTGCATGTGCGTCAGGCGACTTCCCTCGGGGGCACGAAGCACCGCGTCCGCGTCTGCAAAGAGGAGGTTGTCGATGAGGCCGTCGCCATCGTTGTCTAGCCCATCGAGCGCTTCACCCCCGAAGTGAGGGTTGTGAGCCTGAGCGTGCGCGAGGACTGCGGCGTGCGGCGGGGGCCCACCCTTCCATGCCGGGGGACCCGGAGGCGGAA
Organism: Pseudomonadota bacterium; assembly: GCA_023954855.1. Lineage (GTDB taxonomy): Bacteria > Myxococcota_A > UBA796 > UBA796 > M1803. Next base: position 28,815 of record JAGSGY010000069.1, on the reverse strand, counting down.
AGTGCGGACCAGCGTAGGCGAGGGCGAGGGCGAGCATGACCATGGTGGATCTCCTTTGGGGTGAGAGATCCGTACGGCGCGCGAACCGCAGCGGCGGGTACGCGGCGGTTACAGCTCGCCCCGCCTGACCACGTTTGACGACGAGCTCAGGGCCTGGCTCAAGCAGCGCCTTGTGCCCGAAACACACGCGCGCCCCCGGCTCTACTCGCCGTCACCTTCGAGATGACCCGCCAAATCCGGGTGCAGCACCGTCGTCTCCCCACCCGGATCGAGGCCCACCACATCGCGCCCGCTCACGTGGATGATGTCATCGCCGCACACCACATCCCAAGAGATGTCCCGCATGCGCACCCCCTCGCGGGGGTCGATATTGAAGCCCTTTCCGTGGCCCTGAATCTCGACCGACGTCGCCGGCTCGTCGTACTCGGTCTCGTCGCCATCGATGTCGGGACGGCCGTAGTTCGTCCACCAGCACCGCGTCCAGACGCGCTCCGCTCCCATCGGCTCGCCGCTCTCGAGATCGGAGGTGAGCAGCCGCGCGGTCACCCCACCCGCGTGGTCAAAGTCGAATTCCCCAGGGGGGACGATGTGCCGGAAGTGAAGGAACACCGAGGCCACATCGGGCTCACCGTCGGTGTAGTCGCCCTCTGTTCCGTACACGCTTCCGCACCACTCGGTGCCGCGCACGCCCTTGTACAGGTAGTCGCCGCAGTCGTTGCGGCAGGCGCTGAGCAAGACCAATCCGACGAGCAAGCTCCTCATAGGTAGGGCCAGTCGCTGGGCGTGCCCCACAGCCCAAACTCGTAGCCAAACTCGGTCACTGACAGCTCGATGATGTCGTCTCCGCGGGCCGCCATCTGCGCTTGCTCCGGGCAGTTCAAGTCCCACTGAAACCGCCAGGACTGCCCACCCGTCTGGGTCTGATTCGAAGCTTCGACGACCTCGAGGGATCCGTCACCCCGCCAGCTCTGGCGCACGCCAAACGGCTCGTCGCTGCGCCCGCACGTGACCGAGAGCTGATCGCTGGAGAGGCTGCTTCCCTCCGAGAGATGCACCGACCGAAAGCCGACGACCACGGTGGGAACGTAGTCGTAGATGGTGCTGGACTCTTCGGTGAGGAAGTCCTCGATGGCGGCGCCGATGATCAGCATGGCCATCTCGTCTTCGAAGTACAGGCTGCCCTGACTCCCCGCAGGACCGCACTGCTCGCCGAAGGTGTCCTCGAACAGGTCGAGCTCGGCGCAGTCGTAGCGCGTGCAGCCACTGGCGAGGAGTGCGAGCAGGACGAAGCGTTGCATCCACGCAAGCCTAGCGGAAGCCGTCCAGGTGCCGCAACGCCACCTACCAGCCCACCGTCACGCCAACATCCGGAACCACCACGCCACCCGTTCCCGGCCCAACCAGCACCCCGGCATGCATGCGCACCGCCCGCTGAAGCTCCACGCGCAGTCCGCCGAGCGGCTGCACACTCGCCTCTCGCCACGAAGCTCCGAAGGCCGGCGTGATCGAAAAGCGCCGATAGACCTTCACGGTGGCGTCCGCGAGCAAGGTCGGCTGCAAGACCGTGTCTGAGAGCGGGCTCGTCAGCAGTCCCCCTCGCACGCCAAACCACTTGTAGATGCCCCGGTCGTACCCGACGAAGGTACCCAGGGCGAGGCCCGAAGAGAGCGCGCGAGCGACCTTGCCATTCTGCCGACGCGGACTGACCAACAGCCAACCCTGCACGTCGGGATTCTTGCCAGAGAGCACGGCCACGCGGCTCTCGAGCGTGACCGGGCCCACCGGAATCGCGAGTCGCAGTCCCCCACCCCAGGTGGCGCCCTGGGTCGAGACAAATGGGACGGCATCGAGTCGGCCGATCGACAGCGCGTAGCCCGCACTGCCCGACAGCCCCAGAGATGCGCGTTGCCCACCGGCGTAGGTGTGCCGAAGCCAAGGGGCGAGATCGATCGAGGCCCAGATTCGACCGACCCTGCACTGCCGGGACAGGACGGGGCTGACGGACGAAGCCAAGGGCCCCGAGGTGCCCAGATCCCAGCCCCGTCCCGACGGTGTCGCATTGGCAGCCACCCCGAACGCCCACACACACGGCGCCGTGGCGACGGCCATGCTCAGGATCGCGGGCTCGGCCAGCACCAGATCCATGGTCCGGATGACTTCGCGCTCGCCGACTACCAAGAGATCTTCCCTCGTGACGCTGATCAGCTGCTCCTGCGCCCAGCCCACGGCCTCGCTTTCCGCCAGGTACACCCCAAACGGCAGGCCATCAAAGCGGACCGCGCCGTTCGCATCCGTCCACGCGGTCCGAGGCTCAAAGGGAGCCGCACTGGTGAGCGTGACCTCGACGCCCGGTGCCGGCTGACCGTCAAAGTTCACGACGGAGGCCTGGAACACACCCTGCCCGAGGGCGACTCCGAGCGCGAAGAGCAGGGCGAGCAGCGACATGACTAGTCCAACACCACGGTGAAGCCGATACCTGCGACCACGCCGGCCACACCGAGGCCAGACCACCGCTCGGCGCCTCCAGCCTGGGGCAAACGCAGCGCACCACCGTCAGAGCGCACCTCGTAGAAGAGCACCTCGTCTTCAGTCGCCAAGGCCATGCGGTCGCCCGCTTCGGACAAGGTGACGTCCGCAGTACCCGGAAGCGGATGCTCGCCCACGACATCACCCGACTCCGCATCGACGATCTGCAGTCTTCCGCCCTGGTCCTCGTCGACCATGACCGCCGCGACGCCGGCTCGCGTCGACAGCTCCAGGTCGAGAATCGGTCCGTCCATCATCACAGTCCAGAGGCGGTCGCCGTCCGCGTCGAGCCGCGACAGCGAGTTCCCGTCCTCGGTGATCAGGACCGAGGCCGAAGCCGAGTCAAAGCGCACCCGCTCAGCGCGAAGTCCATCGCGACGGGCGAACTGACCGTCTGGCCCGAGCACGCTGAGCGCATGGCCATCGGCGATCCAGGCCGTGCCCGAGACCGGGTCCACATCGAAGTCGACGGGTCCGTCACAGCGCGTCTCGGGAATGCCCACCGCCGTCACGCCATCGGTGACCACACACTCCCCATCATGCGACAACAGCGCCCGCACGCCCGAGTCGACGAGGCGAGCCGCGAGCGCCCCGTCCACGACAGCCTCTCCGGAGGGCAGCAGGTAGAGCGTGCCGCCAGCGCGCACCAGAGAGCGCGTTCCATCGCCATCGAGCAGCTGTTCACGGGACTCGCTGGGGTCCACGTCACCGAGGATGTCGCCACCGTGTAGGTCGACGGTGCAGACCTGGTCGGCCATCGCGGCCTCTGCTGTCTCGCCATCGGGCCAGAGCACGACACCGTCCGTGGTCGCAGGCAGTGAAGCCAGCTGAGTGAAGTGCACGTCTGGGTCAGTTGAGCACGCGATCAGCGCACACACCAAGAGCGTGTTTCGCATGGGGACCTCCGGTCGGCGAACGCCAAGCCAGCCTGATTGCCAGCCTCGTCCGCCGCTTTTCGAAACAAGGGTGTGACACCACCGCGGCTTGTTCACGGCGCCCTCAGAAAAGCTACGTCCCCGCCCCGCTCGGCCGACACCCTGAGGCATATTGTGCAGGTCGATCTCTGATCACCCCCGAGGCAAGTTCATCATCATGAAGTGGTATCGATTCAAGACGGCCGTGACCGGCGTCCGCCGCCTCGCCTCACTCTCGCCCGAGGACAAGGCCGCCTGCGTCGAGGCGTACCGCTTCTTCCAGCGCATGCAGGACGGTGAAGAGACCACCACGGAGCAGGAGACCCAGGCGGTCGCCGACTACTACAAAGTCCTCAACAATATGCTGTCGATCTTCGACCTCGAGAAGCTCTACATTCCGCCGCAGCTCGATGTTTCAGAAGGGCTGTATGGCAACCAGCTCCTCGTGGAGAAGGCGGTACTCAGCGAGCTCGACCTCGCCGAGCCGGGCTCCAGCCACCTGCTCGACATGGGCTGCGGACGCGGCCGAATCGCCCACCACTTCGCGACCCTCACCGGCGGAAGGGTGTCCGGCTACAACATCGACCCGGACCAGATCCAGAGCGCCACAGAGTGGGCCAGCCACACCCAGATGAGCGACCGGCTCCAGTTCAAGATCGGCAACCATCACGAGCCACTCGACTACGCCTCGGAGTCCTTCGACGGCTGCTTCTCGTTCCAGGCGGTGTGGCCGTTCTTCAAGAAGCACGAGCTCGACGCCCACGCCGCCGAGATGTTCCGCGTGCTCAAGCCAGGCGCCCGCTACGCCTGCTCCGAGTACCTGCTCACGCCCTACTTCGACTGGGACGATGCCGAGCACGTTGCCCTGCACAAGCGCTTCTTGCCGACCCTGGCGGCCACCCACTCGATGTATCCAGCAGACGTGTGTGCCTCGCTCGAGCGGGCCGGCTTCACCATCCACGTCTCAGCCCCGTCGAAGAGCGCGGCCTGGCCAATCGCCGAGCAGAAACGCGACCTGATCTTGCGTGGACGCCGGATTGTGCGCGCGCTCGAGAGGCTTCGCGTCATGCCTCCGTGGGTCGAAGAGTCCTTGGAGCTGCTTCAGAGCGGCGGCGAGGCATGGACCTCAGCCGAGAAGGCGAAGATCGCCGACCTGAACTGGCGCATTGTCGCCGAGAAGCCCGGTCCCTGAGCCGACCCCAACGGCGACGCACCCCAAGGGCGACCCCGTCGTGAACGTCATCTTCTGCCACTGCACTGGGCCTTGGGTCCGCAAAGGCATAGGAGCGCTCCCCCCCGGGAAGCGCCGATGATTCGCCTCGAAGCTCTCAACAAGTCCTACGTGATGTCCGAGCACAGCCTGCACGTGCTCAAGGACCTGAGTCTGGAGATCGCCGAGGGCGAGCTGGTCGCGATCATGGGCTCGTCCGGCTCTGGCAAGTCGACCCTGCTGAACGTGCTTGGCCTGCTCGATCGCTACGACAGCGGTGCCTACCACCTCGGTGGCAAGCTGGCCCGAGACCTCTCCGAGACCGAGGCCGCGAAGCTGCGAAACAGCCACCTGGGCTTCGTGTTTCAGTCCTTTCACCTGTTGCCGTTCAAGACCGCCGTCGAGAACGTGGCCCTGCCGCTGTACTACTCGGGTGTCGCCCGTCGAAAGCGCAACGCGATGGCCGCAAGCATGCTCGAGCGTGTCGGACTCGGAGACCGCCTCGACCACCTGCCCTCGCAGCTCTCCGGCGGCCAGAAGCAGCGCGTCGCCATCGCACGGGCCCTCGTCACCGACCCGAAGGTGCTGCTCGCAGACGAGCCCACCGGCGCACTCGACAGCCAGACCTCCACCGAGATCTTGGAGCTGCTGCTCGAGGTCAACGCCGAGGGCCGCACGGTCGTCATCGTGACCCATGAGCCCGACGTCGCCGCTCGCACCCGTCGCGTCATTCACTTGGCGGATGGACGCATCGGCGAGGACCGCCGCCAGGAGGGCGGTTGAGCCTAGACTCCTGGGTCGAGCTTCTCGAGCGACTGGCGCGTCATCCCCTACGCACGGCACTGACGATGCTCGCCGTGTCGTGGGGAATCCTGATGCTCGTGCTGCTGATGGCGGCCGGCACGGGACTCGAGAACAACGTGCGCTGGGAGTTCCGCGATGACGCCGTGAACTCGATCTGGATCTACGGCGGGCGCACGTCTCGCCCCTTCGAGGGCCATGCCGTTGGGCGCCGGGTGCGCTTCGACAATGACGACTTCGCCTCGCTCGCCGAGGTGCCAGCCGTCGACAAGCTGACGGGTCGCTTCTACCCCCGCGGCGACACCACCGTGTCCTACGACGGCCGCAAGGGCAGCTTCAACATTCGCGCGACCCACCCCGACCACAAGTACGTCGAGGGCACCCTGATCGTGGCTGGACGCTTCATCGACGAGCTCGACCTGAAAGAGCGGCGCAAGGTCGCCGTCATCGGGCAGGAGGTCGTGAAGTTCCTCTTCGAGGGCATCGATCCGATCGGCGAGTGGCTGAACGTTGGCGGCGTGAACTACCAGATCATCGGCATCTTCGAAGATGTCGGAGGCCCCGGCGAGATGCGGCAGATCTACCTGCCCATCACCACGGGCCAGCTCGTCTACGGCGGCGGCGAGCGCATCGACCAGCTGATGTTCACCGTCGACCCCGACATGACCATCGACGAGAGCGAGCGCCTGACCGAGCAGGTTCGCGGACAGATCGCACGCCATCACCACTTCGACCCAAGCGACCGTCGGGCCATGCGCGTGCGCAACAACGTCGAGCGCTTCGGTGAGATTCAGGCCATCTTCGGCTGGATTCGCGCCTTCATCTGGATTGTGGGTGTCGGGACCGTGCTCGCCGGCGTCGTCGGCGTGTCGAACATCCTGCTCGTGTCGGTGCAGGAGCGGACCTCCGAGATTGGGCTCCGCAAGGCGGTCGGCGCCACGCCAAGCTCGCTCATCGGCATGGTCATGCAAGAGGCCATCGTCCTCACGTCGGTCGCCGGCTACGGCGGTGTGGTGGTCGGCGTCGGACTGGTCGAGGTCGTGCGGCGCTACGTGCCCGAGAACGACTACATCCGGGACCCCCAAGCCGATCTCGGCGTGGTGATCGGCGCTGTCGCACTGCTTGTCGCCCTCGGCACCCTCGCCGGCCTGTTCCCCGCCCTACGCGCGGCGAATATCGACCCCATCACCGCCCTGCGAGAGGAGTAGATGTTCGACCTCGACCGCTGGACCGAGATCGGCGACGCCCTTCGCAAGAACAAGCTGCGCACGGCCCTGACCGCCCTCGGCGTGTTCTGGGGCATGTTCATGCTCGTGGTGATGCTCGGATTCGGCAACGGCCTCGAGAACGGCGTGAAGGGCAGCATGATGCGCTTCACCACCAACGTGGTCTATGTCTGGGGTGAGCGCACGACGATGGCCTACCGCGGCTTTCAGCCCGGCCGCGAGGTCGACTTCACCAATGCCGACATCGCCGCCATCCGCCGCGTGCCAGGCGTCGAATACGTCGCCCCGCGCAACCAGCTCGGCGGCCACCGCAGCAGCAATGTGATTCGACGCGGCTCGAAGACCGGGAGCTACCAGGTGCTCGGAGAGACGCCGGACTTCTTCAAGATCTCGCCACGCATCCTGGTCTCGGGCCGGTTCATCAACCCGCTCGACCTCGAAGAGAAGCGCAAGACGGCCGTCATCGGCCAGCAGGTCGCGGCCGAGCTCTTCGAGCCCGGTGAGGACCCGGTCGGCCACTACATCAGCGTGCAGGGCGGCTCCTTCCTGGTTGTCGGCGTGTTCCGCATGGCGTCCAACGACGACCGCTCCGACCGCGAAAACTCCACCATCCACGTGCCGTTCTCGACCTTTCAGCACGTCTTCAACTACGGCGAGCGGGTCAGCTGGTTTGCCATCGGCGCCGACGACGACACCTCGGCCGGCGACCTCGAAGACCGCGTTCGCGCCGAGCTCGCCGACCGCCACCACGTGCACCCCGACGACCCCGAAGGCATCGGCGGCTTCAACTCCGAGCGCGAGTTCGGCAAAGTGAGCAAGCTGTTCGGCGGTATCCGCTTCTTCGTCTGGTTCGTGGGTGTGATGACCCTGGCCGCAGGCGTGGTCGGTGTGAGCAACATCCTGCTCATCGTCGTCAAAGAGCGCACCAAGGAAATCGGCCTCCGCCGAGCCCTTGGCGCCACCCCCTTCTCGGTCGTCTCGATGATCGTGCAAGAGGCCGTCACCCTCACCGCCGTCAGCGGCTACGCAGGCTTGGTCGCAGGCGTCGCGCTGCTCGAGGTCGCCTCGATGGCCCTCGGCGAAGACAGCGGGCCGATGAGTCAGCCTGGCGTCGACCTCAGCACCGCACTCGCCGCCGGCGTCGTGCTCCTCTTCGCGGGCGCGCTTGCCGGGGTCATCCCCGCGCGCAACGCCGCCGCCATTTCACCCGTCGAAGCTCTTCACTCGGAGTGAACGTGTCCAGAGTTCTCCCCATCTTCCTAGGACTCGGCGTCATCGGCGCCTTTCTGCTCACCGTGGCCTTTCTCGTGGTCAAGGCGCGGGAAGTGCCCGTCGAGTACGACACCGTGCACGCCGAGCTCGCCGACATCGTCAAGAAGACCGTCGCCACCGGCGCGATCGTTCCCCGCAACGAGGTCGAGATCAAGTCGCGCGTCTCGGGCGTCGTCGACCGCATGGCCGTCGAGCCTGGCGACATCGTGGCCGCTGGCGACCTCATTGCCGTGATTCGCATCATCCCCAACGTGCAGAGCCTCGCCAGCGCGCAGAGCGGTGTGGAGCGGGCAAAGATCGGCGTCGAGCAGGCCCGCACCGACCTCGCCCGCGACGAGAGCCTGTTCGAGCGGCAGGTCATCTCGACCTCGGCCATCGCCAGCCGTCGCTCCGACTTCGCGCTCGCCGAAGAGCAGTACAAGGCCGCCCTCCGCACCCTGCGCATTGTTCGCGAGGGCCACGCTGGGGGCGCTGGCGGCGTCGCCAACGAGGTGCGCTCGACCGTGGCAGGCATGGTGCTCACCGCCGACGTGAAGGCCGGCGAGTCGGTCACCGAGACCAACACCTTCAACGCCGGCACGACCATCGCGACCGTCGCCGATATGAGCGACCTGATCTTCGAAGGACAGGTCGACGAGTCCGAGGTTGGCCGCATCAAGGAGGGCATGGAGCTCGACGTCACGGTCGGTGCTCTCGACAACCAGAAGCTCAAGGGCACTCTCGAGTACATCGCCCCCAAGGGTGCGCTCCTCGATGGCGCGGTGCAGTTCGCCATCGAAGCGGCCATCGTGGTGCCTGCCGAGACTTTCGTACGCGCCGGCTCTTCGGCGAACGCCGCCATCGTCCTCGACAAGCGCGAACAGGTGCTTGCCTTGCCGGAGTCGGTGCTGCAGTTCGAGGGCAAGGAGCCGTACGTCGAGATCGAGACCGGCACCCAGCGCTTCGAGCGTCGCGAGGTCGAGCTCGGCCTCTCCGACGGCATCCGCATCGAGGTTCTTGGCGGCGTCACCGCCGAGGACGCTGTGAAGGCAGGCGTTCGCGGAGGCTGACGCCTACTCGCGCATCCGGTCCCGCGACAGGGCGCCGTACTCGGCTTCCATGCGGGCTTGGGTGGCGTTCAGTCGCTCCACCAGCTCCGGGGTGAGCGGCGCATCGCGATGGCAGGTGTCGTAGAGCGCATCCATCACCGCGATGGTGTCGGCGTCGAGCGGACAGTCCGGCGGGTCCGGGGTGTCCGCCTGGGTGCGCGTGGCACGGTCCACCACATCAGCGGCGCGTGCCACATCGCCCTTTCCAAGCCATGCGAACACGCGCTTGATCTCGACCTCGGGCTGACGAAGCACACGCTCGTAGGACACCCAGTGGAACGGGTAACGGCGCGTCGCGACATCACGCACGAGGTCGTACTGCTCGAACCACCACTCGACCTCGGGCGGATAGACCGGGCGCAGACCCTCGGCGTGCGCAATCCGCTCATCGCCGTTCGGTAGCTCTGCGAGCCAGGCGTCCTCGATCGCGTAGAGGCGCCGGATGCTCGCGGCGTACTCCCGCCACGGCCGCATCGTCGCAATCACGTGGTGGATGTAGCCGAAGTCCGTACGCACGAGCCCCGGCACAAAGACCTTCACCGCATGCTGCGTCGACGCATCGGGACGCAGGAAGGCGCCGGTCTCGGGGTGCGGATTGGTCGCGAAGAACACGCCCTGCCGGAACGAGCTCTCCCAGAAGCCATGCGGGTTCGCGTCGCGGATCGAGTCGCCCCACCCCGCCGAGAAAGCCTCGCCGACGATGGTGAAGCCCCCCGCCCTGAGGATCTGCATCCACATCGAGGTGCCAGAGCGCTTGGTGCCGGTGACGAGAATCATGGCGCCATTCTACGCGAGGCTACTCGGGCACCTGGCGGACATAGTTGTGGCTCCACGAGCCTCCCTCGATCAGGCGACCACAGGTGAGCTTGTTGTCGTCCTCGTCGTCGATGTCGCAGCTCCAGTCACCCCAGGAAGTGTCGTACTCGATGTCGAAGCTGCGAGCCCCGGTTCGCGCCCAGCTAAGCGTGTATGAGTACTCGTAGGAATAGGGGTTCGCACCGTTCGTGTAGGTGATCGAGTTCGTGTCGACGCGCGTCCCAGTAAGGTCCGCCTTGAACTCGACGGCCACCGCCTCCGTGCGCGTGTAGCTCGGGTCGTTCGTCACGACGGGGTAGTCGGTCACCGTGGTACCTGGCTCCTCCGCACGCCCGCCGCTGCCATCCGTGACGCGCGTGGTCTGCACGAGGTCCCAGTCGCCCACGAGCTCCGGGTCCGCGTCGGTATCGGTATCCGTGTCGGTGTCCGTATCGGTGTCGGTGTCCGTATCGGTGTCGGTCTCAGTGGCGGAGTCGTCGACTTCCGTCCCTCCATTGCAGGCCGAGAGGACAAGGCCGGCGCCTAGAGAGATGGCGAAGGTACGGGGAATCATGGCTACTCCAGTGGAGGCCCATTGTAGACGCGTGTGCATGACGGCACACCCCACGCGCATCCCACGCCTGGACTACTTCAGCCGTTCCTGCAGAATCGCTCGCACGCGCTCGATCTCGGCGTGGGCATCGCTGTGACCCGGCGGAACAAGCTTCTCGGCCTCTTCGAGCTGTGCCGCGGCGGCTTGTAGCTCACCGCGCTTGCAGAGCACTTCGACCCGAATCGCAAGCAGCTCCGACAGGGTGGCCGGATCTGCCACGGCGCGCAGCAGCGCCTCACCGCGGTCTAGCCAACCGTCAACCTCGGGATGGTCGGGCTGAATACGAGCGAGCCAGGCATACCAATAGCCCTCAAAACGCCGATCGCTGGCGGCCTCTGCTAAAGCCCTCGCCTCGAGCAGCGCATGGAGCGCCTCTGAGCCCCTCCCCTGCATGTGATGCAAGATCCCAAGGTTTCCCAGCGTGACGCCTTGGAAGCGTCGATTTCCAAGGGCCCGATGCGTTGCCAGACTCTGCTCAAGAATCGGCCGCGCCGCATCAAGCCTTCCGTCGCGCGCAAAGACGAGCCCCAGATTGCCGAGCGAGATGGCCTTGGAGCGCCAGCGGCGAAGCAGGTGCTGAATCTCGACCGCTGCCTCGTAATAGGAGCGAGCCAGGTCGAGCGAGCCCCGCTCCATGTGCAGAACGCCCAGATTCGAGAGCACGACCCCTTCGGTCGCTGTGTCATGGGCTCGGCGCGTCACCCGCAGCGCGGACTCCAGAATGCCTCGCGCCTCGTCAATGCGGCCCTGCTGCTGCACAGCGACGCCGAGATCCGAGAGCGCCACACCCTGTCCGCGTACACTGCCCTCCTGTCGGTGCAGAGCGAGCGCCTTTCGAAACAGAACCTCGGCCTCAGTGATGTGGCCACTCTCGATCCGTCCCGTCGCCATGTTGTTGAGCGCAACGCCTTCGATGTGCCGATCCCCAATGCGCCGGGCAAGCGCACCCGCACGCTCGTAATCAAGAATCGCCCTGGCAGCGTCGCCGGTAAGCGATCGCGTCCGACCAACGATGAGCCACACGCTAGCCTGATCGCGCTCCGAGAGGTTCTCGATGGCCACGACCCGCCCGGCGAGCTCGAGCGCATCGTCAAAAGGGCCTTGATTACTCAAGACCGTCCAGACGACCCGCAATGCGGCCGCCGCAGTGGGGCCATCTCCCCGCTGAATGGCCCTCTCGACCGCCGAGCGCACGTTCGCGAGCTCCGCGTCGATCTGCTGGCGAACCTGGCCGCCCCGACTCTCCACGCCGATGATCTCGTCCGGGGTCCAGCGCTCTGCATAGAAGCGTCCATGACGCATGGCCGCCGCCCCATCGTCATCGAGCTGCTCACCCGCGTACTCGCGCACACTCACAAGCATGCCGAAGCGCGCGTCTCCAACCGAACGCACTACCGAGTGTTCGACGAGGCTCTGCAAGAGGTCGAGTACACCCGCAGACTCCGACAGCGTCTGCTCGGCGGCCTCGATACTCCAGCTTCCGGCGAACACAGATAGCTCCGCGAGCCCAGTTCGCTCCCGCGGAGACAACAGGTCCCAGCTCCAGTCCAGCGCGCTGCGGAGCGTGCCGTGACGGTCGTCGCTCGCCGATCGCAACAGGCCGAGCCCAAGCCGCCCGAGCACGTCTTCGATCGAGAGGACCCCGAGCCGGCCCGCCGCCAGCTCGATCGCGAGCGGAAGCCCCTCGAGTCGTGTCGCAAGTTCCGCCAGCAGCGGGTGGTCACGCACGTCCACGCCGCGCAATGCCGCCCGATCGGCAAGGAGGGTCGTCGCCGCCTCGACGGCAAGCGGGTCAATGCGAATGAGCTCCTCGGAGGCCACTCCGAGGGGCACCCTGGAGGTGACGACGATCCGTGCCCCAGGCGCGAGGTGATGCAGCTGAGCCACGACCGCCGCGGCCTCGTCCGACAGCTGCTCGAAGTTGTCGAGGACAAGAACGACCTCGCCACGAGCCGCGAGGGCCCTACCCAGCTGACGACGCGCATCGCGATGGGAGAGCGACACATCCAAGGCTCGGGCAGTGACAAAGAGCATGGCAGCTGCGGTGCGCGCCTGGCTCAAATCGCAGAACACGACGTCGAGACCACAGTCCTTCGCGACCTCGACTGAGAGGCGCGTCTTGCCGACCCCAGCGGGGCCCAAGAGGGTCACCAAGCAGCCGCGAGACAAAGCCTCGGTCAGCCGTCGCCGGTCCACGTCGCGTCCGAGGAACGAATCGTCGCGCACCGGCAGGGATACATCGCTGGCCTCGATACCCACGGTTCGCACGGTTCCTAAGGCCCCGGCAAGGTCCACACCGTCAACGGGCAGCGCTTCCAGGGCCAGAGCCAACTCCGCCATGCTCGCGAAGCGGTCGGCCGGGTCGGTTTCGAGAGCCCGCACGAGCACGGGCCATAGCCAGTCGGGCCCTCGAGCCGTGAGTAGCGGCGAGTCTGTAGTAGCCGCGTCCTCAACGGTCGCCAGGGTCTCGACATCCACCCACGTCGCGGTCGCCGTGCGACGGAAGCCGGTCGCCAGCTGCATCAGCGTCACGCCGAGCGCGTACACATCCGCGCGCGCGTCGACGTGACCGCCAAAGCGCTGCTCGGGTGCCATGAAGCCGGGGGTGCCGCGCACCCCCTCTTCGGTCTGAAAGCCCTGCGCGCGGGCGATGCCAAGGTCCGCCACCTTCACGATGCCGCCGGCATGCAGCAGGTTGTCGGGCTTGAGGTCGAGGTGCACAAGTCCAAGCTCGCGGTGGGCGTAGGACAGGGCGTCGCAGACCTGCAGACCCACCTCGACGACAGCACGCGGTGGCATCGGCGCCTGGCTGGCGAGTGAACCCTCGCAGAGCTCCATGGCGCAGAACCACTCGCCGTTCACCTCGCCGACCTCGTAGATGTCCACGAGGTGCCGATGTCGAAGGAGTCCGCCCATGCGGGCCTCGCGGCGCAGCGAGACGTCCTGCTTCTTGAGCACCTTCAGCGCGACGGGCTTACGAAATCCACCCGGCCCCTCGAGGGTGGCCGCGTAGACCTTGCCCTGCCCTCCGGTGCCAAGAAGCTCACCAAGCCGATAGCGACCCATCTGCGACATGCACGGACTCTACCGTGCGAAAGCCGATGAAACCGACATCGACCCGCCTATTCCTCTGAGCGCAGCTCCACCACGACGCCCTTGCGCACCGTGAGAGACAGGCGGCCTGCCATCAGCTCCAGCGCATCGGCGCCAAACACGCGACGTCTCCAGCCCGCCAGACAAGGCACGTCGGGTTCGCGCTCGGTCGCGATGCGGTCGAGCTCGTGGCGCTTGACGACAAGGGCCTTTGCCACATCATTCTCCTGGCAGCGCAGCTGAAGCAGCGTCTGGAGCAATGCGATGGTCGCCGGGTCGGGAGAAGCGCTCGAATGTCCGCGCGGAACCTCGGGCCAGCTGTCTTCAGGCGTCTCGAGGGTGTCGCGGACGATCTCGAGCATCGCAGCGCCCTGCTCGCCCTTGGCGATGTGCACCTTCATCGAACGTACCCGCGCCAGCTCGTCTGCGGAGCGGGGCAGGTTCTGGGCAATCTCGACCAATGCGTCGTCGCGGGCCACCCAGCCACGCGGCACATCGTGATGCATCGCCTCTTCTTCGCGCCACTGCGCCAGGGCCTGCAGCACCGCCAGAGTCTTGCGCTTCGGCCGACGGAGCTTGATCCGACGCCAGGCCTCACTCGGGGTCACGCCGTAGCGCTCGGGATTCGTGAGCGAGAGCATCTCTTCTGAGACCCAGTCCAGCCGTCCCTCGGCCTCGAGTCGGGCGACGAGCTTGTCGTAGACCTTGCAGAGGTGGGTCACATCGCCGAGCGCGTAGTGGAGCTGCCGGTCCGAGAGCGGACGCAGGGACCAGTCCGTCATCTGAGAAGACTTGTCGATCTCGACGTTGAGCATCGATGCCACGAGCTTGGCATAGCCAGGCTGATCACCGAGGCCGCACACCGCCGCCGCAATCTGGGTGTCGAACACCGGAGCAGGCACCGAGCCCGTCTTGAGCAGGAAGATCTCGAGATCTTGAACCGCCGAGTGCAGCACCTTCACAATCGACGGGTCGTTGAGCAGCCGCCCGAGGGGGGCGAGGTCGATGTCGGGAGCGAGGGGGTCGATGGCCGCGACATGCTCGCCATGGGCCACCTGGACCAGACAGAGCTTGGCGTAGTAGCTCTTCTCGCGCATGAACTCGGTGTCGACGGCGATGTAGGGCACGCCGCGTAGGGACTCACAGAACTCGACAAGGGCCTCGGAGGTCGTGATCAGCATGTCTAGTTGGCCTCGGGCATGACGACTTTGAGCGGAATCGAGCAGCTTGAGCAGCGTACCCAGACGTCATCGGCGCCGAGCGGTCCACCGGGCGCGTCAAAGGTCGTATCGCAGTCCGGACAGGTGCCTTGGACCGCTTGAATCACGGCGGTGCGGCTGTACAGGTAGCCGCCGACGGCGAGCCCAAGAATCGGCAGAGCCCACGGCGCAACGAAGTGCAGGCCAGGCACGGGAATGGTCGCCATGCCCGCCACGAACCCGCCAATCGCGAAGCCGAAGAACTTGGCGAGACGCGTGCCCGGGTCCGAGCGGGACACCTCGGCGGTGCCTTCAACCGTGCGCTTGTCTCGGGTCTCTAGAGTGATGCTCTCGCGGGCCATGACGCCTCCGCGCCGGGTGTAGCACCGCTAGGAGGTCAGGGCGAGGTCTCGGACGCGGGCCCGCCACACCAGGAACACACGCGCTGGCACCGTCGTGAACGCCACGGCACCCACCCAGGCGACTGCAACGCCAGGCCCGAGCCCAAGCGATGGAGCGCTCACCCCGACGAGCAGCGCAAACGCCGCCACGCTGGTCGCCCCCAACATCATCGGCCCCACCGCACCCGCCGGCACGGCTTCGCCTTGCGAGAGCCACAGCCCGAGCATTGACGTGAGGAAGATCGCCGGAAAGACCGCCGCCACCCCGGCCATGAGTCCATGACCGCTCGCGGCAATCAGCAACGCGACGACAATCGCACTGCCGGCGAAGAGCCCCCGCAGGAAGAGCATGCCCACGCTGACCTTTCGGTCGCCGGCCGGCGTCGGTGGAAGCGTCCAACAAGCCGCCACCCCCACCACCACCATCAGCGCTGTCGAGGCCACCCCGAGCGCAACGGGCGACCCGCCAGCCTCGCGCAACAGGCCCGACGCCCAGACCACGGCCACCGCGCCGAGCATCCATGCCGTCAGCGTGAGCACCGTCATCCATGTGAGACGCGCCGCGAGCGGCCCCTTGGGCACCACCCGAGGCAGCTCCCGCCAGAGCCAGAGAAATCCAGCATCGAGCAGCATGCCCACCGGCGTCATGGCCAGCGCCTCTTGAAAGGCCAGGTCGGTGGGCAGGGCCGCATGCATGCCGATCGCCGCCGGCACGATGGTCGTCGGAAGCGTTCCGATCAACCCGCCTACCGCCCCGCCCCAGCGCTCAATGGCCACGGTGACGCCCATGGCGACCAGGCCCGCGAGCACCCCCATGAGCAGTGGCGACGTGAGCACGTCAGCGAGACCGAGGGCGCAAGACCAGCGCAATGAGCATCGGCGCCCCAACGGCGGCCGTCACCACGCCAACCGGGAGCTCCTTCCCCGGCCAGCCGACCCGCGCGACCGTGTCTGCGAGCACTAGAAAGCCCGCTCCAGACACCGCCGAGAGCCAGAACAGGTCGTCGCGACCCGGGCCGACGGCCTTTCGCACCATGTGCGGCACCACGAGTCCAACAAAGGCGATGGGACCGCACCAGGCGACCGCCGCGGCGACCCCGAGGCTGCCCGCGACGAGGATCCGCGTACGCATGGAGCGCACGTCGACGCCCTGAGACGCCGCTCGCTCTTCTCCGCCAATCAGCACGCTGAGTCCGCGGCCTTCGGCGAGCACCACGGCGACGACGGCAAGCGCAATCGGTCCGAGGACTGCGACGCCCCGGTAGCCCACCTGGCCGACCGACCCGAGGGACCAGCGCACCGCCCGAAAGGCTTCCTGCGCGTCGGCAGTGACCTGGAGCCCAGCCGAGACCGCGCCCGCGGCGAGGGTCAGCGCGACACCGCCGAGCAGCACATCCTCGATGCGCGCATCCCCGCGGGCGGCCCAAGCGGCGACCGGAAGCGATACTGCAAGCGCGCCGATAAACGCGCCCACCATCACCGTGAATCCGCCGAGCGCCGGCAAGAACAGGATGGCGAACAGCGCGCCGAGTGCAGCCCCCGCGGTCGTTCCCGTCGTGGACGGGGTCGCGAGTGGATTCTCGAAGAGCGCCTGAAAAGCAGCACCGACGATGCCGAGCACAGCACCCACGCAGGCAGCCACCAACACCCGAGGAACGCGGAGCTGCGTGAGGACGAAGTGCGCGGAGTCGGGGTCCATCGACGGTCCGACAAAGGGTGCGGCTACGATGACAAGCACGGCCACGACCGCCAGGGCAACGCGATTCATCGCGCCCCCACGACCGCGAGCGAGCGACGCTCACCGAGGTCTATCCAGCGCATCGTCACGCCATACAGCTCGCCGAGCTGGTCGGCGAGAGCCTCGTCCGAGAGTCGGGTATCGAAGACGGTTCGACCCTTCGCAAGGCCAACCACCCGGACCCGCTCGGCCTCGACCGGCGAGGTCACTCGCAGCAGCAAGTCGGCGTCGTGGGTGACCATCACCAGCGACTTGCCCTGTCTCCACTGGTCGAAGAGGAAGCCGTACACGGACTCCTGCACGCCGGGGTCGAGGTGACTTGCAGGCTCATCGAGCAGCCAGAGCCCAGCCTCTTGGGCCACGAGGGACGCGAGGGCCACACGCTGCCGCTCGCCCCCGGAGAGCGTGTCCACAAGCCGGTCCGCGAGGGCGCCGACCCCCAGCTCAGCGAGGGCGTGGCGAGCGGCTTTCTCGCGTCCTGCCCGCGTCTCTCCGAAGCGATAGCGCCCCGTTGCAACGAGCTCGACCGCGGCAATCGGCTCCGCCAGCCGAAGCGATTGAGGAAGCCAGCCGAGCCGCTCTGCACGCTGCGTCGGAGTGAGCGACCGCAGCGGTTCGTCATCGACGCGCACCTCGCCGGTCGCCGGCACCAATCCGAGCAAAGCGCGGAGCAGCGTCGTCTTGCCAGCTCCGTTCGCACCCACCAGCACCACGCAGTCCCCCGAGTTGACGTCGAGGTCGACGCCATCGAGCAGCAGCTTGGCCCCGACCGAGAGACGCAGGGATGTGGCGGTGAGTCCCATGAAGCGCGGGAATAGCACGACCAGCCGGCCTCTTCCGAACAACGCCTTCCGGCCCGTGTGCGCGTCGAGTCGAGCCAGCACACCCTGCCTGCAGCAGGAAACTGCGCCCCTGCCTGGTCGTGGGCCCGTCATGCCGGAGTCCCGGTCGAACCCACGACCTCGGATTTCGACTGATCGGTCGGTCTGAGATGGCAAGCCCCACTCCGCTCAAAATGAAGGCAGAGACTGGCGAAACGGCCGTCTACCAGCTAATTCGGCACGCTTCTGGAGGTCCGCGTGAGCGCACAGCCCGCACCCACCGAACAAATCGAACCCCGCACCGGCTCAAAGCTCGTGCGCGCGACGTTCCCCTACTCGGACGAAGACCTGGCCAAGAGCTGGCGTCTACTCGGCTCGACCTTCGTGGTCTGGGCCCTCTTCGAGGGACTCGCTCTCTTTCACTCGATGCTCGCCGTTCAGATCGTCGCAGGCTTCTTCGCGGGCCTCACGATCGTGCGATTGTTCATCTTCTACCATGACTTTCTGCATGGAGCGATCCTTCGCAAGTCGAAGCTCGGCAAGGTCATCATGCACGCGGTTGGGTACTACGCGCTCAATCCCCCCAGCGTGTGGAAAGAGACGCACGACTACCACCACCAGAACAACGCCAAGATGGTCGGCGCCGCGATTGGCTCCTACCCGGTCGTCACCACCCGCATCTGGCGTTTCCTGAAGCCCGCAGACCGCCGCGCGTACAAGATTGCCCGCCATCCGCTGACCATTCTGCTCGCCTACTTCACCATCTTCGGCATCGGCATGTGCATCTCGCCCTACCGCCGCGACCCGAAGAAGCACTGGGGTGGACCGCTCGCCCTGGTCATGCACTTCACCGCCTTCGGCCTGATTGCCTTCACCCTCGGGTGGCGGGCAGCACTCGTGGGCTTCTGGTTCCCGCTCGCCGTCTCGATGACAGCGGGCGCGTACCTGTTCTACGTGCAGCACAACTTCCCCGACATCCAGCTCAAGGACCGCCGGGAGTGGGACTACAGCTTCGCCGCCGTGCGCAGCTCCTCGATGTTCGACATGAGCCCGGTCATGCACTGGTTCACCGGCAACATCGGCTACCACCACGTGCACCACCTGAACCACAAGATCCCGTTCTACCGTCTTCCCGAGACGATGGACGCGCTCCCCGAGCTGCAGGATCCCGGACGCTCCTCCTTCGCCATCAAGGACATTCGCGCCGCGCTTCGCCTCAAGCTCTGGGACCCGAAGCTCGGTCGCATGATCGGCTGGGACGAGCTGAAGACGAAGTAGTTCGGCCTACTTTGACGGTCCGAGCCGCGTCTCGGTCGTCACCGTCGAGGTCATCGGCATCTCTTGGCCCATGGCCGAGGTCAGCGCCGACAGCTTGGCCTCACCGACCATCTTCACCTCGACCGGAAGCAGGCTTCCGAGGTCGATGACCGTGCGTCCGGTCGACAGCGAGGTCATCTCCTTCAGCTCGGAGGTGACGCCTGGCTTGCTGCTCGGCATCGGCTGCGCGCCAGCCTTCTGCGAGACACTCACCTCGACCACGTAGACATTGCCTGGCCGCGCCTCGACGAGTGTCCAAGTGCTGGTCTGGTCCACGGTGAGTCCCCCATCCACGACTTGCTCGGCGACACTCCAGGAAGCGCCAATGCCGACGGGGACTTCGGGCAAGGCCAACGCAATCTCGGCCAAAGCTTCATCGACCACCTGAGCCCCCTCGGCCCCGGCGGCCTCCGGCGCACTGCTCGTCGCGGGAAGCGACCGTCCGCTTGGCGTGTAGGCGACCACTCCGGTCGAGCCCACAATCTCGGAGATGTCGGACTTCATGGCATCGGCAATCGGTCCGGTGCCCATCACGCCCGCGTCCTTGACCGTGAAGGTGTACGGAATGCGCGTCGCCGTTGCCGTTCCCGCCACCGCGACCACCTCGTAGTACATGGTGGGCACCGCCATCGACGGCACGTCCATGCCCGCCATCTGCATGGCCATGGTCACGTCCATCTCGAGGCGGAGACTCTGCTCGGCCCCAACCGCGGGCGCGTACTGCAGCAGCTGACGCGGCTCTGCGCCGGCCTCAATCACCGCGATGTCTGCGGCGAGGCTCGGGGTTGCCAGCGCCAGTGCGACCAGCGTCATCGTCGTGCGAATCACTCTGTCTCCTCAGACTCGTTCTGCTCGGGCTCGGATTCCGCGGCTTCCGGCTCACCTTCAGACTCTTCAGACTCTTCAGACTCTTCAGACTCTTCAGCGAACAGCCCGGTCGGGCTCGCCGACTCCGGTTCATCCTCAGGGAACTCGATGAACGGGCGTTCGGGGGCGCCTCCGAAGGCCTCGAGCACCAGCTCGCCGTAGCCCTTCAGCCGCAGCAGTCCAAGGTCGTAGGACTCGGACAAGGTGACCGGCATGTCCTCGGTGAACTTGAAGTAGAAGCGCAGCTCGTGCAGCTCGCGATAGAAGGTATCGACCAGCGCGACCTCGTCGGGTTCGAGGTGCAGCAGCTCCGGAAAGCCAAGGGTGGCCCACCGGCTGAACACTGTGTCCAAGAACATGCCGCGGTCTCGGGTTCTTCCCCAAAGCTCGAGAAGCACCGTTCGGCGGAGCTCGAGGTCCTCGACGATGCGGTCGATCTCAAGCGCAATCACCTTGCGTAGCTTCTCAGCGTGTTCGGTCTTGGTGTCACTCACAGGCCACCCGGGGGCCCGGCTTCCGCCTCAATGGCCTCAATGCCGTAGATGCGGTCGAGAAGCTGGGCGAGGTCGCGAAGGCGAGGGTCCGACACCGAGCGACTCTCGCCATCCGCCAGCCGTAGATGCAGCGCCGCACCGGGCACAGGCACGCGCGTGTAGCGCTCCACACGCTCCCACGGCACAAAGTCGGCGCCGGACTCGAAGTGGGCCGCCAGGCCCTCCATGTACAGACCGGCCACCTCGATCTCGCCGAAGTGCATGGCGCAGATGGGTTCTGCGCCCTCGGGAACCACGGTGAGCAATTCGCCGGTCACGCCGCCGTGTTCGGGCACCAGCTCTTCCCAGAACATGCCTGCGAGTGAGCGCATCAGATGGTCGGGATGGGGCGTACCCGCCTCGGCGATCACCTCGCGAACCACTGTGCGAACGGCGTCTCCCTCGAGGGAGAAGGCCGAGGCCAGACGGCTCAGGTCCTTGAGCTCGAGGTCGTCGAGATCTCCGTCCATGCAGATCATGCGAGCCGCAAGGCGCATCGCGTTCCACCGCTCTTCCACGGTCGGAAGCGCGACGGCCAGCGCCGCGAAGTCGAGGGGCTCGGCGCTCACCTCGAGACACCACTCCACCAACTCGGCCGGGGAGCGACCGGGGCGCACCCTCTCGAGCAGGGCCAGCTCGTCCTCCTGCAGCACCTCATCCGAGAAAGCGAGATGCACGAGCAGCGCCAGCAGCGGATCGTCATCTTGGCCAGGATCCGTCGCGGGACGTGACGGATCGTCGATGAGGGCGAGAAGCTCGTCCACTCGCGTCATGGCAGTACCTCCGAGGCGACAGTATGGGCGCTGTGGCCCGTCTGGTCTACAATTCGGACGCCGGGAACACGCAAGCTCCTTCACGTGTCTCCGATCCCTCACCCCCCGGACCCTATGCTCAAGTGGCTGCCCCTGCTCCTCTGCCTCGCGACGCCGGCGCTCGCGGCGCCCGACGACCACGCAAAGGCGGAGTACACCCGGGTGTCTCAGCAGATGCGCGAGCTAGCGGAACGCAACGCGTGGGGCGGTGTGGAGCGCACCTATCGTGAGCTTCGCGGCTTTGGTGTTCCACTCACTTTTCAAGACCACATGGCCGGTGCGGCAAGCGCGCGCGCCGTCGGGGATGTCACCTCGCTCCGCCAGCGTCTACGGTTCGCCATCGCCCTGAGCCCGGGTGACGACGAAGTCGAAGGCTGGCTCCATGAGATCAAGCGCAACTACGGCGAGATCACGCTGTACTGCGACCCCGGAAAGGTCGAGCTTCAGAAAACCGTCAATCCGTTCGACCCCAACCAGGCTTCGGCGGTGCGCTTCGCGCAACAGGAGATCGAGAGGCGGGGCCAGTTCTCGGGCTTGATTCCCGCCGGCGAGTACACCTTCGGCCGCTTCGACTTCGAGGTGCAGCCGGGCTCGCAGGCTCCACAGATCGATGTGCGAAGCGATGCATACCTGCGCAGTCTCGAGCGCGCCGAGCGCGCCCGTGGAGCCACACCTCCTCCCCCGCCGCCGAAGAAGAAGAAAAGGGGCCCTTGACCGAAGACGGCGACCCCTGTCCACACTGCGGAGATCATGGCCACGAGGCGATGACCTGGTCGCTGTGGGGCGGCTGGTTCACGCGGTTTACCGGCTGGCGATACTGCCCCTGGTGCGACAAGACGCACCATCCCGAGCCCGGGTCACCTGCGGCGTTGAGTTGGCTCTTCTTGCCACTCATGGGGCTGCCGATTGCGGCCGTGGCTCTGACGTCGGTGCTGTGTGTACTGATCGGCGCCCTGTCCTAGCGCCATCGGCGCAGCGCCCATAGGGAAGCCCACGAGCAGGAGTCCCCGATGCCCTACGACGAGTCCCTGGCCGAGCGCATCCGCGACGTGCTCACCACGGCCTCCGGCCTGGTCGAGAAGAAGATGTTCGGCGGGATCGGGTGGACCCTGTTCGGCCACATGGCGGCCGGCGCGCACAGCGATGGACGGCTGATGATTCGCTGCAGCAAGGCCGACTTCCCCGCTCTACTCAAGGAGCCGGGCGCCAACGGACTGATGCGGGGCGGCAAGCCGCTGACGGGCTGGGTACTGGTGGACGCCGACGCCGTCGAAGACGACGAGGCGCTCACCATGTGGGTCGGCCGCGGGCGCGACTACGCGAGCTCGCTGCCGCCCAAGTAGACCTATTCCTCGGTCGCGGGCTCTTCGGCGGCAGGCTCTTCGCTGGTCTTGCCGGTCAACGTGTCCCACAAGAACGTGTAGGAGAGTGCGCGCATGAACGCGGACTGGTCATTGTTCGCTGCTCCGCCGTGTCCGCCCTCGATGTTCTCGTAGTAGGACACGTTCTTGCCGGCTTCCATGAGCGCATGCGCCATCTTGCGGGCGTGGCCGGGATGCACACGGTCATCGCGCGTCGACGTGGTGAACAGGATCGGCGGGTAGGCCTGGTCGGCGTCGATGTTGTGGTACGGCGAGAAGGTCTTGATGTACTCCCACTGCTCGGGCACATCGGGGTCACCGTACTCGCCAGCCCAGGAGGCGCCAGCCAAGAGCTTGGTGTACCGCTTCATGTCGAGGAGCGGTACCGCACACACCACGGCACCCCACTGCTCTGGGTACAGCGTGTACATGTTGCCCATCAGCAGGCCGCCGTTGCTTCCACCCATGATGCCGAGCGCCTCACGGGTCGTGACGCCGCGGGAGACTAGGTCCTCGCCGACCGCCGAGAAGTCCTCGTAGGCGCGATGACGCTTCTCTTTGAGTGCGGCCTGGTGCCAGCGCGGTCCGTACTCACCGCCGCCGCGGATGTTGGCGACCACATAGACGCCACCACGCTCGAGCCAGCCAGCCCCCACGGTGCCCGTGTAGGACGGAAGCAGCGAGACTTCGAAGCCGCCGTATCCGTAGAGGAGCGTCGGTGTGGCCGCGCCCTCCTCGATGCCCTTGGGGCTGATCTGGAAGTACGGAACCTTGGTGCCGTCCTTGCTGGTCGCAAAGTGCTGCTCGACCTCGAAGCCAGCCTCATCGAACCAGGACGGTGTCTGCTTGAGCTGCTCGGGCTCACCGCCGATCTCGCCCATCCACAGGCTGCTCGGAGTCAGATAGCCATCGACGCTGAACCAGAGCTTGTTGCCCTCGCGCGCGTCGACCGGCCAAGCGCTGACCTGCGCCCCCTCGGGAAGGCCGCTGACCTCGCTGCGGGTCCAGCCCGTCTTTCCAGGCGTGAGCACCCGGATGCGGCTGTTCACATTGTCGAGCACGGTGAGCACCAGGTGGTCCCGCGTGAACGAGAAGCCGCTCAGCGAGGTCGTGTCCGTGGGCTCGAACAGGACCTCGAAGCGGGCCTTGCCCTTGGTGTACTTCTTGTAGTTCGCCGCGATCAGCGAGCCGGCCTTGAAGCTGTCGCCGTTGACCTCCCAGTCCTCGCGGAGCTCGATGAGGACCAGATCCTTGTGGACCGTCGCCTGGGCGCTGTCCTGCTTGGGAAGCTCCCAGAGGCCCTTCTTGGTCTGCTCGAACATCTTGTTCGTGTAGAAGGTGAGCCCCTGGTACACGAAGTCGCGCTCGTAGCCGGGCTCATCGTCGTGCCAGGCCCCAGAGCTGATGTCCTCGGCGCGGCCCTCGAACACCGTCTCGGCCGAGGCCAGCTCGGTTCCGCGGGTCCAGCGCTTGGCGATGCGCGGGTAGCCGGAGTCGGTCATGGAGCCTTGGCCGAAGTCGGTGCCGACGTAGAGGGTGTTCTCGTCGACCCAGCGCAGGCTGCCCTTGGCCTCGGGAAGGGTGAAGCCGCCGTCGACAAAGGACTTGCTCGGCACGTCGAACTCACGCCAGACGCCGGCATCGGCGCCACCGCGGGACAGCTCGACCAGGCACTTGTCGTAGTTCGGGTACAGGCAGGTCGCTCCGGACCAGACCCAGTTCACGTCCTCTTCGGCGCCGAGGGCGTCGAGATCGAGGAGCACATCCCACTCGGGTGCATCGGTCTTGTACGACGCGAGCGTGGTGCGACGCCAGACGCCCTGCGGGTGGTCGGCATCCTTCCAGAAGTTGTAGTACCACTCGCCGCGCTTGCTCACGCCGGGAATGCGGTCGGTCGAGTCGTAGATCTCGAGAAGACGCCCCTTGGCGGCAGCGAAATCCTCGCTGGAGGCAAAGCCCTCGACGGTGTCGGCGTTCTGGGCCTTGACCCACTCAAGCGCGGTCTCGGACTCGACGTCTTCGAGCCACAAACGGGGGTCTTCAGCTGCCATCGCGGTCACCAAGAGAAGAGGAATCACGGAGTCTCCAGATCGGGTGCGGGCCGTAACCCGCGACCTCGACCTGACGAACACCTGAGACAAGTGCTGACCACCGCGAAGGGCTCGTGGCTGTCGGCCTAGTTGTAGGTCCAGTTGCTACACGCAGCCATCGCCGCACAGGCCGCTGCTTCCCTCTCGAGATCGCAGATGTCGGTGCTGGTGAAGCTCGGTGGATTGTCGACGGCCGGACCGCAGTCGCAGCTGTACGTTCCGTCGTCCTCTTCGAAGCAGTAGGCCGCCGGTTCATCGGTCGTGCAGTACAGATTGACCTGGCAGCTGCCACCCGAGCTCGCCGTCGACGTCTGGCAGGGCACATCGCAGCTGCCGACATCTGAGTCCTCGGACCCTTCGGTGCCACAGGCGACGAGCAAGACGAGCAGGAACCAGCGCATAGAACACTCCGTTTTGCGGAGCCTAGCACCTGCGAGGTCTACTCGGTCGTGGCCTCTTCGTCGCCCTTGAGCGCCGCGCGGAGCGTGTGCCAGGGCAGCGTCGCGCACTTCACACGCATGGGGAAGTTGCCGACTCCAACGAAGATCTCGAGCTTGTCGAGCTCGACGTCTTCGGAGGGCTCACCGCCAGTGACGAGCTCGTGCACCGCGGTAAACAG
Organism: Pseudomonadota bacterium; assembly: GCA_023954855.1. GTDB lineage: Bacteria > Myxococcota_A > UBA796 > UBA796 > M1803. The sequence continues at coordinate 3,519 of JAGSGY010000069.1, read as the reverse complement.
CGGCTCGACCACGTCGACATGCGCGCCCTTCAGCCGCTCGGTGAGCAAGGAAGCCGACGCCGTCGAGATGGCACAGCCCTCACCCTCGAAGCGAACGTCGGAGATGGTGTCGCCATCAAGAGCGATGTGCATCGTGAAGTTGTCGCCGCACAGCGGGTTGTAGCCACGCGCGTGATGGGTGGCGCCCTCGAGCGGACCGAAGTTCCGCGGACGACGCCCGTGGTCCAGGATGACCTCCTGGTAGAGCTCCATGAGTTCGCTCATCGGGAAAAGACCTCGATCACGCGAGCGAGCGCCTTGATCAAGGCATCCACGTCCGCGCGGGTGTTGTAGGCGGCAAAGGAAGCGCGCGCCGTCGCCGGAATGCCGAAGCGCGTCATGACCGGCTGCGCACAGTGGTGACCGGTGCGAATGGCCACGCCGGCCATGTCTAGGAAGGTGCCGATGTCGTGGGGGTGCGCCCCATCAACGACAAAGGAGGCGACGCCCGCCTTGTGCGGAGCCGTGCCGATCATGCGCAAGCCCGGCAGTGCGGTGAGCTGCTCGGTGGCGTAGCGAAGCAGGGCGTCTTCGTGGGCGGCGACGGCGTCGACACCGAGGTCGAGCAGCCAGTCAATCGCTGTTCCGAGGCCCACGGCACCCGCGATGTGCGGCGTGCCCGCTTCGAACTTGGCGGGAATCGGCGCGTAGGTGCTCTTCTCGAACGAGACGGAGCGAATCATCTCGCCGCCGCCCTGCCACGGAGGCATGGCCTCGAGCAGCTCGGCACGACCATACAGAGCGCCAATGCCGGTGGGGGCGTACACCTTGTGACCCGAGAGCGCGTAGAAGTCCGCGCCCAGCGCCGCGACATCGATCGAGGCGTGTGGAGCGGCCTGAGCGCCGTCGACCACCACCACCGCACCCTGCGCATGGGCGAGGTCAGCGAGCTCGCGAACCGGGTTGATGGTTCCGAGTGCGTTCGAGACGTGGGTCACGGCGAGAAGCTTGGTCCGCGGGCCAATGATCTCGGCGGCGGCTCCGGGAACGAGCGCGCCGTCATCGCCGATCGGGATCACGCGAATCACCGCTCCAGTGCGCTGAGCGACCAGCTGCCAGGGCACGATGTTGCTGTGGTGCTCCATGCCCGAGAGCACGATCTCGTCGCCCTTCCCGAGGTTTGCGAGTCCCCAGCTGAACGCCACGAGGTTCAGGGCCTCGGTGGTTCCGCGGGTGAACAGCACCTGCCGGTCATCGTCGACGCCGAGCAGACGCGCGACCGACTTGCGGCCGGCCTCGTAGGCGTCGGTGGCCTCTTGCGAGAGCCGGTGCACGCCACGGTGCACATTGGCGTTGAGGCGGCTGTAGTAGTCGTCGAGCGCATCGATGACGACCTGCGGCTTCTGCGTGCTCGCGGCGTTGTCGAGGTACACGAGCGGCTTGCCGTGCACTTCGCGAGACAGGATCGGGAACTGCGCCCGAACGGCCTCGGCATTGAAGGCCATGGGAACCTCGGCGGTACTCAAGACTCACCTCCCCCGAGCCACTCCCAGATCACCGCTTCGAGGCGGCCGGAGAGCTCTGCGTTGGCGCCGTCGAGCACCGCATTGGCAAAGGCGTAGGTCAGGATCGAGCGGGCCCGGCGCTCTGACAGACCCCGCTGACGCAAGTAGAACATCGCGTCCTCGTCGAGCTTTCCGACCGTCGCGCCGTGCGAGGCCTTGACGTCGTCGGCGTGAATCTCGAGCTGCGGGCGGGTCTGCACGCTGGCGTCGTCAGAGAGCAGCAGGTTGTTGCCGGTCTGCGCCGCATCGGTGCCGTCGGCCCCTTCGGCGATGCCGATCATGCCGGTGAACACGCCGCGGGAGTGGTCGTCGAGCACGCTCTTGAAGGTCTGGGTGCTCGGGCAATTGGGCACGCGGTGCCAGACCGAGACATGCTGGTCGTGGTGCTGCTTGCGGCGACCGAGCGACAAGCCCGTCAGGTCAGAGCGAGCGCCCTCCCCTTCGAGTTCTACGCGCACCTCGACGCGCGCAACCTCGGCACCGACGCTGATCGAGCGCACGGTCACCGCGCTGTTCGCGGCCTGGCGCACGGCGACGAGACCGACGTGGTGGGCTCCCACCGCTTCCTTCTGCAAGCGCACGAGCTCGACGCGCGCACCCTCGCCGGCCGAGATCTCGGTGACGGCGTTTGTGAAGTGCGAGCCGGGAAGGCCGACAAAGCGCTCGAAGAAGGTCACCTCGGCGCCCGCGCCCACCTGAATGAGGTTGCGGATGTTCGCGGCGCGGCCGCGTCCGGTACCGACGAAGACGAGCTCGATCGGGAACTCGACGGCCGTTCCAGCGGGAATGTCCGCGAACGCGCCATCGTCCATCAGCGCCGTGTTGAGCGCGGCGAACGGCCGGCCCTCGAGCTGCGGCGAGTCACCGAGGCGGTCGAGATCCGCGAGCTTCTCGCGCAGCGGCAAGATGGTCACGCCGGGAGCGCGAACCCGCGAGTGGGGCTGGCTGAACACGCCATCCACGAAGACAAGCCGGTCGAAGCGCGTCTCGAGACGGGGAACGTAGATCGAGTCCCCGGGGTCCTGGCCCGCCACGGTCGGCTCGAAGCCGCCCTTGAGCCAGCGCGTGGACGTGTACTTCCAGTCCTCGTCCCGCGATCCGGGAAAGCCACTCGCGACCAGGTCGTCGATGGCGGACTTACGAAGCGCGTCGAGCCACTCGAGGCCGTGGCCTGCGAGCACTGGAGCGAGCTTCTCGTACGCCCCCTGAAAGTGCGAGACGGCGCTCATGCCTCGCCCTCGAGCCAGGCGTAGCCGTCGACTTCGATGGTCTTGGCGAGCTCGGCATCACCCGACTTCACGATGCGGCCATCGGCGAGCACGTGGGTGTAGTCCGGCACGATGTGGTCGAGCAGGCGCTGGTAGTGGGTGATGACCAGCATGCCGCGCTCGTCGTTGCGCATGCCGTTCACGCCATCGGCGATGGTGCGCAGCGCGTCGACATCGAGGCCCGAGTCGGTCTCGTCGAGCACCGCGAGAGTGGGCTCGAGCATCGCCATCTGGAAGATCTCGTTCTTCTTCTTCTCGCCGCCCGAGAAGCCCTCGTTGACCGCGCGGTGCAGCAGGTCGCCGGGCATGCCGACTTCCTTCATCTTCTTGCGGGCCACCTTGAGGAAGTCCATCGCGTCGTACTCGGACTCGCCGCGCTCACGACGCGAGGCGTTCACCGCCGCCTTGAGGAAGAATGAGGTGCTCACACCCGGAATCTCGACCGGGTACTGGAACGACATGAAGATGCCGGCCCGGGCGCGCTCGTCGGTCTCGAGCTCGGCGATGTCGTCACCCTTGTAGAAGATCTGACCGGCGGTCAGCTCGTAGTCGGGGTGCCCGGTGATCAGCTTGGAGAGCGTGGACTTTCCGGCGCCGTTCGGTCCCATGATGGCGTGCACCTCGCCGGGCATGACGACGAGGTCGACACCCTTGAGGATTGGAGTGCCATCGACAGAGGCGTGAACGCCCTTGAGCTCGAGAAGTGG
>JAGSGY010000049.1 GCA_023954855.1 Pseudomonadota bacterium | reverse complement strand
GGAATTCGGATGCTTCCGCCAACGTCGGCGCCGAGATCGAAGGGCACGCCTCCAGCTGCGACCAACGCACCGCTTCCGCCTGAGGAGCCACCGGATGTCCGGCGGAGATCCCAGGGGTTGCGTGTACGCCCATAGACGCGGTTGGTGGTCTCGCTCCACAGGCCCGCCTCCGCTGCATTGGTCACACCAAGGCAGATGGCTCCAGCCCGACGAACCCGCGCAACCGTCGTCGCATCCTCACTTGCGATGTGATGACGACGCCGCACCAGGCCTCCCGTCTGCGGCATGCCCGACACTGCGAGAAACTCTTTCACGGTAAACGGGACACCAAGGAGTGGCGGCAACTCGCGCGGATCGCTGCGTGCAATCAGCTCTCCGGCTTCACGCGCCTCGGCCCGGGCCGCTGCAAACCGGTCCACGGCGAGCGCGTTGATCGCGCCATTCACCTGTTCAATGCGGGCAATATGCGCGTCGACGACTTCGAGGGGACTGACCTCTCGAGATCGGATCCCCGCCGCAAGTTGCCGAGCCGACTGATCCAAGAGCGTCATAGAACTCCTTCGAGGCGGGAGCGTACCGCGCCGGGCCGGGCCGCGTTAGCGGCAGAGGAACACACCACTCTACTCAGAGGTCCACCGTGGCTATCGCTCCAGGAAATCCCGCACCTGACTTTACGCTCTTCCACGCAAAGGGAGAGACGCTCACCCTTTCGGACTTCCGAGGCCAGACCGTGGTTCTCGCCTTCTTCCCCGCAGCCTTCACCGGGAAATGCGAGGAGGAACTCTGCTCGCTCCAGGACGCTCTCGCCGAGTTCAACGAGCTCGGCAGCAAGGTGCTTGGCATCAGCGTCGATGGACTGTTCACGAACCTCGCTTTTGCGAGCCAGAATGCGCTCAGCTTCCCGTTGCTCACCGACTACACCCGCTCGACTGTTCGCGCCTACGACGTGGCCTACGACAATTTCGTAGGCATGCCTGGCTACACCTCGGCCCAGCGCGCCGTCGTCATCGTCAACGCGGATGGAATCGTGGCCTGGAGCTGGCAGGGCGCCAACCCCGGCGTGCTTCCCGATATCGAAGAGGTCAAGGCGGCCGTCAACGCCGCCTAGCGCCAGCCCACAGTCGCCACGGTGGCGTAAACCGTGGCTCAGTCGCAGGACAGGCTGCTCCGAGCGAGCATGCCGTTGACCTCGCGCTGGGTATCGATACCACCAGAACGAAGCGCAAGGCAGAGGTGCGGCAGAGCCTCGCTCTGACGTTCGAGACGCCAGAGCGCGTAGCCGAGGCCGTAGCTCGCTTCAGCGTCACCGGGCCGCCGATCGAGCGCACTGCGGAAGCTGATCACCGCCGAAGCCGGATCGCCCGAAACGGACGACCAACCCTGCTTGAGCAGGCTAGCGAACCCGGTCGATGAGGGAGCCGGAGCCGGCGTCGCAGCCGACAAAGGTGCCGGCGCCGTCACCGGGACAGCCACCGGGACGGGGGCGCGAACCACGCGTGTCGGGCCTACCCGTGGGGCCGTTCGCGTGATCTTGATCTCGGGGGCAGGAGCCGGCGCTTTGGCACGGGGCGCAGGCGGAAGCATGTCGGCCACCGAAGGCTCTTCGACCTCGACCGCGACCCGACCATCCGAGGAGCTGATCACCTCGGAGAGCCCCGGACGCGTGCTCGACCCGTCCGCCGGCGCAGCGACGCGCAGGTAGGAGATAGTCCCTGTCGCCGCGACAATCAGGACGATGGCGACTGCGCCAATCGCTGCGAACACCCAGGTCTGCCGGCGCCGCTCGCGCTCGGCCATGTAGTGACCCACGTCGTCAGCGGGCTCGAGGGTTCCTTCCATCGGGTAGGCAGGGCGCGTCGGCTCGTCGTTGAAGTCGCTCGCGGGGGCTGGGCCCATCTCACGGGCGGGCGGTGCCGAAGCTTCGCGAAGCGATGAGAGATCGATCTGCGGCTCACCCGTCATCGCGGCCCCGCGCACCGGCATGGTCAGCTTGGGGGCTTCTTCGGTGCGGTCGACGTCGGCGAGGTTCGCGTACTCGAACTCTTCGGTGAGCATGGGTGGTGCTGCGAACTCGACGGGCTCTGGCGCCCGGCTTCGCTTCGGCGGGGGCGGCTTGCTCTCGATCGAGAACGGCAGGTCAGGCCCACCAATGGCCGTCTCATCGTCGGGCGATGCCTGAGCTGGAAGCGACTGCAGAACGGTGCGGTCCGCTTCTTCGGTCGGTGCCCAGTCCGTGGGGGCGTCCTCGGTGTTCAGTTCGCCGACGACTTCGTGCAGGTCCGCTTCCGACAAGGTCACGGCGCCGCAGGCACTGCACTTGTCGACAGGCAGACCCTTGACGAAGGAAGAGTGCGTGACACCGCCGCAGCGGGCGCAAGTTCTGGGCGATTGACTCACGAGTAATCCTCGACGGCCGCAGTATCGCAGGCTGGGCCCGCTTAGGACAGCGCAAACACCATAGACCGCCCTACTCCGTGCATTCCGGTTGAAGATCCGAATTCTGCAAGTGGACCGTCAACGGCGCGCCCGCCGCACAAGCCGTGCCCTACTGAGCGCGATGAGCCTCGGAGAAGAGGTCTTCCGCTGTCTTTATCGGGGCGAAGACACACGCCGGGACCGCTGCAAACACGGTGATCCAGTTCGACATCCCGCCGTTCCACAGCCCAGGACGCTCAACCACCCGACAAGCGACGCCACCGACCCTCTTATCAGCCAATAGCGGGCGTTCTGCGTCGACAAACTGCATGAGATCAAAGGGTTCGCCATCGAGGTCGCGTACACACAGCACCAGCTCCACAGGATTGAAGTGCGTGCTTGCCGATAGAATTTCGGCCTGAGACGCATCTCCGCGGTCGATCTCGACACCCTCGACAATCTGGAGGCCGCGCATCGTCCAGAACGGTCCCCCACCCGGCTGTCCCGCATTGGGAACCATTCCGCAGACCCGAAGTGGCCGCGCCACCGCCGCGTCGAGGTCGGCGATTTGCTCACCCGTGTGCTCGAGAAACCAGGCTCGCAGCGCCTCCTCGCCGTGTTCACGAGCGCGCCTCAGAGAGGCCTGCAACGAGACGGCGAGCCCCAGCAGCTGCCGACGGGCACGGAGCACCGGCTCCCGAAGCCGGTCCACCACCACATTGTCGATGTTCTTGACCAGGACGATGTCAGCGTCGAGGGCGTTGAGGTTGGAGAGGAGTGCGCCGTGCCCACCCGGTCGAAAAGCCAGGCCATCGCCAGCGCGCACCACTTCACCGTTGGCTCGAACGTACGGCGTGTCGGTGCGCGGATCCTGTACCGACAACCCCACCTGAAAATCCACACCCGTGATGCGGGTCTGGGCGGCGGCCTCACGGAAGCGATCGACGTCGTCTCGTCCCACGGTGAAGTGCACGCGGACCGTCCCTTGGTCGGAGATGGACAGTGCCGCTGCTTCGCGGAGATGCTCTTCGAGCGCCGTACGCGTGCTGGAGCCGTAGTCATGCACCGGCACAAGAGCCTTCGGAAGCCGACTCGGGTCCAGCGCCCCGAGGGCCGACGCGACGTGGGGGAGACGCTCGAGCGCCTCCGGGGTCAACGACGATGCCAAGCGTGTGGCGGCTCCGGAGGCAGGCACAAAGCTACTGACCCGCCCGCGTGCCGCAGCCCGATTCGCGTAGGCTTCGAGGGACCCATCCTGCGGGAGGTCAACGAGACCGTCACCGACCACTGCCGGCCGAATCAAGCTGCAGAAGCGCCGGGGGCCCGCGAGGACCTCGAGCCAGTGGCGCGCTTCGTCAGGGTCGCGCCCTTGCGAGGAGATGGCCGTGTAGTCCGCATTCGTGAGCATGCAGGACGATAACCATCGCCGAGGTTGCAGACTCAATAACGGTCGTTATAATCTGCCCCATAATGACCGTTACAATCTTGGAGTTCCCCATGCGCGATGTCGATGTTCTTGTGATCGGTTCCGGAGCAGGCGGCCTCACCGCCGCCCTCGCCTGTGCCCAGGCAGGCAAGACGGTCGTGGTCTGCGAGCAGCACTACATGCCCGGCGGCTGGTGCCACAGCTTCCCACTCGGCGGCTTTCAGTACTCCCCAGGCGTTCACTACGTTGGCGATCTCGGACCCGGCGGCGACATGCGCGCGGTGTACGAAGGACTCGGCCTTGCCAAGCACCTGACCTGGCTCGAGCTGAACCCCGACGGCTACGACCATGTGCTGATCGGCGATGACTTCAAGTTCGACATCCCCAGCGGCTTCGAGACCTTCGTCAGCCGCCTGATCGACACCTTCCCGGCCGAGGCCGCGGGCATTCGCGCATACATGGGCACCCTTCGCTCCGTGGCCGAAGAACTCAAGGCCAACATGGGCAAGAGCCGCAAGCGCGACCTGCTCTCGATGCCCTTCCGCACCCCCAACTTGGCACGCTGGGGCATGCGTCCGTTGGCGCACCTCCAGAACAAGTACCTCAAGGACCCTTTCCTCAAGGCGGTGGTGACCATCCAGGCAGGCGACCACGGCCTGCCGGCGTCGCGCGTCCCCGTCGCTCTGCACGCCTCCGTGGTCAACCACTACTTCGAGGGCGGCTGGTACCCGAAGGGGGGGGCCCAGGCGATTCCCAAGGCGTACATGCGCGAGCTCAAGCGCCACGGTGCCGAGGTTCTGCTCGAGACCGAGGTCGCGAAGATTCTCGTCGACAGCTCCGGGGACCGCCCTCGTGCCACGGGCGTACAGCTCAGCAACGGGGACGAGATTCGCGCCGGATCCGTGATCTCGAATGCAGACCCGGACCTGACGCTGCGGTCGATGCTCGGGCTCGAGCACGTCTCGTCGAAGACCGCAAAGAAGCTCAACAAGACCAAGTGGTCGCTCTCGAATCTGTCGCTCTTCGGCGCTGTCGACATGGACCTCGAGGCCCAGGGCTACGACTCCGGAAACTACTGGTACAACCGCACGACAGACATCGAAGCAACCTACGCGGAGGCAGAGCGCGGAAGCTGCCTCAAGAACGCCGAATACGAAGCGATGTTCGTGACGTTCACCTCGCTCAAGGACCGCTCCAAGGTGAAGGGCACGACCCACACCTTCGAGGCCTTCAACTTGATCACGCCCGATGTCTTCAAGAAGTACGCGGGTAGCTTCGGAAGCCGCCCCGAGGACTACTCCGAGATGAAGAAGCACGTGCTAGGCGCGATGCTGAAGACCGCGGAGCACGTGGTGCCGGGGGTAACGGACAACTTGGTGTTCTCTGACATCGGCACGCCGGCAACCAACCGCTACTATGTGAAGTCGGTGGACGGAAACATGTACGGAACCGAGAAGAGCGCGTGGCAGGTCGGCCCCTGGGCCTTCCAGGTGCGCACCGAGGTCAAGGACCTGTACTTGTGTGGTTCGGCCACCCTTGGGCACGGCGTTGCGGGCGCGACGATGTCGGGCCTGGTCGCCGCCGCCAAGGTGCTTCGCAAGCCGATGAAGGAGCTGCTCTCTCACCACGACGGAGACACCGTCCTCTGGCCTGCGGATGATGTCTCGCAGTGGCCTGAACGCGCCCAGAAGGCCGTTGCCACCGCCAAGAAGAAGACTGTTCGCCAGGCGGCCAGTGCCTAGCGCGGCACCATCTGTCCGCGACCTGCGCCGCGCCGAGATCGTCGATGCGGCCCGCAAGCTCGTGGCCGACGGGGGCATCGAAGCCCTCACCTTCGGCAAGCTCGAGCGCAGTGTCAGCTTCACTCGAGGGGTGATCACCTACCACTTCGAGAACCGAGACGAAATCGTCGCCGCCGTGCTCGACTCCGCGATTCGCGAGATCGACGGGGCGACTCGAGACGATGTGTCGGCGAGCTCCGATCTCGCGTCCCAGGTGCGTGCGGTGCTTCGCTCGAAGGTGAATGGCTTTCTCGATCATCCCGAAGCGGCGCGGATCCTCCTGTCGTTCTGGGCCCGGGCCCATCACGACCCGAAGGCGCGGCGCGTCAACCAGGAGCTGTTCCGCGTGTACCGGACCCAGGCGCGCTCCCTCTCGGCCGGCCCAAACGCAGACGCCTTCGCCACCCTGATGGTGGGCACGGTCATCGGAATCGTGACCCAGAAGCAGCTCGACCCGGACAGAGTCGACGCTGAATCCGCTATCGATGAGGCAGCAGACGCCCTCGCCGCACGCCTGGAGCGGCAGTGAACTACCCGGCCACGCAAGCCATTCTCGCGGAAGAGGCCCTGCCCGTCGCGTGGGTCGACCTCGACGCCATGCGTTCGAATCTCGAGCTCCTGCAGACTCAGATGGGCAACCGAGTCACCCTGCGAGTGGCCTCCAAGTCCGTCCGTCATGTCGGCCTCTTGCGACGCCTGCTCGATTGGGGCGGGGACCGATTCCAAGGCCTGATGACCTTCACGGCCGCCGAGACCTGCTTTCTGGCCGAGCAGGGATTCGACGACCTCCTGCTCGCCTACCCCATCTCGCGGGCAAGCGAAGCTGCGGCACTCGCAAAGCTCGCCGGCGCCACCACCATCCGCGTGGCCGTCGACAGCGAAGAGCACGTCGCCTTGCTCTCACACGCAGCCCAGGCGGGTGGAGTCCAGCTGCGCCTTTGTCTGGACATCGACGCCTCGTGGCGGACGCTCGGGCAGCACTTCGGCGTGCGACGTTCTCCGGTCCGCAGCGCCGAGCATGCGATGCGGGTGGCCCACTGCATCGCAGAGAGTCCTGGAGTCCTCCTCGACTCGGTGCTTGCCTACGAGGCTCAGATCGCCGGCATTCGCGAGCACAACCCCACGAGCCGCCACCTCGACCCGATTCGACGTTTCATCAAGCGCCGTAGCAAGCCGATGGTGCTCGATCGCCGTGCACACGTGCTCGCCGCACTTCGTGAGGCTGGCTTCGACATCGCCCTGGTGAACGGCGGCGGAACGGGGTCGGTACGCTTCACTTCAGGTGACCCCAGTGTCACCGAAATCACAGCCGGCTCTGGCTTTCTCTGCCCCCACCTCTTCGACGGCTATGCCGACCTGCCGCTTCTCCCGGCGGCGTTCTTCGCGCTCGCCGTGTCTCGCGTGAGCGACGAGGGCTTCGTGACCTGCGCCGGCGGCGGATTCATCGCGAGTGGAAGCGCCGGCCCAGACCGCCTTCCGATCGTGCACCTGCCCGAAGGCATGGCACCCCTCGATCTCGAGGGCTTCGGCGAGGTGCAGACGCCCCTCACCTTGGGGAAAACCGCACTACGGGTGGGCGACCCCGTGGTCTGCCGCCACGCAAAAGGCGGAGAGCTCGCCGAGCGATTCGCCGAGTACCTCCTCGTCGAGGACGGTGTGATCGTGGCTCGCGAGCCGACCTACCGCGGCATGGGGCAGTGCTTCGGCTAGCGAAGCGCCTCGATGGCGCGCAGCACACTCTCGTGGGTCGCAGGAACTGCGATCTCGGGCAGTCCACCGAACGAACCGACGGCATGGCGAAGCGCGCCGAGCGCCGCGAAGGCAAGTAGGAACGGAGGCTCGCCGACGGCTTTACTGCCACCGATCACGCCCTCCTGGGCCGAGCGATCGAGCAGTGCGACCCGGAAGTCCGCGGGGATGTCGCCGACCGCCGGAATCTTGTAGGTCGAGGGCCCATGGGTCGCCATCCGTCCGCTGTCGTCGTAGATCAGCTCCTCGACGGTGAGCCAGCCAAGCCCTTGCACGAAGGCACCTTCGACCTGTCCTCGGTCGATGCTCGGGTTCAGGCTGTCGCCGACATCCTGCAGAATATCGACCCGAACCAGGCCGTACTGCCCCGTCCGCGCGTCGACCTCGACCTCTGCGAAGGCCGCGCCGTAGGCATAGTAGAAAAACGGCGTGCCTCGGCCCGTCTCGGCGTCGTACGCGATGCCGGGGGTGGCGTAGTAGCCGGTCGAAGAGAGCGAAATCTGCTTGACCCAGCAGAGGTTGGCCACATCTGCGAAAGGCACGGAGCTGTCGCCAGCGACGCAGCTTCCGTCGACGAAACGAACCGCGTCGGGCTTGCAATCGAGCATCTCGGCGGCCACCGGACGCATGCGCTCCCGCACAGTGGTGCAAGCATCGAGCACCGCTGCGCCATTCAGGTCGGTGCCCGAGGACGCCGCCGTTGCCGAGGTGTTCGGCACCTTCTCGGTCGAGGTCGCCATGTGGCGGATCTGGTCGAGACGCACCCCCAGGGTGTCGGCTGCCACCGCGAGCATCTTGCTGTACAAGCCCTGCCCCATCTCGGTGCCGCCGTGATTCAGCTGCACTGAGCCGTCGGCGTAGACGAGCACCAGCGCGCCTGCCTGGTTGAGCAGGGAGGCGGTAAAGCTGATCCCGAACTTCAGGGGCACGAAGCCAATGCCGCGACGAATCCAGCGGGACGATGCGTTGAAGGCGTCAATCTCTGCGCGTCGAGCGACATAGTCCGCGCTCTCGAGCAGCTGGTCGGTGATGCGCTGAAGCCGCACGTTGTCCACGACTTGGCCGTAGGGGCACGCGTCGCCATCGACGTAGTAGTTGCGACGCCGCAGCTCGACCGGGTCGATGCCAAGCGCAGCGGCACCGCGCTCCATCGCATCCTCGATCACCGCCACGCCCTGGGGGCCGCCAAAGCCGCGGAAGGCCGTGTTCGAAGGCAAGTTGGTGCGACAGACACGTCCCTCGAAGCGCAGCGCCGGAATTCGGTAGGCATTGTCGAGATGAAACAGCGCGCGGTCCATCACGGGACTCGACAGATCACTGGTCCAGCCGCCGTTCGAGTAGATCTTCACCGCAAAGCCGACGAGCTTGCCTTGGGCATCGAACCCAGCGCGGTAGCGGCCCAAGAAGGGATGCCGGTTGCCCGTCCACGCCATGTCTTCATGCCGCTTGAGCACCAGCTTCACCGGTCGACCCGTGAAGTGAGCCCCCATCGCCGCAAGACAGGCAAACTGGGAGGCCTGGGACTCCTTGCCGCCGAAGCCCCCGCCGAGTCGAGCGACCTCGCAGACGACCGTAGACGCCGGCTTGCCGAGCACCGCCGCCACCTCGCGCTGAACCTCGGTGGGATGCTGGGTCGAAGAGGTCACTTTGAGCCCACCCTCGACGGGCTGGGCGAAGCTGCCGTGGGTCTCGAGGTAGAAGTGGTCCTGCCCGCCGGTGCGAACGTCCTGCTCAACCACCACCGCAGCGGAAGCGAGCGCCTGCTCGACGTCTCCGCGAGCGATCACGTGGGCGTCGGTGTGGAAGTCTGCCCGCTCGATGGCTTCATCCATCGTCAGCACTGGAAGTGTCGGCTCGATCTGGGGCTTCACCAGGGCCGCCGCGGCACGAGCGACCTCGCGGGTCTCAGCCACAACGACGGCGAGTGCTTGCCCGTGGAAGAACACCTGGTCCTCGGCGAGTAGTGGCTCGTCGTGCACGATGGGCCCAATGCGGTTCACACCGGGGATGTCGGCCGCTGAGTAGACGCCAAGCACTCCGGGCAGGGCGCGGGCCGCCGTGAGTTCAAGTCCGAGCAAGCGTCCCGCGGCCACTGTGCTTGTCGCCACTGCCGCGTGCGCGGTGTCGTGGGGCTCGGCGATGTCGTCGACGTAGCGGGCCCGTCCGGTCACGTGGCCGACCGCGCTCTCGTGGGACGCACTCTTGTGCAGCGGACTGCTCATTTGGACACCTGCACGATGGTGGAGAGCGGTCGATCCGGCAAGGCTTGAAAGGACGCGTGCTCGGTCTCCTCGACGAAGCCGCGCACCAGGTTCTTCGCGACCGTCTGGCGATACCAGGCCGATCCGCGATGGTCAGAGAGGGGCTGAAAGTCCTCGTCGAGGTGGCCGATCAGCCGCTCGACCGCATCGATGGTCCAGGGCTGCCCCACCAGTGCCGCTTCGAGCGCACTGGCGCGCTTGGGCGTCGCCGCCATGCCTCCGAAGCCGAGACGCGCCGCGATGACCAGACCATCGCTGACCTCGACCCAGGCCCCCAGCGCCACCGCGCTGATGTCCATCTCGCGCCGGCGCGACACCTTGTAGGCCCCGACTCGGGCGGATGGCCCTGGCTTTCGCACCCGGATGGCAGCAACGACCTCGCCGGCCGCAAGCGCAGTTTGGCGGTATCCGAGGAAGAACTCACGAATCGGAAGTTCGCGCTCACCCGCGCGGCTCCGCAGCACGAGCGTCGCGTCGAGGGCGAGCATCACCGGAGCCATGTCGCCGATGGGTGAGGCGTTGCAGAGGTTTCCGCCAAGGGTGGCCCGGTGCTTGATCTGGCGTGACCCGAAGAAGCGCAACATCCGCGCGACGACGGGCAGCTCTTCGGCCGCGAAACGCTCGAGGTCGGTCAACGGCACCGCCGCGCCAATGTGAACGACATCTCCATCCACGTGAAGGTCACGCAGACCAGGAAGGCTCTCGACGGACACCAGCGTGCTGAAGCGAACCCCGCGCTGGGTCACCTGCAGGCCGAGGTCCGTGGCGCCGCAGACGATCTGAGCCTCTTCTTGCTCGACGGCATCGAAGAACACCGACCAGTCGTCGGGCATCGACCAACTCTCGTCTCCGCGCGTCCACGCCCCCGATGGATCTGTCACTGCAGGAACCAACGCCGCAGCGAAGCGATCGGCAGGTCGACATCCAGCGACATCCTTCGCCGCATCCTGAATCGGTCGGTAGCCGGTGCAGCGGCAGAGGTTTCCGCACATCTGGTCGCTCTGAGCGGCCTCGGAAGCCGCGTCATCGCGGTAGCAGCTCTCGAAGAGGCTCATCACCACACCGGGGGTGCAGTAGCCGCACTGAGAGCCGAGGCGCTCCACAACCGCCTGTTGTGCCGGGTGTAGGGTCTCGCCGTCCGACAGTCCCTCAACCGTCACCAACGTGCGTCCATTCACCATCGGAAGCAGCGTCAGGCAGCTGTTGATCGCACGCCATGCGGGCCCACCGACCGCATCTGGGTCCAGGAGCGCGACCGTGCAGGCTCCGCAGTCTCCCTCGGCGCAGCCTTCCTTGGTGCCGGTGAGGCGCTGTTCTTGCCGAAGAAAGTCGAGCAACGTGGTGTTTGGCGATGTGTCGGCCTCGAGGGTCTTCCCGTTCAGGGAGAAGCGAATCAATCTGCCTCCGGGGCCAGAAGCCCTGCATAGACCGCCCATCGTAGCGAGCGCGGAGGCAAAAGCAAGAGCGTGCCGCTCGGCCGGCAAAGATCCAATGAGAGAGGGCGCCGGTAAACCGACGCCCTCGCCATCGAACGGCGGCTGCTTACTCGAGGCCGTCCGCGATTTCCACGATGTCTCCGAAGTCCATGTTGAACCCGTTGTGGGCCTGGTAGAAGTGAACCTCGTTGTCGCGGACCAGCGCCATCTGGCCACCGCCAGCCGACGAAGCGATGCGCTGGTTGCCATCGGGCGTGCCCATCTCGGAAGTGATCTGGCCGGTCAGGCCGTCGAGCACCAGGACAGAGCCGCTGCCGTCGTCGTGGGTGACGCTGACGAGCGCGCTGGACCGGCTGCCGAAGTCTTCGAGGTCCGTGACCTGTGCCATGACGTCGGTGACCCAGACCTCGTTCCCGTCGAGGTCGAGAGCGCGAACCTCGTTGGAGCCCTTGAGGGCGGCGTACATGAAGCCGGTGGAGTCATCGAAGGCCAGCAGGTCAGCGGGCGTCTCGGTGATGGTGCTCACGCCGGCGTCGGCCTCGGGAGGTGCGGTGTAGATACCGTCGGCCGTCCCGACCCACGCGGTGCCGAGCACGGGGTCAGCCTCGAGAGCCGGGCCGGAGGCGCAGACATCGGGCTTGAGGTGAACCGTGTTGTCGAGCTCCGGGCCCCGCCAGCTGACATGGCAGCCGCTTGGCGTGTGACCGAGAACCACGGCACCGTCTTCGATCAAGACGCCTTCGGAGTATTCGGCGGTGGGCAGGTCGTAGTCCTCACGGCCGTCGCCCATTCCGGGGCCACGGTCCTGGATGTGGAGGCCGTTGCCGGACGTGACGACCACCTTCTCGGGGGTCGAGTCCTGGATGGTGTCCTCGCTGCCCGGGTAGTCGTAGTCGGTGCCGATGGAGCCGTAGTCAGTGTCGACGTCGCAGGTGGTGCCGCTCATTCCGACGCGAGCATCATCGCTGTCATTCAGCGCAACGCCGCGTGTGTCCTGGTTCAGCGTCGAAGTGTGGCTGAACTGCAGGCCGCCGTCGCAGGCCGCCAGCATGGCAAGGGTCGTTGCAAGAGTGAGGACGCGCATGTTGCTCTCCATTCGTCAGGGACACCATGCCTTACGTTTGAATCCGCCGACCATTCAAACAAACTTCATTTTTTGTTGGATCAGCCGAAGAAACCGAGTCGCCGCCCCAAAAAGCGAAGGCACAGCCCGCGGATGCAAACGGCTTTGAACCCACTCGCGGGGCGCGAACACAAGCGCCACCCTTCAGAGAACCGTCAACATCGCGATCGACCCAGACGCATGCATCCACGG
Source organism: Pseudomonadota bacterium (assembly GCA_023954855.1). Lineage (GTDB taxonomy): Bacteria > Myxococcota_A > UBA796 > UBA796 > M1803. The sequence continues at coordinate 29,513 of JAGSGY010000049.1, read as the reverse complement.
CGTGTAGCATCCGCCCATGCCGCTGCTGCCCCCTCCTCCCCTGCCCCCACCGCCCGCTCTAGTCGAATCCGTCGAGGTCGAGAGCCCGGGGCACGCGCCCGCCGCCTTCGAGCCAGGGGCCGTCGAGGTGAAGGTGCGGCTGGCGTTCACCGGAGCCAACTACGGGCCTTGGTCCCTGTTCACCTCGTTCCTCTCCTGGAATGAGCTCCAGCTCACGGTCGATGGAAGCGTTTACAAGGCGGGCGACCTCTCGATCGGACTCGGCGCGGAGGCCTACTACGGCCAGCCCTGGTTCCTGCAACTCCTGAGTCGCACCGTGGTTGGGGCAAGCACCGACCTGAACCTGCGGTGGCGCCTCGTCGAGACGGGAGTGGCGGCCCGCGCAACCTTCCACTACTCGAACTTCGAAATCCTCGACCCCTATGCCGTCCTGCTCGCCGGACCGAGTCTGACGCGGTTTCGTGCACGCGTCGACAGCGACGATCTCCGCGGGAACGGCAACTTCTCGACCGCAGGCCTGCGAGCAGGCATGGGTGTCGGCGTCGCCGGCGTCGCTCCGAATGGCTTCACCGCCGGACTCGAGCTTCGTTACCTCGTCGGCGTTCGCTTCCGGACCACCGACGTTGTCGAGCTCGACGATGTGTCTGGAGACACGGTCGAGCTGTTCGAGTGGTCGGGCAACCAACGGCCGACCAGCGGCTTCTCGTGGGTGTTCTCTGCGGGCTACCGGTTCTAGAGCCGTGCCCTAGAGCTTGCCCAAGTCGACGAGAATCCAAAGCGCCGAGAGCACGCCGCCAGAGACGGCTCCGAGCAGGCCAGCGACCACACCATGAAGCGCTGGCGGTGGCGCCTCTTGCTTGTAGATCACCTGCGCCGGCGGGCGCTGGTCTCCTTGAGGAGCGGACGTGTACGCCGGGGGGCCAATTGACGGGCCAATGCTCGGCAAGATCGACGGCTTGATGCTCGGCGCACCCATCTGGAAAGGAGGCAGCGACGCCAGTGCCGACGGAGCCTCCTCCTCGGGCTCATCCCACTCTTCACGCGCCGCGTCCAGCCAGCCCAGGAGCGCGTAGTGGTCCTTCAGCCGCTTGGTGGGGTCGGGCTGCGTGGCCTTCTTCACCAGACCCCGAAGCCACTGCGGTTGATCGGGCCCGGGATCGAGCACTCGGTCCCGCGTCTTCCAAGCCAGTGAGCGCGCCTTTTGGTTGGCGCTCGTGTCCATCATGGCGGCGGGGAAGGCGGACCGACCCGTGATCGCCTCGTAGAGCACGACCCCTGTTGAGTAGAGGTCGGCCCGGTGGCCGTGATCGGTGTACAGGCGGAGTACTTCGGGGGCGACGTAGCCGAGTGGGCCGAAGGTGGGGTCGTCCACCTTCTCGAGAGAACGGGACGTGAGGGCGTGCTCGAAGCCAATTAGCCACACCTCGTCTTCATCGGTGACGATGATCGTCTCGGGGTTCACGTCGCGGTGAATCCATCCGCGCTCATGAAGATGGGCGATCGCTTCGCCGAGGTGCTCGAAGATTCGCGCGGCCCGAGTCGGCTCCATGGGATCAAAGGCGATGAGGTCGCCGACCGAGCGTCCCTCGAAGGCCTCAGTGACAATCCACGGCTCGCCATCGCGGGTCTCACCGCGGTCAAGAAGGCTTGGGATGCTCGCGTGGTCCATGCCCTGAAGCGCAGACGCGGCACGTTCGGCAGCTGCCTGCCCCGCCTCGTCTCCCGTGAACAGGCGAAGCACGCCGTGCTGACCGTTGCGTGTGTGCGCCACCTTGAACAGCCGGGTCTCGCCCGCCAGTGCTAGGTCCTCGATGAACCAGCGTCCCTCGCGCTCTCCGATGATCAGCATCAGCGCTCCACCTTGAAGGTGCCTTGGGCCCCGGTGCTGTTTCGGGCAGTTCCGGAGATGCCGGCTTCAGTGGCCGTTCCGGTCCAAACCCAGCCCGTCCCTGTCTCGACGAAGGTGAAGGCATCATCGGTCTGGGTGCCGGTGGCAGCCACCTCCTCGCCACGTCGCTGCACGAAACCGGAGAGTTCGCCACCACTGGTCAACTCGATACGGAACGAAACGGGTTCCTCACCCAGTCGCCCGGCGTACACCCCGGTGATGCTCGTCGCCGACAACGCGTCACGAACCTCTTCACGAACCGTGGAGCGGAGGTCGTCCGGGCTCTGCGGTTCGGGGCGCAGCACCAAATACCAAGCCCCGAGGATGATGCTGCACGTAGCGATGAAGCTACCGGCATACAGCGCCAGCAGGTGTAGAAACTCGGGTCCACCCCAAGGAACACCCACTACATCGGGCGGCGTAGGCGCATCCTGCGTTCCTTCTCCATGGGTCGCGCCCCGCTTCTCTGCGGGTACGAGCGACGAACCTGGCTCCAAGAAGCCTCCTTCCACCTGACAGGGTAATGTCGTGTAGGTATGAAAATCAACGGAGGGCTCGTGCCTGTGTTCGCTCAACAACTCGTTCGCCTCGATTCGACCGAGCTGATGTCCAGCGTGGACGACGCAGTGGCGGCGGCGATGTCGAACCCGCTGTACACCGGCATTGCGGTGCTCTGCATTCTGGGATTCGGCTCACTGCTGTTCCGCAACCGCCAGACCTGACATGCCACCCGTCGAGCTCGCATGGGACAGCATCGGAACAGGTCCCACCGTCCTGTTGCTGATGGGAATTGGCGCGCAGCGCGTGCTCTGGCCCGAGCCGCTGATGCAGCGCATCGCCGACCGAGGCTTTCGGGTCGTCCGCTGTGACAACCGGGACTGTGGCGAATCGCCACGCGCCGAGGAGCCCGCCCCGTCGCTCGCCCCCATGATCGGACGCATGCTGCTAGGCAGGCGCGTGAACGCGCCGTACACGGTGTCGGACATGGCCGGCGATGCCATCGCCCTGCTCGACAAGCTCGATGCCCCCGGAGCGCATGTCGTCGGCGCCTCGATGGGCGGCATGATCGCGCAGACCATCGCGATCGAACATCCGGAGAGGGTTCACTCGTTGACGTCGATCATGTCGACGACCAGCTCTCGAAAGCTCGGAACGCCCGGCCTCCGCGCCCTTGCCTCGCTGTTCGGCCCCGCACCCAAGTCCGCCGCAGACTACCGCGCCAAGCTGCTCAAGCTTCAGAACAGCCTGGGGAGCGGTCGCTTCGCCATCGATCCAGAGCGCGCCCTCGAGGTCTCCGAGGTCGTCTGGGAGCGCGGCATCTCTACCGACGGCTTTATTCGGCAGTTCGCGGCAATCCTGGCTTCCGGCAGCCGAAGTCACGGCCTTCGTGGCGTGACCGCACCGACACTGATTCTCCATGGCGCCCAAGACCCCCTGTTTCCGCCGCGCTTCGCGCGCGCACAGGCAGAGGCGATTCCCAACGCGGAGCTCTACTTCGTCGACGGCATGGGGCACGACCTTCCGCGCCCCCTCTGGCCCGAGATTGCCGACCGCATCCTTGAACACATCAAGGGTGCAGAAGCCGCCTAGCCGCCTTTGACCAGCGTCCAAGGCAGCACCTTCTTGCCCGCAGCGTAGGTGCCGGTCATCGACGGCCCCGCCGCCGTCCCCTTGAGCACGAAGTCTCCGCCGCGAATGACGACCTGCCCGGTCTCCGCATCCGCGCTCCCCTCCGCGGGAACCGTGCGGGGCGTGGGCCCCAGGTAGAACGTGAGTTCCCCTGCGATCACGCCGCCGCTCGAAGAGGCCACCCGCAGCTCGAGGGGCCTCGAGTTGGCCGTCCCCGACCACTTACCGACGAACGCCGAGAAGTCGGGAATCGCCAAGGGCTTCGGTGCGGGCTCGGGTGCCGCAACGACCGCCGGCTCGGGTTCCACCACCGGCTCGGGTTCTGCAGCTGGCGCAGGCTCCAGTGTGACCTCGGGTTCCACGACCGGCGCTGGCTCGGGCTGAACGGCCGGCGTGGGCTCGGGCTGAACGACCGGGGAGGGCTCGGCCGCCGCAGGTTCGGCCACCGGCACAGGCGGAGGGGGTGCGGGCGCAACCACCGCAACGTCCGATGGCGCGGGCGTGACCACCTCGAGGGGCTCAGCGGCCGGAGGCGCAGCTTCTGGCGCGGGATCGGCGACCACCACGGCAGGTCCTTCTGGCGGAGCCTCGGCCGGAGTCTGGCTGGCGACCCAGACGGCCGACGCCACCAACACCAACCCGAACACCCCGACCCCCACGAGCAGCAACGCAGGCCATCGCGAAGATGTCTTCGTGCTCGGTGCGGGTGCCCCGGCCTGTTCGACTGGCAAGAAGGTCTCGAGACTCGGCTCTGGAATCGGCTGAAGGGTCATGCCGCCTTGCGGCAGCGCGATGCTGCTGTCGAGCGAGATCGGGCCCCCGACATGCCGACCGATGACCATTGCGAGAAGCTCGGGTCGATCCGGGTACAGGGCGCGTGCAAACGCCCGGCAGTCCTCGAAGCGGTCTTCGCGACGGCGGGAAAGCGAGCGCGCAACGGCCGAGGCGACGCCCTTATCCAAGCCATCGACCAGTTCATCGAGGGGAACGACCTCACCCTCGAGAGTCGACCGAACACTGACCTCGCCGTTGGCGTCGGCGAAGGCCCGGCGTCCTGCGATCATCTCGTAGAGAATGGCGCCGAGCGCGAACACATCGGCCCGAAGATCGGCGTCGGCCGAGTCGAGGATCTGCTCCGGGGCGAGGTACCCGGGCGTACCCATCGTGACGCCCGCAGCCGTTCGTCCGGCCTGCACTTCTTCGACGACCTTGGCGATGCCGAAGTCGGTGACCTTTGGCAAAATGCCCGATGCGGAGCGCGCCAGCATCACGTTCGCCGGCTTCAGGTCGCGATGCAGCACACCGGCATCGTGGGCCGCCGTGACCCCTGAAAGAATCGGCGCGAGCAGCTGAAGCGCGTCTGCGGGGGGGATCGCCCCGCTGCGCACCAGAAAGTCGTCGAGGGACTCGTGATCGACGTACTCCATCAACAGGCCAACCTGCCCGTCATGGCGCACTAGATCGGTCACCGCGACCACATTGGGGTGCCGCAGCTGGGCCTGAATACGCCCTTCGAGGATCAAGCGTTCCTCGAGCTGCTTCTTCTTCCAGACCAGCAGCTTCAAGGCGTGCAGAGAGCCCAGCTCGACATGGCGTACCCGGTAGACCTCGGCGAGCCCCCCCTGCCCAATCAGGGCCTCAACGACGAAGCGACCATCGATACGTGCACCGGGTTCGAGCATCTAGCGGTTCCCGCGAGTGAACAGGCCATTCACCGACACGCCCGCTGAGAGCGTGAACGGATTTGGGTTGTTTATGGGTCCCACCGCTTGATGTGCCGACACCGAGAAGGCCGCTCGGGCGCCGTCCCGGACAATGACCTTCGCACCCACACGAGGCGAGATGATGCGAAGCGCGCCGAAACGGTCCGGGTCCGAGAGATCGAGCGCATCCCAGTCGACACCAAACGGACGCCAGAGCACGCTAACGCTCGGTCCAAACGACAGATTCGCGCCCGACATCGGTGCGAACAGCAGATCGGAAGCTGCGTGGAACTCCGAGCCCGGAGCAGGCTGGTCGCCGTCCCCGTTCGGGAAGGAGCGCGTGTTCGGCATGCGGTACATGCCCGACAAATCGACGTAGCCGGACCAGTAGCCAGCCCCCAGTCCGCCAGTTCTGCCCACCGAGGCGAAGCCACCAAGGTCTGTCGTGCCCTCTCCGATGTTGGTGAGTCGCGCCCGTGTGCTGTGGGTCAGCCCACCAAATCGAGCATGGCCTCCCACCGATGCCGACACGGGAGAACCAGCCAGCTCGTCCGCGAGCAGAAACTTGACGCGCCCCTCGATCACCCCGATTCCCTGGGTGGTGCGGCAGGCGTCGAGGCCCAGCGTTCCGCAAGGGAGTTGGTCCTTGCGCGCCATCCACACCCGCGTCCAAGGAACGGCACCCTCGATCTCGACGCGAGCGCCCAATCCGTAGGCGAGCACCGCCTTTGCCGAGAAGGTGCTGATACGCGCATCGACATCCACCGTCTGCCGTTCGCCTTCCACCTGCACGAACAGCTTCGTGATGCGTTGCGAGTCCACCCCGACGTACAGAGACTGGTCCCCCTGCCCGAGAACCCAAGGTCCATTCCCCGCCTCGGCCACGGTGGACAGCCCGAGTACGATTGCAATGATTGCCGTTCTCGATCCGAGTGTGTTCGCCAGTTGCACCCAACCTCCCGTCGCAGCCTAGCGCGCCGCGCCACAGTGCGTGACTGGCCAGCCCGATGCGCTGACCCCGATCGGTGGCCAGTAGCCCAGCCAGCAACAACCCTCTATCAAGGGATGGGTTGGAGGGGGTAAGGTGTAGTACCCCTCCACGGGGCATCGCTACGCCCGACCTCCGGAACGCTGATGTTCACCCTCCTGTTCACCTTGCACGCGCTCGCAAGTCCCCCCACAGAGGCGGATCTCCAGGCGTGTGCCCGAGCCCAGGTGGACAACAGCTTCGAGGCTTGGTCGAGCTACCTTGAGGACCATCCCAAGGGAATCTGCGCGCGCGCTCCGGCCGCGGCCGATGTGAAGGCTTGTGTCGCCGCCCGCGAGTGGACGGACGCCTCGCTGTGGCAGACCTACTCGCTCACACATCCTCGCGGCTTCTGCGCGACCGAGGCCAAATCGGCGCTGCATCAAGCGGCGCTCAATGGGGACGTCACCGCGCCGGCGACGACTCCGCCCCCACTCCCCGCGCGACGTGAGCGGGTCGGTGGCGTGGTCGCAGCTCCGGGCCCGACCAGCACGACCGGTGCCCTTGACGAGGCACCGATCCGAGCCGCACTCGAGCCCTTCGCAGAGTCCCTGCAGGGCTGCGGCACCGGGATCGCGCGCCTGTATATGACCGTGCTTCCCGATGGTGCCCTCTCGAAGCTCGAAGTCGAGGGCGTCGACGAGCCCACGGCGGAGTGTCTTCACGACGCGCTCGCACCACGCCTTCGCTTTCCCGAGGCCGAGGGCCCCACCCGTGCAGTGCACCGGCTCGTGCTCGGAGAGGCACCGACCGAGTGATTCGCTTCGCCCTCACCTTGCTGCTGTTCGTCGGCACGCCTGCGTTCGGAGCCCCCAAGCTCGCGATCGCCGCCATCGACAACCACACCGGCGACGCCACCCTCGATGGCGCAGGGCATGGCGTCGCGGCGGTGCTGACGTCGAAGTTCACCAAGGTCGAGGCTGTGGACGTGGTCGAGCGCGAGCGGCTCGCCAGCCTGGTCCAAGAGATCGAGCTCGGCGCATCCGGGTTGGTGGACCCGTCGACGGCCGCCGAGGCCGGCCGAATCCTGGGCGCCGACTACATGGTTTTCGGAAGCCTGGTCTCGGCCAGGCTACCCGCCCTGTCGGTCACCCTCTGGGTCGTTGACGTCGAGACCGGCAAGGTCATCGCCAGCGAGGAAGTCCGCGGAGAGATCGGTGAGCGCGGCGAGGAGTTCTTCGTGCTCATCGACGAGCTGGCCTTCGCGATCCTCGACGCCCTCGAGCTTCGCCTGGCCGCCCGCGACCGCCTGGCCTTCGGCGAGGTCGATGTGCGCGAGCTGTCGACGGTGGACGTGTACGGCCGCGCGCTCGAAGCGATGGAGTCTGGCGAATCGTCCGATGCCCAGCAGCTGCTCTCACGGGCGGTCACCCTCGAGCCGGGCTTCACCCTGGCCGAAGAAGCACTCACCCGCCTCTCCGCCGAAGTGGGTGCCCGTCGAAGCGCCTGGGCCCACGAAGCCATCGAGAAGGCACACGCTGCCTGGGCGAAGCTGGACGAGGTCATTGCACCGGCGGCACAGGTCCCAAACCCCGGCCCCGAAGAGTTCGCACACCTTGCGCTCATGGCCCGCCGAGCCCAGATAGTCGGCGACTTCGAGACCTACTTCGAGCTCGAAGAGCGGCGCATCGAGCAGACCACCGCTTGGATCGAGGCCAATCGCCCAGAGACGCGTCGCCCGGGTGACGCACCCAGCAAGTTCTCGCCGCACAACACCTTCTCCGAGACGCGTCGTGACACGCTGAAGGCCACCGGCACCTACGGCCAGAGCGACTGGTTCTTCAACCAGATCCTGTTCTGGCCTTGGGAGATCAAGCACCAGCTTGCGGAGACCCTCATGTTGATGGGGGAGCGCCAGCAAGCGCTCGCGCTGGTGGTCGAAAACTACCAACATCCCGGCCCCATGCGTTCCTGGTCCGAAGGCCCCCCCCACCCCTACAAGACTGCAGAGCGCTGGGACCAGTGGCCGACCGCCATCGCTTTTGCCCAACAGATGGTTCGACACGCCGAGCTCGGCGGCGACCGCGACATGCTGATCCGCGCAGACAAAGAGCTCTCCGATGCCCTCGGTCAGGCCGAATCCATGAGAGAAGCCACAGAACGCTACGAGGTGGTCGCCCGCAAGCTCACCACTTCCCCCGCCACCGTGGATGATCTCGTCCGTCTTGTCCGAGAGGAAGAACGCGCCATCAGCGGGGACCTGGTCGCGAGTGGTCACGCGCTGCGTGGTTATCGCGCTTTCTTGGCACGGGTCGACTCCGGCTACTACGACCAGATCCGCTCGGACTCGAGCAACCAGCGCTACTTCCGATCCCTCGCCAAGCGTTGGAAGGGCGTCGCGGACGGCATCTTCCGCTCCAACTGGTACCGCGAAATCAAGCTGCAGCACCTGCTCACCTACCAAGAGCAAGTGCCGCCAAGAGACGACGAAGAGGCCGAGAAGTACCGCACGACACTCGAGAGCAGCATCACCAGTGGGTACCGCCTGTGATCACGCTCTTCCTAGCCATGGCCATCGCCAAGCCCCCGGCAAAGGCCGAGACCATTTCGACGTCGCGGCGCGAGCCGACCATCGTCTGGTTCACCGAAGCAGTCGCTCCACTTGAGGGCTACAAGGCCGATAAGTGCGACCACGCCGCAGTGGACTGGGAAATCCCCGCCGGCACGCGGGCACGCGCCCACCTGGTGACGCCCGATTGCGGTGAGACCTACGTCTTTTTGGACATGTACTCGAGCATCGGTCCACGAAGAACGGAGTGGATCCGTGTGCTCCCGCACCAGGTGTCCACCAACCCGCCGCAGAAGCCCGAGAAGTGGGGCTCCACCGGCGAAGCCGCATTCGTCAGCATGCCTTCCGGTCGCTCGCAGCAGGGTATTCCGATGGACGACCCAGAGTGGGAGCACGCCTACCTGTTCTTGCCTTCAGAGCAGGTCACCGTGCTCGACCCCGACCTCGCGATCGTACGGACGCAGGGTGGCCGGGTCGTCCAGCTCAACCGTCACTGGGTCGACGACGAAGACCGCTTCGTTCGCGACGACAAGCCCGAGCGAAGGGCCGCCGTCGATCGGATGGTCTCGACCCGCGGAAAGTGGGAGGAGGCCGGCACCCTCCAGCCCATCCCCGATGCACAGGAACTCATCGCCAACACCAAGGCACTCGAAGACCGGGTGTTCCTGTTCGAGCTCAGCGGCGCGAGCCTCTCACACCCCGTCTATGCCCGCGACTGGGTCGACCCGGTGGGCCACCGCCACAGCTTGGACTGCAGCGAGAACGACCGCACCGACGACTTTGAAGGCTGTGGTTCCTACCAACTCGACTACAGCCCATTCGGCGCGTGGCAGCCCGGTCGCGAGCACCGTGTGATCGTGCGCTTCGACGGTGTCGAGAGCCTCGATGGCGTTCGGCTTCCAAAGCTCACGGTACTCGTCATCGGTCCCTACTCACGTCGCCCCCTGATCAGCGACGAATGGGCGCCCCGGGAGTAGGCAACGCCCGCATGGGTGCGCTACATCATCGGTGGAGGCCTCATGACCGCGAAACCTGGCTTCGTCGCCCTGTGCCTGTTCCTTTCGACGGCCTGCCGCCCGAGCTTCGACACCCTCGAGGAAGCTTGCATGTCCCGCACGCCGGGCGAGGCCGGTGTCGACGACGGTTCGACAGCCACAGCGGTGGTGGCCGAGGTGAACTGCTATCGACGCTTCGCCGGCATGTTTCGCACGCGGGTCAGCGGTCAGCTCTCGGATTCTGCGTCAGCACACGCCCGTTACCTCGACCTCAACGGGTGGGAGGCGACCGGCAACGGACTCTTCGAGGACCCCGCGTACGACGGGTTCACGGGCGTCGACCCTATCGAGCGGGGCATCGAGTTCGGCTACGACTGGGGCCTGCGCGACATCGCCTTCTGGGAGGGCAGCACCCAAGAGGCCGACCTCTCGCCTGCGGAGTACGTCGCCTCGTTCATGCACGAGCCCTACTCGCGCCAGGCAGTGCTCCAGCCGGGCCTTCGAGCCGTTGGCTACGGGACCGAAGGTGAGTGGGCTGTGAGCGACTGGCACTACGACTGGCCAACCAGCGCCCACACCGAGCGCCCCGTGCTCTGGCCGGTCGACGGTGCCGTCGACATTCCCACCCACGCCCCCTTCCTGAACGAGGACTTCAGCACGAGTTTTCGCGGCTACGTCGCCACCGCGACAGTCGGGAGCAGCACGGGCCAGCTCGGCAGCGCCGACCCCTACGGCATGGTGATTCGAGACTGGAGGCTGACCGGTCCCGACGGAGAGGTCGCGACCTTCACCATACGGCCGACGACGCAGACCGCAGCACTCCCCTACTCGGTGGGCATCGTGCCGGAACAACCGCTTGAGCCCTTGACCACCTACACCGTGTGGATCGACCTCTCATGGGACGACGAGGAGAAGGAAGTGACCTGGAGCTTCACCACCGGCGAGGAGGGCTTCGAGCCATGAGCGATGCACCCCCAGGCGCGCTGTTCTTTGGCGCTGCCGATCGCAACAAGCAGCCCATCGCGGACGTGCTCACCGGCGTGCTGCCCTCCGCGGGCACGGTCGTCGAGCTCGCGTCCGGAGGCGGCCAGCACGCCGCCTATATGTCGGGGCGGTTTCCGCACCTGACCTGGCAACCCACCGAGCCGGAAGCCGCGCGACGAGCATCCATCGAAGCTTGGCGTCAGCACGTGAACAACCCCAATTTGGCGGCGCCACTTGAGCTCGACGTACAGCAGCCATGGCCGATCGACGTCGCCGACGCGATCTACGCCTGCAACCTGCTTCATGTGTCCGCCCGCTCCGCCAGCAGCGCGGTCCTGAGCGCATCGGCTCGGGTGCTTCGGGTAGGGGCTCCGCTGTGCATCTACGGGCCGTTCAAGCGGCACGGCGCCTTCACGACCCCGTCGAATGCCGCCTTCGATGTCACGGTTCGTGGCTGGCATCCGTCTTACGGCATTCGCGACCTCGATGAGCTGATTGTCGAGGCGCAAGGACACGATTTGCACATCGACCGCATCGAAGAGATGCCGGCGAACAACTTCCTGGTGGTGTGGCGACGAGGACGATGAGGTTAGGGCTCCGGCCATGTCCATCGTCGTTCTCAAGTTCGGAGGCACCAGCGTCGCATCGCGCGCTCGGTGGAACACTATCCACCAGGTCTGCGTGGACCGCGTCGCAGAGGGCCACAAGGTCGTCTTGGTCTGCTCTGCCCTGTCGAAGGTGTCGGACCAGCTCGAGGCCTTGTGCCGTGCCGTTCTCGCCGGCGACCACGAAGAGGCCCTCCAGAGCCTGGTTGATCGCCACCTGAAGCACGCCGAAGACCTCGAGGTCTCGCCCTCGTGCATCGATGCGGAGCTGGCAGACCTCAAGCGACTGTGCGCTGGCGCCAGCCTGATCGGCGAGGTCAGTCCACGACTGCGCGCGCGCATGCTGTCCGCGGGCGAGATCTTGTCCACCCGCCTCGGCGCCGCCTTTCTTCAGCGTCTTGGGGCCGATGCCACTTGGATGGACGCCCGGGAACTCTTCACTTCCGTGGACCAGCCGGAGCTGCCCGAGAGTGTGCGCATTCTCTCGGCCCGCATCGCCCACGAGCGTCAACCGGAGCTGAACGCCGCCCTCCCGGGCAGCGCCATCGCCGTGACCCAAGGCTTCATCGCACGAGACACGACGGGGCGGACCGTGTTGCTCGGACGCGGCGGCTCCGACACCTCAGCGGCGCTGTTCGCCGCCAAGCTCGGCGCAACCCGCTGCGAGATCTGGACCGACGTCCCAGGGATGTACACGGCCAACCCACGCCAGGTGCCGAGCGCCCGTCTGCTTCGCCACCTCAGCTATGCAGAGGCCCAGGAGATCGCGACCTGCGGCGCGAAGGTGCTTCACCCGCGCTGCATTCCTCCACTCCGGGACGCCGGGATCGAGCTGCAGATCCGCTGCACTCCGCACCCGGACATCGATGGCACCGTGATCGACAACCGCGTCGGTGCAGAAGGCGTCAAGGCCATCTCGTCTCGAAACGGCGTCACCTTGGTCGAGATGGAGACCGTCGGCATGTGGCAGCAGGTCGGCTTCCTCGCGAAGGCATTTGGCGAGTTTGCCCAGCTCGGGCTGTCCGTCGACCTCGTGAGCACCTCCGAGACCGGCGTCACCGTCTCACTCGACCCTTCCCAGGCCGTCGACGAAGACACCCTTGTCGCGCTCGTGGACCGTCTGGCTCCCTACTGCCGTCCCCGAATCGTCCGCGGCACCGCGGCTGTCAGTCTCGTGGGCTCCGGCATCCGGCGGGTCATGCACCGCCTTGGCCCGGTGCTTGGCTTGTTTCAAGAGCACCGCATCCACATGGTCAGCCTCGCGTCCAGCGATCTAAACCTCACCTTTGTGGTCGATGCGGACCAAGAGGCAAGGCTCGTGGAACGCCTGCACGGCTCGCTCTTCGAGAGCCGCGCGGACCTTGGCCCGACCTGGGAGCAGACCTTCACGACCCCGCGGCCGACCGCGACCACGCGGGCTTGGTGGCAAGAGCGACGGGATGAGCTCCTGGCCATCGGCGAGCAGGGCTGCGCCTACGTCTACAACGGTGCGACCGTCCGACAGCAAGCACGACAGCTCACCGCGCTCAAGCATGCCGACCAAGTGCTGTACGCGATGAAGGCCAACCCCCATGCCGAAGTGCTCCGCACGGTACGGAGCGAAGGCGTAGGGCTCGAGACGGTGTCGACCGGTGAGCTCGACCACGCGTCCTCGGTTCTCGGCTCCCTGCCCCCAGGCAAGGTCCTGTTCACCCCGAACTTTGCGCCGCGTGAGGAATATGCCGCCGGCTTGAAGGCGGGCGTACACGTCACCCTCGACAACCTGCACCCGGTCCAGGCTTGGCCCGAGCTCTTCAAGGGCGCCGAGGTGTTCATTCGCCTCGATCCCGGACGCGGACGCGGACATCACCAGCACGTGCAGACCGGCGGAAAGGCCTCGAAGTTCGGCATCGCCTGGGAAGAGATCGACGCACTCGAAGCCGCGCTCAAGCGGGCCGGGGCCACGGTCATCGGACTGCATGCCCACAGCGGCAGCGGCGTGCGCAGCGCCGACAACTGGGCTGAGGTTGGGCGCTTTCTCGCCGATGCGGTCGAGCGCTTCCCCACGGCGAAGATCCTCGACCTCGGCGGGGGACTCGGGGTGGTCGAGCGCCCCGGACAGCAGGCCCTCGACCTCTCAGAACTCGACGATGCCCTCGGGCAGATCAAGGCGGCGACGTCCAGGCAGCTCTGGCTCGAGCCCGGTCGCTTCCTCGTCGCAGAGGCGGGCGTCTTGCTCGCGCGAGTGACCCAGATCAAGCAGAAGGGTCACGTGCGCTACGTCGGTGTCGACACCGGCATGAACTCGCTGATTCGCCCCGCTCTGTACGGATCGTGGCACCCGATCGTGAACCTGACTCGCCTCGACACTCCCGCTGAGTGGGAAGCCCACGTGGTCGGTCCGATCTGCGAGACCGGCGACACCCTCGGACGCGCCCGGCGACTCCCCCCCACCGAAGAGGGCGATGTGCTGTTGATCGGCGTGGCCGGGGCGTATGGGCGCGCGATGAGCAGCCACTACAACCTCCGTGCTCCCGCCCGTGAGGTCTGGCTCGACAGCTAGATCTGGCGCGCCCCGCGAGTGCTCGAGCAGGCCATCGGCCGCGGGCCTACGACCCCCTGTGCAGCGGCATCGTGAATAGGCCGCAGTGCAGCGGCTAGCTATGCTAAGTTGCCCTGCTTGAGGTCCCCGCCGGCATCCCCGCCGAGCGCCCTCGCCCTCCCCACCTCTCCCCTCCCTTCGGAGTCCCCATGCTGGCTATCGAGCCGGTCCCGCTGCACATTGCGGCCCGTGAGCGCTACCTCTCGTACGCGCTCTCGGTCATCACCTCCCGAGCGCTTCCGGATGTGCGCGACGGACTGAAGCCAGTGCAGAGGCGCATCCTCTACACGATGTTCAACGAGCTGCGGCTTCACCCTGGTGGGCGGTACCGCAAGTGCGCGGCAGTCGTCGGCGAGGTGATGGGTAAGTTTCACCCCCACGGCGACAGCTCGATCTACGACGCTCTCGTCCGCATGGCGCAGCCCTTTTCGCTCCTCGCCCCCCTGGTCGATGGACAGGGCAACTTCGGCTCACTCGACGGCGACCGCGCTGCGGCGATGCGGTACACCGAGTGCAAGCTGCGTCCTCTCGCCGAGGAGCTGATCAGCGAGATCAAGAAGTCGACGGTCGACTTCCGTCCCAACTACGACGGCCAGCGCTTCGAGCCCATCGTGCTTCCGGCGCAGTTCCCACAGCTGCTGGTCAACGGCAGCGAGGGCATCGCCGTCGGCATGGCGACCCGCATTCCTCCGCACAACCTGCGCGAGGTCATCGACGCGACCATCGCCCTGATCGACGAGCCGAAGAGCACGGTCGCCGACCTGTGCGCCTACGTGAAGGGCCCAGACTTCCCCACCGGCGGCAAGATCCTCAACGACCACGCCGACATCATCAACATCTACGAGAACGGCCACGGCAAGGTCCGCATGCGCGCGACCTACACGGTCGAGAAAGAGGGCCGCCGCAAGCTCATCGTCATCGACTCGATCCCATACGGGCAGAACAAAGCCTCGATTCTCGAGAAGATCGGCGCCGAGGTGATGGCCAAGAAGCTTCCGCAGGTCGTCGACGTCCGCGATGAGTCCACCGACGTCATCCGCGTGGTCATCGAAGTCAAGATGGGCGGCTCCATCGAAGCGGTGATGGCCTATCTCTACAAGCGCACCCCGCTCGAGAACTCCTTTCCCGTCAACGTCACGGCCCTGGTCCCGACCGAGGGCACCGACGTCGCCCAGCCCCGCCGACTCGACCTGGTCGAGGTGCTGAGCCACTGGCTCACCTTCCGCTTCGAGACCGTCCGCCGGCGCTTCGAGCACGACCTCGCCAAGCTTCGCGAGCGGATTCACCTGCTCGAAGGCTTCGAGATCATCTTCCTCGACCTCGACAAGGCGATTCGCCTGATTCGCGAGTCGGAAGGCAAGCGCGACGCCGCCGAAAAGCTCATGGATCACTTCGATCTCTCCGAGATCCAGACCGATGCCATCCTCGAGCTGAAGCTGTACCGCCTCGCCAAGCTCGAGATTGCGCTGATCGTCGAGGAGCTCGAAGAGAAGCGAAGCGAGGCCGAGGCCATCGAGACCATCCTCTCGTCCAAGAAGCGCCTCTGGGGTGTGGTTCGCACCGAGCTGATCGAGATTCGCAACTTCTACGGCGAAGAGCGCCGCACGGTCGTCGGTGCCCCGGTGCTCGACCTGACCTACAACGAAGACGCCTACATCGTGAAGGAAGAGGCCTACGTCGTGGTCACGCGCGGCGGCTGGATCAAGCGCCAGTCTTCGTTCTCGGACCTCGACAAGATCCGCATCCGCGAAGACGACGAGATCGGCTGGCTCATCAAGGCCCACACCCGAAGCACGCTGACCTTCTTCGGCAGCCACGGTGCTGCATACGTCATGCGCGTCGACAAGGTTCCGGCGACAACCGGCTACGGTGAGCCCCTGCAGGCGCACTTCAAGTTCTCGGACGGCGAGCGGGTCGTGGGCGTCATCAGCCACGACGCACGCCACCGCATCGAAGTGCAAGAGACCCTGCCCCTGGCCGACGGCACTCCCCCGCCGCCCTACGCCGTGGCGATGACCGTGCATGGACGCGCGGTGCGCTTCCCGATTGCCTCGCACGAGGACACCAGCACCAAGGCGGGCCGCCTTTACTGCCGCGTCAACGCCGCCAAGGGCGAAGAAGTGCTGTCGGTGCTGCCCGTCCGCGGAGGCGAGAACGCCTGTGTCGCCTCGACACTGGGCCGCGCCATGCTGTTCCCCATCGAGGAGATTCCTCCCCGCAAGGGCGTCTCCAAGGGCGTCATCGGCCTCAAGCTCCGCGACGACGACCGCATCATGGCCTTTGGCCTGGCCCTGAACACCATCCAGGGGCCCGCGGTCATCACCGGCAAGGGCCGCGACATCAACGTGACCGAGCGCAAGTTTGGCGTCTCCAAGCGCGGTGGACGCGGCAATGTCGTGCTGCAACGCGGCACCATCGACACCTGGATCCGCAGCACGAGTGTGCAGCTGGGCAAGGGTGACGAGCCCCCAGTCGCCGTCGATGAGGAGGTGGACTCATGAGCTATTCCGCACGTGACATCGCCGTTCTCAAGGGCCTCGAGCCCGTCCGTAAACGCCCGGGCATGTACATCGGCGGCACCGGTCCAGATGGACTGCACCACCTGCTCTGGGAAGTCGTGGACAACTCGGTGGACGAGGCCATCAACGGCTTCGCGACCACCATCAAGGTCACGCTTCACAGCGACGGCAGCACCATGTCGGTCGAAGACAACGGCCGCGGCATTCCCGTCGATGAGCACCCCGTCGAGAAGCGCTCGGCCCTCGAGGTGATCCTCACGACCCTTCACGCCGGCGGCAAGTTCGGTGAGAAGAACTACGCCACCTCTGGCGGTCTGCACGGTGTGGGCGCCTCGGTCGTCAACGCCCTCTCGCGCAAGCTCGAGGCCCGCATTCGCCGCGATGGTTCCGAGTGGGTGCAGGTCTACAAGCGCGGCCGTCCCACCGGCGACGTCGCCCAGATCGGGCCCGCCCGCGGCAGCGGCACGCGCATCACGTACACGCCCGACGAGAAGATCTTCGACGACACCACCTACGACCCGGGTCGCATCTTCCAGCGGCTCGAGGTGAAGGCCTTCCTCAACAAGGGCCTGAAGATCATCTTCCGCGACCAGGTGAACTCCGAGACCCACGAGTTCAAGCACGACGGCGGCGTGGCCGACTTCCTCGACGCCATCGTGGCCCGAACCGGGGCCACTCCTGTGGTCGATGCGCCCTTTGTTCTCGAGAAGAACGACGACTTCCGCATCGAGCTCGCCATGACCTGGAGCGATGCTCCCCGCGAGCGGCTGAAGAGCTACGTCAACGGCATCCCGACTGCCGACGGCGGCACGCACGTGCAGGGACTGAAGGACTCGCTGGTCAAGGCCATGCGCCACTTCATGGAGACCCACGAGCTCAAGCCAAAGAACCTCACGGTGACGGCCGACGACCTCCGCGAAGGCGTGGTCGCCGTGCTCTCGATCTTCATCTCGGATCCGCAGTTTCAGGGCCAGACCAAGGAACGTCTCAACAACGGCGAAGCCAAGCAGTGGGTCGAGGGCGCGGTGCGTCCCCTGCTCGAGCAGTGGCTCCACGACAACAAGAACCGAGGCGAGGTCCTCGTCAGTCGTGCCGTTCAGGCCGCTCGGGCGCGCATCGCCTCACGACAAGCCGCCCAGCAGGTTCGCCGCAAGCCGCGCAAGTCGCGCATGAGCCTACCCGGCAAGCTCGCAGACTGTAGTGCCAGCGACCAGGACGAGCGCGAGCTGTTCATCGTAGAGGGCGACTCGGCCGGCGGCTCCGCGAAGCAAGGTCGCGACCGGCGGACCCAGGCGATTCTTCCGCTACGTGGAAAGGTGCTCAACTGCGAGCAGGCCCAGCTCAAGAAGGTGCTCGCGAACGAAGAGCTCTCGAACATCGTGACCGCCCTCGGCTGTGGCATCGGCAAGGACTACGACGAGTCCCAACTGCGGTACAGCCGCGTGGTCCTGCTCATGGACGCCGACAGCGATGGGCACCACATCACGACCCTTCTGCTCACCTTCTTCTACCGCTACCTCAAGCCGCTCATCGAAGGCGGGTACGTGTACATTGCCCAGCCGCCGCTGTACCGCGTGAACGTCGGCAAGGAAACCTGGTGGGCCCTCGATGACATCGACCTCAACGAGGTGCTCGACGGGCTTCCCGCCCGCGCCAAGCCCGAGATCACGCGATTCAAGGGCCTCGGAGAGATGCCTCCGAAGACCCTGTTTGAGACCACGCTCGATCCGAACTCACGCCGCATGCTTCAGGTCAGCCTCGAAGAGCGGGAGCTCGCCGAGCTCACCGTGCAGCGCCTGATGGGCAAGGATGCCAAGCCGCGCCGCGACTTCATCCTCGCCGAGGGCTCAGACATCGCCGCGGACGCGCTGGACGTCTAGCGCGCGACGATTCGACCGCGCATGATCGGCCCGGACGCACACCGTCCGAAGGTGAGCCTGCCATCCTCGCGAACCCGGGCACGGCCACACAGGTCCTCGCCGTGCTCCTCGATGAGCGCCGCGATCTCGGTGCGGCCGCGGCCGAGCAAGTCGAACACCGCCCGGTCGCAGGTGTCGCAGTGACGCACCCCCTCGCCTGACACGGTCATCGCATCCCACGGCACGGGACAGCGGAACGCGAGTCGAATGTCGAGCGACGGTGCGACCTGCTTCCAGTCGTCGATGCTCATGCGTCCACCGCCTGGGACAGCGCATGTCCCTCGGCACCCGCTGAGAGCAGCCGAGCCCAACCCTCGACGCGCGCAGGAGTCGCACCGCGCTCGGCCTCCGCCAATGCCTCGAGAGCGAGTGCCGCGAGCGGGTCCTCGCGATGGCCCTCGAGCCAGCGAGCGGCTTTGAGCACGGTACGACGACGGACGCCAGCCCGACGCGTGTGGCCAAGGAGCACCAGGGCAAGCAAGGCCGCAGCGGTCCGAGCCACGTCCTGCCCGAAGGAACCATCCGCCGACTGAGTGCGGGCCAGGCGGCTCGCGGGGTCCCCGGTTGGTGCAACAGACTCCTCGGCTTCCTCGGCTTCAACAGACTCGCTGCGACCCGAGAACGCCTCCGCGACCTTGCCGAAGAGCGCGCCAATGCCAGACCGCGCGTTGGACGCCGGACTCGGTGCCGGCGGGGCGCCGCCCATCTCGAGGTCCATCATCATGTCGAGGCTCGACTCGTCAAGCATCTCCGGCGGCGGAGCGGACGGCCTCATCGCCATCTTGCGGCGCTTCCGAGACGGTGCAGCCGCGGCACGCATGGCCATCGGCGGCGGTGGTGCACCTGCAGACATCGCCTGCCACTGGTGTGGAAGCTCTGCGGGCTGGGTCACCGCAACACGGTCCCCTTCCCATGCGGAAGAGCGCTCCACGGCCACAAAAGCGGTGAAGCGACTCGCGAGCGTGTGCGCCAGCGCGAGCTCGATGATGCGGGGACGCGTCGCCTCCTCGGTCCATGGCTGCAGGGCAATCTGGTCCTCGAGCATCGCGATCTGGTGACGGGCAAGCAGGGCCGCGAGCGGCATCTGGGTAGCCTTGGGCGTCACAGTCGCCGCGAAGCCCTCCCCCGTCAGCTCGACGGATTCAGGGGCGCCGTCCACCCAGAGAAGGGCTGGACGACCGGCAAAGAGGTCCGACGCCTCAAGCGCCCCGGGCGCGGTCACATTGAGCGCCATCGGTGAACCAAAGCGCGCCTCGAGCCGGGCCACGATGGACTCGATGTTGTCGTCGGGGGTCGCGAGCTCCGCCACTCCGCCGCCCACGCGAGCAAGACGCTTGAGCAGCGAGGCGTTGACCGCCGTGTCGATGCCGAGGGTGAAGAAGCGGCCCTCTGCCCGTCGGTTGTGCACCGCCGCCACCAACTCGGCCTCGTTGCCCGCCTGACCGTCCGTGATGAACAGCACCGTGCGCAGCCGTCCTGGAGGGGTCGCTCCATCGAGTGCCGCCTGAATCGGTGGAAGCATCACCGTGCCGCCGCTCGCCCGAAGCGAGGCAATCCAGCGGTCGCCGGCGGCCAAGGTCTGGTCTGTCAGCTCGGTCCACCCGGCACGAAACGCGGTCATTCCCGACGAGAAGGCAATCAACTGAAAGCGGTCACCGGGCATGAGGCCGTGCAGGGCCGCGACGAGTGCCCGCCGAGCCGCCTCGATCTTCTGGCCGCCCATCGAACCCGAAACGTCGACGATGAAGACGGCATCGCGGGGCAGCGCCTCTGGAATCCGCAGGGTCGGCGGCTCCACGAGCACAGCCGTCGCCTTTCCATCGGTCCACGCACGTGCGGCCACCTGTTCGGCATCACCCGTAGAAAACGCGAGGACGAAGTCGCGGTCCAGCGAGGCATCGCCCGACGGAGAGACGCGAACGCCACCCTCGCCGAACCCTACGGTCAGCGCGTGCAGCGATGAGGCCACCTCTGAGACGGGGCCTTCGACACGTACCTCTAGGTCGAGGGTCGTTCCGCCCTTGAGGCGCAGCGGCGGGGAGATCCGGCTCGCATCGGGCACGTGGGTGGTGTCAGGTGCCACACCGGGACCGGCGTGTCCCGTGGGGTTGCCCGGCATGAACCGAGGCGCGACCACGGTCGGGAAACGCCACTGAAAGCGACCGTCGACGTTGTCGAGTGCCTCGATGACGACAATGCGCACCTGAATCGCCTCGCCAGGCGGCAAGTTCGTGACCCGGAGGGTGTGCACATCAGCGCGCTCGGCCGTGAGTAGAGCGGCACGATGACCCGATTCGCGGGCCTTCTCGAACACCTGCTCGGCCGCCTTTCGCTCATGGCACTCGGCGCGAACCACCACATCTCCTGCGATCAGCTCCACCTCGGTCACCGCACCATCTGGCGGCAGCGGGAAGATGTGCACAGCCTCGAGCGCTGCCGTACCTTCCGGAGCCGCAAAGTGCTGCTCAATCACGGTCCGCGCGAAGCCACCGGTGATGTGCCCACGTACGGTCACCTCACGCAGAGGAAGCGGATGCTCGACGCCCTCGACTAGAGCAATCAGCCCACCAAAGCCTCGGTCATCGTGTGGAGCGGGGAGCGTGGGAGAAATGAGGGACGTCATGAGGAGCCTCCAGAGGCAAGAACCGCGCTGAGGCGGCGAACAAGATCATCCACATCGGCCACACGTGCGGGGTCGATGGTGACAGTGATTCCTGGTGCCAGCTCTGCGGCCACAAGGGGGCGGACGACAGCGGGCTTCGCGGGGGGCGGGGACGGAGGGAGAGAGACACCGAGGGCAGACGCGGCAGCAGCCGAGATCTGGTCGGTTGTGCGACCGCTGAGCGCGGTCTGGACCTGGGCAAGCGAGTACCCGCGGCCCTGAAGGAGCTTGGTCGCGACCACCTGCACGAGCTGCCGAAAGCCATAGCGAGCCCGCCGCCCGGTCATTTCGGGGCGGTCGACGATGCCGAGGGTCTGGTAGTAGCGCACGGTGCGCGCATCGGGCTGCGGAGAGACGCGAGCATCCGTGGGCACGTGACCCGCGAGAAGCTCGCAGGATGCCTGGACCAACTCGGCGAGGCTGAAGGCCTGGTCTCGATAGCGATGCAGGGAAGAAGTCGACATAAAACTACTGTAACGGTAACAGTAATTAGTGCCAGTAAAACCAGAATCGGAATCACACACACCTCTACGAGGTGCTTTCCATGCCGATCGTCGAGAAGGGATCGAATGAGTCCAATCAGGGCCCTTGCCCTCCGCGGCCGACGGACTACAATAAGGTCACAACGACCGCATTGGAGGCAATGTGACCCCATCCGTTCTGGCGACCGACAAGTACAAGATGGTGATGGCCCAAGCCGGCGCCCCGCTGCGCCCAGAGACCTTCGTGCTCATGCTGCGTCGCGGCGGGCCATTCTACCTGCCGGTGGACATCCCCTCCTATGTGCAGTCCCTGCTGCCGCGTCTCACCGAGGACGACAGCGCCTACCTTGTGGCCAACGGCATGCGCATGGACGATTCCTGGAGAGCGGCCATGGCGGGCAAGGTCACCGTGCAAGCCCTCCCGAAGGGCAGCTGGTTCGGAGACCGCGAGCCTGTCGCCATCATCTCGGGCCCCTCGGCGCTCGTGTCTTGGCTCGAGCCACAGTTGATCTGGCTTCAGTTCCAGATTCAGGTCGCGACGCTCGCAAGGCTCGAAGACGAGCACGTCCCGAACCGATTGATGGTGGCCAGCTGTGAGGCCGAAGCCGACATCATCCGCGCCCTCCTCGACGACGCCGATGTTCGTGACCCCGGTGTGCGCGCCGATCCCGAGGGGTACCACGCCTTCGTCAAAAAGCGGGCAACGGCAGCCCTCGACGCCGCGGGTGGTGACCCGGCCCGCGTGATGGAGGCAGGCATGCGCGCCGTGTCGTGCATGGATCAGCATCGCGCCGCGCTGACGGCCGCACGTGAGGCGGGCTTTCGCTACACCTCCAATGTCTTGCTCGCGAAAGAACTCGGCATGAATCCGGCCGGCACCACGGGCCACGAACATACCCAGCGGTGGGGCTCCGACTATGACGCGTTCACCGCGGTCCGCGACAACGTCCCGGGTGCCGTCACCTTCCTGCTCGACACCTACTCCACCCGCATGAGTGGCCTTCCCGTCGCCCTCGAGGTCATGAAGGAGACTCCCGGACGGCTGTTCTCGATGCGCTTCGACTCAGAGTCGACCATGCGCGGCGACTACCTGCTCGGCGTCAACATGCTCGAGGAGCAAGGGCTTGAGGCGGGACTGAACCTGGGCGGAGGCTTCGATGCCGAGATCACCCGCAAGTTCGAAGAGCTCGCCGAGTTCACGGGCTTTCCGAAGTCCCACCAGAAGTACATGTATGGCCAGTACCTCGTGCAGCCGCACTCCCCGCTGCCCACCCGCGGTGACATCGGGGCGGTCTACAAGCTCTCGCAGACGGGACGCCGAGCGACCATGAAGTTCTCGGACAACCCCGCCAAGTCGTCCATCCCCGGAAGGCCCGTCGTGTTCAGGCTCTCCGCGCCACAGGGTGCCGAGCGCGGTCGTCTGCCGATGACCGTCGTCGGCCAGCAAGGTGAGTGTCCGCCCGACGGCTACTACCAGCTCACCGGCCAGGGCACCGAAGCCGTGTTCTTCAACGTGCTCTCCCCCGCCCTGGTGAAGCGCTTCCGAGAGCCGAACGCCGTCGTGCTCTCGCCCGCCACACAGGCACTCGCCGACGAGCTCGACGCGAGCCGTAGGACCCACGACCGCTACTGACCGGAGGACCCCATGAGCACCCATCTCCTCATCATCGACCCTCAGAACGACTTCGTGTCGCCGGATGGGGCCCTCTCGGTGCCGGGCGCAGACGGCGACATGAACCGGCTCGCGGCCATGATCGACCGGCTCTCGGAAAAGATTGACGCCGTCCACGTGACGCTCGACACGCACCAAAAGATGGACATCAGCCACCCACTCTGGTGGGCCGACGCCGAGGGCAATCCTCCGCCGCCCTTCACCGCTATCTCGGCAGAACAGATGCAGACCGGCGAGTGGTCGACCCGCGACCCCGACGCGCAAGAGCGCACGCTCGCCTACCTGCGCAGCCTGGAGCAAGCCGAGCGATACCCGCACGTAGTGTGGCCCGAGCACTGCCTGGTTGGAACGTCGGGGCATGCCGTCTGGGCGCCGCTCAACGAAGCCATCGGTCGCTGGGAGACGCGGCACCTTCGCCGCGCCACCTATGTGTGGAAGGGCCTGAGTCCATGGACCGAGCACTTCTCGGCCGTGCATGCCGAGGTGGTTGACCCCGCCGACGCGCGAACCCACCAGGACGACGCATGGGTAGAGACCCTGCGGCAAGCCGACACCGTCTTGGTCGCCGGAGAGGCGCTCTCGCACTGCGTCGCCAACACCGTGCGGGACCTCGTGACGGCGTGGGGCGGCGAGGCCGAGCGCATTGTCTTAGTCGAGGACCTCGCGAGCTCGGTGCCCGGATTCGACAGTCTCGGAGCGGCGTTCACCGCCGAACTCGCAACGGCAGGCATGGCGCTCGCGAAGAGCCGAGAGGTCACCCTCTGATGCGTGACGACCACGGTCTCAGCGAGTCGGACGTCGACGCCTATAGAGCCCGCGCAGATCAGTGGGCCCGCCCGTCGCTCACCTGCGACCTCATCGTGTTCACCGTCATCGACGGGCTGCTGAAGCTGCTGCTCATCGAGCGCGCTCAACCGCCGTTTGCAGGAAGCTGGGCCCTGCCTGGCGGCTTTGTGGACGTCGGCGACGGCTTTGTCGACCAGGGCGAAGACCTGCGCGATGCGGCGGCGCGGGAGCTGCAAGAAGAGACCGGCCTACCGGGTGCAGCCACCTGGCTCGAGCAACTGGGCGCCTTCGGTTCGCCGTACCGAGACCCGAGGCTTCGCGTGGTCACGATCGCGTACTACGCCTTGGTCCGGCCTGACCTGGCCCCCCTCGTGGCCGCAGGTGACGACGCCGCAAAGGCCCAGTGGTTCGACATCGACGCCCTGCCCGAGCCGCTCGCGTTTGACCACGACGCGATCCTTGAGGCCGCCCAGCGCGTTCTTCGCGAGCGAGTCCAGCGCGGTGAGTTGCTGTTTCGCTTGGTCCCCCCGACCTTCACCGCATCCGAGCTTCGCGCAGCCGCAGACGCCGTGCTCGGCACGCGAACCGATCCGGGGAACTTCCGTCGGCGTCTTCGCCGATGGGTCGCTGAGGGCCGTGTCGAGGCCGTACCTGGCCGCCGGTACCACTCGCGTAAGCCCGCCGGCTTGTACCGCTTCCGAGACTGATCGCGCGAGGCCGTTCCGCCAGAGGTAACCTCGACCCAACGGCATGCTTCCGCGAGGAGGCATTGG
Source organism: Pseudomonadota bacterium (assembly GCA_023954855.1). Lineage (GTDB taxonomy): Bacteria > Myxococcota_A > UBA796 > UBA796 > M1803. The sequence continues at coordinate 4,779 of JAGSGY010000049.1, read as the reverse complement.
GGAGACGATGCACGACGAGCCGGCCTTGACGCACTTCGAAGAAGGACTCCGCGCCCGCCAAGGCGGCGAAGTCGAACGAGCAGTCGCCGAGTTCACCGCCGCGCTCGAGTCCGATCCGGACTTCGTCGAGGCCCTGCTCGAACTCGCCCGCATTCACGCGAGCTCGGAGCACTGGAGTCGCGCAATCGACGCGGCGGAACAGGCCACCCACATCGCGCCCAACGACATTCAGGCCGTCACGGCACTGGCTGAGGCCCTTCGCCAAGGCGACTGCCACCTCTCGGCCGAACCCGTGTTCGAGCGAGCCCTCGCCCTCGACCCGGACCACCTGCACGCAGTCGCCGGAGCCGCCGAGACGGTGCGCGTACTCGGCCGTGCCCAAGAAGCACTGCCGCTCTTCGAGCATGCCCTCTCCCTCGCCCCCGAGCACGCCTTCGCACTTCGCGGAAAGGCCGCCTGCCTGAACGCGCTGTGGCGCTTCGCCGAGGCCCTGCCGTACTGGGAAGATGCGCTTCGCCTCGAGCCCTCGAGCCCCTTCGCGAGCCGCGGCCAGGCCGAAGCATCGGCGCGCGTGCACGCGAAGAAGACGCCCGCAGCAGCCGACGCCCCTCCGGCACCTCCCGGTCTCTCCGAGGCCCAGCATGCTTGCCGGGTCGCGACGGAGCGCGCACAGGCCCTGCTAGCCGACGCCCGAAGTGACGAGGCGATTGCCGCTTACCGCACCGCCGTCCAAGCCGATCCCGAGTCCATCGAAGCGGCCACGTCTCTGGCCCGCACGCTCGACGCGCTTGGCCGCTGGAATGAAGCCCACGACGCCTGGTCCGAGGTCCTCGACCTCGATCCGAAGCACCTCGATGCCGCTTGGCGACGGGGCGCCGTGCTCGAGGCTGCAGGTCGCCCTGAGGAGGCCCTCAGCCGCTTCAGTGTCGCGCTCGCGCTCGCGCCGGGCCATGTGCCCTCGCTCACCCATTACGCCCAGGCGCTGCACACGCTGGGTCGCGTCGACGAGGCGCTGACCGCCTACGACCAAGCGCTTGCATCCTTGCCTACATCCGCCGATGCGCTGCGGGGCAAGGCGACCGTGCTCACCGACCTGGCACGCCACGAAGAAGCCCTCTCGCTGTGGCAGCGCGCCCTCGGCGTCGACCCCGGCGATCCTGTCTCGGACCGCGGCCTGCGCCACGCGAGAGCCGAGGTCTCGCGTCGCGAACGGCAAGCGGCCTACGCCCGTGCCGCACACCCGGCCCCAGACGACGCGGGCTCGGACGCTGCACGTGTCCCCTACAACGAAGCGCGCGCCCTCGTCGCTCAGGGCCGCTGGACCGAAGCCGTCGATGCCCTCACCAAGGCTGCGGAGCTCGATGAAACCTTCGCCGAGCCCCTGGTGCTGCTCGGCCGCACCTGGACCCAGGCAGGCCAACCCACCCGAGCTGTCCATGCGTACGCCTCGGCCATCGAGCGCGGCGCCGAAGATATCGAGACGCGCCTTCTTCACGCGAGCGCACTGACCGAGGCCGGCCTGCTGACGCAAGCGCTTGCCGCCTGGGATGCCCTTCTGGTCACGCATGGCGGCGACTCCCGCGTCTCCAACGGCCATGCCCAGACGCTGTGGATGCTCGGCGAGTTCGAGAAGGCAGCCGAGGAATTCGACCACGTCATTGGCTTCGACTCCGGAAACGTCGATGCCCTCATCGGACATGCGTCTTCACTCAGCGCCCTCGGCAAGCTCGACGAAGCGCATGAGGTCTGGTCCCGCGCAGTCGCGGCCGCACCCAGCGACGCACGCGCACTCCAAGGCATGAGTCACACCGAAACGCAGCTGGGCCGGTCCCAAGCCACCCGCCCCGAGCCGAAGCCCGCTGGCGACCGTGGCGCTGCCCGCGACGAGCTCGACCGCGGCCGCTCCTTTCACAAGGAACGCAACTACCCGGCTGCCATCGAGGCGTTCGACCGAGCCTTGGCCATCGACCCCAGCTTTGCCGAGGCCGCACTGCGCCAGGGAATGGCCCTCGAAGACGACCGCCAGTTCCGGCGCGCCATCGAAGCCTATGAGCGCTGCCTGTCGATTCAGCCCGATCACTACCAAGCCGCCACCAACATCGGCGAGGCCCACCGCAAGAATGAGCGCTACGCCGAGGCGATTCAGGCCTACGACCGCGCCTTGGCAATCCGCGGCGACTACCTCTACTCGCTCGCCGGCCGCGGCGAGGCCATGCGCATGCTCGGCGACTACGAGGGCTGTCTCGAGTGGTTTGACCGGGCCCTGGTCGTCGGCGCACGCCACGCATTCGCTCTGCAGGGCAAGGCTGCGGCGCTCAACTCACTCGGCCGCTACAAAGAGGCCCTTCCGCTCTGGGAACGCGCGCTGACGATCGACCCACAGTCGCAGTTCGCCCTCGACGGAAAGTCCTATTGCGAGGGGCAGCTACGTCGCAGCGGGGATGACGACGATATCGTCGAAGAAGAGGAGGAGAGCGCCACCCCCACCCTCGATGAGCAGGGACGGGACTTGACTGCGCTCGCCCGCGATGGCCGCCTCGGACACATCGTCGGCCGAGAGGAAGAGATCCGCAGCGTGCTCAAGACGCTGGTCCGTCGACAGAAGGCGAACCCGCTGCTGCTTGGCGACCCAGGCGTTGGAAAGACCGCGGTGGTCGAAGGTGTCGCAAAGGTGCTCGCCGGGGACAGCCGTCCAGCCCGACTGGCGGACCGACGCATCATCGAGCTCTCGATTGGCTCGCTCGTGGCAGGGACCAAGTACCGTGGCACTTTCGAAGAGCGTCTCAAGGCCATCATTCGCGAGGCAAAAGAGAACCCCGGCATCATCCTGTTCATCGACGAGATTCACACCCTCGTCGGCGCCGGACGCACGGAAGGTGGTTCGCTCGACGCCGCGAACATTCTGAAGCCCGCCCTCGCCCGAGGCGAGATCACGGTCATTGGAGCGACAACACTGGCCGAGTACCGCAAGCACTTTGAGTCCGACTCGGCGCTCGAGCGGCGTTTCCAGCCCATCTCGATCGACGAACCATCACTACAGGACAGCGTGAACCTGCTCAGCGAGATTCAGCATCTCTACGAGAGCCACCACGACGTCTCCGTGACCGAGGAGGCCATCGAGGCATGCGTGCGTATGGCGGCTCGGTTCATCCCCGACCGCCGCCTTCCTGACAAGGCACTCGACGTACTCGACGAGGCTTGCGCCGAGGCCAGCCTTGGCGGCGAGAGTCAGGTCACGGCCACGGTCGTCGCCAAGGTCGTCGCCGAGCGCACCGGCATTCCCGTGAACAAGCTCACCTCCGAAGAGCGCGAGCGGATGTCCAACATGGAAGACGACCTGAAGGGTCAGGTCATCGGCCAAGACGAAGCCGTCCAGCACCTCGCAAACACCGTCAAGCTCTCCCGTGCCGGCCTTCGCGACCCGAAGCGACCCCGCGGTGTGTTCTTGTTCGTCGGCCCCTCTGGAGTCGGCAAGACGCACTTGGCCCGCGAGGTCGCCGACTTCCTGTTCCCCGAGGGCGACGCACTCATCAAGCTCGACATGTCCGAGTACTCCGACAAGTTCACGGTCAGCCGCCTGCTCGGCGCCCCTCCCGGCTACTCCGGCCATGGCGAGGAGGGCCAGTTGACTGGGCCGTTGCGGCGGCGCCCGTACGCCGTCGTTCTTCTCGACGAGTTCGAGAAAGCTCACCCGGACGTGCAGGCCGTCTTCCTCTCCCTCTTTGACGAGGGGGTCATCGCGGACTCCGAGGGCCGTCGTGTTGAGGCCCGCGAAGCCTTCTTCATCATGACGACCAACGCGGGCACCGAGGTCAGCTCTCGGACCCGTGTAGGCTTCGGCGGCGCCGCAGCAGAGGCCTCACGCGAATGGGTCATCGAGCGCGTGAAGCCGTACTTCCGCCCCGAGCTGATCAACCGCATGGACGAGGTGATCTGGTTCCGTCCGCTCGCGGATGAGTCTTTGGCGCAGATCATCCAGATGCACCTGGACCAGCTCCGCGAGCGCGCAGCCCTCGAGGGGATCAACCTCTCGTGGGACCCGGATGTCGTGGACCTCTGTGTGTCGCACCGCCGTGACTCGGGCTTTGGCGCCCGCACCGCCCTGCGAGCCATCGACGACATCATCGCGGAGCCGCTGTCGCATCTGTTGTTCCGCGACGATGATGCGCACCGAAGCTACCGAGCCATCGTCCGAGACGGCGAAGTTCATTTCGAACGGATTCTCGAGGCGCTCTCACGGCCTCCGACCGAAGAGCTTTCGCCCGGGGATGCGGCCGCACTGCTCAACGACACCGAAGACGATGAAGAACCAGTCTCTTAGACGGCCGTCGGAAACCGGCTCGGCAGCACCTTTTTTCCGACTTCGGCGAGCGCAACCCAGCACGCCACGCTAACTAGCTGCGGCATCAGTACGTGATGCAGCTAGAGCGGGCCCGATCCATTCGGCGCCCTAGAAAGAGAGAATATAAGTATGTCCAAGAAGCTCTTTGTCGGCGGCCTTGCCTGGGCCACCTCTGACGACTCCCTCCGCGCTGGTTTCGAGACCTTTGGTGCGGTCAGCGAGGCCAAGGTCATCCTTGACCGTGACACCGGCCGCTCGCGCGGCTTCGGCTTCGTCACGTTCGATGACGCTGCGGCTGCAGACCAGGCGATTGCCGACATGGACGGCGCAGAGCTCGACGGTCGTAGCATCCGCGTGAACGAAGCCCAGAGCCGCGGTGACCGCGGTGGACGTGGCGGCGGCGGACGTGGCGGCTACGGCGGCGGCGGCGGCGGCGG
>JAGSGY010000138.1 GCA_023954855.1 Pseudomonadota bacterium | reverse complement strand
CGGTACACCACCAGATTGGCCTGTGGCTAGCCAATCCGGCACGCGAGACCCTGGCCTGCTATGATGCCGCCGCCGGAGGCACGTCATGCGCAACCCCTTGATCCTCGTGCTCACTCTCATCGGCTGCTCCGGCGACGACACGGGCGAGGACACCGCAATTGGCGACCCCGTGGAGGTTTCGCTGGATGGCGCGCTTGCCAAGGGACCGTTCGTCCTCGGCTCTACTGTCGATGTGTCCACCCTCGACGGCAGCTACAACCCGACGGGCGATCTGTTCTCCACGGTGACAATCGACGACTCGGGCGCCTTCGCGCTGGAGTTCAGCCACCTCGGGCCCGCGGAAATCGCTGGAAACGGCTTCTACTACAACGAGGTCACCGGCGAGCTCTCTGGCGCCGCCATCACCCTGCGCGCGTACTACGAGGTCACCCAACCCGGGGCTCAATCTGTCTACGTGAACCTCGTCACCCATCTCACCCACGACCGGGTCGCCAACCTCGTCGAGGGGGGAGCCACCCTGGACGCGGCGGTCACCCAGGCCGAGACCGAGCTGCAAGCGGCATCGGGGATCGGCGGGGCCAACTTCGACCCGGGCGTGCCCGGCATCGCCATGGACGTCATTGGCGGAGACAACGACGCGAACGCCTACTTGTTCGGGGTGAGTTCGGTGGTGGCCCAAGCGGCCGTCACGCGCGCCGGTGACACGGGGTCCGTCGATGCCAACCTGCAGGAACTCGTGAACGTGTTCGCGGTCGACCTCGCCCCTGACGGCCAGCTCACCGCCGGCAACCGAACGATGCTCGACGAGGCCCAGGCAGCCCTCGACATCGACACGGTGGAGACGGCTTTCGCGGCTCGCCTCGATCAGATCGGCAACCCGGCCACCGTCCCCGACCTGGATCGGGTCATCGACACGGACCTCGACGGCATCGTCAACGCTGGGGACAACTGTCCGTTCTACCCGAACGCCGGTCAAGAAGACGCGGACAGCGACGGCGTCGGAGACGCGTGCATCTGCGGGAACAACATCGTCAACGTCGGCGAGGAGTGCGACGACGACAACACGACCTCCGGCGACGGCTGCCAAGCCGACTGCCTCTACCCCCGCTGCGACGATGGCGTGTACGACGTGGAGGTCTTCGTCGGGCAGGACCCGCTCCCCTACACGGAGAGCTGTCCCCCGGTGGTCTGCACCCTCATCGAGCCGAACGCACAGGACAACCCCGAGTGCTTCGAGCCGGACCCTCCGAAGGACGGGTGTGAGTCCTGGGAGGACTGTCAGGTCACGACGACCGCCACGCACACCCTCACCGGCACCATTCGCTGGCTCGACTCCGGCGACTTCAACGGAGACGGCGACGCAGACATGGTCGCAGTGACTGCGGATGGAAAGGTCCACATCCTGAACGGCGCCGGCGACGGCACCTTCGCCAGTCCAGTCGAGCTCGCGACGGTGACCGGAGCTCACTGGGGGATGATCGGCCCCTTCTACGGCTCTGGTGGCGACGATCTGCTCATCTTCTCGCTGTCCGGACCGACCGCTCGCTTTCTCGGCGGCGGGGGCGGCCTCACGGCAAACGGAACGCTGACGGGCCACGACGACGCCTGGCGCGGCCTCCTCGCGGACGTCTCGGGGGATGCGAATCCGGATCTGGTGACCGCCGGAACCGCGGACACCGAGGTGGTGGTCCGCGTCTCCGAAGGAGATGGAACGGGCTTCGGGGCCGCTGTGACCCAGACGATGGGCATGGGTTCTCCCTACGTCCTCGAGAGCGCAGAGCTCACCGGTGACGCCAACGCGGATCTTCTCCTCGGGGTCACGAACGGGGGGCCTGGTCTCTACGTCCTCGCGGGCGACGGCTCCGCTGCGTGGACCACCCACACCACGTTCGCGCGCAACTCGACCTCGGTGGTCCTCCTCGAGGACGTCGTCGGCGGGACGACCCCCGACCTGATCGTCATCGGCGGTGGCAACTGGGACTACATCGAAGTCCAGGGCGGAGGCAGCTTCGGCACCCCCGTCCAGTTCGGCTTCTCGAGCACCAATGGCCCCCCAGGGTCAGTCGACGGCCCCCCTCTGATGGCCCAAATGGTCACGAGCCAGGGGCAACCCGCGGTCCTCCACCTGACGGAGGGGTTCTCGATGACCACCCTCGACGGTTCGGGATGGGGACAGAGCTACGGCGCCAACAACGGCTTCTTCTACGCCGACCTGAACGCCGACACGGCGCCTGACTTGGTGGCGGTCGACCGCGACAACACGAGTCAGATCGGCGTCTGGGTCAGCGTCCCTTGAGCGAACTCTTGCGCGATCCCATGGATCCCGCGCAGAGCGCCTCAGCCACCACACCTCGGCAGCTGACTCCCGCAACAGGACCCTGAAGCCGTGGGCAATGGGCATCGGGGTGGCAAACGGAACCGCGGGTCTACCCCGGAGCGGGACCCCTGCGGACGAGTCGTCTCGGCATGGCCTCTGGGCGGTTAGGCCACCAAAGCCCGAGGTCTCATGGCACGCCGTATCGTCCGTCCCCTGCTGCTCATCTCGCTAATCGCCTGCAGCGGCGACATCAGCATCTCGGAGAGAGCAGAGCAAAGGAAACATAATCGCTCTTCTCGGAAGTAGGGCTCGGCAGCACACCGCATTCTCCTCGACGACAGCCTACCAAGGCTCGCTTCATCCAGGCGTCGAAGACCTGAGGCGTCAGATGTCTGCGCAGCAAGCTCTTGCAGTCGTCTGGGAAGTGGGGAAACGCGAGCATGGCACCTACTAGCGCGAGTGTAGCCGCGGTCCGGTGAGCGCGCTCGGATCCGCACGTCCGGTGGCAGCTGGGCGTCGATCACCACAACATCGACGCGCTGTTGGCGACGACTAGACGGTCTGTATCTGACGGCTACAGCCTGCGCCCACCGAGGGGCCGTCGCTAGCGTTTGAGGCCCCCGACGGGAGCCGGGCTCTCAGGAGTCGGCAGCTCCGCGCCGAACCGCTCGCTTGAGCTCGGTGGGGCCGTCGAACAGGCCGTATGGATAGCCGCCCGTCAGGTGGTGGCGCCGATGTGCCCCCCTAATCCTGCGAAACCAGCGCCAGCGGAGGAGCCGGGCGACCGGAAGCCGCTCGTGTACGACCCCGTCGTGGACCAACGCGTAGGCTGCACCGAACACCGTCATGCCGATGCCTACGCCAAAGACGAGGTTCGCGATCAGGTCGTCCCCCCTCAGACTGCCGCCGATGATCAGAACCATTGCGGGTAGGGCGTGGACCAAAGCGAACCCATCGTTCACCTCGAACAGGCCCTCCCGCTCGACGTGGTGGCTCTCGTGGACCGACCACAGGGGGCCGTGCCAGACCACCCGGTGCACCCAGGCCGCCCAAGGCTCCATGGCCAGGGCCACGAACCACGCCGCCGTGATCCAAATGAGGGCGGAGCCATCCATGTGCCTACTTCGCCGCGACGTCGCCGAGGCGCAGTTCAGGAGTGTCGACCTTGTCGACCTGCAGCCCGTGGTCCTCGACAATGGCGCGGGCCGTCATCTTCGCCGACATCATCACCGAGGGGGTGCCGGCACCGGGCTGGGCGCTCGCGCCTACCAGGTAGAGGTTGGTGATGTCCTCGGAGCGGTTGTGCGGACGGAAGAAGGCCGAGTGCTCGAGGCGCGGCTCCACGCCGAACGCGTTGCCGAGGTACGACTGCATGCGACCCTCGAAGTGGTCGGGTGTGATGTGGCTCTGGGTGACGATGCGCTCGCGGAGGCCGGGAATGAAGCCCTCTTCGTCGAGCATGGTCAGCACCTTGTCCACGAAAGCCTCACCGATCTCCGACCAGTCAAGACCGCTACCGTTGTGGGGCACCGGAATCAGCGTGTACGCCGCGTGGTGGCCCTCCGGTGCGAGGCTCGGGTCGGTCAGGGTGGGGATGTGGAGGTATTGGCTGAAGTCGTCGGAGAGTAGCTTGCGGTCGAAGATATCGGTCAGCAGCTCCTCATAGCGGGGTCCGAGGATGATGTTGTGGTGCTGCAGGTCCAGCGTCTCGCCCTCGCGCTTCTCGAAGCCGAAGTAGATCACCACCAGACTCATCGAGTAGCGCATCATCTTCACCTTCCAGTCTGGATTCCAGGTGCGATGCTTCTTGTCGATGAGCTTCATGTAGGTCGTCGCGTAATCGGCGTTCGACACCACCAGATCTGCCCGCAGTTCCTCACCGGTATGCAGGCGAACGCCACGGGCGGCGCGGCCCTCCACGAGGATTTCGTCCACGCTAGCGTCATAGCGAATGCGTCCGCCGAGGTCTTGGTACTTTCGGGTCATGCCCTGGACCAACGCACCGGTGCCACCCATTGCGAAGTGGATGCCCCAGGTCTTCTCGACAAAGTGAATCATCGCGTAGATGGCGGGCACGCGCAGCGGGTTGCCCCCGACCAGAAGCGTCTCGAACGAGAACACCTGCCGGAGCTTGTCACTCTTGAAGTAGCGGCTGGTAAACGAGAACAGCGAGCGTACGGCATCGAGCTTGAACAGGTCGGGTGCCACCTTGAGCATGGTCCATGCATCGCCGAAGTAAGTGTAGCCAAGCTCGAGGAATCCCCGCTCGAAGATGGCCCGGGCGTCGACGTGGAAGCGCTCGTAGCCGTCGAGGTCGTCGGGCTCGATGGCCTCGATCTGTCGGCGGGTGCTCTCGGGGTCGCCGTCGTAGTCGAAGTAGGTACCGTCATCGAAGTAGATCCGGTAAAACGGTAGGATCGGGCGAATCGTCACGTACTCGCTGGTCCGCGGCCCGCCCGAGATCCCCTCGCGGATGCGCAACTCGGTCGCGTGCGCCGTCTTCGGGAGGATCTCCGCAGGGAAGTCGGGCGCGTCGAGCATGGGCTCGTCTCGCTCGAGCGCAAACAGCTCCTCGATGAAGTGGGGCACGGTCAGCACCGTGGGGCCCATGTCGAAGACAAAGCCGTCCTGACGCCGGACCGTGGCGCGTCCGCCCGCCTGGTCGAGTGCCTCTACGATGGTCGTGTCGAAGCCAGCCGCCTGAAGCCGCATGGCCAGGCTCAATCCCCCGATGCCGGCGCCAATGATGAGGGCAGTCTTGCGTTCGTCCGTCATAGAGACCTCTTCCATAGTGTGTTCAAACTATATCCAAAGCCTATGCGACTTGGCAAGAACCTTTTGCATATTGAATTTTGCGGGTTCGGATATGGGTGGTTGTTCGTGCCATTATCTCGAGGCATGGGCAGAAGACCCATTCAGCAGAATCTCTGCGCATGAGCCGGCCTCTGTCGGCGAGAGGGTGAACGAGGAGCGTTCATCGACGGCTCGCAGCAACGGTGTCGTGTTCAGCATCCGGTGGTCGGCCCCGAGCACGAGCTGGTCGAGTCTCAGCGTCTCGATCGTGCCCTGATAGGACTCGCCCTCACGGGTTCCGGACAGCTTGGCGTGCGAGATCTGGGCCACATCGATTCCGGCGGTTCCAAACCCGGTGATGTGCATCTGCACGGTCGCCCCGGGCCGCCCGTCCCCCTCGTGATCGATGAGTCGCTGGTCATCGATCGACTCGGGCAGGTCACCATCGCTGAAGCCGACGCGCGAGACACCGAGATCAACCGACAAGGAGTCTCCATCCAGAGTCACGGGCACCACGGTGACCGGCAGCGAAGAGATGAACGCGTCCGGCAGGACGGTTCGCGCCAGCGGTGTTCGATCGTGAACCTCGACGCTGCAGACCTCTTGGGACCATGAACCGGCCTCGATCTCGACCAAGGCGTGGGTCTGGGTCACCGACTTCTGCCAGCCTAGAACGGGTACTTTGGTCTCAGAGGCCGCCGACATGTCGAGAAGATAGGTGCCGCCAAAGGTCGCGGTCAGGAGCAGAACAATCATTTGGCGACCCTCTGTAGTCCGAGGTGAAGGAGCAGCTCGCCGGCTGCCTGGCGTCCCGACTGCAAGCACAGAGGTACACCACCGCCCGGGTGGGCACTCCCGCCGGCGAGGTAGAGCCCGTCGATACCGCTGATCTGGTTCGCCGGACGTCGGAAGGCCGCTAGGGCGCTGCTCGAGGAAGCCCCGTAGATGGCGCCTCCCGTGTCTGGAAAGCGCGCTGCCAGCTCGCGTGGCGAGCGTTCCCAGACCAGTTCATCGTCACGGTGGATGCGTCCAGCAGCCAGCAGCCTTTGCCGGGCAAGCGCTCCCCACCTCGCCGGGTCGTCTGCAGGCAGCGCGGGTGCGTTGATCATCGCGAACATCGGCTCCGCATCGGCCCACTGCGCTCGGCCGTGGGCGCCAGACAAGGCGCAGGTGTACACCGTTGGCTCGACGGGAGACCGTCGGCGGTCGAAGAGGTCGTGGAACTCGTCCAGGTAGTTCCTGGGAAACACGACCTCGTGAGCCGCCCGGTCTTCGCGGACTGCTGCGCGAAACACGCCGACCCACCCGGATGTGCTCCGGGGGCCTGCGCCGCCCACCGCACCTCTTGCCGAGGCGGGGAGTAAGGCTTGGGCGAGGTGTGAGGCATCGCCATTGCATACGACGGCATGGCAGGCCTCGACTCGCCCGCCTACGCGCACGCCGGTCACCGCTTGACCACTCAGCTCGATGCCCTCCACGGGCGAGCTGGTGTGAATGCGGACTCCCAGCCTTCGCGCTGTTCTCGCCAGGGCTGTCGCCAGCGCGTGCATGCCGCCGTGGACCCCCCACGCACCGAGGCCTAACTCCACCCACGCGATGCAGGCCAGGGTACCAGGGGCCGTGCGCACATCGCTCCCGTTGTACGTCGCATACCGGGCGAGCAGCCAGCGCAGCCGCTCATCCTGGACATCCTCGCAGATGACGTCCCACAGGGTACGGTGGGTGTCGACCTTCGAAAGGGACCACCAGGCCTTGGGCCCCAGCGAGAGCACGCGCCCAAAGGTCGGCGCCGCTCCAAATATGAAGGTCTCTCGTGTCGCCTCCCAGATTCGCCGCGCTCGGTCTAGGTGGGTGGCCAGCTGGCCGGCTGCATCCTCGCCGAACGCCGCACGGACCGACACGAGGGTGTCGTCGACGGCGTGGTGCACGTCAAGCGTCTGCCCGTCCGGGTAGTGATAGCGAAAGGCCGGATCCGGCTGGACTAGCGTCACCTCGTCCGCGAGAGAGGACCCTGCCGATCGAAACACCTGGTCGGCGACCTCGGGAAGGGTGAGCAGGGTGGGTCCGGTGTCGCAGGCCACCCCATCGATCACCACCTCATCCGCTTTTCCGCCGACACGCGGGCCTGCCTCATAGACGACGACTTCGAGCCCCGACGACGCGAGCTCGATCGCTGCGGCGAGGCCTCCAAACCCAGCTCCGATCACAATGACATCGGTCATGATTTCGCCCCCATTGCGAGCAGCCTTGCGCCGATTCCGGCATCGACACGGTGGGTCGGTGGTCCGACGAGCGGTGCGAGCTCGTGCCGACCGTCGAAGAACGCGTCCAGTTCGTCGAGCTGTGTCTGCAGCGCGGCCTCAAGCTGGGTCGGGTTCGCTCGACCAAACGACAGCGCGGCCGCGGGGCGATGGTCCTCGCGAAAGCCGTACTGCATCGCGACGGGAATCACCGTGGCGCTAGACCTGCGAGCGACAAAGTCCCAGCCGCGGGCCAGCTCGAGGGGGCGCAGATGGGCCGGCCGCTGGCGTCCCTGCGGGTAGATCCACACGGCTTTGTGCGCCCCATCCAGCCAGCTCACCGCGTGCTTGAGGCCGTGTCGTGCGGTCAGTGGGCTGGTGCGATCGAGGGGGATCGCGCCAAACCAGCGCAGGAACCCCACGCGGGACAGATTGACCGAGTCGACGAGAAACAGGCTCTCGGCACCGGTCTCTGCGTCCGCGAGCACCCCGAGTGGACCGTCCCACCACGACACGTGGTTCGCCGCAAACACGACCGGTCCTGCGGCGAGCGCCTCCCTGGCGTGCTCGAGTCCCGTCGCGAATACGCCGTCGAGGCGCGTTCGAGCCGACCATCGGAGGTAGGGACGCCCAAGTGTGAGTGCCAGTGTCGATCTCATGCGGTCCTCCGGTCTTTGCGGCGCCGATAGACGCGCCCCGCCCAGGTCACTCGGCCGGCCCGAGTCTCGCGGGCGCTGGAGACCGCCAGTGCCAAGAGAGCGAGTACGGCCCCTGGGTGGGTGACAAGTCCACTCAGACGATGCCCCCTCGACCATGCCAATAGTCCGCGAGTGGTGACGTTGGCGCCCACGCCAATCGCTCCCGCCAAGAGCCAAGGACCGCCGGTTGTCGCGGTCAGTGCGACGACGATCCAGGGCAGTACGAACGCCCAGCAGTACAGTGTCATCACGGCGACCAGCAGTGCCGGGTTCTCGCCGAGGCCTTCGTAGAGGTTCTTCGTAAATCCCCGCCAAAGCTCACTCCCTGAGCCATACATGCGGCAACTCGCGATGTCCTTGCCGTCGGCGAAGACCACGCGCTGGCCGAGCTGCTTGGCACGGCGGCAGATGGCCATGTCATCGACGACTTCAGATCCCACCGCCTCGAATCCGCCGATGACGCGATAGGCCTCGGCGTCGATCCACAGCACTTGCCCGTTGGCGGCAAGGAAGCGGGGGTCTCTGGACCACCACACCAGAGGCATTGGCAGCCAGGCCGTATAGGTGAGGGCAAGCAGAGGCATGAGGTGCGCCTCCGCCGCGGTCTGCGTCTCCTGGGACGGAAATGCCGACACCACACCGGCGTCATAGCGATCGGCTAGGTCGGACAGCCGGTCCAGGGCATCGGAGGCAAGGGTCACATCGGCGTCTACGAACACGAGCACGTCGCCCCTCGCCGCCGCGGCAAGGTGATGGCAATTGTGGGGTTTGCCGACCCAGCCCTCCGGGAGTGCAGGAGGGGTGATGACCCGAAGACGAGCATCCTCCGCGGCGATCTCGGCGAGAATCTCCGCGGTGCGGTCGGTCGAGGCATCGTCCCCGACCACCAGTTCCCCGTCGGCGGGCAGTGCATCCAGAGCCGCCCTCACGGCGGTTTCAATGCTCGCCTCCTCGTTTCGCGCGGGCATGAGCAGGCTCACCTTCGGCGTGTTGCCCCCGGGACGTCCGCGCGGCCACCACATCAGGTTGGCGGCTGTCATACCCAGCGCCAGAAGTGCCGGTGCGGGGAGTAGCCAGATCACGCGACCCCCAACAGCCGAGCGACCCGACCCTCACGAGGTCCCGCAAACAGCGGGAGCCACATCGAGTTCACTCCATTCGTGCGATGCAGGCACATGTTCACCAGCGGGCGCTGCCAGCCGCGGTCGATTCTGCGGCTGTCGCAGACCTCACCGAACCCCGAGCCGTCACCAACCTCGGAGCTCACCCGCACCAGACTGCGCTGGTAGAACGGACCGTCATCCGGGCGGTGCTCGACCGTGATCTCCATCCGGCGCTTTCCGCTGCGGAGCTCGAAGACCGGCCACCAGCCAAGCCCCCAGAGATTACGCCGCTCCGGACGGGTCACCGGCTCGGCGGCCACGGCCTCGGTCCGGCCGTCCTCGTGCACGTCGATGATCGCCGCCTCACACCGATCCTCGGCATCGAAGAGCGCGTAGGCGATGCGCAGGCGGTCGGCGAGGACCGTCCGAGCCCAGGTCCAGCGAACGACTCCCAGGGACTCGAGATCTGCCAGGCCTGCGTTGCGATCTAGGTAGCCACTACCGCTTCCTTCAAAGAGTCGCGCGCCGGCTCTGAGGTGCCAAGTCCCAGTGGCGGGGCCGGTCATGGGGCACCATTCATGCGCGTCGTGCGTCATCGGCGCGCCCTCAATCGGAGCGCGGGGCACTCCCGAGATACGCAGATCACCGACCAGTCGGCCGCCTGGAGCGTCGAGATCGAGCGAGGCCCGCAGCGAGCCGTTCCCGAACGCGAACGTGCTGTTGCCAAATCGCAGCACATGTCCCCGCTGAGTTGCCTCGTTCTCGGGGACCTCCTGCAGCAGGTAGTAGACGCACGTGTGGTTCTCGTAGATCGAGATCGCG
>JAGSGY010000043.1 GCA_023954855.1 Pseudomonadota bacterium | reverse complement strand
TCATCGGCGTCGGACTTCGTCTCACCTTTCCTCCGGAGGAAGACGGTCACCCCGCGTAAGCGCGCCAAGGACGGCACCGGGGCACTCCACTCACATGAAAGCTCTCACCGCCCTCGCCGTTCTGATCGCGCCCACCGCCTCGGCCTACCCTCTCGACGATGTGCAATTCGACCCGCGGCCTCGCAAGGTGGTCAGTGTCGACGTGGGCCTGACCGGTGCGCCCGACCTGTGCACCTCACCGAGCGCCGGCCTTCGGCTCGCTTTCGACAAGGAGCGACCCGCGCAGACCCACCTGTACTGGCGCCCCGAGCTCGGACTGCACATGTACCCCTGCCATTCCCTCTCCCTCACAGGAGGCGCCGAGTTCGGGGTTCGAGGGCAGCATGCGTCGCTCGCGCTCAGCACCCAGCTCGGCGCAGCCTACGTCCACGACTTCACCCAGCTGACCGCGACCACCGGCATGACCCTACGGGCAAACCTCCTCGTCGGACGCGTCGAGTTCGGACCCCACCTAGGATGGGTGCTCACACCGACGGTCGTCGACCCGATTGGGGGCATCGACATCGGCGGGCAGGTCGCGATTCGCCTCTGATCCCCGCAATCCGAACCCTCTGGTCACCCGCTCGGGGTCTCTAGTCCTCGACCGAGTCAATCACATACTCGGCGACCCGAAGCGCCTGCTCCTCGGTCAGCCGAACCGGGTCCATGTAGCCGGACCCGAACAGCACGATGTCGACGACGTCCGCCTCGGTAAGCTCCATCGTCCGCTCCTCGAGGTCCGGTCCGGAAGCGCCTCCTCGGCCATCTGCACCATGACAACCGGAGCAAGCGAGCGCGAAGAGCTCTTCACCGCTGTAGGCCTCCTCCCCCGCCCCTGGCGCCGGTTCGTCGATGGCGGGCTCACAGGCCGCGAGACCCAGCAGGAGAATCCCGGAAAGGCGCCCCATCATGGCGCCACGAAGAGGCAGCGTGTGAGCGGCACGTAGATGTCTGCGAGCACGTACAAGAAGTAGGTCTGGCCGGACAAGAGCTCCGGCGCTGAACCGCTCTCTGGCCAGCGCTGTGACGCCCCCGCAACGCCGCCCCCATAGCCAATTCCCGACTCCAGCGGATCGGCCTGGTAGTCGACGTCGAGGCGCCAAACCGTACCGAATGGAAGGTCTAGGTTCGGCGGCACCCCGGGCGCACTCGCATCCGACTCCAGCACGTAGACGTACCGAGCACTTCCACCCGACCAGGTAATCGTTCCGTCAGCCGACACGCCTTCACCGTTCGCGCAGGCCCCCGGCTCGAACTGCAGCTGGTCATAGAGCGGTCCACCGAAGGGGGCGGTGGTGACGAAGTCGGCCTGCGTCAACCCACGCCGAGACAGCTCCCCTTCAAAGAAGGCCTTCATGCGGTCGGGGTCGGTGCTTGGCATGCCGGTGCTATCGCGCGCGAAGCCGTTGTTGTCGTCTGCGTCGAAAGCGCCAAACGCGGTCGAGTCAATCCAGCCGGCAATCATGGCCATGCCGTCGTCGTCAAAGGTCTCGGTCCAGATGGGGCCGGCTTCGAGGAACCATCCAGACGGCTCTCCGTTCGGGGCCTCGGCCTCGGTGTGGCAGCAAACGCAAGCAGACGCCTCGACCTGCGAGGTCACCCAGTCATACTCGGCCATCCACTCCGGATCGGCCAATCGCGGGTCATCGCTGCTGGCCGGCGCCTCAGCACTCGCCGGATAGTAGGGGCGCTGAGTGATCACCGTCGCGCAGTCCGCGTAGTCCGCGTAGTACCGGCCTTCCTCCGTCGATGCCGAGATCGCTTCCCATGTGCACACCTGGCCGTCGGCCGACGCGCCTGCGGGCTCCCCCGGAAGCGGGTCCACGCACACCTGCTCAAACGGTTTGAACACACTTCCAGACGGCACAACCGTGCTCCCGCCGTCGCAGGCGTCAGATGCCACGAACTCGCCTCCTGCGAAGCCGCATCCCAGGCTCAGGCCATCGCAGGAGTCCCCTACAACGCCGGGAAACACCAGCGTGGACGCCTCGTCTCCCCCCTCGTCGATGAAGCATTCTCCCAGAATGCTCGACCGGTCGCAGCTCGCTTCGAGCTCGAAGGTTCCCGCGTCCGCACCGGGCATCGGCGCGTCGCAGTCGGTGCGTGCGGCATCCTCGGTCCAGCTCGCGCCGATGTACTCCTTGCACTCCTCGGCATCCGAGAAGGAGTTCACGTAGATGCACCGTGCGAGGGCCTCCGCGACCACCGCTTCGGGGTCGGGCTGTTCCGACACTCCGCACGCCACCAGCAGCAATGGAAAGACGAATCTCATGAACCCTCCTGCAAACCATATACACCCTATGCATCGTGTTTGCACGATGTTCGTCTAGATGAGTCATCCGTCAAACCCCTCTTCACCGCTTTAAACACCGAACACAGGCGAGATCTCACGACCTCAAAAGCCTATGCAAACGACACCACGAACCCGCGATCGCCCCCGCGGCCGTTCACCTTCGGGTCTCCACCAGACCCCGATCACTCCGTGAGCGCGCCCGCAGCGGCCCGAACCGAGAGATCCGCGAGGGCGACCGCAAGCTCGGCATCGATCTGATGCTTGGCGGCGCTCGCAAGTGCATCTTCCCGCTGTACGAGCACGAACAGGTTCGAGGCGCCAAGCTCCCAGCTTCGGCGCTCCAGCACGAGAAGCTCGCGAGCGCGCACAGCGGACCGAGCGGCCCACTCACCCCTCTGGGACGCCGCTTCTCGTCGCTCCAGAGCCGCCGCGAGTTCAGCCGCGACGCGATCCTCGGCGCCCTCCACGCGGGCGAGAACCGCAGACTCCATCGCCACGGCCTTGGCGCGCTCTCCACGGCCCTCGCGAAGCGCCAAAGGAAGCTCGAGCTTCGCTCCGACCACCCACTCCTGCGGCTCGTCCGTAAGGTCCTGACGCGTCGCCACCTTGGCCTGAAGCTCTGGAAGCTGAGCGTTGCTCGCGACCGCCCGACGGATGCCCGCCTGCTCCGCGGAGGCCCTGAGTGCCTGCAGATCCGGGCGCGCCAGAGCCATCGCCACATCGACCTCAGCCAATCGCGGTGCCTCGAGCCCAGGAAGCTGTTCGCGCCCGGGGACGATGGGCGTGCCGGCTTCATCCCGGTGCCACAAGGAGAGCTCCAGCGCGGCCACCGCCAACTCCTGCTCTGCCACCACCAAGTCGGCACGCCGGCCGAACAGCGCCCGCTCGTTGTCGAGTTGGTCCATGGCTGCGCGCGCCCCACCGCTCACCTCGGCAGCGAGGGCCTCGTTCCGTGTGAGGGCGAGGGCGAGTTGCTGCTCGGCTACCTCGAGCCTGGCACCGGCCGCTACCCACTGCCACCACGCCTGCTCCGTGGCCCGCCGCACCGCCTGCGTTCGCGCATCACGCATCGCGCCCTCGCCCTGCAACCCGACTTGGGCCTGCATCCGATCTGCGCGCTCGCTGCTGAGTCCCAAGCCTCGCAACAAGGGGACCTCGACTCCCAGGCGAACCTCGCCCGCAGCGGCCGTCTTCCGTCCGTCGTAGCCTGGGAAGTCTCCAGCTCCCACGCGGTAGCCAGCCTCGATGGAGGGGCCAAACAGCGAGGTGGCTTGAAGACTCAGGTCGGCGCTCGCCCGTGCGTTCTTGCCCGTGTACGACGCGCTCTCCCCGGACAACACGGGGTCGAAGGCCCCACGCGCGGCGATGAGCTCGGCACGCGCTGCTTGGAGCTCGGCCTGTGCAGCGGCAAGCGCGGGCACACGACCGTCCAGCCCCTGCTGGACATCGCTCAGCTGCAGTGGGGCGGCCAAGGCCGCAATGAACCACAGCGAGGTCACTTCAGGCTCGCGGGCGCGCGCGGCTTCTTGCCACTCGGGAGCGTCGGTGCCTTCTTGTCGACCCGCGGCAGCGGAGGGAAGCCGTTGATCTGACGCCACAGCTCATAGCCGAGCTTCACCTGTCCCAGCAGCACGAAGCCCTTGGCTCGAACACCCTGGCGCAGCACCGCGGCGTCTGGCCAGGGCTGGCCGCCCTGCGGCACCACCACCACCCGGAACTTGCCCTCGTCATCGGCAGCGGGGTCGATCCACGCGACCTGGCCCTCGAACGTTCCACCACTCGCGCCGGGTAGGCCGACAAACTGAAGGGCTGGCCACCCCTCGAAGAGCAGGCGGACCTCGGCCCCCTCTTCCACTAGCGGCATGTCGTTGCCGTCGACGGAGAGCTCGACGGCGCGGTCATTCGTCTCGGGAACCAGGGTGACAAGCCGGTCTGCGCGCTTCACTTGCTCGCCCCCGGGCCCGCCGTGCAGGACCTGGACAACTCCATCCACGGGCGCCAGCACCCGTTGGCGGGCCTGCCGAGCGAAGTCCCCGTCCAGCTCGAGTTGCTTCTGCGACGCCGTAGCCAGCTTCGCCCGAGCGGCCTCTGCATCCGCCTCCACCGTCGCGATCTTGCTCTGGGCTTGTGCTCGGGCCTTCGCCTTGGCCTGCTGCGTCGCCGCTATCTGCTCGTCGCGTGCTGACAGCGCCGCCTGCGCCTTGTCCAGCTCGAGCTTGGCGAGCTCCCAGCTTCGCGCCGAGCGAATGCCCGAGTCGAACAGCGCCCGCTGCCTCTGCTCATTGAGATCGGCCGTATCGCGGGCGGCGCGCTCGCCGGTCTGCTTCTGTACCAGGCCGGCAATCTTGGCCACGTACTCCGCCATGGCTAGGTCCAAGCTCGCACGCTCTGCCGTGAGCTTGTCCTCGTAGCGCCGGACCTGCTCGGTGAAGGCGGCCACACCCGTCACCCCCGCATCCCGCTGGCCCTCCAAGCGACTCAGCCAGTCGGCGTCGTTGTCCTCGAGCAGGACCAGCGGCTGCCCCGCAATCACGCGGTCGCCTTCGCGGACCAGCCACTCGGCAATGCGTCCCTCCACGGGAGCCTCGACGACCTGCGGCCGATGGTCCGGCGACCAAGCCATGACGCGGCCGGATCCGGTCGCCGACTGCTGCCAAGGCACGATGAGCAGCAGCAGAGACACCAACGGGAGCACCACGACGATGGCGCGCGCGACCTCGAGAACCATCCGAGGCGGCGTCACCAGTCGCTGCGCCGGAAGGTCGCTCGGGCCGGCCAGCGTCAGACGAGTCGTCGAGGTCCTAGACGGGCGAGAGACGGGGGCGTGCACGGAGGCCTCCAGAGTGAAGCTCGAGAACGGGGCCGACCAATCTGGCGAGCCCTCGATCCTGAGTGAGAACGAGAAGGGTGAAGGGGCTGTCGTCCGAGAGGATCGGACGCAGGAGGCCGTTGCGGGCCTCATGAGACAGGCCGTCGAAGAACCCGTCGACGACGAGCAAGCGCGGACGAGCCACCAAGGCCCGGCCCACCATCAGAGCGCGCACATGGCCCTCCGAGAGCGGCGCACCCGTCGGCGCAAGCTCGGTGTCCAAGCCGTCCGCCAAGAGCGCGATGACCTGGCCGAGGCCGACCCGCTCGAGGGCCCGGAGCATGCGCTCGCTGTCGATGTCCTGGCGGCCCAGGGAGAGGTTGTCGCGAATGCTCCCAGCGAAGACCTCGGTGCCGCGCAACAGTGCGACGTCGCGGTAGAGCGCCTCGGGATGCATCATGCGGGCGTCGAGCCCATCGCGAACCAGCCGTCCTGCTGTAGGGGTACGCGCGCCGAGGACGAGATCCGCGAGCAGGCTCTTCCCCGACCCCGGTCCCCCGACAATGGCGGTGCGCGATCCAGGCTCCAGCGCCAGACTCAGACCCGCGAAGCCTCCGGGGAGACTCGGCCACTGAAAGGCCACGTCCTCGAGCACCACGGTCGCCGGCCCGTTCAGTTCTTGGCCACGAAGGCCCGTCGAGCGCTCGCCTGGCAGGTCCACCAGCGCACCGATCTTGTCGACTGCAGCGAGTAGATCGTAGGTTGTATCCAGCTTGTCGGTGAACTTGGCGAGCCCGGCGAGAGCCGAGGTCATGATGAACTCGGCAGCCACAAGCTGACCTAGAGAGAGCTCTCCCTCGAGCACGAGCCAGCCGCAGAGCACCAGCAGCGAGGTGCTGGCGATGACTTGCACGCCCTGCATGCCGACGTACTGGCGCAAGAACACCGCGAAGTGCGAGGCGCGTGCCTCGAGGTAGCCGCGGGTCAGCCGATCTGCGCGGACCTCACCGAGCGCAGCGCCACCGAGCTTGAACAGCAGCGGATGACGCGCCACCTCCTCGATCCAGCCGGCGACCTCGTACTTCCGCTTCGACTCGAGAATGGCGGTGGACGTGCCTCCCCTGCCTGCGGGTCCCCACACCAGGGCAATCGCGACCACCAACGCCAGGTCGAAGCCCAGCAGCGCCGGGTGGTAGACCGCCAGTACAACCAGGCCCACCAGCGCCTGAAGGAGTGCCGCCAGCCCATCGAGGAAGAGCGTGCGCGTCGCCTTCTGCACGGTCAGCACGTCGAAGAAACGATTGACCAGCTCGGGTCCATAGGTGCGATCAAGGCTCTTGAGCTCCACCCTGGAGAGGCGGGCCGCGAGGTCGCTCGAGAGCCGAACAAACAACCGGCGCTGCACCGTCTCGACCGCTAGGCGCTGGAGCGTGCGCATCGCAGCCGCGAGAGCCAAGAAGATGAACAGTGCCGCGCCCAGCACCAGGACCGGCTGGAGCAGGGCTCCAAATGCGAGCCAGTTGATAAGGACCTGCATCGCCAGTGGCGTCGCGAGCGAGAGCAGTCCCAGCGCGAGGGCGTAGGCACCAATCGCCATCATCTCGCGGCGCTCGGCACGGAACAGACCCACCAGCCGGCGAAGAGGGTGAGGTGAGTTCTCAGTTCGAGCCGCCATGCGCGCGGCCGGGAGAAGCGGCTCGACCATGGCCCAAGCAAACTCGTCGGTGCCAATCCGCTTGCGAAGGGTGATCCGGTCCAGCCACTGCGCGCCCTTGCCGTCGCCCAGGCGCGTCAGGCGCACTCGACCCAGCCGAGCGCCGTCGACCATCCACCACCGCGGGCGGCCCAACCGGTCTGGCGCACACGTCACCAGGGGAAAGCCATGCGACGAAAGTCCGGCAGCCTCAGCGGTCGTGGCCACGATCCAGCGGGGCCGAAGACCGAGGGCCTCGCTCGCATCGTCCACGGCTTCGGTCCAGTGCTCGTCCCGGGCATCCGCGATGGCCCTGGCCACAGACTCAGCATCCGCACTCAGCTCCGCGCGCTCCACGAGCGTGAGCAGCAGCGACTCCATCGGCGGTAGTGGGTGGGCACGAAGCACCTGCATGGGTTCTCCAATGGCGACAACATTAACACGACAATTTTTTCGTGTATCCTTTGTCTGTCATTGGTTGTCACACCCCCCCTCACAAACAGGGCTGGCGATGCAAAGTAGAACATGTTCTAATCCTCGTCCGCTAGAACACGTTCTACCGAGGCAAAGTGGCCTATCCTAAAGACATCGGCGTCATCGACTGCATGCTGCAGATCCCCGGCCAGTCCAGCCGGGAGTGGTACGACTTCATGCAGCCCCTGTTCATGGACGAGCAGAGCAAGAACTACTCGAAGATGCCCGTCGAATACATGTTCCGGAACGTGCCCGACATCTCGGACACCGAGGACTACGTCGCGTACACCGTCGACAAGATGGACGCGTTCGGCATCGACAAAGCGATGATTGGCGTGCAGCACGAGACCAGCGTGCAGGCCCTCAAGCGCTACCCCGACCGCTTCTTCGGCAGCTACCACGCCAACCCGAACAACGGCATGGCCGAGGTCCGAAAGATCATCGAGATGCACGAGACCCTCGGCATCAAGTCGGTGACCGGCTTTCCATCCGGAACGCTGCCGCAGGTCCCGATCAACGACAAGCGCTGGTACCCGATCTACGCCAAGTGCGTGGAACTCGACCTGCCGTTCTCGTGCACCGTGGGCGTGCCCGGACCCCGCATTCCCATGGGGCCGCAGAAGGTCGAGCTCATCGACGAGGTCTGCTGGTTCTTCCCCGAGCTGACCTTCATCATGCGTCACGGTGCGGAGCCATGGACAGATTTGGCCGTTAAGCTGATGCTCAAGTATCCAAATCTCTACTACATGACCTCGGCATTCGCACCCAAGCACTACCCCAAATCCATCATCGACTACGCCAACACGCGCGGGTCCAAGAAGATCATGTACGCAGGCTACTGGCCGATGGGCCTGTCGCTCGAACGCATCTTCGCCGAGCTGCCCAACGTGCCCTTCAAGGATGACGTCTGGCCGCGCTTTCTGCGCGACAACGCCACAAAGGTCTTCAAGCTATGAGCCTTCCTTTCCCCGTGACCGACGCGGCCGACCCACTCGCCGGCGCCATCGATGTTCGCGAAAAGCTACTGGCCAATGCTCGCGCGCTGCAGGAGGTCCTCCGCTCGCGCATCGACGAGGCCGAGGCCGTCCGGTCTCTCCCAAGTGAGACCATTGCCGACTTCGAGCGGGCGGGCTTTTGGCGCATGCTGCAGCCGAAGCGCTTCGGCGGACTCGAGGTGCATCCCAACACCTTCTTCGATGTGCAGATGACCATCGCCGAGGCCTGCTCCTCGTCGGCTTGGGTGCTCGGCGTGGTCGCGGTCCACGCCTGGCAGCTCGCCCTCTTCGACGACAAGGCCCAGCAAGAGGTCTGGGCCGAGAGCCCCGGCGCCCGCGTGTCTTCGTCCTACGCGCCGACTGGCAAGGTCACCCGCGTCGAGGGCGGCTTCGAGATCAGCGGCCGCTGGTCCTTCTCATCGGGCTGCGACCACTGCGACTGGGTCTTCCTGGGCGGCTTCGCTCCCGTGGACGAGGGCCCGCCGGACATGCGCACCTTCCTGGTGCCGCGCTCCGACTACGTCATCGACGACAACTGGCACACCATCGCCCTCAAGGGCACCGGCTCCAAGGATGTGGTGATCGAGAAGGCCTTTGTGCCCGAGCACCGCACCCACAAGATGTCGGACGGCTTTCGCTGCGTGAGTCCCGGGAATGCACTCAACGAGGCTCCGCTCTACGGCATTCCCTTCGGACAGATCTTCACCCGCTCGGTGTCGACGACGTCCATCGGCATCGCACGCGGCGCCCTCGCTTTCTACAAGTCGGTCACCGCGACCAAGGTCGGCGCCGCCGACGGCAATCGCGCCGCACAAGACCCCACCGCCCAGATGGCCTGCGCACGCGCTGCATCGGCCATCGACGCCGCTGAGCTCGTGCTGCACCGGAACTTCGACGTGATGATGGACTACGCCGCACGTGGCGAGCGCATTCCCGTCGAGCAGCGCGTGGCCTGGCGCTGGGACAGTGCCCAGGTTGTGACGCACATGGCGAGCGTCGTCGATGAGCTGTTCACGCTGTGCGGAGCTCGCGCCCTGTTCACCAACAGCCCAATGCACCGCTTCTTCTGCGACGTGCACGGAGCGCGTGCCCACTACGCGAATCGCCCCGACGCCAGCGGCCGGAACTACGGCAACTTGCAGCTCGGCGGACGCACCCGCGACTTCTTCATCTAGGACGCACCGATGCAGCTCGGCTTTCTCGAGTTCGAGGTCTCGGACACCGAGGCCTGGACCGCCTTTCTCACGGGCATCCTCGCCGTCGACGACGTGGGCGGCGGACGCTTTCGACACGACGACCACACTTGGCGCATCCAGATCACCGAGGGACCGGCCGACGACCTGGCCTGTCTCGGCTGGGAGTTCGACGATGAGGCATCGCTCGACGCCGCTGTCGCACGCATTCGCGCGGCCGGACACGAGGTCACCGAAGCGGACGCCTCGGCCAGAGACTGCGCCAAGCGCTTCACCCTCACCGATCCCGGCGGAGTGCCGACGGAGCTCGTGAGCGGGATGGCTCGCAGCGATGCCCCGTTCACGAGCGAGGTCGCCAAGCGCGGCTTCGTCGCCAACGAACTGGGCCTCGGCCACATCGTGCTCACCTCGCCCGACAAGGAAGCGAGCCGGGTGTTCTACGAGGACGTCGTCGGCTTCAAGCTCTCGGACCACATCCGTACCGAGATCTACGGCCACAAGGTCGACCTCTCGTTCTTCCACAGCAACGCGCGCCACCACTCGCTCGCGTTTGGCGGGCCTCAGCGCAAGCGCCTGCACCACTTCATGCTCGAGGTGAAGCACTTCGACGACGTCGGCATGGCCTACGACCGCGCGATTCGCGGCGGCGTGCGCATCATGCAGACCCTCGGTCGCCACCCGAACGACCGCATGTTCAGCTTCTACGCGCTCACGCCGAGCCGCTTTCACTTCGAGTTTGGCTGGGGCGGCCGCGAGGTCGACGACGAGACGTGGGAGCCGACCACCTACGACTGCATCAGCGAGTGGGGTCACCATCCACCACAAATCGTCTTTGCCAAGCCGAAGCCATAGCCCCTCGCGCTAGGGTCCGGACATCCCACGCAACGCTTGCTGCAGGGATGCTCCCGTCACCGTGAGGACCCCATGACCCGATGGATGGTGTTGTTCCTGTTGGTCGGCTGTGCCGACAGCGCTCTCGAAGAGCGCGTCACCAAGCTCGAGGCCGAGCAAGCCCAGCATGGCATCGACCAAGCCGAGCTGCTCGAAGAGAATGCCGCGCTGAAGAAGCGCATCGAAGTCATCGAAACACGCCGCCCATCGCGACGCACCTACGAGCCGCAGCCTCCGGCGCCCATGGATGGCGTGCGGGTCGTGAGCGAGAAGGAGGCGATCGTCGAGCGTGAGACCCTCGAGAACTTCGCCGAGAACGGCGGGTCTGCCGGACGCGCCATTCCGCATCGCGACATGAACGGTGAGATCGACGGATACCGGGTGAGCGGCATTCGCCGAAACACCCTGCCCAACGCCATCGGGGTCAAGAATGGCGACATCGTGCATGGGCTGAACGGCATCAGCGCCACCAGCATGCACGGGGCGATGAAGGCCTACGCAGCCGCCCGCTCTTCGGACGAGCTGGTCTTCGACCTGACGCGCCGCGGCGAAGAGACGACGCTCACGGTGCGCATCGTCGACGAGCTTCCGCGTCTCGAAGAGGCGAACGGAAAGGCGGACTAGGCCCCTAGCCCCGGAGCAGGGCCTCGGTCCGCGTCCACTCGCGACCCAGGGGGCCGCCGCTCGGCAGCCCGAGTCCCGAGATCACCGTGTGGGCCTTGCCCATCCACTCGACGGTGCTCTGCTCCAGGGCATGGGCCACCCGCGCTCGGGTGAGCAGGCCGCTCGCCACTTCGCGAATGAACTCGGATGCCTCGAGCAACTCGAGGGCCTCATCGACGTCCTCGACCGCGCCTGGAAGACCGAGCAACGCACGAGCCTCGCCCCGCAAAGACAGCGCACTCGCGAGGGTCTGCACGTGACGGTCCCGAGCGAGCTCCACCGCCGCCTCGGCGTCGCGAAGGGCGGGTTGCGGCGCGCCTACCCGCAAGCCAAGCCGAGCTCGACAGACCCTGTCCATGGCCTGAAACGCCGGATCTTGGACCTCGACGTGAATCGCAAGGGCCTGCTCGAGTTGCTCGGCGGCCTGCTCAAACCGCTCTTCCTCGAGATCAAGCTCTCCGAGGTAGCAGAGCACGATGCCCTCGTAGCGCCGGTTTCGCACCTTGCGATGGCACGCGAGCGCGCGCACAAAGAACTCCCGGGCGCGGTCGAACGCACCCTGGTCCCGGGCGAGGGAGCCCCTCGAGCCGAGAAGCACCCCCGTGGTGCGTTGGTCCCCCACCCGCTCGACCAGCTCGAGCGCCTTGCCCTGCAGCTTGTCGGCCTCGTCCATGCGTCCGTGGTCGCTGTACATCGCCGCAAGATTGCCGAGGAGATTGGCCTCGGCACCGCGGTCGCCGACTTCTCGAAAGGCCCGCCGCCCCTTGCGATACAGCCGCTCCGCGAGCGCCACCTCACCCTGGTCATCCGCAACGATGCCGAGGTTCACATAGGCCAGGCCCTCATGGCGCACATCGCCGACGCGCTTGGCAATCGCGAGTGACTTCTCGTAGGCCTGCCGCGCCCCGTCGAGCTGACCCCGCTGCAACGCAAGCAGGCCGTGAATCGAGGACGCGAGGGCCTGGTCTCGCTCGTCCTCGGAGTGCAAGGCGGCGTCGGTGGCCTCGTGTGCAAGGCTCTCGCAGCTCTCGAGCCGGCCCTGCTCCCACTCGAAGTTTGCCAACGACAGCAGCGCGGCGACGAGAAGCCTCGCAATTCCGCTGGTACGTGCCGCCTCCACGCCCTTTGCCAAGCCCGCTGCCGCCTCGGCATGACCGGAACGGCGCATCGCCGTGCCAAGAAGCACGAGAAGCTCGTGCCGTTGGCTCTGCGACAGACCGCTCACACCGAGTCCTCGCTCGATCCACTCCACGGTCTGCGGCACCGGCCCATGGCGCAGCAGCAGATTCACCACCGCCTGAATCAGCGGTACCGCAAGCGGATCGTCGGCGCTTACAGCCCACTCAGCCGCGCTCTTGAGGTTGTCGGCCTCACGGAGAAGCTCGGTGACCTTCTCGGGCCCACCGTGCCGATTCAGGGCCATCAAGGCCTGAGGCTGCCCCAGCGAAGCGTAGAAGTGGGCATGGGCCGGCTGCACACCGCTGTCGCCGCGAGATTGGGCATAGGCACGAAGCGACTCGAACATCGCGAAGCGTGGCGGGTTGCCCGAAGAGCGCAGCAGGCTTCGCTCGTGAAGGGACTGCACGAGGTCCATCGCCCATGGGGCGTCGTCGGGGAGGTTGAGCACCTCTTCAGCGGCCTCGAGCGTGAATCCACCCGCAAACACGGCCAGCTGAACGAACGCCAGTCGCTCATGCGCATCGAGCAGGTCCCAGCTCCAGTCGAGGGCACCGCGAAGCGTCGCCTGCCGAGCCGGCGCGCCCTTTCGTCCCCGGCTGAGCAGCTTGAGTCGCTGCTCGAGTCGGTCGAGCACCTGCCGGGCGCTCAGCATCGACAGTCGACCCGATGCCAGTTCAAGGGCGAGTGGAATGCCGTCCAGGCGCATGGCGAGCTCACGCAGATCGGCGTCGATCGGAACCGTCGCTCCCCGCGCTTCGGCCCGTGCCGCGAGCAGCTCCACCGCCTCGTCTTCGGTGAGGGGCTCGACCTCGATGACCGCCTCACCGCGAATGCGAAGCGGCTCCCGAGAAGTCGCAACGACACGGAGCTCTGGAGCCTGCTGCATCCACTGGGTCACGAACTGCGCGACAAACGGCACCTGTTCCAGGTTGTCGAGCACGACCAGCATCGGACCCGCCGCCATCGCAGCGCCGACACGCCGACTCATCGCGTCGAGGTCTTCGCGTCCGCCCGGCACCTCGAGCACCCGCGCCATCACCGCGAGCACATCGGCTTCGGACCAGCACTCCGACAAATCACAGAACCACGCGGGAAGCGCAGCGGAGATGTGCCACCGCCGTGCCACGCGACTCGCCAGCCGGGTCTTGCCCAGGCCCCCCATGGCCTTGAAGGTCCACAGTCCCGGAGACTTGAGCCGCTCGAGCACATCGTCCACGAGCTCACCACGGCCCACGAACGCGTCGGGCTCAGGGCCGAGGTTGCTGCGGCGCTCGAGCACCTCGGTGGCGAAGCTGTAGGTGTCGCTGTTGGCCGTGGAGGTCGCGCCGGTATGCGACGCCGTGAATGTGGAGGGCAAGCGGTCGTCGAGCACCGGCCCCGCGAGGGCGAGCGCCATCAAGGCGTCCGCCAGCTCGGCGGCGGTGCGAAAGCGTGCGTTAGGGTCCTCGGCCAGGCACAGCTCCAAGATCGGCTGAAGCTCTGGAATCGCCTTGGGATCCCGAGAGGGCTTGCCCTGTACCAAGGCAATCAACAGCACACCGAGGCTGAACACGTCCGAGCGCGCATCGACCCCTCGACCTGCGCGCTGCTCCGGAGACATGTACGCCGGTGTGCCCTCGACCTTCTTGCCGCGCCCTGCCCCGAAAGCACGGGAGATACCCAAGTCGGCGACCTTCACCACCCCCTTGTGCACCAGCAGGTTCGCCGGCTTCAGGTCCAGGTGGACGAGCCCAATCTGGTCTGCCGCGTGGGCGAGACCGAGGGCAGCTTGCCGCACCACATCCACTGCCGCAGACAGGGGCATCGGGATGTGATCGACCACGCGGCCCGGCACCAGCTCCATCGCGCAGAACCAGGTCTCGGCCCCGTCGACCTCGGCCACACCGAGCTCGTACACCTCGACGAGATGCGGATGCCGAAGCAGGCCGCCCAGTCGAGCCTCGTGTGCAAGCCCCCCGCCGCCCGCCTTGAGAACCTTGAGCGCAACCCGCTTTCGGAAGCCCGCAGGGCCGCAGAGGTCCGCCTCCCAGACACGGCCCATGCCGCCTTCACCAATCAGGCGAATCAGCTCGTAGCGACCTAGTCGAAGCGGACCTGTGGACATCGTCGCGATGGTACCTCTGGAGGTGGCAAGGGGTGGACGCCGCCTGCCCCGTGCGCACGCTCTCACGAAAGGAGGCCTGATGCCTGACCCGACCGTCATCGCCTGCCCGTCGTGCGCCCGACTCAATCGCGTGCCCGAGAGCCGCCTCACCAGCGGCCCGAGCTGTGGTGCGTGCAAGACCGCCCTGCCCACCCAAGGCGAGCCGATTCACGTCTCGGATGAGGGGCTCGCGCGCTTGATTCGAAGCTCACCAGTGCCCGTGCTCGTCGACTTCTACGCGGACTGGTGTGGCCCCTGCAAGATGCTCTCCCCGCACCTGGAGAAGCTGGGTGCGGCCGAGCGCGGTCGCGTCATCATCGCAAAGGTCGACACCGAGAAGTTCCAGCGGCACGCCGGGCAACTGGGTGTGCAGGGCATTCCAGCGCTGTTCCTGTTCAGCGGAGGAACGGTGGTCGACAAGGCCGCCGGCTTCAGGCCCTTCCCGCAGCTGCAGACCTGGGTGTCCCCGCACTTGCCCTAGAGCTGCGGATTTCGCGCGACGACCCATGCGAAATCCGCACGCCCTGACCGTGCCCAATGCGATGATGCCGATGTGGAGCCCTTCATCGACCCGTCTCATCCTGGCATGACCTTCGCAACTTCTCGTACGAGGAGCGTGATGGCCGAGACGAACCAGCGCGGCGGGACCGGGATGAGAACGCGATGATCCAGCGCTCCCAGGCCATTGTGGCCATCGCAGTGGCCGCCGCCTTCACCCTGCTGATCGCCGTGGGCTGGACGAGCCTCGGGCTCCAGCACACTGCCCAAGACATGGCCATGGCCGAGGCGCACGCCTACCAGCGACGCGCCCGCCACATCGAGCCCACCGACGCTGGTCTGGCTGCCCTGGTCGAAGCCAACGCCCACGAAGGTCTGCAGTGGATCGGCCTCGGGTCCCCCCGCGGCGAGTTCACGGTCACCTCCGGGCCGACGCCAGACTTCGAAGGTCAGCGGGGTCCGGTGCGCAGACTCAAGGACGGCCACATGGTCGTGTTTGGCCCGGTGAATCCAGAGCTCGCGCGCGCCATGGTCGAACGTGGGCTCGAGCCCGAGGCCCTCGCCGTCGCCTTCGTACCTAGACGCGCGCACGCCCTCGCCCGACGCGCTCGCATCTCCTTCGGCATCGCCGGGCTCGTGGGCCTTCTCTTGGTGGGCGCCGCCGTCTGGTTCGCCCGCGTGGATGCGCAGCAGACCCTGGCCGAGAGAGGCCTCGAAGACACCCGTCGGCTCGCAAAGATGGGCGAGATGACCGCCGTGCTCGCCCACGAGATCAAGAACCCCCTCGCCTCGCTCAAGGGCCACGCCCAGCTCCTCGAGGAGCTTCTGGAAGGCAAGCCGGAAGAAGAGCGCGCACAGCGCGTGGTCAGCGAGGCCATTCGCATCCAGAACATCGTGCAGAGCTTGCTCGAGTTCGCCAGGCGCGAGCAGATTCAGATCGCCGAGACCGAGATCGGGCCCCTGCTCGAGTCGGTCACCGAGGTCATTGCTGGGCCGATTGACGTGGTCTGTCCACCGCTCAGCTGGGCGGTCGACCCCAGCCTGCTTCGGCGCGCGGTCACCAACCTGGTGGGCAACGCTCGGCAGGCCAGCGACGAGGTCATCGACCTGCACGCCGAGACGAGTGACCACTGGCTGGTGATCACCGTGCGCGACCGCGGGGCAGGCATCGACGGACAGAGCATCGAGGAACTGTGTGAGCCCTTCCACACCACCCGCACCCGCGGGACCGGCCTTGGATTGGCCATCGCGAGCCGCATTGCCCACGCCCATGCGGGTCGACTCGACGCCGCCGACCACCCCGACGGCGGTGCTGTGTTCACCCTGACCCTTCCCGGAGAGCGCTGATGGCCCAGATCCTAGTCGTGGACGACGAAGCCGGAGTGCGCAGCTTCGTCGCCGATACGCTGCAACTCGCGGGACACGAGGTCGTGCAAGCCGACAGCGGAGAAGCGGCCGCCGTGCAGCTGTCGAAGGCGCAGTTCCACCTGATGCTCACGGATCTGAAGATGCCGGGCATGAGCGGAATCGAGCTGGTGACGCACGCGAAGGCGACGCAGCCCGAGCTGATGTCGATCGTCCTGACCGCACACGGAACGGTGGGCACCGCTGTGAAGGCGATGCGTGAGGGCGCCTACGACTTCCTCGAGAAACCTCTTCCGAGCCCAAAAGCATTGCGTGCGGTGGTCGACCGTGCGCTGAACCACCGCGCCCTCGAGACCAAGGTCGAGGCCACCCGTCCGGCGGCCTCGCCCACCTTGTCGTGGGGAGCGTCGGCAATGGTCCCCGTCGTCGAGGCCCTCTCGCGGGTCGCCCAGACCAACGCCACCGTGTTGTTGCTCGGCGAATCCGGCGTGGGAAAGGAGGTCGCCGCAAAGTCGCTGCACGAGCAGTCCGGCCGCAACGGTGCCTTCGTGGCGGTCAACTGCGCCGGCTTGAACGCCAACCTGCTTGAGTCTGAGTTGTTCGGCCATGAGCGAGGCGCCTTCACCGGAGCCAATGCCAGAAAGCGCGGGCGCATCGAGCTGGCTGAGGGTGGAACCTTCTTCCTCGACGAGATCGGCGAGCTGGCCCCAGAGCTGCAGGCCAAGCTGCTGCGCGTGCTTCAGGAACGCCGCTACGAGCGCGTCGGAGGCACCCAGACCCTCACCGCCGACGTGCGCTGGGTCGCCGCCACCAATCGCGACCTCGAGCAGGCCGTGCGCGACGGCAGCTTTCGCCAGGACCTGTACTACCGACTCGCCGTGTTTCCCGTGAAGGTGCCGCCTCTGCGCGAGCGCACGGCAGACCTCGAGCCCCTGTGCGCATCGCTGCTCAAGCGCATCGGCGAGACCCTGGGCCGTCGCCAGCTCCGTCTTGGCCCAGAGGCCCTGAGCGCCATCCAGAAGCGCGACTGGCCTGGCAATGTGCGCGAGCTCGCGAACGCGCTCGAGCGTGCCGCCATTCTCTCGCGCGACGACCTCATCGAGGCCAACTGGCTGGCGGGCCCCGCCGCGAGCCGAGACCCGTCCCAGCCCCCGACGATGGCAGAGGCCGAGCGCGATGCCATTGCGCGAGCACTGGCCCATTTTGACGGCAATCGTCGACAGTCCGCGGAGCACCTCGGCATCGGCCTGCGCACGCTGTACGACAAGCTGGCCCGCTACGAAATGGGCTAGGGCGACGCAGGACGGTCTGCAGCGCACTAGACTGCGCGCCATGGCCGATCCGTCCAACACCGAGGTGCAGGTCGACGATCTCCTCTGCGACTTCGTCGGCGGCGCCGTGGGCCACCGCCTCCGCTTCGGTGGCGGCAAAGGTCAGGCTCTCCCCAAGGCCATCGGCATGAAGGGCCAACGGGACGTTCGGGTCGTCGACGCCACGGCGGGCCTCGGTCGCGACGCCTTCTTGCTCGCCTCGCTCGGCGCAGAAGTGACCCTCATCGAGCGGTCTGCCGAGATGCATCGGCGCCTTCAGGAGGGCATGCAGCGCGCACATGACGCGGGCGGCATCCACGCTGAGATCATCTCGAGAATGACCCTGCTCCACGGTGACGCGCGAAGCCTGCTCGCGACGCTAGACCCCGAGATCGTCCTCGTGGACCCGATGCATCCGCCGCGCAACAGCACAGCACTGGTGAAGAAGGAGATGCGCCAGGTTCGCGCACTGGTGGGCGAAGACGCCGACAGTGCGGAGCTCATCGAAGCGGCACTCGCGACAGCCTCAAAGCGCGTCGTGCTGAAGTGGCCGCGAAAGGCCCCACTGCCTGAAGGCATCCGGGCGCCGTCGCACCAGATCTTGGGCAAGTCCACGCGCTACGACGTGTTCATGATGCACCGCTAGCCGCCGGACTCGACGAGCACCGCATCGATCACCCGGGGATGGAGGTCGGCGAGCAGCGGCCGCCGCGCCTCGAGATTCGGTCCGAGCGCACCCTGAACCCTTCGCAGCACCTGCGGCGAGAGCAGCATGGCCGTGTGACCGAGCCCATCGAAGTGGTGGTAGTTGCCGAACGGCGCCTGGCTCGCCTGGGGCGGAAGCACGATGGCATCCCCCTCGACGCCGATGGACGTGCACAAGCAGTTCGGGTCGGGCAGGCTCTCAAGGTAGCGAATGAACGGCGAACCCGGGGACATCTGCCGAACCAGTGGTGTCGGAAGATACGCGGTGGCGTGCGTGCCCTGATGGGGTGTGCCGAGGGTCACAAAGCGCGACACCCGTCGGTCACCGCCGAGCGCCTGTAGGTAGAAGCGGGACACCAACCCCCCGAGCGAGTGGCCGATGATGTCGATGCGACCGCCCTTGATGTCGCGATCGAGGCGGCGCTTCAGGTCGAGCGCCAGCTTCTCGATCGAGCCCACCGTCGCGTAGCTGTAGCTGTACTGTCGGGTGTAGCCCTGGGCGTAGAGGTAGGCCTGAAGTGGATAGACGCTGGCTCGGTTCGCGGCGAGCCCATGCACGAACACCAGCGTGTGCAGCTCTCGGTCGCGTGCCGTCTCGTGCCGACTCGGAAGGTACGCGAAGGGAAACAGCAGCGTCTGGAGGGCAAGCGACGCCCCCTCGGCGAGAGCGTTGTTTCGGGTGGCCTTGAACTTGTAGTCGCTGCGCATGGCTTACCTCATTGACTGCGACAGTATGCACTGTCATGGTCATGAGTGCAAACCCGGTTTCAGGATCGATACACAATGGCCATGCTGATCGCGCTCGCGTAGCCATCGATGCGCCAAGACCCCTGCCTACGCAGTCCCTCTTCGACAAAGCCCAGCTTGGCGTACAGCCCGCGGGCACCGACATTCTCGGCGTCGACCTCGAGCTCGATACGCCGTAGACCGAGGTCGTCTCGCCCGATGCGAATCAGCTCACGCATGATCGCCGTCCCCGCGCCACAACCTTGGCTGGCCGTCTCAACCGACAAGCCGATCACCCCGGTCTGGTGAGCAGGTCCGCCTGGCGCGAACAACGCCCCACTGCCGACGAGCCGTCCGTCGATCTCGGCGACCAGGCTGGCGGCGGTTTGGTCCCCGCCGAGCATGCCTCGCCAGGTGTCGGCATTCCGCAGTGGGGTCTGCAAGGTGCCCCGCAGCACCGAGTCCTCGTGATGCAGCGTCGCGAAGCGCTCGGCGTCATCGGGGACGGCGGGCCGCAGTGTGATCGGCCGCTTCGGCAGGCGTGGAGGTAGCGGAGAAGCCGACGTGGGCGTGGCGATGCGCAAGCCAGACTGCACCCACCCGAGAAGCAGTTCGTCACGAGACTCACCCGCCCGCCACCGGCGCGACCGACGCGTCTGCTCGAGCTCGAAGCCCGCTTTGTGTGCGGCCTCGAGCCATGGCGCCTCAGGGTCCGCAGCGAGCTCGAGCTTCCAGAGCTGAAGCCAATGGTCGCAAATGTAGACGAGATGCGCCGCAAGCGCTTCGGCCTCGTCGATGCCCTCCGCACCGCAGTACAGATCAACAGAAGCTACGTGACGCATGCGCATGCGCGACGACGGCCGCAGCTGAGCAACGGCCACCATCTGTCCGTCCCGAAACGCTCCCAACACATGGCC
Source organism: Pseudomonadota bacterium (assembly GCA_023954855.1). GTDB lineage: Bacteria > Myxococcota_A > UBA796 > UBA796 > M1803. The sequence goes on along the minus strand of JAGSGY010000043.1, from coordinate 24,698 downwards.
CTTGCGCAAGTCTGCAAGGCAGGTCTCGGGTCGTCGCTGCGCCGAAACACCCAGATATGGCGCGACATCCGGTCGCACGCGGATCGCCGCGGCAGCCAGTCGATCAGCCTCTTCGAGTGGACGAATGTGCAAGGCGTGCCTCCGCGACGGCGGGCCACCGTCCTCCAATGGATACCGCCCGAAGCCGACCCGTGCATGTGCGGGTAGCCGCATCATTGTGACCCATCGGTCGAAAAGCCAACGACGCCGGGTTGTGGGTATGGTAGATCCGCCCATCGAGGAGACGCCGTGATTTGGCTGATGCGCACCGCCATGGTGCCAATGATGCCCCCCCGAGACGACCTGCCCGGACTCACTCCCGAGGTCGCCGACGCCTACCTGGCGAAGATGGCCCGCGAGACCAACTGGACCAACCTCGCTGGCGTGCTCGCGGGCTCGCTGATCTTCGTGATCTCACCGCTGATCACAATCGGCGTGCCCCTGCCGTCCTTCATGCTGTCGCCCCGCCTGCTCGACCGACACGCCTTCAAGCTCTGCACCTCGCCGATCTACCTGGTTCAACAAGCCGTCTTCCTGGTCAAGATGTACGCGGGCTTCGCATGGGGACTTCAGCCCTCGGTGCGAGAGAGGCTGAACCTCGAGCCCTACCCCGAAGATCCGGGCACGTGGAGGACCTCATGAGCCACACCTCCTTCCAAGAGAAGGGCCGCACCTTCGAGGCCGAAGCCGACTACGTGGTCGTGGGCAGTGGCGCCGGCGGCGCAACCGTGGCGGCGCAGCTCGCACGAGGCGGCGTCAGCGTGGCGATCGTCGAGGCAGGCGCCTGGCGCGATCCCGAGCACTACCCGAGCAGCTCACACGGAGCGATGCGCGACCTGTTCGACGACTGGGGCTCGACCATCGCGATGGGCCGCGCCTTCTGGCCGGTCGTTCAGGCCCGCACCATGGGCGGCACCACCGTCATCAACTCGGCCATCTGTGTACGCACTCCCGGCGACATCTTCGAGATGTGGGAGAAGGAGCACGGTGTCGGCGGCATCGAGATGGCCAAAAAAGTCTGGGCCAACCAGGATGAGGTCGAGCGCGAGCTGTTCGTCACCGAAGTCCCCGTCGCGTCCCGCGGTCGCAGCAACAACCTCGCGATGGAGGGCGCCAACGCCCTCGGCTACGAGTCGCACGTCATCCACCGCTACGCCAAGGGCTGCGTGGGCTCGGGACAGTGCCTGCAGGGCTGTCGCACCGGCGCAAAGCAGTCCACCAACTTGAACTACGTGCCCGAGGTCCTCGCTAAGGGCGGAGAGGTGCTCTCGTGCGCCCCCGTCGACAAGGTGCTCTTCGACAAGAAGCGCCGCGCCGTCGGCGTCACCGGCTGGTTCCAGCACCCAAAGACCAAGAAGTGGGGCGCCAAGTTCAACGTCCGCGCCAAAAAGGCCGTGATCATCGCGGCCTCAGCGACGCACACCCCGTGCATCCTCATGCGCTCGGGCGTGAAGAACGACAACCTCGGCCGCTTCTTTCGCGCGCATCCCGGCACCGGCGTCTACGGCGTGTACGACGACCCTGTCGACATGAACATCGGCGCGACGCAGGGCTGGGCCTCGACCGCGTACCGCGAAGACCCCGGCCTCAAGCTGGAGACCTTGTCGATTCCACCCGAGATGGTGATCACGCGCCTGAAGGGCGGCGGAAAGCTGCTGATGGAGCGCATGGCCGAGTACCGGAAGATGGCGATGTGGATTCAGGCGGTGCGCGCCAACAGCCACGGCCGCGTGCGCAATGGCATGGGCGGCAAGCCGATGGTGACCTACACCCTCGACCGCGCCGACATGGAGAAGTTCGTCCGCGGCATGCACCTCGTCGCAAAGACGCACTTCGCAGCCGGAGCCAAGAAGGTCGTGCCCGCCATCGCCGGCATGCCCTACAGCATCGGCCCGGACGAGGTCGACAAGCTGCTCGACGCGCCGCGCGACCCGCGTGCCTATGTCGCCATCCTCAGCCACCTGTTCGGCGGTGCGGTGATGGGCTCGGATCCGACTCGATCCGTCGTGGACGCGAACGGAAAGGTGCACCACTACGACGGCCTGTACGTGGCCGATGCCTCGGCGCTACCGACGGTGCTCGGCGTGAATCCACAGCACACGATCATGGGCATCGCCAAGCTTCGCGCCCAGCAGCTCCTCGACACCTAGAACGTGATCAGCTCCCAGCCGTCGAGCACGTAGGCGGCTAGGTTCATGTGGTCCTTGCCCTCGCCGCGAATGGGTATGCCCGCCGCCTGCACGGACTCGGTCGCATCAAAGCGGATGCAGCAGAAGTTGCACGCCTCGGCGTGATCTCGAACCGCGTCGAAGACGTTGCCGTAGGCGCGGACGAAGGGATGCTCCTTGTCGCGCTCGGGATTGGTGAGCTGGGCGAGCCAGTCGACGGACTTGCCGCCGAAGACCAGCTTCACCTCGGCTCCCCCGTCCTTGAGATCACGGGCCAGGTGCAGGGCATGGGCCATGCGACCGCGATCGGCCGGACTGGCGTGCTCCATATGGGTAACGATGGCGACCTTCTTCATGGCTCGACTCCTGTAGATGAATGACTCTCGAAACAGGACAACACCTCGGTCCAGGCCCGCTCGAAGCCCCCGACCGAGCGAGCGAACAGCTCACCCGACGCACCTGGGCGATGTTCGACGAGCACTCGGGTGCCCTGGGGAATGGCCTCGAACCGAATCGACACTGCGGTGGGACTCGCGGGGCCGGTGCCGAGAAAGAAGGCGTAGTCGAGCCGATCCGGCGGCTCCCAGACGGTCACCCGCCCGTACTCGACTTCACCGTCCTCGGGGTTGCCCTCGACCAAGCGGCCGCCGACTCCCTCTTCAAAGCGCAGCGTGAGGCCGGAGCGAGCGTGTTGGCGATGCGACGGCGGCCACCACAGATCCACGCGCTGCGTCCACGTCTCGAAGGCCGCCTTGGGAGGCACGTTCACGACCAGACTGCGACGGACAAGAGGATCAGACACCGTCGTCCTCCACGTTCTCTGCGACGAGCTTGAAGCGGGCGAGCGCGTCATCCCAGAAGCTGTCCAGGTAGGCCCTGAGCGCATCGAAGCCCTCGGGACGCAAGGCATACAGATTGCGCGCACCCTCGGCTCGATGGCGAACCAGGCCTGCCTCGGTGAGTAGGCGCAGGTGCCGACTGACGGCAGGACGGCTCACCGGGAGCTGATCGGCAAGGCTCTGCACCGTGTGTTCGCCCTGCTTGAGAAGCTCAAGGACCTGCCGTCGCGTGGGATTTCCGAGTGCATCGAGTGCCTGCATTGGTAACTCCACCGTTACCGTAACACTGTCGTTACCAATGTCGAGAACCCCACAGAGAACGCATTGCACGACGCACTAGAACATGTTCTACTTCGCCCGCTGGAGAGCCCATGACCGCCCTTCCCGAAGGCCTTTTCGCGACCACGCGACACGGCTACAAGATGCACTTTCACACCGTCGGCGAGGGCCAACCCGTGCTCTGGCTCCACGGGAGCGGCCCCGGCGCGAGCGGGTGGTCAAACTTCCTGAAAAACGCCGAGGCCCTAGCGGCTCACGGATACCAGTCCGTGCTGCTCGACTCGATTGGCTACGGCCTGTCGGACAAGCCCACCGACGTCGACTACACCCTGCCCTTCATGGCAGAGTGCGCCGCCGACGTGATGGCGTCCCTCGGCCACGAACAGTACGCCATCATCGGCAATAGCCAGGGTGGTGCCCAGGCGATTCGCGTCGCACTCACCCACTCCGACCGCGTCTCGAAGCTGGTCCTCATGGCACCGGGCGGCCTCGAGAAGCGCGAGGCGTACATGGAGATGAAGGGCATTCGCAGCATGATTCGCTGCATCTACGGCCCGGAGGGCATCACCCTCGACGGCATGCGTCGGGTGTTCACCAAGCAGGTCTTCGACGCCTCGCAGTTCCCGGAAGGCGTGACCGAGCGGCGCACCGAGATCGCCCTCACCCAGCCGATCCACGTGTTCAAGACCATGCGCGTCGACAACCAGGAAGAGCAGCTCTCCGAGCTCACCTGTCCCACGCTTGGCCTGTGGGGCATGAACGACGTGTTCTGCCCGCCCACCGGCGCCACCAAGCTCGCCACCCAGGTGCCAAACTGCCGGGTGATCTTGCTGAACCAGTGCGGACACTGGGTGATGGTCGAACACGCCGAGGTCTTCAACCGTGCCGTCGCGGAGTTCCTGACCCATGGCTGATGTCGACGCGCTCGGACTCGAGCTGTACACGGCCCTTCGCTCCCGCGAGGTGGTCGCTCCGTTGAAGGGACGCGTGGATGGACTGACCATCGAGATGGCGTACCAGATCTCAGACGCCATGCTGCAGCGGCGCCTGGCCGACGGAGAGCGCATCATCGGTCGCAAGATCGGGGTCACCAGCCCCGCCGTTCAGAACATGCTCGGCGTGCATCAGCCCGACTTCGGCACCCTCACCGACGCGATGCTGTGCAGCGACGAGATGCCCGTCTCCGAGCTGATGATTCAGCCGAAGGCCGAGGGCGAGATCGCCTTCACCCTGCGCGAAGACTTGATGGGCCCAGGGGTGACGGCCCAGGACGTCTTTGACGCGACGGCCACCGTGCACGCTTGCTTCGAGGTCGTCGACTCGCGCATCGCGGACTGGAAGATCGGCATCGAGGACACGGTCGCCGACAACGCGAGCTCAGGCATGTTCGCGTTGGGACCCGGAGTGAGCCCTTTTGGCGTGGACTTCGAGGGCTGCAAGATGGTCGTTCAGAAGAACGGCGCCTTCTTGTCGGAAGGACTGGGCAACGCCGCCCTCGGCTCTCCCCTGAAGGCCGTGGCCTGGCTCGCGAACACCTTTGGTGAGCTCGGGATTGGCCTGAAGGCCGGCGACATCGTGCTCTCCGGGTCACTTGTGCCCCTTGAAGCCGTGCAAGCGGGCGACACCATGCACGTGAGCATCGAGGGTATCGGCTCCCTGTCGCTGCGCTTCACCTAGCGAACAGACCCAGCCCCGGGATACCCGCCGAGGACGGGAGGCCCCATGGGCAAGAAGGACTTCGAGTGGGTGCGGGATGCGGAGGAGCCGGTGACGGCCAGTCCCGTGCGACGCAGTCGACGTGAGAAGAAGCAGCCGGCAGGCGACGCGGACGAGTTCGCCGAGATCTTGATCGCGATGACCCCATCCCAGCTCGATGCCCTGCCCCTAAGCGAAGAGTCCCGTCGCGAGGTCCGGGCGATGCACGCCATCAAGTCCGGCGCCCACGGTGCCCGCCGACGTCAGCTGCTGCGCCTTGGATCCGTGCTCCGCGGTGAAGACCATGACGCCATCCGCGCAGCGCTGGGCGGAGAGAGCGGCTCCTCGGCACGCGACGCCGATCTCGAGCAGATCGTTCGCTGGCGCACGCGCGTCATCGAAGGCGGCGACGACGTCATTCAGGCCTTCCTCGAGGCTCACCCTGCCGGAGACCGTCAGCGCATTCGCCAGCTCGCGAACAAGATGCGTAAGTCCGCGACGCCGCGCACGAACAAGGCCCTGATGTCCGCCCTCCGCGAAGCCGCCGGGCTCTAGCGGATCCGCAGCCGATCGAGCCGAACCGCATAACGGCCACGAATCGCGTAGCCGAGCCGCTCCCAGGCATCGGCATCGGCCCCTTCACCGACGTCGACCCGCACCGGAGACTCGCCCGGGCCAATGTCCGGTAGACCCGGCCAGTAGGTCCGTGCGAGCGCAGCCCGCCACCGCGTCCACCCGCGAATGTGCATGTGGTTGAGCCACACCAAGCCTCGATACTCGGAGAGCCCCGCATCGTGAAGTGTCCACCACTGGGTCTTGGTGAGCGCCCCGAAGGCATCGACGTGGGCGAGTTTGCGCAGCACGCCAAGCTCGTCGACGGCTCGGGCGAAGGCGCGCGATTCTTCCGGCCCGAGGGCGAGGACCGCCGGCGACCGCAGCGGCGCCAGCAAGCCGTCCACCTGGGCGCGCACCCACCACAACAGACGCTCGCGCACCCGCTCGACCACCGGTCGTGGAAGCGCCGCGCTGTCGACTTCGACCTCGGGCGACAGCGGGTGGTCCCCACGGACCAAGTGGGCAATCGGCTCGTCATCGTGCCGAATCAACCGATCCGCGCCGATCGAGAGCGCGGCGTCCTTCGCGGCAATCACCGCCTCTGCTCGCTCGCGCAGTGCCGGTGCCGCCGCCGCTCGAACGGCCTGGGCCTGGGCCCCCGTGAGGCCCGCTGCGACCAGGCGCAATCCGACAATCCCGCCGACCTGAGTTCCGGCGACCTCGACCGACGAGCCAGAGAGCTTCGGCGTCCAGCCATGGCGATTGCGGCGCTCGACGAAGCGATGGGTCAGCTCGTCGTGCAATGCGTCGGAGAGGCGTTCCTCGATCGCCGCCGCCCTCTCCTGCCAGTGGCGGGCGTCTTCAAACCAGCCGCGACGATGCGACAGCGTCGCCCAGGTACGCACGAAGGCAATGCGGGTGGTGAGCGCCCCCACGCCGCCATCCGAGCGGTCCAATCGCGAGAGCCGGCGGTCGGCGAACTCGGGCCGGATGTGACCCCGATCACAGAGCGACAAGTAGAGCACCCGCAGCAGATCGGTGTGATCGCCGGTGAGCGTCTTCCGAAAGTCGGGCACCCGGCACACATCCCAGAGCAGCCGCACACGGCCCTCTCCGACGGCCCGACGTCGAATCGCGTCGTCGCCCGCCAGTACGCGCAGCGCTTCTTCGTCGCCAGAGTCCTTCACTCGGACCAACCGTCGGTGCGGCGCCTTCGCATCGAGGCTGTGCAGCAGTGCGTCCACCGAGCCGAAGTCGAGATCGGGCGAGCGCCAGTACGCCCGCTGCAGCCGCTCGAAGTCGTGCTTCTCGATGCGCCGCACCAGCTCGGGCTCGAGCTCGCCAACCTGCTCGGTGGTGCCGAAGGTTCCGCCCTGGGTGTAGCGCCCCGCACGGCCCGCGATCTGCCCCACCTCCGCAGCGCTCAGCGCGCGCCGGCTGATGCCATCGAACTTGCTCAAGCCCGCTAGCGCAACGTGATGCACATCGAGGTTCAGGCCCATGCCGATAGCATCGGTCGCGACGAGGTAGGGCACCTCGCCCGACTGAAACAGCGCCACCTGGGCATTGCGCGTGCGCGGAGACAGCGCTCCGAGAACCACCGCCGCTCCCCCGCGTCGGTCGCGAAGACGCTCAGCGAGCGCGGTGACCTCGCGGGCCGAGAAGGCCACGACCGCAGACCGTGGCGGCAGGTCGGTCAAGTAGGACATGCCGGCGTGCCGCAGCGTCGACAGACGTGGACGGCGCTCGAGCTCCGCGTCCGGAACCAGGTCGAGCACGAGACTCGCCGCCGAGTCCGAGCCCATGAACCAGGTCTCCATCAACCCCCGTGCGTGCAAGAGTCGATCCGTGAAGACGTGCCCACGAACCCGGTCTCCGGCGAGTTGGATCTCGTCGATGGCGAGGAAGTGCACCGCCCGCTCCATGGGCATGGCCTCAACCGTGCACACCCAGAATCGCGCCGTGCTCGGGGTGCGCTTCTCTTCGCCGGTCACCAGGGCGACCGCACCCTCGCCGACCTGAGCGACGACCCGGTCATAGACCTCCCGCGCGAGCAAGCGCAGCGGAAGCCCGATCATGCCCGTGCGGTGGCGAAGCATGCGCTCGATGGCGTTGTGGGTCTTGCCCGTGTTGGTCGGCCCAAGCATCGCGACGACCCGCCGCGGTCCCAGCCCCAGCAGGTGGTCCATGCCGAAGGCTTAACGCCGGCGTGGGCGGTGAGCCGCGGTGATGAGCCTAGTAGGCCCGTACGGCTTCGAGCAGATGCACCGTTTCGCCGCAGTCTGGGCACGGCGTGCGCGCATCCAGACACTGAAGCTGCTCGGCAATGCGTGGGGCGCCCGCCAGTGCGGCAAGGCTCACGAGCCGCCGTATGCTCGGAGTTGTCAAGGAGGCCGGTGCGTCGACGGGGCGGAGCGCGCTCGGCTTGCCTACCGGATCGTCGGAAGACACGGCCAGGCCCTCGTCGGTCGGCCAGATGTAGATCTCGGACTCGCAGACGGGGCAGGTCCCCATCAGCTCCTCCCCGGTGAACTCGAGCATCAGTCGACCCGCGAGCGCACGGTCCACGTCGACGACCGAAGCGGCGAGCAAGGCCACCACGTCCTCGTCAGAGAGTCCACCACTTCCCAGGCGCTCAATGGCGAGTCGAACGACATTGTCGACGCACCAGGCCACGAGAGACTCGGGTACCGCGCTCTCCTCCCGCTGAGCAAGCACGCTCGCTGCGTAGGCAAGCAAGTCCGTATCGTCCGTTGCGTGCTCGGTGGCCAAGAGGACGTGCGGCACCGTCCAGAGGGTCAGGTCGTACACATCCCCCTGGTGGTGCACGTAGCCCCACAGCTGCTCCATGGACTGAGCACGCTGATCCTCGTGGCTCAATCCGGCGAGCCACGAAGTGAGCTTGGGAAGCGCTCCGAAGCTGGACGGGAGCTCGGCCCAGCGCGCAGCCCCAATCGGAAGCGCTTCGGGCGGAAGAGTGAGTGGCAAGGAAGCTCCTACGAGTCAGTCGGCGGTCTGCGGCGCGAACAAGAAGGGGTAGCTCACCATCACCACGCCACCGCCCTTCGGCTTGGCGAAGACGAGGTCGCCGATCACGTCGAGGATGCAGCTCTCGACACCCTCATGCCCAAGCTCGGAGGACTTGATGCCGCGCTCCCCGACTGTTCCGTCGGCGGAGATGACGAACTTGAGAACCACCTTCCCAGCCAGATTCGGTGTCCTCGCAAGCTCAGCGGCGTAGCACCGCTGGATGGTCCCGATCTGCGCCGCAATCGGCTCGTTGATGAGCTCGCGGTCGAGTGAGCCCAGCTTGATCGGGGTGCCAAAGCCCTTGGTCATGGTCGGCAGCGAGGTGGGAAGCACCGTCACCATCCCCTCGGAGTCGAGGACGACCGGTCGCTCATCCGCGACAATCGGCTCTTCAATCGAGCCTTCGTCGCCATCCTGGCCCACGCTCCCGGCGAGCACGACTGCGAAGCTTGGCGCCAACGCATCCACCGCCTCACCCACCGCCGCCACGGGAATGCGTACGTCGGGCACGAGCACGGCGAAGCGCTCTCCGGGGAAATCGGCCTTCACGGCCGCCGCGAGCTCACTCAGGCCGGCCCAGTCGTAGCTTGCGGTGGTGCAGTCCCCCTCGCAGGGCAAATGAAGGGCCTCGGCCCCGTCTGGCCTGAGACGCGGGGCATTGCCGACCACTTTCAGGCCTACGGCAGACACGTGTACCGCCGTGTGCACGGTGGAAACCTCTGAACCCGACGGGCTTCCAGGCTGGCTCGGGTAGGCATCCCGCGCAGCCAGAGCCACGTCGCGGACCGTCCCCGCCTGCGCAGCCGTCGCCATCACCGTACGTGCCACACCAAAGGGCACGCGAGCATCGGCAACCACGAGCAGCCGAGGATGCGCCTCCTCGCCCGGCTGGCAGCCCTGTTCCGAGAGTGCGACCTGCGCATCATCCGCCGCCTTCAACAGAGGACCGAGCGCGGCCAGGTACTGCCCCTCCAGCGCGCTCGGCGGAATCGCACCGTCCTGAAGCGCGGTCACGACCTGCCCCCCGAAAGACACCGCGCCAGGCGTGATCTCTACCAACGCCGGCGTTGCGGTGAGCTGCGAGGTCACGTCCTTTCCCTTCGCACACTTCTTCACTGTCCCCGAAGAAGCGTCGCCGGCCGACCACCACACGAACTCGCTCACCGGCCGGTCCACGGCGTTCTCGACCACCGGCAACCCAACCGGCGCAGTGGTCCACTCCGCGGCAAGGACAAGGCTCGACCATAGGACCCACATCTGGCTCTCCTTCGGTGACGGGACCCTACCCCAAGGCGCGGTCACAGGAGCGCGTCAGGAGAGGGCCGTCCAGAGCACCCAGCCTGCCATGCCCATCGTCAGCAGCGACCCCAACGAGAAGAAGCCAGCGCGCACCTCGTGAATCTGCCCTGTCGCGTACGCGAGTGCGTGGCCAAAGCGCGCCCCCACCACACCATAGAGAAGGATCCTCGCCCACATCAGGCTGGGCTCCGCCAACACGAAGAGCAGTCCAATCGCAAAGAAGGGCGGCAGATTCTCGGTGTCGTTGCGATGCATGCGTCGCGACCTTCCGACACTCCCGGCCTCCTCAGCCTGCTCCGGTCTCGGGTTGGCGTTGAAGGGCGTCTTCTTGAAGTCCTCGGGATTCATCAGTCCTGAGTCTGTGGAGATCATCGCAACCACGGTGGCCCACCCTTGGCCCAGGTACTTGAGCGCCAACAGTGCAGCAGAGGCGGCGTAGGCGACGAAGACGGGATTGTCGAAAGAGAGCAAGTGCATGGTGTCTCCAAGCATCAAGTTGCGTTGAGTAGCGGCTGGGCCGCGCGAAGATGAGCGACGGACTCTTCCGTCGACGGGCTGGTGGCGAGCACCGGATCAAGTGCGCAGGACGCGTGAAGCCAGGCCCTGAGCCCCGGACGCCCAGCAATCGCCTGGAGCAGAGGGCCCTCTGGGTACCAATGCAGCACTCGAAGGAAGAACGGGGCGACATGGAAGGCAAGCCGGCATGGGCTCACGTCGAACGCCAAGACCAGCTCCTGAAGTCGATCGAGGACCTCTTCGGCACGTGGACTGACGGGACGCGGCCGAAACACCAAACCAGCCAAGTAGAGGTCGAAGAGCGCCATGGCCTCGCGATGCCGGGCCCTCTCGCCCGGACCCGCGGGAAACCCGCGCCAGTCACCCAGATCTGCCAGGTAATCGCCGATGACCACCGACTCCCCCAGCACGAGCGAACCGTGCACCAAGAGGGGCACCCGCCCGGTCGGCGAGTGCGCAAGGGCCTCGGGATGGGCTTGCCCAATGGGTCCCTCGACCACCTGCAATCCCAACTCGAGATGCGCGGCAAGGGCACGAATCCGGTGCCCGTATGGGCATCCCTCATCCGCGATGAGATGCAGCGACTCCATGGCCTCCCCTTCGTTCGCCACGTTTTACCATAGGTAGAATTATCTGACCAGTGGTTAATTCTCCGACTGCTGGTAGAATGTGTGCATGGATGCCCGAGAAGCGCGTTCGGCTCGCCGCCGCGAACAGACCCGTGACGAGATTCTCAACGCCGCCCGACGTGTGCTCGACTCCCACGGGCTGGCGCGCCTCTCGTTGGCTGCGGTCGCCCGCGAACTCCAGCTCACCAAGGCCGCCCTCTACTACTACTTCCCCTCCAAAGAGGCCCTGCTGTTCGAGCTGCTGTTTGGCGCGCTCACACGCGAAGTGGAGGCCCTGGAGGAGGCGCTGAACGAAGGCTCGACGAAGGGTGCTACGGCGCTTGAGACGATGATTCGGAGTCTCGCGACCCACCACGCGGCCCATCCCCTCGAGGTCAAGCTCGTGTACCTGCATCCTCAGCTCGCCACCGACGCCGCGCCCTTTGACGAGGCCATGCTGGCCCGCCTCCGGCCTCTGAATGCCCGCATTTTTGGACGCATGGCCGACCTGATCGACGCGGACCGCGAGGCCGAACGGCTTCCCCCCGGCCTTCCAGCCCGACGCCTGGCCTTTCTCGCTCACACGGCCGTAGTGGGTCTAAGCACCGTGCAGGGCCTGATTCGGACCGCCGACAGCGCGCCCCTCATCCACTCGGATTCCGGCTTGGTCGACGGACTTGTGGCCCAGTTCTGCGGCGCTCCCCCGGCAGATTGAGCGCGCGAGCCTGCGCGGGAGAGCCGAAGGCGCCAACGAGTCACTGACGCGCCCCCGACCCGACGCTGAGCTAGGCTAGGCCATGCGTTGGCTACTGCTCCTTCTCCCCATCATGGCCTCCGGCTGCGGCCTGTTTCGGCAGAACTGCAACCCCATCGACGTCCCCGACATGCTGTTCGTCGAGATCGACGGCGTGTCCTGGAGTTCCAGCCTCTACAAGCTGACCCTCGAGGGCGGAGGCGAGACCATCGTCTGCGTCGACGACCGACGTCTCGATTCCGACACCGGGGACCCGCTCATTCCGCTCGAGCTGGACTGCACCGGCGCGTCAAGCGTCGGCTTCGGCGACCCGAATCCCCTCGACGGCCTCCGGATTGACGACTTTGCTCCAGATGCCTTCACCCTCAGCCTGACCGAGGATGGCGTGCTGCTCATCGAAGAGAACTACGCCCCCGACTACGCGTTGTCCAACCCCACGGGGTGCGGAGCCGCAGACCAGCGCGAGGCCACCGTTCGGCTCTCGCTGTGAGCTCCGGCACCCCCGTCGTACCGTCGCCATGCGGTGCAGCCATCGCAAAGGAGGGCCCATCCGCCGTCTTGCACTAACCGCCGCCCTCTTGCTCACCGCATGCGAAGCGGAACCCGAGTGGCGCCAGACCACGAACATCTGCCTGTCTCTCGACGCCCCAGACGACCCCTGCCCGACCCCAGAGGAGGCCATGGCGGACCCCTACCTCTTCGTGAATGGTGAGTGCAGCTCCGAGATCCGCGCGATCACGGGCCCGGGCGTAGTCACAGAGGCCGGACCTGACGAGTCCACCGCCTGCTGCTACCCCGGCGAGGCCCGAAACCTCATGCCGGAATGCGGATACTGACCGACGGGCGGAGGCTTTTTCTGCCCCCTCGGCGCCGTCGCGGCCAACACCGCCGAGCCACACACACCGCGCCGACCGGATAGAAGCCTGCGACGGAGGCCCCATGGCCAAGAAGCGCGCCGTTCTCGTCGGTGTTCAGACCCCAGACGTGAGTGACGCCGACGCCAAGAGTTCGCTCGCCGAGCTCGGTCGCCTCGCAAAGACCCTTGGCATCGAGGTGGTCGCCGAGATCACCCAGAAGCGCAAGTCCATCGACGCCGGCGTGCTCGGCGACGGCAAGCGTAAGGAACTCGCCTTTTACACCGGTGGAACCGGCGTCATCGCACGTGGACCGGCCGACCAGCGCCTGCTCCAAGAAGAAGCGGCACGCGAAGAGATGCTCGAGACCGCCGAGCACCCCGTCGACATGGTCATCGTCGATGCAGAGCTCGCCCCCAAACAGATCGGCAACCTGCAGCGAGCGGTGGAATGCGAGGTCACCGACCGCACCGGCATCATCGTCGAGATCTTCCACCGCCACGCCTCGAGCCGTGAGGCTCGCCTGCAGGTCGAGATCGCACGCCTGCTGTACATCGCCCCCCGCATGCGGGTCAGCGGCAAGGCCGACCGCGAACAGGGCGGCATCGGCGGCAAAGGCGCCGGTGAGTCGTCGCTCGAGCTTGACCGTCGCCGCATTCGCGACCGGGTCGCAGAGCTTCGGCGCGAGATTGCCTCGATCGAGGGCGAGCGCAGCGTTCGTCGCAACCGGCGTCAGCAGACCCTCCGCGTGGCACTTGTCGGCTACACCAACGCCGGAAAGTCCTCGTGGATGCGCAAGCTCACGACTTCCTCGGTCCTCGTCGAGGACAAGCTGTTCGCCACCCTCGACACGACGGTGCGCGCCATGCACCCCGAGGTCGCCCCGCGCATCCTCGTCTCGGACACCGTCGGGTTCATCCAGCGACTACCACACGACCTGGTGGCCTCGTTCCGCTCGACCCTCGATGAGGCCGCTGAAGCCTCTCTGCTGCTGCACGTCGTCGATGCCTCTGATCCGGCCTTCGAGGGTCAGCTGCAGGTCACCGCCGAAGTCCTCGCCGAGATCGACGCCACGGCTCCACGACTGCTGGTGCTCAACAAGGTCGACCAACTCGACGACGCAGGTCGTGCCGATCTACGCGTGCGCTACCCCGACGCGATTCAGTGCTCGGCACTCGACGCCGACGATGTGAAGCGTGTTCACGGGGTCATCGTCAAGGCCTTTGAAGACCAGTTCAGCCCTGCGTCGATGATCGTGCCCTACGACCAGAGCAAGCTGATCGGCGAGGTTCGACGCTGCGCGCGCGTGATGTCCGAAGTCTACGAAGACGACGGCGTGCACTACGAGATCCGCGCCCCCGAGGCGGACATCGCCCGACTTCAGGCCCTGCTCGCCCGCAATCCCAGCTAGGGACCTGCCACCGTCTCCGTGGCATCGCGCGTGTCGGGAATCTCGATCTCGTGTACCGCGAACACCGCGGGCGCCGGAGGCGTCGGGTCCTCTTCCACCGGAACCGGCCGGTAGTCGGGCATCCCTGGAAAGAGCACCCAGACCAGCCGATCTGGAAACACCGCCTCGTCGTAGACGATGGGCTTCGTCACAGTGAAGCGCGGCCGGAAGACGAGACGCTCTCGCCCATCCTCGCATCGGCGCTCACGCTGCCCCACTGCCGTGAGCTCAAAGCCACAGCGACCGCACTCATCCGCAGCACAGCCCGGCGCCTGAAGAAGCGTGATCGCTGGCCCTTCACTTGGCTCCCACCACGCAAAGCCTCCGACCGCACAGCAGGGATCCCCTTCGGGGCAGTCACGCGCTTCGACAAACACACGCTCAGTGAAGGCAAGCTCCACCGGCATCGGGTCGAGCACTTCGTTCTCGCACTGCGCATAGCGGTCCACGGCCGGAATCGACGGCACGTCCAGCGGGGACCAGGCCAAGGCGGTAGCGAGCAACACGAGCAAGTGGACTCCAGGCTCGAAGCTAGCAAATCCACGGTTGCAGGATTGTCTTGTTCGGTCAGGGCCCCACGCGGTCCGCGTCCGGCACTACTCGAAGGTGAGGTCCGATCCCGCAGGCCTTGTCCCCACAACTAGAACATGTTCTATTGCGCCGACTGAAACACGTTCTACCGGAGCCCGCATGGGGAAGCTCAAGGCCGTCATCATCGGCCCGGGAAACATCGGCACCGACTTGCTCTACAAGGCAATGCGGAGCGAATCCATCGACATCGTCTGGAGCATCGGCGTCGTCGAGACTTCTGAGGGGCTGCGCATCGCGCGGGAACACGGCATCAAGACCAGCCATGAGGGTCTCGACGCCGTCATCGACGAGGTGATCGCCGACGGCGTGCAGCTCGCGTTCGACGCAACCAGCGCGAAGTACCACCGCCACCACTACGAGAAGCTCGCGGCCCACGGTGTGCGCATGATCGACCTGACCCCAGCGGCGGTCGGCCCGTACTGCATCCCTCCGGTCAACCTCACCGAGCACGCCGATGCCCCGAACGTGAACATGGTCACTTGCGGCGGTCAGGCCACCATTCCCATGGTTGCAGCCGTCTCGCGGGTTCAGCCCGTGGCCTACGGCGAGATCGTGGCGACCGTCGCCTCACGGAGCATCGGACCGGGCACGCGCAACAACATCGACGAGTTCACGCGCACCACTCGTGCAGGCATCGAAGCGGTGGGAGGGGCCAAGAAGGGCAAGGCGATCATCGTCATCAACCCCGCCGATCCGCCGATCTTGATGCGCGACACGATTCACTGCCTCACCGAGGGCGAGCCGGACCAAGCGGCCATCACCGCGTCGGTCCACAAAATGGTGGCCGAGGTGAAGACTTACGTGCCCGGCTATCGACTCAAGAATGGGCCGGTCTTCGACGGCAACCGGGTCACGGTGTGGGTCGAGGTCGAGGGCCTCGGCGACTACCTGCCGACCTACGCCGGCAACCTCGACATCATGACTGCGGCGGCCCTGAAGACCGCCGAAATGCTGGCCCAGCGAGGTGCGCAATGAGTGTGCTCATCCACGAGATGTCCCTGCGCGACGGCATGCACCCGACGCGTCACCAGCTCTCGCTCGACCAGATGGTCGCGGTGGCGACGGCCCTCGATGAGGCCGGTATGCCCCTGATCGAGGTCACCCACGGCGACGGCCTCGGCGGTGCCTCGGTGAACTACGGCTTCCCCGCACACACCGACGAGGAGTACCTCAAGGCCGTCGTGCCCAAGATGAAGAACGCGCGCATCTCCGCACTAACCCTGCCTGGAATCGGAACCGCCGACGACTTGCAGATGGCCGTCGACTGCGGCGTGCAGTGCATTCGCGTGGCCACCCACTGCACCGAGGCCGACGTGGCCGGCCAGCACATTGGCCTGTCGCGAAAGCTCGGCGCCGAGACCGTCGGCTTTCTGATGATGGCCCACATGGTCACGCCGGAGCAGCTGGTGACGCAAGCGAAGATCATGGAGGACTTCGGCGCTGAGATCCTCTACTGCACCGACTCAGCGGGCTTCATGCTGCCCGCCGACGTCACCGCTCGCATCGCAGCCCTCCGCTCCGAGCTCCGCCCCGAGACCCAGATCGGCTTTCACGGTCACCACAACCTCGCCATGGGTGTGGCCAACTCCCTCGCCGCCATCGAAGCCGGTGCCGACCGCATCGACAGCTCTTGCGCCGGGATGGGTGCGGGCGCCGGAAACACCCCCACCGAAGTGCTCATCGCCGTGCTCGACCGCATGGGCGTCGACACCGGCATCGACCTCTACGGCGTCATGGACGTCGCCGAGGACCTGGTGATTCCGATGATGGACAAGCCCTGCCGCATCGACCGCGACGCGCTGATCCTCGGCTACGCCGGCGTCTACAGCTCGTTCCTACTCTTCGCGCAGCGCGCGGCCAAGAAGTACGGCGTGTCGAGCCGCGACATCCTGGTCGAGATGGGACGCATGAAGACGGTCGGCGGCCAAGAGGACCTGATCGAAGACGTCGCCATCAACATGGCGAAGAAGCGCGGCTAGCCGCCGAAGCGACAGGCGCGCAAGGCCACCGTCGGAAGCCCGGCGCTGACGGGCTCGGCGGTGCCGGTCACCGCAAAGGTGCCGTTGCCGCCGATGCCGTTGCTGCCGCCGCTCGCGAGCGCTACGCTCTCGGACGGCACGCTGATTTCGCCGGTCACCGCATGGCCATGTTCGCGGTCCTCGCCCGCTTCGAGGGGCTCGCCGGAGGTGTCGCCGATGCTGTTGTTGGAGGTCACGCCGACGACGATGCGGCCACGCTGCTCAAACGGCTCGGTCCAACCCTCGGGACAGGCCGCTGCGTTCATGTAGAGCACGCTGCCGACAGGGATCTCTTCGACCACGCCGGTGTCGGCGAGTGCGGGGGCGAACAGCAGGGCCAGGACCCAGAGAACACGCATGCTTCAGTCCTTCGCGCAGAGGAGCGCTGCGACGGTGGGAAGGCCGCTGGTGCCCTCATCGGTGACGCCTCCGCTCATGGAATGAGCGCCGGAGGCCGCGTACATCGACCCTCCGGACGCGCCGGAGATCGGGTTGGAAGACACCGTGGCCGACCCGGTCACCGCATGGCTATGGGTGCGGTCTTCGCCATCCGCGAGCGGGGTTCCGACGGTCTGCAGGGGGTCACCGAACATGGTCAGTCCTACGACGAGACGCCCCTTGCCCTCGAGCAGCTGGGACCAAGCCGTGGGGCAGGCAGGACGGTCGAAGTAGGCCACGGTCCCGCTCGGGTAGATGTCGGTCTCGGGGCTGCGGTTGGTGCTTCCGTCCTTCTTGCAGACCCGCATCGCGATCGTGGGTAGTCGGGTGTCGCGCTCGTCTCCCACCCCATTCGCCACAGCGTAGGTACCCTCGGACCCCGGCGAAGTGTTGCAGCAGCCCTGGATGCCCGCGACACCCGCCGAACCCACGGCGACATCGCCAGTCACCGCGTGACTGTGTGCTGCCGGCACGTGGTCTTCGAGCGCCGTGCCGGTGGTGGTGCCGACCTTGTCGCCCTCGTTGGCCCCGACCAAAGCGCGTCCAGCCCCAGCCTCCCACTCGGACCATCCATCCGGACAGACATCGTCTTCAAAGAAGCTGAGCATTCCGGGCGCGATGCGCATGCCGTCGAAGAACAGACCGGTCTCGACATCGTCGTCGTCGGTCGGCGTGAAGTCCGGCAGCGAAGGTGAGCAGCCCGCGAGGAACAGCAGGAAGAACAGGCGCAAAGGCACTCCGAGATGGCGCCCAGTATACGCGGCTTTTCTACGGGTTGGGCATGTCTTCCAGCCAACCTCGCGAGGCCTCGGGAAGCGCATCGTAGTCGCTGATGTACGGCTTGATGTCGAGGATCGGCGTGCCGTTGAGCAGGTCCAGGCCACGTACGTGCAGCACCCGTCCTTCCACCTTGAGTAGGCGTACCACCGACAGTCCGAGCGGATTGGGTCGGTGGGGCGCGCGGGTCGAGAGCACGCCGCGCTTAGGCCCACCCCTCGGCGGAGTGACCAAGGGACGGCGTCGCGGATTATTCAGGTGAAACCAGGGCAGTAACCAGATGTGGCTAAAGCTCTCGAGGTCCTGAAGA
The DNA here is from genome assembly GCA_023954855.1 of Pseudomonadota bacterium. GTDB lineage: Bacteria > Myxococcota_A > UBA796 > UBA796 > M1803. The sequence continues at coordinate 6,478 of JAGSGY010000043.1, read as the reverse complement.
AACTCGATCGCGATGTCGCGCTTGAGCTCGACCGTGCCATCGACGATGCCCGACTCCATCCCCAGCGCGCGTAGCGGCTGACGCGGAGTGCCGTGTCTCTCGGTCCAGGGCGAGTGCACCACGGCAATCACCCTGGCCGTCACCGACTCGGGGGTCTCGACGACATGGGTGTAGTTCTTGGCTGGCTTGGGACCCTTCAGCGCGACCTCACTACTTGGCGACGGCCTGCTGCTCGGAGCGAATCTCGGCGAGAACCTCGCGAAGCGTGTCGATCACCAGCGCGCGCTCGGCATCGGTGATGCGGAAGTGCGGGGTGAAGCGAAGCGCGTTGCGGCCACCATGGATGACGCCAATGCCGCGCATGCGCATGCGAATCTCCGCCGAGCCGGGGCCGATGACGGTCGCCTGGTCGGGGTCGAGCTCGGCACAGAACAACAGGCCGGTGCCCTGCACTTCGAGGATGAGTCCGGGGAACTCTTCGGCGAGGGCCTCGAGGTCCGTCACAAAGGCGGCACCCTGCCGGCGGATGTTCGCGCGCAGCTCGTCGTCGATCTGGTCGAGTACCGAGATGGCGACGTCGAGGGCACGCGGGTTGGTGGTCATGGTGTTGCCGTATACGCCGCGCTGGTAGACCTCGACGGCACGCTTGGACAGACCCAGCACCGACAGCGGGTACTGACCGCCGTTGAGCGCCTTGGACCAGCTCTCCATGTCCGGCGGGTCGCAGTCTTCGAAGCCGGGGTAGTCGACGAGCGACAGCGTGCCCCAGGTCCGCAAGCCGGCCTGGATGCTGTCGATGATGAACAGCGCGTCGTGGGCGCGAGTCAGCCGGCGAGCGGCGTCGTAGAAGGGGCGACTCATCGCCATGCCCGGGCTGCCCTCGCCCTGTACCGGCTCCATGAACATCGCCTCGATGAACACGTTCTCTTCGGCGGCGCGTGTGAACGCTGCCTCGAGGGCCGCCACGTCGTTCGCGGGCACCGTCCAGAGGTTGTCGCGCTCGGCGAAGGACTTGCAGAACTTGCGGTACGTCGGCAGTGACGAGTCCGAGAGCTGCGCCGGGCGGTCCGTGCGGCCATGGAAGGCGTGCTCGACGCCGAGGAACACGGTGCGACGCCCGTTCGCAACGTTCTTCGCGTTGATGTCGGTGATGCGCGAAGCGACGGTCATCGCCTCGGAACCGGAGTTCATGCAGAGGAAGCGCTCGAAGGGACAGCCGTCGGCCCGAGCGTGGCCGAGCTCCTTGCGAAGCCCCTTCTCAAGGCCGATCTGCGCGAGGTTGGCGGTCATGATGTTCGCCATGACGGCGGGACGGGCCATGGCCTCGATCACCGCGTCGGGGTTGTGCCCGAAGCCGAGCATGCCGTAGCCGCCGGAGTCGTGGAGCACTGCGCCATGCAGCGTGATGAGCCAAGCGCCCTTCGCCGCGAGCGAGACGTAGGGGTTGACCGCGCCCGACGAGTAGAAGTTCACGTAGCCGGCTTGGATGGCCTGAATCGCATCGACTTCGTCGCCGAGAAGCTCGGGGAAGTTCGCCTGAGCCACCTTGAACGCATCGGCCGCAAGCGCGATCGCCTGGCCCAAGCTCGGGTCGGTCCCAAGAAAGCGTTCGATGACGTCATCGGACAGACCCGTCGTCTGCGCAGTGCCCGTAGCGGAGCGGATCGAGTGGAGCGTATCGAGAGCGGTCATGAAGCCTCCGGCAGGACCCGCCCAATATCCCGATCAGGCCCTTTCGACCGCCCTGGACGAACATTCGCCATTCAGCGGGTTCGCCCTCATGAGCCGACAAATCGTCGACACCAGGTAACCGTGCGAACCGCTGCGGCGTACTGCAGGATAGAACCCTCAGGAGGCTCCATGACCAAGATCTCCCTCGCTCTGATTGCCAGCGGCTCGGTGCTGCTCGCCATGCTCGGCTCTTCGCTCGCGTCGACCGCCGAGCGCCCCGAGCCCTCCCGCGATGACCGGGTGGTAAAGACCGTCGCCGAGTGGCAGGAAGCCCTGACCGCCGAGGAGTTCCGCATTCTGCGTGAGGCCGGAACCGAGCGGGCCTTCACCGGAGACTTCTGGGACGACCACGAGCGCGGCATCTACACCTGTGGCGGCTGCGGGCTCGAGCTGTTCGACGCCGACACCAAGTTCGAGTCCGGCACGGGCTGGCCCAGCTACTACGCCCCCATCGCCGCCGACCGCGTCGACGAGATCACCGACACCCAGTTCGGCATGGTCCGCACCGAGGTCGTGTGTGCACGCTGCGGGGGCCACCTCGGCCACGTGTTTCCGGACGGCCCGAAGCCGACTGGACAGCGCTACTGCATCAACGGCAACGCGCTCGACAAGCTGCCCGCTGCCACGAAGAAGTCGAAGAAGAAGCGCGACTAGTTCGACTGGCTGAGGATGAAGTCTTCGACGATGCGCGAGGCCTGGCCCGGATCGTCGAAGGCTCTCACTTCGGCCTCGAAGAAGGCAACGCGTTCCTCGGCGATGGCGATGAGCCACTCGGCGGTGGCGTGGCGGTCATCGAGCTCCCGAAGCGCCTCAAGCTCCGCACGCTCTTCGACGAGCCTCTTCTCGGTCATGGGACGAAGCATCGCCAGGATCTCGCCCTGCTCGGGCAGGGCCTCGGGCGGTCGCAGACGAATCTCGAGGTCGGACACCGCAGAGACCTGGACCGGCCGTCCCATCGCCGTCGTCTCTCCTTCGAGATGCACGGCCCGCGCCGCACACTTCTGGCCCAAGGGCACCACCACCGAGAACGCCCCAGAGGCGTCTGTCTCCACGACCTCCCCTACGGGACAGCCAGCCACCCGGTAGGCCCCAGCCGGCTCGACTTGCCCGCGAACGGTCACGAACTCCGGCGCATCCCAGCTGCACTCCGAGCCTTCCCAAGTGAGGTACCCGGCCCAGCGGCCCAGGGCGCGCACCGGTCCCTCACCGCCAGCATCGCCGAGCACCCAAGTCTCCCCGTCTCGGATCAGCACCGTCGCGTTCTGCATGCCGTACCGCCCCGACCCGAGGTCCTCGGGCGCGCCGCAACGCGCGATGCTCTGGCTTGGAAACAGCCCCTGAAGCGCGTCTTGCTCGAGGAGTGCACCGCCGAGCGGCAGGTCCCGTAGACGCTCCGTCGGGGCTGGAAGCGGCGCCTTGGCTACGACCTCTGAAGGCGCGACCGAGCCCGCCGCATCCGCAGCCTCCTGCTCACCCGAGGCGAGCCAGAATCCAATTCCCACGGCGAGCACGAAGCCCACCACGACCGAAGCCACCGCACGTGGATTCACAGAAACCTCCGACAGACGCCGGAGACTACTGCATCGTGATGTGGAACTCGACGCGACGGTTGGCCTGACGGCCCTCGGCGGTGCGGTTCGTGTCGATCGGACTGGTCTCGCCGTAGCCCTTGGAGTCGAGACGGCTTGCCTCGATGCCGCCGTCGACGAGGAACTGCAGAACCGATGCGGCGCGCTCGCGCGACAGCTTCATGTTGAAGACGTCGGAGCCCTGGCTGTCGGTGTGACCCTCGATGCGCAGCTCCATGGTGGGCCGGTCGAGAAGCACCTGCTTCACGTCGTTGAGCACCGCGTGGCTGGCGGACTTGATGGTCGCCTTGCCCGTGTCGAACAAGATCATCTCGGTGATCTCGACCTGGGTACGCGTGATCTTGACCCGCGACGGCTTGCTATCGGGACAGCCATCGTCGTCGAGGTACTCGTTCACCGTCTCGGGCTCGTCGGGGCACTGGTCGACGTCGTCGACAAAGCCGTCGTTGTCGCGGTCGGTCTCGGGGCAGCCCTGCTTCTCGGGGATGCCCGGCTCATCGGGACACTTGTCTTCGTGGTCCTCGATCAGGTCGCCGTCACGGTCCGTCGGCGGACAGCCGTTGTACTTGATGTCGCCGGCCACGTCGGGACAGGCGTCGTCGAGGTCGACGATGCCGTCGAGGTCGTTGTCTTCCTCGGGGCAGCCGTCAGTGTCTTCCCAGCCGTCGAGGTCCTCGGGCACGTCGATGCAGGCATCCTGCACATCGAGCACGGTGTCGGCGTCGTTGTCGGGATCGGGACAGCCATCGCTGTCGCGGAACTGGTCGACATCCTCGGGCTCTTGCGGACAGGCATCGAGGGCGTCGATCAGGCCGTCGCCATCGGTATCTGCGGACTCTTCGGGGCAGCCGTCGAGGTCATCGTGCCCGTCGAGGTCCTCGGGCTCGTACATGCACGCATCGTCCTTGTTGACGATGCCGTCGGCATCTTCGTCGCCATTCGGGTCGATGTCGCGGCAGCCATCTTCGTCCTCGACACCATCGAAGTCTTCAGGCTCGTCCGGGCAGTCGTCGAAGAGGTCGACAATCGTGTCTTCGTCGCGATCGGCAGTGCCACAGGGCGTCGCCACCTCGAGGGCGAGAGCCGCCTCGGAGTGCGCGAACTGCACGTGATCGTAGGCCCGCTGAACACTGCCCTGCTTGTACTCGAGCTGCACGAAGTCGACGCCGGACTCGGCGTTCGCGAGGTGCTCGGGCGCGCAGATGCGGGCGTGCACCGCGTTGGCCTGCTTGATCAGGTCTTCGGTCTGGTCGAGGGTCTGCTGCACTGTGCGCGGGTCGACGCATGCGGCGACGAGCAAGAGCGTGAGCAGGAAAGGTTTCTTCTGCACTTACTCGTCCTCGAGCAGGTCTTCGGGAAGGTCGTCATCGCCAAGGTCGGGCAAGGACTCGTCGATGACCTCGACGTCATCGGTCTCTTCGGGGATCGACTCGTCGTCCGCCTCTGCGGGCGCGGTCGGGCGGTAGGTCGAGCCACCCATCTCTACGGCGCTCACGGCCTGTTCGGCCCATTCCACCGCCGCCTTCGACAGCGTGGTGGAGTCCTTGTAGTCCGAGTAGCCGTTCTCTTCACGGGCCTTCTCGAGGTAGCGGAGCGACATCGTGTACTCGTAGATCGCATCGTCGTCCGCGTTGCGCTGCTCGGCACGCGTGACGGCTTGCTCCGCTTGCACGAGGTGCACCGACGACTTGATCGCCGTGCAACCCGACAGGGCAAAGATGAGGACTGGGACCAGGGTGCGCATCAGGCGGCCTCCGAGCGCATTTGGCCACGCGCTCAGGCCCGTCGTCAAGCGGTGAGGCACGCGCGCAGCCGATCTGCCTGTAGACTGTCCCGGTCCTTGCACAGGGTCCATGGATAACCGCCTCCCCCTCATCACTCGACTGACGCTCTCTGCTCTCGGCGAAGCCCGCAGTGGACGGGTGCGTGCGGCCACCGACCCCGTCGCAGCGTGGATGCTCAAGCAGCAGGCTGACCTGCATCCGTACGGGGCTGCACAGGCGGCGTTCACCACCATTCGCGCACGCACCGCGGTGGTGGATCGCATGCTCACCGAGGTCGCTCTGGTGGCGCGAGACCAGAATGAGCCCCTTCATCTGTGGAGCCTCGGACCCGGCTTCGATGCGCGCTGGTTCCGATTGGTGCCCCGTCTGGCGGACGTGTTTCGCTCGGTTCGTGAAGTCGAAGAGCCGAGCTTGTTCTCGGTCAAGAACGCGTTGCTCGAGAACAGTCCGTACGCCGAAGCTTGGGCGAAGGTGGTGCGTAGAGCCCTTCCTCCAGCCTCGTGGACCATCGACAATCGCCGTGACGGTCGCTCGGTTGTGCTGATGGAGGGGCTCGCCGGTCGTATGAACCAGGACCAACTCGAAGCGACGCTCGAACGCGTGCACAGCGCATGTGAGCGCTCCACCGTCATCGTGGGTCTACCGGGCGTCGGCGACGACGATGCCACACGCTGGAGCATCACGCGGATGAACCACATCGGCTGGAAGGTACGCGAAGACGCTCGCATGGGGTCCCGTGGCCGACTGATCCTCGCCGCCGGCGGCAAGGAATGCCCGGGTACCTACCCGCTGCGCGTCATGCGCATGGATCGACGGCCGTAGACCACCCTACTCGACGGTGATGTCGAGCTCGAACGGTCCGCCGCCAGTACCGAAGCCGACGGAGCCAAAGTTGTCGAGGAACACGTGGACCGTGCTCGCGGATCCACCGCTGTTCGTCCAGGACAGGGTCTCTAGGCCGCCGTCGCCAGTCGAGTCGACGCTGTCGATGCAGCTGCTCATGACGGGGCAGGTGTCGAGGATGTAGAGCACGCCGTCATCCGCGGTGGAGCGGTAGTCGACCGTGAGGGTCTGCCCCGCCGGCACCTCCACCTTGACCGACCCTTCGCGTCCAGCAGCCGAGCGACCGCAGCCCGAGCTGAAGTCATTGAGGTTCGAGGCGAGCGTGCCCTGGTAGGCCCCGGTGCCGAGCGTCGGCTCGCCGCCGCAAAACTCGCCGATGGTGATCGAGGTCCGCGACACGTCGGTGTCGGCATCCGCGTCGGTGTCGGCATCCGCGTCGGTGTCGGCATCCGCGTCGGTGTCGGCATCCGCGTCGGTGTCGGCATCCGCGTCGGTGTCGGCATCCGCGTCGGTGTCGGCATCCGCGTCGGT
>JAGSGY010000142.1 GCA_023954855.1 Pseudomonadota bacterium | reverse complement strand
GAAGCGGCGAGTGCCGCGAGTGTCCACCAGAGCATGATGCCTCCACAATCGGTATCGTTCCTTGAGGTGGAGTGCCTAGTGCAGCCGTCGGAGGCAGGAGTGCGGACGGGACGGCGTCACCCAGACGCAAGGAAGCCCCATCCGGATGACTCCGGACAGGGCTTCGTCGAGCGAGGCGGCGACTAGCTGTCGTCGTCGGGCTTCTCGGCGATCATCGCTTCGGTCGTGAGCAGTAGGCCGGCCACGGAGGCGGCGTTCTGCAGGGCCGTGCGAGTGACCTTGGTGGGGTCGATGACGCCGGCCGCGACCAGGTCCTCGTACTCACCGGTGCCGCCGTTCCAGCCGAAGTTGCCTTCGCCCTGACGGACGAGGTGCACCACGATGGAGGCATCTTCACCCGCGTTCGAGGCGATGATGCGGAGCGGAGCCTCGCAGGCCTCGCGGATGATGTCGACACCGAAGGCGACATCGCCCTTGGCGTCGATGGCGTCGAGAGCCTTCTGGGCGCGGATGAGGGCCACACCACCGCCGGGGACAATGCCCTCTTCGGCAGCAGCGCGGGTCGCGTTGAGGGCATCCTCGACGCGGGCCTTCTTTTCCTTCATCTCGATCTCGGTGGCGGCACCGACGTGGATGACGGCCACACCGCCGATCAACTTGGCGAGGCGCTCCTGGAGCTTCTCGCGGTCGTAGTCGGACGAGGTGTTCTCGATGGCCGTGCGAATCTGCTTCACGCGGGCCTTGATGTCTGCGGCCGTGCCGGCACCACCGACGATGGTCGTGGTGTCCTTGCTGACGACAACGCGCTCGGCCGAGCCGAGGTCGTCGTAGCCCATGGCGTCGAGCTTGATGCCCAGGTCTTCCATGATGGCGCGGGCGCCCGTGAGCGTCGCGATGTCACCGAGCATTGCCTTGCGGCGATCGCCGAAGCCGGGTGCCTTGACGGCGCAGGCGACCATGGTCTTGCGCAGGTTGTTCACGACGAGAGTCGCGAGCGCGTCGCCCTCGACATCCTCGGCGAGGATGAGGATCGGCTTGCCGTGCTCGGCCACCTTCTCGAGGATCGGGAGCAGGTCCTTCATGGACGAGATCTTCTTCTCGTGCACGAGCACCAGGGCGTTCTCGAGCACGCACTCCATGCGGTCACCGTCGGTGACGAAGTACGGCGAGAGGTAGCCGCGGTCGAACTGCATGCCCTCGACGATGTCGCTGTAGGTCTCGAGGCCCTTGGCCTCTTCGACCGTGATGACGCCTTCGGTTCCGACCTTGTCCATGCACTCGGCGAGGATGGCTCCGATCTCTGGATCGGAGTTGGCGGAGATGGCGCCGACCTGGGCGATCTCGTTGCTGGACTCGCAGGGGCGCGAGAGCGTGGCGAGCTCACCAGTGATGGCGTTCACGGCGAGCTCGATGCCGGCCTTGATGTCCATCGGGTTGGCGCCAGCGGCGACCAGCTTGGAGCCGGTCTGGAAGATCGCCTGGGCGAGAACGGTGGCGGTGGTCGTGCCGTCGCCAGCGACGTCGTTGGTCTTGGAAGCGACTTCCTTGACCATCTGGGCGCCCATGTTCTCGAAGCGGTCGGCGAGCTCGATCTCCTTGGCGACGGTGACGCCGTCCTTGGTGATCAGCGGGCTGCCGAAGCTCTTCTGGAGGACCACGTTGCGGCCCTTGGGGCCGAGGGTGACGCGGACGGTGTTTGCGAGGGCGTTGACGCCGTCGAGCACCTTGGTGCGAGCGGTCTCGCGAAATTCAATCTGCTTGGCCATGGTGGGCTCCTCAGTCGACGATGGCGAGGATGTCTTCCTCGCGAAGGATGAGGTGCTCAGCACCGTTCAGCTTGATGTCGTTGCCGGAGTACTTGGCGAAGAGCACCTTGTCACCGGGCTTGACGGTGAGCGCGCGGACTTCACCAGACTTGGTGATGCGGCCCTGACCGACGGCGATGACCTCGGCCTCCTGGGGCTTCTCCTTCGCGGTCTCGGGGATGTACAGACCGCCACTGGAGCGGGTCTCGGCCTCGACGCGCTTGACGAGCACGCGGTCGTAGAGAGGACGGAATGCCATGGTCCTGTCTCCTGATTTAGAAAAGGTGGATCACGTTGCCGGGAAGAAGTCCCGGAAGGGCCGCTTGGGTATGCACCGGCTCAGACAGCGTCAAGCGCCTCAGCGGAGATCCGTCGAATCGGCTTCATCAGGGGCGTTTGTTCACCGCGCTGTGACCGAGAGGCCACTCAGTGGTGCTCGTCCTCGTCTTCGGGCTTCTTACCGACCACCCAGCGTGCAGACACACCGCCGGTGAGCTGTCGGGCAGTCCCTGTGCTGACCACGAGAGGCACCCGAGTCTGCACCGTGAACGACCAGCGATCGAGGGGGCTGAACACGGCTCCTGCCGCGGCCGCGACCTCCTGGAAGCTCGGCGACGCTCCCTCGGGGATGGAGCGGGACTGGTGCACGCCGCTGACTCCGATCCAGGGCACGGCGATGCCGATCCGCCGAGATGCGCGCAGATCGAGCCGCGCAAAAGGACCCTGGTGGATCTTGTCCCAGCCCTTCATGAGCGGAACGCGGGCGACGATGGTGCCACCGACGAGCCAAGTGCTGCCGTACATAGTGTCCACGGCGAGCCAGGGGTCGACGGACGAGGTCGACAGCGGCGTGAACAGGAACCCGTTCGAGAGTGCGCCGGTGGGCAACGAGAGGCCCGGGCGCAGACGAACTGTGAGCTTGGGCTGGGTGACCGCCATCCAGCCCACACCGATGTTGGTGTCGCGGGCGTCGATCTGGCCGTCGGCGTGCCGGTGAACGCCACCGTAGGCGAAGGGCGTGAGGCGCTCGGAGACGGGGACTTCGGCACCTACGAAGAGCTGCGTCTCGACGCCGGTCGGAAACACACCCATCCATGTGCCGAGCTGAAGCGCGGCTTGTCCGCGCTTCATCGGCGCGTCGTACTCGGACCTCCCGACCGGGAGGCTGCTATCTGCTCAACTGGTTCACTGAGCCTGGGCTGGGATCGAAGCCAGCGTCAGGAACAGGAAGGTCGCAGGGGACACGAAATCGCGCATGAGGCCTCGGTGGCGAGCCCTATAGCGCGAGAATGATCTCGGCGAGAATCGCGAGGGCGTCGGCGGTCGCCTGCTGATCGTTGTGGAAGGTCGTGAAGATCACCGTGCCACCGGCGTCGTAGCGAACGACCAGGGGTGCCGAGGGGAAGGGGATGGTTCCCGCCATGTCGACGTCGGTGTACAGCTGGACATCGCCCTCGATGAGCACTTGGGCCTGCGCGGCCTGCACCACGACCCATGCGTCGAGGTCGAAGAAGACGTCGGCCGTGTCTCCGACGGAGACGGACATGGTGTCGTCGAGGACGGTGGCGGTCGTGTTCGTAGCGACGCCGACGTAGGGCGTGAACGACCCGCTGACCCAAGTGGAGGGATCCCAGGGGGTGTCCGGCGTGCCATAGAAGTCGATGGCATCGGGCCAGGCCTCCTCGACCACACCCCAGGCCCAGTCTGACGCGTAGACGCTGCCGCCGTCGGCCACGTAGGCGCGGAGATTGGCGGAGACGACGTCGCGCTCGTCCAGCCACGCCATCGACATGCCGCAGTTGAAGAAGATGATGTCGTACTCGGCCATCGCGTCCGGATCGCGGAGCAGGGTCATGTACCCGTTTCGACCCTCATTCCCGGCGTAGGTGTCGTATTCGACTTCGAAGCGCTGAAGCACCTGCCCGATGTGGTCATAGTCTCCGGTGACGACTGCCACCGTCGCCGATCCGGGGTCCAGGCACTCGGGGGTGGCCATTTCGTAGGTTCCGCCAGTCAAGGTCAGCTCGAAGCTCGTGCTCCAGCTTCCGCGCTGGACGTAGACGGTGTGGGTTCCGAGTGGAACGTCGACGAGCGTGAACTCGCCTTGGGCATCGGTGGTGGTCTCGATCAACCAGGGCGTGCCGCTGGGGTAGGTGCCCTCGACCCACACGCGAGCGCCGAACACCCAGCCGTTGTTGCCGGGCGCACAGATCTTGCCGGTGATGTCGCCAACGCCGACGTAGGCCACCAGATCGGCGGTCGTGCTGGGATTTGGCGCATCGCTGTGGGCGTGGAGCTGCCCGGCGAACAGGCCGTCCTCGGTGCTCGCAAAGGAGAGCTCGAGCCCCGACGCCGAGGTGCCGGCCGGAATGAGCAGCGGTAGGTCGGGCTGGCTGACAATGCTGAAACCCGACCCCAACACCGCCAGACTGTCGACGGTGAGGGCATCGCCGCCCACGTTGACGAGTAGGGCCTCTTCGACGCGGACGTCGCCGGCGGTCATCGCGGCGAACTCGACGGGGCTCGGCTCGATGCGAAGCAAGCCGTACGCCGCCGTACCGTACAGGGACACCGGCACTTCTGGACGAGCGGGGTCACTGCTGTTCACGGTGAGCGTGGCGGCTTCGCTGGCGGCGCCCGGTGCATAGCTGACGATGACGTCGGTGGATTCTCCGACCTCGAGGGTGTCGACGGGCTCGGGCCAGGCGAAGGAGAAGCCGGAGGCGCCGCTGATGCCGAAGCTCGTCAGGTCCAGGCCAGCGTTGCCCTCGTTGCGGACGGTGACCACGGAGGTCGCCACGTCAGAGAGTGAGACCTCGCCGAAGTCGACGGACTCCGGATCGACCACGACTCTAGGCGCTACGGCACCGTCGGAGACGGTCGTCCCGAGCTCTTGCTCACTACACCCAGCCAACACAAGCAGCACTGCTGCGGTCTTCCACAACCCGGCCTCCCAGCCCCTGATCAGGGTGCGCTGAACGGGGTTGGACTGCAAGCGATTTTCGGCGGTGGAGGTGCCGAATGGGGCCAGTGCTACCGGGAGGACCAGCTGCCGTTGCCGTACAACTCGACGCCAGTCTCGCGAACACCGAAGATGATCTCGGAGAGGCCTGCCGTATCGAGGCGGCCGGAGGCGTAGGGGTCGTCGGCCATGAAGTCGATGAACTCGACCGTATGCACGCCAGGCGTGATGGTGACTCGCTCTTCGTCGTCGTTGCGAATCTCGGCCACGACCTCGCCATCGACGCGGACATCGACCCACTCGCCGTCTTGCGAGCGAAGGATCAGCGTGACGCCTCCCGACGCGGCGGTTGCCGGAGCCGGGGTGGGCGTCGCGGTGGTGAGCGACCCGCCGTTGAGCGTCATGTTGGGCAGGTTCACGGTGAGCGTGGAGGGCTCACTGTTGGCGGTGCTTGCGGGCTGGGTTGTCGTGATCGCGGGGACCGGCTGTGGCGCTGTGGCGCGGGTCTCGAGGGTGATTGCGGTGCGGAAGGTGACCGTCGAGTTCGCGGTGAACTGCCAGGACTTCACCTGCTCACGCACGCAGGACATCGTGGGCCAGAGAGCTGGGGACTCAGTGAACTCACCGAGGTTGGCCATGTAGCCCTTGAGCACGCCCCCGGACTTGATCTTGAAGCGGATGCTCCACCGGTTGAACAACGGGTCACCGCCGGCGTGTTCGGCCACGCACTGTTCGACCGCACCGCGCACGTAAGACTCGACGGCCGGGCGATCGTGGGCGTCGATGGCACCGGTGGGCTTGGTGGTCGGCGCGGGACCGGTGGTGGGGGCGCCTCCTGCGGCCATGCGTGCGTCGAGCGTTGGGGCGCTCTCGAGTTTGTTGCTGGAGACGAGCACGCGGGCGGTGGCGTTGTCGACGGAGAGCTCGGGGGTCTGGTCGGTGATCTGCAGGCTGCGCAGGGCGCTCTTGACGTAGAGCTGCGCTTCTTCTGCGGTGACCTCGCCATTGGGCGTTCCGTCGACCTGTCCGTCGGCCCAACCGCGTAGTGCGCCGATGGCGAGGTAGGTGAAGGCACCGTGTCGCACCGGGTGCAGGGGTCCGGAGAGCTGCTCGCCGCTGGCTGCACTCCACTCGAGGTTGCCGGGCTTCGCGGCGGTGGCGTAGGCCGGTACCAAGAAACGCTTGCCGGCGACGAGCTCGTCCCCGGAGCGGCCGAGGCCCGAGTAGCAAGCGTCGACCACGAGGTTTACTGCCCCACCCTTCGCGGTCGCCAGGGTCTTGATCTCGCTCACGGGAACAGCGCGAGCTGCGAAAGCGGTGGGGTCCTGACGCACGTCGTCGCCGAGCAGCATGCGGCCGCCGTCCGAGGGGTCTGCGGCCCCGTGTCCCGCGAAGTACACCCAGACGGTGCCACCCGCGCCCACGGAGTCGCCGGCGGTGGTGACGGCTTCGAGGATCTGCTCTTTGCTGGCGCCCTGGTCGAGGAGGCGGACGCGGCCAGACGGCACGCCACGGGTGTAGACCAGGAAGTCGTAGAAGGCGTTGGCGTCGCGCTGGGCGTAGGGAACGTCCTGCACGAACGCGTAGTCCTCGACGCCGATCACAACGGCGGTATCGGCAGGGGCCGACGCACCGGTCTTGAGCGCCTCGTCGATCGAGGGCAGGCCGGCGGCGTGGGTGAGGGAGAGGCCGAGGACGAGAGAGAGCATGATCACTCCATGCCGCAGGTGGGCGGAGAGAAGAGGGCGCCGCGCTTGTCGGCAATTCCGGGCACGTCGGGACAGTCGGAGGTCCCGGCTTCAAGGATGTGGACGGTGGCAGAGCCGACGGCCGCACCGCTGGGGTAGTGCGCAGGCGTCAGGCCATCGCCGACCTCGCAGAAGCCCTGCCAACCGGCGGTCGAGGTGAAGTCGCGATTCGCAAGTACTGCGACGGCGATGAGCCGTTCGTCGGAACCGTCCGGTTGGGCGATGGCGGTGACCTCGCCGAGGCTGATGGAGTCCGCGACGGCGTCGCTTCCGCCCGGTGGGGGCCAGATCAGCATTGAACGACCGTCGCGGGAGACGGAGTAGACCTGGACCCGAGCGGGCTGGTTGACCGAGATGGTGGGCTCGGTGGTGCGCCCTTCGCAGAGCACCCCATCTTCGGCGGGCATCTGAACCCGCACGCGCAGCCCGTTCTCTCCGACGCGCTCGCCTCCGACAAGGCCGAGGTCGCTATCGGCTCGGCACGCGCCGGTCTCGTCGCTCGCGATGCCCATCAGGTCTGGGGCGAAGCTGAAGCCGGGCAAGGACTTGGCCTCGCCGGCCGTCAGGGTCGCGGTGAGGGTCACGGCCTGCTCGCCGGGCGTGAGCTGCTGCAGCAGCGAGGGGGAGGTGCTGCTTGCGGCGACGCCCCGCTTCGCCAACGCGTTGCGGGTCATGGCCGAGAGGCGCGCGCCCGAGAGTCCGGCGGAGCAGCCGGTGTGCCAGGTCGGTGGGGGTAAGTCGACCGACTCGGCGCCTTCGGCGGCGACGCGTTGGGCGAAGGCATCGACCTCGGCCATCAGGTCGCGGCGCTCTGTATCGACGGCGTCGAGGGCGGTCTTCTCAATAGCTACAGAGGCACACGCACTGCGGGTCTCCGCGTTGTAGTGGCCCTCTTTCCAGGGCTTCACCGCGCGGCGAAGGGCATCGCAGCGGGAGTCGGCCAGGCCCGAGCATGCGCCGACGACGAGGCGCTGAGTGGCGGCCTCTCGCGCGGCGGCGAGTGCATCCGCGGCGGTTGCACCGGTCCCTTCCCCTCGCTCCACGCGGTAGCCGGTCGGCGGGGTAGTCGGGCAGACCGCCTCGAGATCGACTGCCACGTCGGGTGCGGCGACCACAGAGGTCTTCGGGCCACACGCCACGAGGAGGAAGAGGGCGGCGCTACTCCGCATCAGACGCGTCCACGGCTTCGGCAGCGGCCTGGCCTGCGGCGGCTTCATCTTCCTTCGGCAGGAACATCAAGACCTTGGCGACGCGCAGGGTTCCACCCGGAGTGGCCTCTTCTTCGACGCACCACGACTCGTCCTTCACCAGCTTTGCCACGCCTTCAGCGGCGGACTGCAGCAAGGACTCGCTGTCGATGGAGGTGATCAAGCCGTCGGTGGCGCCGGTTGTCGTCGCAATCTCGACGCTTCCGGTTTGGATGCTCTCGGCGAGGTAGCGCACGACCTGCTCGCGACCGGAGGTCAGCGCCTCTTTGCGGGCGTCGGCTTCGGCGGCGTGCGAGCGCGAGAGTCCGACGAAGTATTCGCCCTGGCTCGACTTCGGCGGCGAGTCGGTCCAGTCACCGCAGCCGCCCTCTGCGACGGTTGCGTTCCACTGGTTTTTCGTGGTCTTGAAGGCGAAGTAGACGGGGTTCGGGAACTGCACCGACCGCTTCCAGGTGGTGCCGTGCTTCACGTCGAGGTCTGCCGCGATGCCCTGTGGCGTGATGCCGCCTCCGCTGACGCCGCCGCCTGCGCTGACCTCGTAGTAGACCTCGCCGGTGCCCGAGATGAACTCGCCGATGTAGAGATCGGTGCACTGGTCGGGCGCCTGCTTACAGCAAGCCTCGAAGGCCGCTGGATCCTCGGGAACCGCGACCATCTTCTCGGCGAGGGTGTACTTGACCCGGACCACGGAGGTCCGTCCCGCGCCGGCTTCGACATTGGCGACCATGGGGATGCCCACGCTGGCCGAGGCCTCGGTGCTCGCGTTGAACAGCTCGTCGTACATGACGCCGCCGCCGCCGATGGTCTTGTGCGTGATCATCGACGAGCAAGTCAGCGGCATCGCCGAGGACTCGTCGACCGACGTCTCACCGTCTGCCACAAAACGCCCGATGTACAGCGAGGGATCCGTGTCGAAGGCGTTGCGCAGGAACAGGTTCTGCGGTGCGACGATCGAGGGGCCGACAGCCTCCGGCATCTTCGTGTTCTTCGGGCCACAAGAGGCGGTGGCGAGCGTGACGAGGCTGAGTAGGGCCAGCTGAAGGCGCATCGGTGTCTCCAAGAGTGTGTCGTCGCGTAAGGCGTCGAGACCAGGTGCGCGAGGAACCTGATTTGCGGGTGTGACATTCCGCGACAGATGTCATCTGGATGTCAAGTGACGATGGGTGGAGGGGACGGCGGGTTTGAGGTCAGGCTCACGCGATGGGCGGTTGAGTGGGGTGGTTGGCTGCGAGGTTTGGAGAGGAGGGGATTGGGGGTTCGAGCTCAGGCTCACGGGTTGGCGGTTGAGGAGGGTGGTTGGCCGCGGAGGTTTGGAGAGGAGGGGACAGGGAGTTCGAGCTCAGGTTCACGGGCCTTCGGCCCTGTTTTACCGGACCTGCGCTTCGGCCCTTCGGGCCTGCAGTGCACGCCCGCCAAGGGGGGACCTGACGTCCCCCCTTCGGAACCCCTTGCTAGGGGGACGTGCCGTCCCCCCCTGCGCAGGCCCCCCCCACACCGCGGCCCGGCGCCGGGAGTGGTCGGCGAGGTGTGAGGGATGGGGGCTTCTTGCGGAACGGCGGCGCGCTGGCGGTTCAGCGGGATCGCGATGCCTCATCGCGGTGTGGGCGCGGTCCCACGACCGCGGAGCGGAGGCGGTCGCAGAGGTACCGAGGGGTTCTCGGTCCGCCATGCGCTGTGGCGCCCGGCTCCGACGCACCGCACGTGTTCTCCACGCGGTCGCCTACCGAAAGCCCGTGCGGACCGAGGTTGCCCGAGGAACCGAGGCGACTGCGCCGAAGCGAAGCGTGCCGGCCGAAAGGCCGGAGTG
>JAGSGY010000155.1 GCA_023954855.1 Pseudomonadota bacterium | reverse complement strand
GGCGATGCCGACCCCATAGGGCACGGCACCCAACACAGCTCCCGTCCACCCCGCCACTAGACCTCCGGGGCGGATGAGTGCAGACCCCACAAGCACGGGCACGCTCACGAGACCCAGGCTTAGCAACAGCCCGAGCGGCACCCCAAAGTCATTGGGGAATGGCAAGGCATCGAAGAGATTCGAGCGCTCGGCCATCATGAGGCCGACGTGGCAGGTCGAGAGGATCAACGTGACGAACACCGCAACGACGCCGGTGATGACCACACCCTTGCCCACCGTTCGCCAGTCCGCCGGCCCACGACAGAGGGGGGAGGCCCCGAGCACAACCGCCGCCGCGGCTCCGACAAACTCCGCCGCGCCCAATGGACCCTGCGCGAGCAGGGCAGGCAACAGGTCGACATTGCCGAACAGCACAAGCAAGACGACCCGCGGGGGCACGAGAGCGAGCGTCATCAGCAGCGGTGCCAAGCGGTGGCCGGTGATCCAAGCCACCGCGAACGCACTGACCACCACCCCGAACGGCGCGTAGACCAGCGGTGGCACGAGCATCACCGCCACCCAGCGCGGCCGCAACGCCTCGGTGATCAGCCCCAACGTCCAGAACGGAGCGACGGCGAAGGTGTAGAGGCACAGCGACAACACCGCGACCAACAGCATCTGCTGCACGGTAGCCATCGCACTCGTCGGCTTGCCCAACACCCACGCCAGAGGCCCGACCTGGGGCACCTGAAACGCTCGCCGCGATGCACCCCACTCGTCGATGACTGCACTCCTCATGTGAGGCTAACTGAGGTCATCCCATCTCGCTGCCGAGATGCACGAACCCTGCACACGTCGCTCAGCGCGGTGCGGTCGCAAAGCTCCAGCTGTACGCGCTGTCGAGACGAAGCCCACTGTCACTTCGAAGGCCGGGCTCCACCGTCACCGTGTAGGTCACGCCGTCGTCGAGCACGACATCTCCCAGGTCGACGGTGTCTGCGGTCAGGATGGCGGTGGCAACCTGCGCATCCGAGGGTCCGACGACGCGAAAGGTCGACTGGCCAAGCGATGCCGCAGCGACCGCCTCGCCGAAGGTGATCGACAGCCGCGCATCGATGCCGACATCCACGGCCCCATCCGCAGGCGTGGTGGCCAGCACGTCGAGCGGCGGAGGTTCCGATGCTGTCACCGAGCCCATCTGCTCGCTGGCGAGCGCATCTTCGGGGTTCGAGCACACCTCTTCAGAGAACAGGCCCGCGCTCAAGTCGTGGCTGCCCACATCGCGGGGACCGGGGAAGAAGGAGCCGAAGTTGAACGGCTCGCCGGGGGCCTCACCAACAACGCCCACGTCTGCACAGCCCGCACCCTCACCATCGTCCCACCACACGCCGAGAAAGACGGGACAGTCCGCGCAGCTTTCTGGAGCCCAGATCTGCGCCGAGAAGGTCAGGAAGAACAGCACACTGTCGCTGTAGACGGGCTCGGACCCACCGATGTCGATAGCTGAGAGCTCGAGACCCCAGGCCTCTTCAGGTGCGTCGGGGTCAGGCTCGGACTCGGCATCCGCACAGCCGACCAGCAGGACCACCATCGCGAGCACACTGCGCATCCAGCCTCCGAGGACGCGCACCGTAGCATGCCAAGCCCGCGCATCCCGGCAGGCACAGGGTTATCGGCTCACGTGCTTCACGAGCCCACCATCGACGAAGGCGTGCTGCGACCGACCCACCTCGAAGTGGATCTCGGCCGGTTGGCTGCCAACTACCGCGCCATCCAAGCGCACGTCGGGGACCGCGCCGTGATGCCCATCCTGAAGGCGAACGCTTACGGACACGGCCTGGTCGAGGTCGCCAAGCTCATGGACAGCCTCGGGGCGCCCTACCTCGGCGTCGCCTATCTGGAAGAGGGCATTCGCCTACGCCGGGTCGGTGTCACCACCCCGATTCTCGTGATGGGCGGCATTCTCGGCTCGCAGATCCCCCTGTTCCTCGAGCATGACCTGACCCTCGCGGCGTCCTCCGTCGACAAGCTCCGCGCCATCGAGCAGGCCGCCGCAGCCTCTGGAGTGCGGGCCAAGGTCCACCTCAAGATCGACACCGGCATGGAGCGCATTGGCGTTCACTACTACAGCGCCGAGCCCCTGCTCGAGGCGGCAAGTCGTGCCGAACACATCGATGTCGAGGGCATCTTCAGTCACTTCGCCAACGCGGACAGCGATGACTTGTCGCACTCGCGCTTGCAGCTGGAGCGCTTTCACGAAGTGCTCTCGTTCTATGAGCGGCGCTCGCTGCCGTGCCCGATGCGCCACATGGCGAACTCCGCGGCGATTGCAGCCCTTCCCGAGGCCCACCTCGACATCGTGCGGCCCGGCATCTTGCTGTACGGCGTCTACCCCTCACCCGAGGTCGTTCGCACCGTCCCCGTCACCCCAGCGCTGACCTGGAAGTCGAGCGTCGTGTACTTCAAGGTCGTGAAGCCCGGACACCCCGTGTCGTACGGCTCGACCTGGCAGACCGACCACATGGTGCGCATGGTCACCGTCCCCGTGGGCTACGGCGATGGCTATCCCCGCGCGATGTCCGGCTCGGCAGAGGTCCTGCTCCACGGCAAGCGCTACCCGGTGGTGGGCCGCATCTGCATGGACCAGGTCATGGTGAACATCGAGTGGGACAGCGCGCACAATGGCGATGAGGTCCTGCTTCTCGGCGGTGTCGGCGATGAGAGCGTCACCGTCGAGGACCTCGCCGAGTGGGCCAAGACCATCCCCTACGAGATCCTCACTGGCATCAACACGCGTGTGCCCCGCGTCTACCTCCACGAGTCCCCATGACCCTCTTTGTTCGCATCGCCGATCCCGGAAGCGCGCCTGCAGATACGCAGGGTCGCGTGCGCACCATCACCCGCGATCTGGCCACAAGCCTGCGTCCCGACCTTCCGTTTCGCGACGCCATGTCACCCCGCCAAGGGTGGGACATCGAGGGCATCGCCGGCAGCGGCGGAGTGGGAGCGCGTGCCAGCTACGAGGAAGGCAACCAGCTGCGCTCTGTGACCCTCAAGGCCCTGTGGCTCGACGAGACCGCCGGTGAACAGGAGTGGTCGGTGGAGCCAACGCTTCGCGGCCCCGATCTGAGCGACGCGGCCCGTCAGCGAGGCTCGCTCCTGATCCTTGCGGGCATTCATGTGGGCCTGGTGGGAGCCGTTGCCTTCTACCTGCTGCTGTCGCCGTACATCAACACCACGGCCTCGGTGCTTGCGGTGCTGCTCGCCCTCCCCCTCGGCGCCGGCGCCACGCTGCTTGCCGATCGCTTCACGCCGCCCGCCCCGGAGCCCGAGGACCTCACCCCTGACCGCGAGGCCTGGACGACCGCAGTGCGTGAGGCCCTCGAAGCGCATGACGACCTGCGCATGATCGACGCCGTCTAGGGACGTCCAGGCCAGGTTCACGTGTCGTGCGTCCACTGGCGTAACGGGTCCATGCTGAGCCAGACTGCACACCCACTGGAGACCAGATGCTCATTGCGCTGACGCTCGTGACCGCTCTCGCCACGCCTCCTGCCGCCGACGATGCCGATGCAAACAGCTTCGCCGACGCGCTGCGCGAGATGGAGGCCGTCGCCTCTGAACTGAAGGACGCCACCTTCACCATGTACAAGCGCGAATGGGTGAACGGCGGTCAAGGGTCGATGTCGACCGCTGACGTGAAGTTCCGTCGGCCCGAAGATGCGTACATGATCTTCGTGGATGGCCCCAACGCCGGACGCGAGGTGCTCTGGCGCGGCCCCGACTGGAACGGCGGACGCTTCAAGGTCGATCCGGGTCGATTCATCCCAGTGATGAACCTGGACCCAAACGGGTCCCTGGCCATGCGCGGCAACCGTCACAACATCCGCGAGCTGCCTCCCACACTACTCATCGAGAAGATCATCGCCGATGCCATGCGCATCAACGACTCGGCCACCTTCGCGCCCGACGTCACCGACCTCGGAACGACGGAGATCCGCGGCGAGGCCTCGCGCTGCTGGGAGGCCAAGCTGCCGAAGGACAAGGATCCGGGCTTCTACGCGTACAAGGTCAAGGTCTGCGCAAGCCCCTCCACCAAGATGCCCAACGCCATGCGGGTCTGGGACGTCGAGGACGGCGAGCTGCGCCTGGTTGAGGAGTACGACTACATCAACCTCAAGGTGAACCCGGGCCTCAGCGACAGCGACTTCGACCCCGACACCTACGGACTGTAGAGCCGTCGCCTCTGCGCCGTGAGTCTGGCAGCTGCCGGAATGGCCAGACCGACCAGAAGCACCGCGAACATTGCGAGCATCGCCGCAAGGGCAGGCAGCGGCACCACGATGCCCGAGAATAGATCGTGAATCGTCCACGCGGCGCCGCAAAGCGCGTTGAAGCCAATGACGATGACCGCGAACACCGCACCCCAGAGACGCCCCGTGAACACCTGCCCAGCGACGGGCAGAGCGAGCAGGCCTGAGGCGATGAACACGTACGGCACATGCTTCATCAGCGACCACTCGGGGTAGTGCAGCACCAACACGCCCTGCGCTCCGGCCGCGAGCGTGAACAGCGCCGAGACCAGCGCGACAGATGCGGCGATAGGCAAGATGACGGGAACCCGGATCTCTCCGATGTCGTCCTCACCTTCGGCTAGCGGGTCGTCATGCGCCGGCGGTGCGAACTCCTCGTCGCTCACTGATAGACCACGGAGCCGACACTCGCGGGTGTCTCGTCGTCGCCAATGTCGTCGACACCGTTCTGGCCGAGCTTTCCGTAGACGCCCTCACCCCAGCAGGTCAGATCACCGGACTCGCCGATGAGTGCACAGTTGTGGAGCGACTCGCCGGCAAGCGCGGTGGCAGAGCCTCCAAGCGCCACATCCGGTGCATCCACGGCCACGCGTAGGCTACCCACCTCTCCGCGTCCGAGGACGCCATCCCAGTGCTGACCCCAGCACTTCACCGCGCCGGTCTCGAGCAAGGCGCAGCTGTAGTGGATGCCCAGCGCCATGTCGATCACCTTCGCTCCGAAGTCATGCTCGGGACCATTCGCAGGATCCTCGACCACCTCTTCGACGCCGAAGTTCTCTTGCCCGACCGGACCGGGTCGGCCGAGCTCGTAGTCGTTGCCATCGCCCCAACAACGCAAGCCGCCGCCAGTGATCTGCGCGCAGGTCGTCCGGCTGCCCACCCAGACATCGTCGACAGCCACGCCGAGCGGGTCGCCGGCCGAAGCCGGAGTCTCATCATCGCCCACATAGGTCGCGGCCGGGCCGTGTCCGGTGGCCGGGCCCTCTCCCCAGCACCGCAGACTGCGGTCTTGAAGAATCGCGCACGCATGCGCCGTGCCGACCGCCAAGCGAACGGCTGGACCGCCGAGGTCGACGACTGGGATGGAGTCCGGCGTCTCGTTGTCGCCGATGTATTGGTTCGTCGCCTGGCCGAGTCGGCCGCCTGCATCGAGGCCCCAGCAACGCACATCACCCCCGTCGAGGCGTGCACAGGTGTACCGGTCGCCCGCGCTGATCTCGACGGCCGTACCGCCAATGGCGACGGCACCGACAGCCGACGGGCTGTTGGTCAGCCCGACCTCATCGGTGTTTCCGTAGCCAAGCTGTCCGAGGTCCGCGAGGCCCCAGCACTTCACATCCCCCGCCTCGGTCAGCGCGCAGGTGTGGCTGGTGCCGAGGGTGACGCCCACCACATTGGCGCCCACGTCGACGCGTGAAGGCTTCGGATCTTCGTTGTCGCCAAGATCTTCACTCGAGGCCAAGCCGAGCTGACCGACATGGCCGCGCCCCCAGCAGTGCAGCGCACCCGTTGAGATGTGCACACACGTGTGGTCGGCGTTGGCGTCCACGCCAAATCCGAGCGTCGGCGTGACATTTCCGGTGTCCGAGGAGCCCGTGTCCGAGGAGCCCGTGTCGGTCGCGCTATCGGACGCAGAGTCCACTCCAGCCGGTCCATCACCGGTACAAGCGAAGAGCATCATGGTGAGAGCGAGAGCACGCATCGAACCTCCGAGGGTCCGCACCATAGCTCACCTTGACCACCGCCTGAAGACCGCAGTGCGCAGTTCAGCATGACGCACGCGAACAATTCCGCCCGCGACAATGTCTGGGCGAACCCAGACGACAGTCGAGTGACGGGAACCAGAGTGGATCCGAGCGGCCCCCATGAGCCAAACTCACACTGTTCATGCAGATCAACCCCGCCCGCACCGTCGTGATCGCCAACCCCACCGCGGGGGACGGCCGCGTCGGGCGCAACTTCGAGCGACTCTCCGCCCAGATCCGCAAAGAGCTCGGCGACGTGAAGGTCGTGAAGACCGAGCGTCCGGGACACGGCATCCAGCTCGCCCAGAAAGCCGTCTGGGACGGGGCTGACCTATTGATCTCGCTCGGCGGGGATGGCACCCACAGCGAGGTCGTAGCCGGAGTCTTCAAGGACAAGGACGCCCAGCGTAGAGTGACGGTCGGCCTACTTCCGTGCGGATCGGGCGGCGACTTTCGCCGGCTGCTCGATGCCAGTCGCGACATCGGCGCCCACCTCGCCCTCATCAAAGCGCGCGAGCCCCACATGATCGACGTGGGTGTCGCCCACTACCTCGACGAAGAGAACATCGAGCGCAGCCGCATCTTCCTCAACGAGTGCTCGGTGGGCATGTCGGCCACGGTCTGCGACAACCTGAACCGCAGCCGCAAGCGCTTCGGCGCAGCTTCGTACTTTGCCGCAAGCGTCAGCGCCCAGCTCGCACACAGACCGCCGCTCGTTCGCATTCGCGTCGACGGCCAAGAAGTCGGGGACTTTCTCGCCAACACCGTCATGATCAGCAACGGCCAATACGCGGGGGGCGGCATGCGCTTCGCTCCTCGGGCTCGCCTGACCGACGGCATGCTCGACGTGACGGTGATCAAGCACGCCAATGTGATGCGCATGAGCCTGTTCTCGCCCACCTTGTACCTGGGCGGACCCGAGGACGGCGGACTCGTCTCGACCTTTCGGGGATTCGAGGTGGCCGTCGAGGTGTTGACCGAGGGCGATGCAGGTGTCGAGGCAGACGGCGAGCTACTGGGCTCCACGCCGCTTCGCGCGCACGTCGTCCCCAGTGGCATTCGGCTACTAGGAGTGCGAGAGGACGCCCTTTGATTCCGCTGCTGCTCTTCCAAATCGCTACCGCCACCGAGATTCCGCCCCCACCCGAGCCTGCCGAAGTGCTCTGGGCCGGACGCATGGCCGTCTTCGGCGAGCGAAAGCTGCCCTTCATCGGCACCATCACCTTTCGCAACGACAACTACGTGCTGGCCAAGGTCGTGACCGACGCGACCGGAGCGGTGACCCTCGAGCAAGACGTCTGCCGCGTGGCCTTCGAGAAGGTGGCGGGCGCACAGGCCTCCATGGACGAGAAGGCCTTTCGGAGCATGCCTCCGGCCACCCCCCACTTCGT
>JAGSGY010000096.1 GCA_023954855.1 Pseudomonadota bacterium | reverse complement strand
GGCGATGGCGTCGGCGATGCGTGCGACATCGAGGTGCAGTGCGATGGCCTCGACGATGACGGCGACGGTGCGGTCGACGAGGACTTCGCCGACGACGACGGGGACGCCGTGGCGAACTGCGTCGACGTGTGTGTCGACATCGCCGATCCAGGTCAGGCCGACACGGACGGCGATGGCGTCGGCGATGCGTGCGACATCGAGGTGCAGTGCGATGGCCTCGACGATGACGGCGACGGTGCGGTCGACGAGGACTTCCCCGATGGCGACGGGGACACCGTGGCGAACTGCGTCGACGTGTGTGTCGACGTCTCCGACCCGGGCCAGGCCGACACGGACGGCGATGGCGTCGGCGATGCGTGCGACATCGAGGTGCAGTGCGATGGCCTCGACGATGACGGCGATGGTGCGGTCGACGAGGACTTCGCCGACGACGACGGGGACACCGTGGCGAACTGCGTCGACGTGTGCATCTACGTGGCCGATCCGGGCCAGGCCGACGCCGATGGCGACGGGGTGGGGGACGCCTGCGAAGGAGAGACCTGCAACAGCATCGACGATGACGGAGACGGGGCCGTCGACGAGGACTTGCCGACGGTGCGCTACTACGTCG
Organism: Pseudomonadota bacterium; assembly: GCA_023954855.1. Classification (GTDB taxonomy): domain Bacteria; phylum Myxococcota_A; class UBA796; order UBA796; genus M1803. The sequence continues at coordinate 17,170 of JAGSGY010000096.1, read as the reverse complement.
ATGCCGATGGGGATGGCGACGGTTCCGCCTCGGCCACCCTCGACTCCTGCTTCCCGCCGACGACGGGCTGGGCGACCACGTCGACCGACTGTGCGGATGACGATGCGAGCCGCGCCGGAACCCTCGACGAAGCCTGCGATGGGGCCGACACCGACTGCGACGGCACGATCGATGAGACCTTCGCGCTGCTTACCTGGTACGCCGATGCCGATACCGACGGCTACGGCGACCCGAATGTGACCTACCAAGCCTGTGCGCAGCCACTGGCGAGCGTGAATCGTGCGGGAGACTGCGACGATGCGCGCGCCTACATCAACCCCGGCGAGGTCGAGGTCTGTGACCCGCTCGACGAGGACGAGGACTGCAGCGGTGCGGCCGACAATGACGACACCAACGCGACCGGCCTGCAAGCGGTCTACGAAGATGGCGACGGCGACAGCTACGGCGTCGGCGGCGAGATCTGGGTGTGCGACCCCGGCGCGCTTCAAGCCACCCGGCTGGGGGACTGCGACGACACGGATGCCCTGGTGAACCCGCTTGCCGCAGAGGTCTGCGATGGACTCGACAATGACTGCGACGGCTCCATCGACCCGGTGACCAGCGTAGATGCTGTCGATTGGTTCAAGGACGGGGATGGGGACGGCTACGGCGATCCAGACAGCCCGACGACCGCGTGTGATGCGCCTGAGGGCTACCTCGAGGACTTCTCCGACTGCGACGACAGCGACGCCACCATCTACCCGGGCGCCGAGGATGCGCCCTACGACGGCATCGACCAGGACTGCAGCGGCGGGGTCGATGATGACCTCGACGGCGACGGCTACGGTATCGATGAAGACTGCGACGATGAGGATGCGTCGCGGCATCCCGGGGCCACGGACGTCATCGGTGATGGCATCGATCAGAACTGCAGCGGTGGGGATGCCGAGTCGTTCGTGGGCAGCGGAGCCAGTTGTTCGACCTCCGGTGGCACCGGCGGGGGCTTCGCAAGCCTCGCGATGGTCTTCTTGTTCCGTCGGTCGAGGCGACGCGATTCGTCTCCGAGCTAGGCCCTTCCTGCGCCGCCCCGCCTATACTTGCGCCATGAGTCTCCTCCTGCTTGGGCTGAGCCTCGTGGCCTCGGCCGCTGAGCCCACCCCCGTCGAATTCGTCGGCGTCACCCACCTCGATGTGGAGGACGTCCGAGAGGCCTTTGCCACGGACGGTGCTGGGTTGGATGGTGTGCTCGATGCCTATCGAGACCGCGGGTTTCTGGCGGTGCGTGGCTGGGTGGACGAGAGCGCCGCGGGCACGGTCGTCGAGATCGACGAGGGTCGACTCGATCGGGTGGCCTTGGTGGGTGCGAGCGCCTACCGCCAGCTGCTGCTCTCGGACAATGTGCACCTCGCCGGTCAGGTGCTGCACGAGCCCAGCCTGATTCGCGAGCTCGCCGGTCTGGAGTCCCAGCCGGGTGTGCGCGAGGTGAGCTGGACCCTTGCGGAGGGCCGCGATCTTGTGCCCACCGTGTCGGGACGGCTTGTGCCCGAGCAGGTGCTTCAGGTGGGGCTGACCACCCTCGAAGATCGGGGCGTGGACCTCGACCTCGGCGTCGATCCGACCTGGGGCTTCCTGATCGGTGCGCAGTTCGATGCGGGCCTGTTCTCGGACACCGACCACCTCGATGGCGGTGTGCTCATCGCCTTTCCACTGCAAGAGTACGTGTTCGAGCAGGAGCCGCAGTTTCGCTGGGTTCACGGCGTAGCCGACCTCGGCTACCGCACCCCCTGGCTTCCTGGCACGCAGGTCGCGCCGCGCATCGCGACGCGTGTGGAGCTGTCCAACTACAGCCGCCCCTTCGATGGCCTTCTCCAGGGTGGCGTGATCGCAAACGCGGCCGAGGTCAGCCTCGACTTTCGTGCCGGTCCAGCCGTCCGCTATAGCTTTGGACCGGTGTTCGAGGCCGCGCGGGTCGCCTACATGCGCCTGCAGGAGGGGGCCTCGCCCCTCGACACGGACCAGGCCGTCACGCGCGCTGGGTTGTTCGCACGCGCCGAGTGGGTCCTCGACGACCAGACCCTGCGGGCAGACCTTCGCGATGGCCTCTCGGTCGACCTTGCCGGCCTGTTCACCGGGCGCGGAGAGCCGCATCTACGCGCCACGCTCGAGGGTCAGGCGGTCACTCATCTCGGCAGGTCGCTGGTGCTCGCTCGACTACGAGCACTCTGGCGAGGCGGCGACGTGCGCTTCTTTGACGAGGAGCCGCTCGCGGGCAAGTGGCAGCGGGTCTTCTTTCAGGGACGCTACTGGACGCGTTCGGCGGCTCAACTTGAGCTGGCACTGCGACTTCCTGTTTCGCGGGACGTGAAGCTCGGGGTCTTTCACGACGCGAGCGTGTTTCAGCACGCCAGCGATGACCAGGTACTCCTCGTCAACGCGATGGGACCCGGCTTGCACGTGCTCATCGCCAGCCAGTTTGCACTGGACCTGTTCTACGGGGTCGGTGCGTCCGAATCTGGCTGGAGCCACAACCTGTCGATTGCACTCAAGAGCGCCTACTAGCTTCCGCCCGCGGCGAGCCAGATCGCCTCGAGGTCTGCCGGCACGGCGCTGCGCAGCGTCAGGTCTCGGTCGGTGATCGGGTGCACAAGCTTGAGCTCGGCAGCGTGAAGAGCGAGGCGTGGCCATATGCGTCCGGCCTCGCCGCCGTAGCGCTTGTCGCCGATGACCGGAGTGCCCGCCATGGCCGCGTGGATGCGGATCTGGTGCTTGCGCCCGGTCTCGAGCTTGACCACGCCCGCGGTCATGCCGTTGTCGCGTCCGACGGTGATGAACGAGCCCTCGGCGGCCTTGCCGTCGACAGGCCAGGTCCAGGTCGCGTTGCGGCCGTCTCCGGAGAGCACGACCTTGTAGCGGCGCTCGATGGTGTGGGCGCGAAAGCCTTCGGTGAGCGCGCGGTTCACGTCAGGGTGCAGGCCGAACAACACCAGGCCGCTGGCGGGCTGATCGAGGCGGTGATGCAGGGCGGCGCCGGGATTGCGCTCGCGTACCCAGCTGAACAGGTCCTGGCCCTTGCCATCGGCGCGGGTCTGGGTTGGCATGCCGAAGGGCTTGTCGACCGCGAGCAGCCACTTGTCTCGAAAGACTTCGACGGGCTCATCCACCGCCGACCGCCCGGATGATCTCGATGCTCTCGCCGTCTTGGAGTGCGGTGCTTGGGTGCTTGCTGCGCGGTACGACGCGTCGATCGACCGCAACGGCGATGCCATTGCGATCGAGCTCGAGTGAGGTCAGAAGCTCGGTGACCGTGGTGCCTTCGGCCAGCTCTCGCTCTTCGCCGTTGACCACCACGCGCATCAGAAGTCCCGCCGGTTTTCGAGGGCACGGGCGAGGCTCATCGCGTCGGCGTATTCGATCTCGGTGCCGACGCTGATGCCGTGCGCAAGTCGAGTGGTGCGCACGCCGTCAATCGCGGCGAGCAGGCGCCCCAGGTACAGAGCTGTGGCATCGCCCTCGACATCGGGGTCGGTCGCGAGGATGACCTCGGTGACCACGCCGTTGCGCAGGCGCTCGAGCAGCTCGCGGACCTTGAGTTGGTCCGCGCCGACGCCGTCGAGCGGAGAGATGGCTCCGTGAAGTACGTGGTAGCGACCGCGGTACTCACCACTGCGCTCGAAGGCGAGGATGTCTTGCGGTTGCTCGACGACCAGCACGGTCTTGTCGTCGCGATTGGGTGCGGCACAGAGCGCACACGGGTCGCCGCCGCCGAGGTCGCAGCACACCGAACAGGTGGCCACGCCTTCGGACAGCGCCTCGAGGGCCTTGGCAATCTCGCTCGCCGTGCCCTCGGGCGCGCGCAGCAGCCAGTAGACCAGCCGAGTGGCGGTCTTCTCGCCGATTCCGGGGAACCGGGAGAGCTGCTGTACCGCAGCCTTAATGGGACTAGGCTTGCTCAGAGTCCGAGTCCGCCGAGCAGTCCGGGCGGAATCGGAAGTCCGCCGGCGAGGTCCTGAATGCCCTTCGCCGTCTCGGCGCGAGCCTTGCGCAGTGCCTCGTTCATGGCGGCGCGAAGCAGGTCCTCGAGCATGCCCTTGTCTTCGTAGGCCTCATCGGAAATCTCGATGTGACGCACGTTGTAGTCGCAGGTCATCGTCAGCTTCACACGACCGCCGGCCGCCTCGCCGGTGACCTCGGTCTCGGCAGCGTGGCGCTTGGCTGCTTCGATCTTCTGGGTAAAGCCGCCGAGCAGCCCTCCCAATCCGCCCATGTCGAACTGGCTCATGAATCGTCTCCTTCAGACAGTGCGCGGATCGTGCGCAGTTTGCCGTCGAGTGCGTCGAGCACCCGAGTGAACTCGGGGTCGGCCATCACGCGGCGCTTGAGGTTTGCCTCGGTATCCTCTTTGCGAGTGGATTCCCAGATGATGGTCGGCTTGCAGTTCGGGCCGTACTGGGCCCGCAGAGCCTTGACCACCAGCGGGTGGTCGACGAGCTTGGCCGCCATTGATCCCCGACGTGGATTCGAGAACGTCAGCTCGAGCACCTGGGCCGTCAGGCGAGGGGAGGCCAGGGTGATGGCCTCGGCTTCGGTGCCGGTCAGCGCTTCGCAGAAGCGCGTCCACTTTAGCTGGGGGGTCGCCTCGAGGTTGATCTCTTCGACCTCGGGCATCGAGGGCGTGATCGTGTGCTCCAGCGGGGGTGCGGGAGGCATCTCGCGAGACCGGCTTGGGGCCGGCCGCGGCGCGGGCGCGCGTGCCTCGAGGGCAGGCTGTGGGCGTTCCGGCTGGGCATTGGAGCGCGCCGCCGGCGGAATGAACTGCATCTTTGGCGTGCGGTTTCGGCTGAGCGAGCGACCGCCGCGAGGACGCATGCCGCCGCCGCCCGGAGCGCCACCGCCACCGCCGGTGCGCATGCGACGCTCGAGCTCTTCGAGGCGACCGACGAGCTGACCGACGGGGTGTACCGGACGCACGGTCGCAAGACGGGCCACTGCCATCTCGAGCACGATGCGCGGACGCTGGGCTCGGCTGACCTGGTCATGTACGTCGAGCAGTGCGGTGAAAAGCCTCGAGAGCGCCTCGGGGGCGACCTTGTTGCCGATCTGCTCGAGCTCTTCGATCTCCTCGTCGGGGAGGTCCACGTACTTCTTCGACGACTCCGAGAGGCGAAGTAGCGTGAGGTTGCGTACCTGCTCCAGCAGCTCTGCGGTGAACTGCGACAGCTCGAAGCCGTAGCCGTAGACCGTGTCGATGACCTCGAGGCAGCGTCCGGGCTCACCGCCCACCATGCCATCGAGCATGTCGTGCAGCAGGCGGGTGTCGATGAGGCCGAGTGTCTCGGCCACTTCGGCATCGGTGACGTCGGGTCCGGCGAACGACAGGACCTGGTCGAGCAGGGACTGCGCATCGCGCATCGAGCCTTCGCCGGCGCGGGCGATCAGGCGCAGGGCGTTGTCAGAGACGACGGCCCCTTCCTTGGTCGCGATGTCCTTCAGGCGGTCGGCGACGGACATGGCGGGGATGCGCTTGAAGTCGAAGCGCTGCACGCGAGACAGGATGGTGTCGGGGATGCGGTTCGGCTCGGTCGTCGCGAACACGAAGACTACGTGCGACGGCGGCTCTTCGAGGGTCTTGAGCAGGGCGTTGAAGGCGCCCTTCGACAGCATGTGCACTTCGTCGATCAGGTAGATCTTCGAGCGGCCGGCGGTGGGCGCGTACTGCACGGTGTCGCGAAGGTCACGGATGTCGTCGACGCTGTTGTTCGATGCGCCGTCAATCTCGATGAGGTCGGGGCTGGAGCCGGTCGAGATCTCGGTGCACGAGGTGCACTCGCCACACGGCTCGGGGGTCGGACCCTCGACGCAGTTGAGCGCTCTCGCCAGCGCACGCGCAGCGGTGGTCTTGCCCACGCCGCGAGCGCCGGTGAACAAGAACGCGTGGTGCACGCGGTCCCGCTCGATCGCGTTCTTGAGCGTCCGGGTGACGTGCTCCTGGCCAACGATCTCGTCGAAGGTCGCCGGACGGTACTTACGGGCAATGGCGAGGTAGGACACCGCGGCTCCTGAAGGCCGATTGTTGTAACTCAGCGCGTCGCGGAACGGTGCGGGAATTGCCGCTCGGGCCGCGCAATGCGCCGCCCTTACTGCGGCCCGACGTACATGAAGTCGAAGCACATCTCGTCTTCGGTCGCCAAGCCCGAGGTCACCCGATGGCCGGTCTCATTGCGAAAGCCGCAGCGGGTGTGAATGACGTCGCCTTCGTCGACGAGCACGTCGAGTCCGTAGAAGCGCTGGGCCTCGAAGTTCCACCCGGTCAGGTGAATCAGGTCCTCGCGGGTGCCATCTGCCCGCTCCAACCAGCTGTCGAACTCGGCGCCGACCTCGTGCATGTGGGGAAGGCTCGCGAGCAGGCGCCGGGGCCCGAACACCTCGCTGGACGAACAGACCGCGCTCTCACCCTTGCGGACGCCGAACTGCTCGGGGCCGAGTGCGGCGAGGGTCCACTCGGGGCCTTCGGCGGGCCCGTGGAAGAGCCGGATGCCGCTGCTGTCGACGACATCCTGCAGACCGGCGCCGTTGTTGTAGTGAATCTCGATGACCAGGCGCTCGCCGGGGCTCAGTTCGAGTCCGCCATCCTCGAAGTCGAAGGCTCCGGTGCCGGGGGCCCAAGCCCACAGCTGCTGGGTGGTGCCGGTGAGACCGTCATCGCAGTCGAACACGTCTTGGCCCTGGGTCGAGGCTGCTGGGTCGTGGTGGAGCACGACGTGGTGCAGCACCCGCGCGTCGTCGAGGACGACCTGCATGCGACGCAGAAAGCGCGTCTCTTCGAGGGGCACGTCCATGGCGAAGCACTGGTACTGATCCAGGGTCTGCGGCGTCACTTCGAAGCTGTCGGCAAGCACGTCAAAGCTCGGAAGGTCGGCGTTGTCCGGCGCATCGACGCTGTACGGCGCGCGGTCGACCTCGAGGCCGACCGTGGGATCGGGATGCACCTCGCCACACGTTGCCCACGCCACCAGCGTGTCGAGGTCTGCGTGTTCGAGCTGCGGGCTCTGCGGCGGTGGCATCGTGCGCATGACGGCGCGTCGGGCCATGCGGTCGACGGGGCGGTTGCCGGGGTCTCCCGCGATCAGGTCCGCGTAGGCAGTGAGGGAGGCGGGTGCGCCGAACGAGGGCTCCACGCCGTGGCAGCTGCCGCACTGGGTGTCGACGAGCTCGGCGACGGTCGTGTCCCACATGTCCTCGTCGGGCACACATGCCGAGGGGTCGTAGGCGTCGAATGGGGTGTCGCTTCCGCTCAACGCAGGGGCAGGGGCCAGTTCTTGCTCGCAGTCCGGGTCGGCGCAGCCCGAGAAGACAAGCGCGAGCAGGACGGGTCTCATTCGACGCACACGCAGGAGTCGTTCGAGGTGAGCGAGGACTCGAGGTGGGCGAACGCGTCGCTTCCGGTGGTCTCGGTGCAGTAGTCCTCGCAGTTCGAGAGGTTCAGCTCACCGCCAAGCCCGCTCCCCGCCGAGCAGAAGCAGCCCTCAGCGGTGACGTCGACACCGCTGAATCCGGCGTCGTCGCAGAGGGCGTCGCAAGGGTCCGCCGAGCCGCATCCAGCGATGAGGACGACCAGGAGAGTGAGTGTGGCGCGCATGAACGGCTCCGTGAGCCACCCTACATCAACACACCGGCCGGTGACTCGCGTGGCGATTCTGGGAGGTCGGTCTCGCCAAGGCGTTCGCGCAGGTTGCGCTCGATCTTGATGGATAGAGCCTTGAGCGGCAGTCCGTTGTAGAAGAGCGAGAAGGGGTCCTCGAGCACACGGCCGGCCTCGCTGATCAGCGCGAAGGCCAGGCAGACCACCACGTTCATCGGAATCGCCATGAAGCCCATCTCGTGGACGAGTGCGAAGGGCAGCAAGATGGCGAAGATCTGAACCAGCAGCTCGGCGATGTAGCCGTAGCCTCGCGGAAGGGGCGTGCCCTTGATGCGCTCGCAGCCGCCCTGGATGTTGAGCAGGTCCATGACCGTGCTGTCCATGGCCTCGAGGCGGTGACCATCGAGACGTCCGGCCCGGTTGAGCGCCGTGATGTCGCGCATCTGCAGGTCGAGCAGCGCGTGGGTGAGGTTCGTGCTGCCCTCGAGAGCGCGTTCCTCGTCGGTGAGGTGGCGACCGAAGTCTCCATCCTTGTAGGGGTCTTGCTTCCGCAGCAGACAACGAAGCGCGTGCACGTAGATGATGTGGCGCTTGACGAGGTTCTCGGAGGTCTCGCGGTCCGCCTCGTCGACCAGGTGCAGGGCCTGATTGCACCAGTGGCGAGACGAGTTGATCATCCGTCCCCAGAGCTTGCGTCCCTCCCACCAACGGTCGTAGGCCTGGTTGGCGCGGAACGACGTGAAGATGCCGATGGCTGCGCCGACGATACTGATCGGCATCACCGGAAGCTCGAGGAAGGCCATGCCGAGCGGGCTGATCAGAAACCAGGCCACGGCGGCAGAGGCCGCGTAGAACTGCACTTTGCCTTGCTGCCACTTGAGCAGCCCCAGTGGCTGGGACGTGAAGTTCTCGGTCATCATGGCGCGCACCCCCTCAGGTGGCCCTGCATAGCTTCTGCGAGCTCAACCGTCAGGGCAAGCTGGTGGAACGCGTCGTTGAGCCGGGTGGAGCGATGTTTCCCGCGCCTACTCCGCCGGACCCAGGAGGCGCGACAGGACGGTCAGCTGCATGGAGAGGTCGTCGTTTCGGCCGTCTTTCATCGCCTTCTGGGCGGCGGTGACGGGCTCTCGGAGCGCGGCCTTCCACGCGGGCATCTCCTCGTCGAGGCGGCGCACGTCCACATGACCGGCCGATGCGTCGGCTAGGGTCACCAGGCCCGCCGGCACTCCGTCCCAGCGAATCGCGGATGCGCTGAGGTTCACGAGAGGCCAGTGCTCGCCAAGGGACCGCAGCCGACATTCGAGGGCGTCGGACTCGAGCTCCGCAAGCGCGGCTTCGTGCCAGGACCGGACCCGTTCGAGGTCTTTGGGCTCGATGAGGTCGAAGAAGCGAGAGCCGATCAGGTCTTCGGGGCGACCCGACCCCGAGATCTCGGCAGCCGCTCGGTTCGCGAACACGATGCTTCCGTTGTGGTGCACGATGGTGGCGACCGGGGTGTTGGCCACCATGAGCCGGTAGCGTTGCTCGTGGGCGAGGAGCTCTGATGCCTGCACGCGTCGCTCGAGCTCGGCCTGGTCACGCGCTCTCTCCGCATCGAAGCGGCGGGTGAAGGCCGCTCGCTGGGACCGAAAGATGGCTAGCGAGAGCATGCCTGACATCGCGACGGCGAAAGCGAAGTGAACCCAGAGGGGGTCGGGGGCGTGGTTTGCGAATGACACTGCGAAGCCACCGGCGGTAAAGCCGAGGGCGGCGGCGAACACAGCCTGAGACACGACGAGGGCTGATGCGCCCACGACGATGAGGATCAGGTTCGTCGTCTGGTAGGCATCTCCGGTCAGCGCGAGGTGCGCCGTGCCGTTCACCGTCGCGAGGACCATCATCAGGGCGGTGGTCGCGGTGGTGTGCTTCGGCGCCGTCAGTCGTCGCGTTGCCACCGCAATGGCCGAGAAAAGAAGGCCTGTGGCGACGGAGAGAACGGCCATCGGCATGGCGACGCCTTCTGGGAGCACAAGCAGGTGGGCGACTGCGAGGACCAGGTAGACCGCTGCCGCGAACGGCAGGGCCACCCTCAGGATGAGGTGCTGCTGGTCGAGGCGCGCTTGTGCGAGCTCGGGAGATTGCGTCACGTGTGCTCGGCGGTAGTGGCTGCGAGAGCCGGAACCGAACCAGTCTACAGGGTAGGCCAGATGGGAACTTGACCGCTGTCTGTTCCACTCCGCGCCCATGAACTTCCGCGGTGTTCTATTCGATCGGAGAAAGCTTGATTCTGCCGACAGCGATGCCCGCGGAAAACAGGCCGAGTACGATGTTGGCGGGGAGTGCTTCGAGTTCACCAGCGACGGCGTGTTCGGCGCCGGCGACGAGCATGGTCAGTGCGAGACAGGCCGCTGCGATGGGCGTGAGCACTGGCTTGATCTTCGTCGCGGCCGGAACGATCAGCCCGATGGCGCCGAGCACTTCGAGGAGGCCGATGATCTTTCCGCCTGGCTCGGGGATGCGCCCAGCCCACGCCATTCCGGCCTCGACGAGGTCAGGCTGGGACGTGACGAGCTTCATGCCGCCGGCCATCAGGAACACCAACGCGAGCAGGACTTGGCTGGCCCACAGGCCGTAGTGGACGAGCTTGTTCGGTTTGTCTGCCATGGCTTCTCCAAGTGTGGAGTCCATAGCTTGTGCCGCTAGGTGGCCCACTGTGGGCCGGGCAGCACACATTGTCGCGCCGCAAGCACTAGTAGTGCCCCGTGCGCGAAGCTGGGGCCTTATGAATAGCGCCTCAGTTTGTGTCAAGGAGTTGTTGACGCGGCCGTGACGCCACCTTAATCGGCCGGTGTGTCCCCTCTGGGATGCGATTTTTCCTCGGATCGCTCTATGTTTCGCACCGCTCTTCTTCTGGGCGCCGCGCTGCTCTCTGGCTGCGCCGCTCCTGTGTCTGTCGACCTCGCCTCTGATGAGTCCACCGCGCGAACCGCGGACTTCGAGGCCGGAAAGTGGGTGATGGGCCCGAGCCCGTCCTTCCGCAGCCAGGGCTACACCGCGATGGGTCCGTCGACGGCGGGCCTGAGCGGTTCTACTGCTGTCTGGGACGCGCCGCAGCGCTGGTACTCCGTCACCGACGAGGCCGGCTTGGCCTGGGACGCGAACAGCGGGCTGACCTGGGACGAGAAGTACGCCGCGTGGGTCGACAGCCTGGCGCAGACCGTGTCCGAGGACGGGCATGCCACGGTCGAGCTCGAGACTCCCTGGGGTCGTACCCTCGCCTCACCGCGACTCGAGTGCGCCGAGATGGCGATGTTCTTGCGCGTCACCTTCGCTTCCTGGCACGGCCTGCCGTTCTACATGACGGCGTGGACGAGCAGCGGTGATGTGCACTTCGGTCACTTCGGCATTGTCGATGCGAGTGGAAACCGGCTCTCCGGCTACCCGAACTTCGCCAACAGCTACAGCGATCACACCGCCGCGTTCGCAGGCATGAGCGACGCCGATGTGCTCCTCGGCTGGCCCGACGATGCGAGCCTCGAGGACGACCAGCTGACCAGCCAGGGCGATGACGCCGTCGCCTTCTTGGGTGCCGATGCCTACGCTGGCGCCTACTTCGACGAACTGTTCCTCAACAAACGCGCCGGCCACTTCTTGATGCGCCTGCTGGTGAACTTCGGCTCGATGCACCTCGCCAGCGCTCGGAACACCTGGAACCTCGATCCCCACGCCCTTCGCGAAGGCGACCTGCTGCTGCAGCGCTGGCAGTCTCAGGGCATCGGCCACACCGTGGTCGTCAAGGAAATCGACGAGCTCGCCGGCGGCAACCTCGATGTCGAGGTGATCTACGGATCGATGCCGCGCATCCAGCCCGTCTGGTACCCCGTGTCGATCGCGAAGAGCTACTTCACCAGCGACAAGTCCGGCGGACCCGGCATGTCGTCGGAGGGTATGCCCTACAGCGAGCTCGGTGGTGGCCTCAAGCGCTGGCGTACCCCGATCGTGATGAACGGGGCCTGGCAGAACATCGTGCCCGTGAGTGACCGCGACAGCTGGATTGGCTCGACGGACTACCCGGCTCTCGAGGCCCGTATCCAGACCTTCTCCGAGATCCTCGGACCGATGTCGCCCACCGAGCAGCGCGACGGCCTGCTCGAGCGCATCCGCATTGCCCGCGACAACTTGGCCGCCCGTCCCGCGAGTTGTGCGAACCGCACCCGCCGCGAAGAGGCCTTCGACGAGCTGTACACGCTCATGGCCGACGAGTGGGGCATCACCCGCGCCGAGGTCGACGAGACCTACCGCGAGCTCGAGGATTACGTCTTCGCAGAGCTCGAGTACAGCGCCTCGAAGACCTGCTGCTGGAACTCCAGCACCGACGTCATGTGGCAGGCCGCCATGGACTACAACGTCGAGCAGATCGAGGCCGCGCACGCCGCCGGCCAGTGCGAAGAAGTGACCGTGTTCAAGGCGAGCAACGGAGGCTACGAGCCTTTCCGTCAGTTCGCGCTCGACCGCGGTGATGCCTGGGTCGCATGGTCCGCCGATGAGGCCTGCCCGCAGGCCAATGTGCTCGACGACGCCGAGTCCAGCGCGCCGTTCTCGGCCTTCTGCGATGTCGAGGATGCGGTCATGGGCTGGGACGAGCCGACGTGCACGCCCTCCGCCGAGGTCTGTGGCGATGCCATCGACAACGACTGCGACGGCATCGTCGACGATGGCTGCACCACCGGTGGTGGCACGGACACGGGTACGGGCACTGGCACCGACACGGGCAGCTCCTCGGATGATGGCCCCTCGTGCGGAGGCTGCGGCGGACGTCGCGCCGACCCGCGCGGTGTCGCGTTCCTCTTCGGTCTCGGTGGCCTCGGCCTCGGCTTCCGTCGCCGCTAGAACGGCGGGGTAGGGGCGTCGAGTAGCCCAGCCACGAAGAAGAAGTGCGCGCCCGCACCGGCGAGCACGAACAAGTGCCAGACCTCGTGGTGGCCAAAGCGCTCGGGGAAGGGGTCGGGCCACTCTTTGGCGAAGACGACCGCGCCCACCGTGTAGGCGAGTCCGCCGGCGAGTAGCCAGCCGAATGCGCCGAGGCTGAGTTGCGGGAAGATCAGGGGCCCGGGAACCAGCGCGACCCAGCCGAGAGCCAGGTACAGCCCAGTCGACAACCAGACGGGGCAGTCCATCCACCACATCTTGAACAGGGTGCCGAGGACCGCGAGTCCGCCGACGACGGCGAGCATGCTGATTCTCCAGGCGCCATCGAGCAAGTGGGTGAGTGCCGGCACGTAGCTTCCGGCGATGAAGCCGTAGATAGCGGCGTGATCGACGCGCTGTAGCCAGCGATTGCGGCGGTCACCGAGGTCGAAGAAGTGGTAGGCGCTCGAGGCTCCGAACAGCAAGACGAGCGAGCCGCCATAGATCGCCATGCTCACGAGCTTCGTGCTGTCGCCCAGGCTGGCGAGGAGCAGGTAGACCAAGCCCCCCACGGCGAAGAGAAGGCCGACGAAGTGGGTGAGGGCGCTCATCGGATCTTTGTTGAAGCGGACGCGGACGGACATGCAGCGCAAGCTATCGGCGCTAGGTCACCGCCTTGTCATCCGGCTTCAGAAGATCCCGGAGGACGGGCACGCCAGGGGCCCTTGTCTTCGGGGGGCTTAGGCACGTGGGTGATCTGCCGGAAGGTCAGGCTGATGCGCCGGTCGTCGGTGGGCGCTCGCCGCAGACTGTGCTTCCAGTCCGCCTGCATGGCGGCACTCATAAACAAGAGCGAGCCTGGCTCCATGAGCTGGTCGACGTAGACGAAGCCCTCCTCCGTGGTCGTGCGCATGCGGAGGATGCGGGCCACACCGAGGCTGACGATGGCGATGCCGGTGCCTGGCGCGAGAATGTCGACATCGTCGGCGTGCCAACCGAGCGAGTGCTTGCCGGTCGGGTAGTCATTCAGCAGGCAGTTGGTGGCCTGAAAGCCGACTGCATCGGCGATCTGGTCGGCCACCGCTTGCACAGCGGGGTGCCAGGTCGCTTCTGGATAGCGGGCACCGGCGTAGTTGTAGGGCAGGCCCATGCTGGCGGTGCGGCGTGACGCCATCTGCTGGGTCCACGGAACCTCGGCCAAGACGGCGGCGAGCAGGGCCTCGTGGTCGGCGATCACATTCGGTGTGTAGGTGCAGTCGGGGCGCATGTTCGCGTCCTAACCCCGTTCGACGCTTTCTTGGCTTGTCCGCCTGCGGCAAACACGCGATCCTTCCGCATGACTCCTGCATTCGCCGTCGCCGTCGCCGTTCTCTCCCAGCAGCCCCAGTGGTCGCACGACCAGCCGTGGTCCATCGAGACCTCGGTGGTGCTTCAGACCGATACCGGTCGCCTCATCGAAGTGGTGGTGCCCGGCGGAACCATTGGCGAGACCTCGGTGCGGGTGTCGCACACGCCTGAGCTGGTGACCGGTGGGGTCTACAAGGCCGACTTCCTGCACGGAACGTCGACCCGACACCTGCTCGAGGCGGTGCCGGTCTCGGTCCCGCCCTCTCCGCGCTACGCGGTCTCGGGAAGTGCCTGGAGCGGTGACGCTGTCGAGGTGCCGTTCTACCTGAACACCGACACCTGGCCCTCCGAGTTCGCTGCGAACGACCTCGAGAAGGCGTTTACCGACGCGCTCGACGTCTGGAACGTCTACGGTCAGGCCAAGGTGCACCTCGACTACGGCGGTCGTACGACGAACACCCAGTACGGGAGCGGGTCGGACGGCAGCAACACGACCAAGTGGCAGAGCTTTCACCTCGGGTCGACCTTGGCGATTAGCGTGCAGACGACGAGCTCGGGCAACCTCGTCGACTGCGACATTCGCTTCTACGGCAGCAACACCAACGGCTCCATCGAGTGGAACGTGAACCCCAACGGTGCCCCGGACGGTGAGAACGCCGTGCGTCACACGCTGGTCCACGAGTTTGGTCACTGCATCGGCATCTCGCACAGCGCGATCGAGGCGGCGCTGATGTACCGCTACGCCCCCGATGACCAGGGTCCGGAATCCTGGGTGCTGCACGACGACGATGTCGATGCGGTGCAGTCGATCTACGGCGTGGCCAATCCCGCACTCGGCGTGACCGGAAGCGTGGCCAATGGTGAACTCACCCTCGCGGTGGCGAACTCCGGGGACTGGACCGCCTTCGAAGTCGAAGTGGACGCGGTGCTGACCGGGGACGTCAGCTACCCGGGACTTCCCGTGGGCCTCGGTGACATCTTGGATGGCGCCTCGGAGCAGGCGACGCTCACGCTGGACGGCTGCGGAGCCACCACCGCCTCGATTGTGCTCACCGATGCCGCGGGTAGCGCGTGGAACACGGACCTTCCGTTCGACGTGCCCTGCGAGAACGGACCTGCCGACTCCGGTGACCCGAACACCGGCGATACCGGCACCACGTCCGGCGATGAGCCGGGCGGATGCGCCTGCAACAGCTCGACGCCGACCTCGGGCTTCTTGGTGTTCGCGGCCCTTCCACTCCTGCTGCGTCGCCGTCGCTAGCGCAGGTCTGGGACCGGGACGCCGAGGCTGCGAAGTGCGGCGATGATGGGTTCCCGCTGGTTGTCGCGTAGGTCGCGGGCCTGCTCGAGATGGACGAAGCGATTGCTTGCGACTGAGGCCGCCGTGGCGCAGGTCTCCGGGCTCGCGTTGCTGAACCGTCCCTGCGTGTTCGTCGTCCCGCACAGGCGCGTCGTCTCGCTGGCATCCGCACAGGACGCGGCGGTGTAGGTCGATGGCAGCTCGGCGTTCAGCGCATCGCGTACGGTGTTCGCGATCGAGCCGGCATCATCGGCGGCGACCCCGTCAGAGACGTAGGCCGCGGGCTCGTTCCCGTCCCAGCCGAAGCCGTGAAGCTGCACCGCGACGCTGTCGGGCCAGTGGGTGGCAGTGACCTCGTGGGCGGTCTGGAAGAAGCTCTGGTCGCTATGCGCGGCATCCGAGATCTTGAACGGTGCCGTGCTGCCGCAAGCCGAGGTGGTGCCGCTGCACGCAGAAGCATCGGGGCTGGTGCATCGGTGTGCGCCTGAGACGAACAGGGCCGAGGCCTCTAGCGCGATGAAGGTGTCGCCGGCCTGCTCGCCGGTGTGGGTGTCGTACTCGGGGTGCGGCGCTTGAATGACCAGGCCTGAGTCGGCCGCGAAGTCGAAGAGGAAAGCGCCTCGATGGGAGGTTGGCGTCGCTTCCCAGACGACGATGCGCCCGGGTTCGGTAAGCGCATCCCAGCGGTAGCCGTGCTCCGCGAGAGCGGTGTCGACGTCCCAGTCACCATCGAGCATGCGTTCGAGGCTGGCTGCGAAGGCGTCCTGCTCCGCGCTCGTCGGCTCGTCGTAGAGAGCGGAGCCCGAGGCGGAACGCGCGTCGTCGACCTCGGCGATGACCTCGGCCACGGTGCCGACTTGCCGGGACGAGAGCTCGGCAGTGGTGAAGGACAGGCCGCGGTCCACGCCATTCACAAGCACGGTGTGGACCTGGCCAGGCGCGAGACTTGTCGTGGGTGTGAGCCACCACTGGCCGTCGACGTACTCGGCTTCGGCGCCGGCTAGGGTGAGCTCGACGTCTGCGTCCGCCTGCACCGCGACGGGGTGGAAGGGCGAGACCTGCACCGCCCCGGAGAGGGGTCGCACCAGCTCGGCGGAAGGGGGCGAGCAAGCCACGAGGGCGAGCGCGACCAGGCTTGGAAGGACTCGGTGCATGGGCATAGGGTAGCTTCGCCGGAGCGAGGAGAGAAGCTGGAGTCGTTACTTGCCGAGATCGGCGCGTGTCGCCACTGCGAGGCCTTCATTGAGCCGCGACCTGTGATGCGGGCCAGCCGGCACTCGCGAATCGTCGTGATCGGGCAGGCGCCGGGGTCCAAGGTGCATGCGAGCGGGGTCCCCTGGGACGACCCGAGCGGGGACCACCTGCGTGAATGGCTGGACGTCGAGTCCGCGGACTTTCACGACCCCGACCAGTTCGCGATTCTGCCGATGGGCTTTTGTTACCCGGGCAAGGGCAAGAGCGCGGACCTTCCGCCTCGGCCGGAGTGTGCGCCGCTGTGGCATCAGCGGGTCCTCGATGCGATGCAGCCGAGCCTGAACCTGCTGGTCGGTCAGTACGCTCAGGCCGCCTACCTACCGGAGCGACGCCGTACTTTGACCGAGACCGTGCGAAGCTTTCGGGACTACGGCGACCACTTTCCCCTGCCTCATCCGAGCTGGCGGTCGCGCGGCTGGCGCAAGCGCAATCCCTGGTTCGACGCCGATGTGCTCCCCGTGCTGCGACAGCGCGTGCACGCGGCCCTCGCGGAGCCTTCGGGCTAGGAGGGCGCATGTTCACTCGTCGTCCGCTCGCTGCCGTGCCCCTTGCCGTCCTGTTCCTCGTCGCGGGTGTGGGCCACTTCACCAAAGCCGACGACTTTGCGGCGATGGTCCCTGCGTTGCTGCCCTGGCCCTACGCGATCACCTATGTCACCGGAGTCATGGAGCTGGCGCTCGGCCTGGCGCTACTCGGCGAGCCCTCTCGGCGTACTGCCGGGCTGCTGACCGCGGCCTTTCTCGTCGCGGTGTTTCCAGCAAACG
>JAGSGY010000105.1 GCA_023954855.1 Pseudomonadota bacterium | reverse complement strand
GCCGACGGCTTCAAGTGGTTCGCCTACTTCTCGCCCTTCCTACGCACGGGTACCCAGACCTTCGATGAAGCGGTCGAAGACGGCGTGGTGCTGCGCAATGAAGACAACGAGACCTACCTGTTCAAGGGCGC
This sequence comes from Pseudomonadota bacterium, assembly GCA_023954855.1. GTDB lineage: Bacteria > Myxococcota_A > UBA796 > UBA796 > M1803. The sequence continues at coordinate 15,661 of JAGSGY010000105.1, read as the reverse complement.
TCAGTTCGAGGATGAGACCATGGTCGACCTGTCCACTGAGCTCGGCCGCGACTGGGCCCGTGACCGCATGCGGGCGGCACTCGATCTCGGCTTCGACGGGTGGATGGCCGACTATGCCGAGTGGCTTCCGACCGATGCGGTGCTCAACGGAGGCGAGGACGCGCTTGCCGTGCACAACCTGTTTCCCGAGTGGTGGCAGCAGACGAACGCGACGCTGCTCGACGACTACGACATGACCTTCTTCGTGCGCTCTGGCTGGTCGCGCACCTCGGGCATCGCGCCCATCGTCTGGGCTGGCGATCAGCGCACGAGCTTCGACCCCGACGACGGCTTCCCGACCGTGGTGGCGATGGGGCTCGGCATGGGGGCGTCGGGTGTGGCGACCTTCACCCACGATGTCGGCGGCTACCAGTCCGTGGGCAACGCGCCGTCCACCAAGGAGCTGTGGTTTCGCTGGGCGGCGCTCGGGGCGTTCACGCCGGTCATGCGCACGCATCACGGGGCCTTCGACACCGACAACTGGCAGTTCGACAGCGATGACGAGACGTCGACCTTCTGGGCCACCATGACCCAAGAGCACATGCGCCTGTTCCCGTACCGCTACGGGCTGGCGGCACGCGCGTCAAACGAGGGTATTCCGGCGGTCTTGCCGGTCGCGTTTCGCTATGGCGAGGACTGGGGACGCATGGATGCCTGGCTGCTCGGCGATGCGCTCCTCGTGGCCCCTGTGCTCGAGGAGGGCGCAGTGGAGCGGGTGGTCGAGCTTCCCGATGCCGTCGACTGGTACGACTACTGGACCCACGAGAAGGTCGAGAGCGGCACCTTCACTGCAGCCGTGGACCACATCCCCGTGTTTGCCGCGGCGGGCACGACGCTGGTGCAGTTCGCCGAGTCGCCGGACACCCTGGTCGAGCTCGACGACACCTCGAGTCTGACCAGCCTTGCCGATGTAGACGGTGCGCGGGTCATCACGCTGTTCGGCGGTGGTGGGGCGTTCACCGAGGCCGATGGCACGGCCTACCGCCCGTCGGGTGCGCCGAGTGGTGCGGCCGAGGTCACCGAGACCCTCACGAGCGGAGACATCGAAGTGGGTGGCGTGCGACTGAGCATCGACGGAGAGGTCGAGCGTAGCTACCGGGTCATCGTGGTGCCCTAGGGCTTGGTGAGCCGGGCGGCGATGGCAGCGCGGCGTCGCGGGTCGGCGCTGTGGTCGAAGTAGTAGAGATCGTAGAAGGCCAAGTCCGCCTTCACATTGGCGACGGCCTTCTGGTCAATCTCGGCGATGTAGCGATCGAGGTGCGCCTCGAAGTCGTAGAAGGTGACCGCTGGAGCGTGCTTCTGCAGCGCCTTCATCCGCGCGCGGTCGTAGCGCAGCACGTACCAGAAGCCGTTCAGGTTGTCCCGGTCCTTGAAGGCGACGCCGGTGAGGTGGCGGTAGCTCGGAGGCGCCCAGTTCTGCCGCAGCAGGTCCACGTCCTGTTCCCGCAGGTAGTCCACGTCGAGGGGGCCCTCCGCCCCGGCGAGCGTCGTGTCAAACAGGCCATCGGTGTGAACGGCGCCGATGCGCGAGTACCATCCCACCATGCCAATGCCGCAGCAGGTAGCCACCTTGAGCTCGCCGCCGCCGTCGCGCACCTTGCGAAACTGCTCGCCGATGTACTGGGTGTGGTGGCGCATCTTCACCGGCTCGAGCCCGTCCACGGGATTGAAGGTGTGCGTGGCCGACATCTCGAAGCGGTGCGAGAGCGGCGCGACCATCGGCAGTCCGCCCAGGGTTGCGCCAAGAGCCGCAGCCGCCATCCACGAGCGGCTGTCCGCGATGCGATGCACCACCGCCTCGGCACCCACCAGCAGCAGCACGATGTCGGTGACGTAGACCTGGCCATAGGTCTTCGATGCACCCAGTACGGTCACGGCGAGCATGTGGGTCGCGACGCCAAGTGCGAGGTAGCGACGAAGGTCGGCCTCTCGCTCCGGCACGTCAAAGCGCCACCACATCCCAAACAGCACCGCGAGGGGCAGCAGGTGCTCTCCGAGGGCCACGGCCGACAGACGGGTCATGCCGAGTCCGACCGGCATGGCATCGGCGCCCAGCGCGTAGAAGGGGTTCGGAATCAGCGTTCCGTAGAACCACAGCTTGAACGCGATCAGCGCCAGCCCGGCGACACTCGGGGCCAGGTAGCTGGCGAGCTTGTTCGGGGCGCGCAGACCGGTCACCGCGAGGCCAGCGACCCAGAACAGCAGGTGATCGGGCCGCAGCATCGCGGCGATCGTTGTGAAGATGCCGGCCCAGACGTGCTTTCGGGGGTCCTCACTCGCGAGTGCGCCGGCGGCGGCGAGGGTGCACAGCGCGACGCTCGCCGTCTCGAGACCCGAGGTCGCAAACGGAATCACCGTGCCCTGCGACAAGATCAGGATGCCCGCGAAGGGGATGTACACCCGACCGTCGTCGGTCTCCCACAGGCCCTGCCCGATGCGGAGCGCCAGCGCCCCGAGGCCGATGTAGCTGAGCACGGTCAGCACCACCGAGACCGTGGGGATCTCGAGTCCGCTCAGGCCACCGAGGGCGAGCAGCAGCGTCCAGCCGAGGTTGGCCACGCCCTCGACCCGCTCGCCAGCGTTGAAGACCGGGCCCTCGCCCGCGAGCACATTCGAGCTGTGGCGAAAGCTGATGAAGGCGTTGTCGAGCAGGCTGCGGTGGCGCCAGGCCTGCCCGAGACCGGCGACCAGGGCCACGCCCCACACCATCCAGGTGATCTCGGGAGACGCCTCGCGGCGCGTGTACTGAAGTCCGGCGAACAGGGTGGCGCCGAGCAGGGCCCAGACGGCCCCTACTTGCATCAGCTCCCACCAGGTTGTCGCCAGCTCACCGAGCATGCAGCCTCCGGGCTCGTCTTGCCCCAGGTGAACTGAAGATGCAACGTGCGCGACCGCCGGGTATGCTCGGAGCATGAAGCGCACACTCGCATTGTCCGTTCTCTTGCTCGTCGTCACGGTTGGCTGTGACGAGCTGACCACCGGTGACTGCGACACCTCGGCCGTGTCGTCGGTCACGGTGTCGGTGGTCGACGCCGATGGCCTGCTCACGCCTGCAGACAGCGTCACTTACGAGGTCGATGGCTCGTCCGAAGCCGACTGCGAGCCCTTGATGGGCGACGGCACCGAGTGGACGTGCGGCGTCGAAGAGAGCGGCGACTTCTACATTCGCGCTTACGTCGGGAGTGCGGTGTACACCGGCGAGGTCTCGGTCGGCATGCAGTCGGACGGCTGCCACGTACAGGCCCAGTTCATCGATATCGCGACGTTCTAGGCTCTTCGGCGGCGTAGCGCGACGAGGGGCATGAGCCAGAGGGCGAGCAGCGGGCCGTCGCTGTGTGTGCATCCGGTCGGCTTGACGGGGTCCTGCACGCTGCGGATACCGTCACAGTCCATGTCGACGAAGTCGCTGGCGTCGACGGCCCCGGGGTGAATGCGGGCGTCCTCGTCGTCGCAGTCGTCGCCGCCATGAATCAGGCCGTCGTACCCGTCGCCGTCGTGATCGGCCTCGGGCTCGCCGTCGCAGTCTTGGTCGAGCAGATCCAGGCCGCTGTCGGGGGCTCCGGGATGGGTCTCGGGGTCGTCGTCATCGCAGTCGTCGCCGCCCCAGGCCTTGGCGGTGTGTTGGTCCCCGTCCGCGTCGAAGTCGTCCCAGCCGTCGCAATTGGTGTCGACGCCGTCATAGGGCACGTCGACGGCGTCGGGGCTGACGCTCGCGTTGCCGTCCTCGCAGTCGTAGGCCGCGGGCCAGGTGTCCCCGTCGCTGTCGCCCCAGTAGCCGGCGAGTGCGTCGGGTCCGCCGAGCGCGCCGATGTCCGCAATGCTGCCGTCGGGGTCGGTCGCCGTGGGAGGACCGGCGTCGATGGTGGCCGAGCCGGCGAAGACCAGGGGGAGGACCGAGCTGCAGGAGCTGTTGGCGTCGATGCTGCGCAGCAGGGGCGTCTCGATGACCTGGTTTTCTTGCAGGGCCTCTGCGACGTCGCGGCCGGCATTGTCGAAGTAGAGGTTGTGTCCCGCTCGCAAGTCCTTCGAGGCGCGTGGCCAGGTCACCGGCGGCTCAGATCCGTCGGTGCGGCTGGTGTTGTGGCTCACCACATTCGACGAGAACACCGCGACCCCGGATGGCAGCGAAACCGCCGCGTAGTTTGCCGCGTCGTTGGCGATGAAGTCGTTGTAGGCCACGAGCGTCGAGTCGGGAGAGCCGGTCATCACCAGGGCAGAGTCCTCGGTCGCGGCATTTCGAAAGAAGGTCGTGTTGGTGATCACGCTGTCAGAGGCCGCGACATGGACCGCGCTGCCCGTACGACCCTGGTTGTGACAGAGGAAGGACTGCGTGAGCGAGAACGGCGCGCTCGCGTTGGTAATGGCCCCGCCGGTGCCGGCGCTGTTGTTCGTGAGGGTGGACTGGTTCACTGACACCGGTGTGCTGATGGAGGCGATGGCGCCGCCTCCGGAGCTGGCGGTGTTGTCGTGGAGGGTGACGGACCGCACGTCCAGCGAGAGGGCGCCGTCGACCATCACACCGCCGCCCGACCGCGCAGAGTTGCCAATCACGGTGCTGATGTTGGTGAGCAGAATCGAGCTCTGGGCATCCGCGGCGTAGATGGCACCGCCATCCATGTCGGCGCTTCCGTCTGTGAAGGAGGTGCGCGTGGCGAACAAGGTGGAACGCTCGAGAGCGACGAGCCCGCCGTGAATGCCGACGCCGTGACGCACACCACTCTGGCTGAGGGACAAGTCGCTGTCGGTGGCGTAGATGACCCCCCCGAGCGTCTGAAAGGCGCCGCCTCGCAGGGTAGAGATCTGCACCGAGACGGTGCTCTGGTCGATACGCATCGGGCGCTGAAGTTCGCTGGCGATGGCCACGGTGGACAGCGTCATGGTGGCGTTGGCAACGTCGATGACGGGGACGGCGGGCTCTCCCGAACCGAGCAGATACACCTCGTCGGACCCCTCGAGAGTGAGCGTCGTCCCGCTCACCAAGATCGACTCTCGGTAGGTGCCTGCGGCGATCGCGATGGTGTCGTCTGGGTTTGCGGCGTCGATCGCCCCTTGCAGGGTCGCATGGCAGCTCGACACGGGCACATCCCCACAGGTGGTGAGGGTCGCGGCGGTGGCGGGCGCAAGCAGTGCGAGCAGGGGTAGGAGCACACCGCAGCATAGCGCGTGGCGGCATCTGGCCGCGTATCTGGGCATCCGCCTTCATCGATGCGACACTGTCGCCGAGGCTCGGAGCCTCCGAGCGAATTACACGACAGGTGTTCTTCCTCTATTGTTTTCTCGGTTCGCCCCGTCCGGAGCCCCCATGCGCGCACCTCTGCTGCTTGCTCTCTCTGTCCTCGCCGCCTGCAACGGAGGCGACACCGACTGGGAGAAGTCGGGTTGTGATCCGCTCGACCCGTCGATCTGCGCGCTTCCGTGGCCGTCGTCCTACTTCCTCGAAGAGGCCGAATCGGCGACTGGGTACCAGGTGGCCTTCGGCGAAGAGAGCCTGCCCGAGAACCGCGACAACGTGCAGACGCGTCCCGACTACATCAACGAGAAGGATGGCTTCTCGACCACGGGCTCGGCCCTGGTGTGGTTCGACGACCTCTCTCTCGACGGCTTTGTGCTGCACACCGACCTCGACGACTCGCTGGCCGACGACGCGAAGACCATCCTGCTCAACGCCGAGACCGGCGAGCTTCACCCGCACTACGTCGAGCAGGACATCTCTGCCGAAGACGAGAGCGAGCGGCTGCTGATGATTCGTCCGGCGACGCCCCTCGAGTACGGCACCCGCTACATCGTCGGCATTCGCAACGCCGAGAAGACCGCCGGCGGACCCGTGGATGTGAGCGAGGCCTTTGCCGCGCTTCGCGATGACGAGAAGACCACCGATGGCGACGTCGAGATCCGCCGCGAGCACTTCGAAGAGAACGTGTTCGCACCGCTCGAGACCGCCGGCTGGGCGCGCTCGGACCTGCAGCTCGCCTGGGACTTCGTGACGGTGAGCCGCGACAACAGCCTCGGCAAGATGGACTGGATTGGCGCGGACGTTCTCGACTTCATGGGCGATGACGGCCCCGTGTACACCATCACCGACAGCTCGACCGGCGACTGCGACAACGGCGCCGACATCGGCCTGACCCTCGAGGGGCTGATGACCGTGCCGCTGTACACGCTCGAAGACGGCGTGCGCACCTTCCTGACCCGCGACGAGGACGGCATGCCGTTCCGCAACGGCACCACCGACAAGGAGTTCCTCGTTCGCGTGCCCTGCTCGGTCCTCTCGGGGGACCAGCCCGCGATGGTCATGCAGTACGGACACGGCCTGCTCGGCAGCATGGGCGAGGCCCGCACCGGGTGGCTCTCGGACTTCGCGAACCGCGAGGGCTTCATCGTCGTGGCCACCGACTGGACCGGCATGAGCGAAGAGGATGCCCCCTACATCGCGCTGATGATCGTCGACGACGTCTCGAACTTCTCTGAGATTCCCGAGCGCTCGCACCAGGGCTTCGCCGAGTTCGCGGCACTGACCCGCCTGGTCAAGACCGGCCTCGTCGATGAGCCGCAGCTGCAGGGCACCTCTGGCTCGCTGATCGACCCCAACGAGGTGACCTACTACGGCAATTCTCAAGGTGCGATTCTCGGCGCCGCCTTCATGGCGCAGAGCACCGAGATCACCCGCGGCGTGCTCGGCGTCGGCGGCGGTCCCTACGAGATCTTGCTGACCCGCTCGCACGACTTCGACCCCTTCTTCTTGCTGTTCAAAGAGAAGTTCACCGACCACCGCGACATCACCCTGCTGATCTCGATGATGCAGGCGCTCTGGGACCCGGCTGAGGGTGCGGGCTGGTTGGCCGACCTCGGCGGAGACGCCCCCGAGGGCATTCCCGCAAAGCAGTTGCTGATGCAGGTCGGCATTCACGACTCGCAGGTGGCGACCCTCGGCGGACAGTTCGAGGCGCGGGCCATCGGAGCCTCGCTCGTCGCACCCGCCACCCGTCCGGTCTGGGGTCTCGAAGAGGCCGCGCCCGGGTTCTCGGGCAGCGCCTATGTCGAGTTCAAGTACAACGACGTGCCCGACGAGCCGATCGACAACACGCCTCCCGACGGCGACTACGACGTGCACGAGTGTCCGCGTCGCGAGCCCGCCGGTCAGCAGCAGATCATCGACTTTCTGCGCACCGGTGTCGTGAACCAGTACTGCGACGGCATCTGCGATGACTCGCTTCAGGCCGAGCTTTGCGACTAGTCGCGCTGCTGGCGTTGGTGGGCTGCGCGAATCCGCTGCCCCTCGACATGCCGCGCATGAAGTCCGGCGTCACCTATGCCGGCGTCGCCCGCATCGATCTCACCCCCGAGATCACCGAGACCTTCACCGACCTCAACGACAATGCCCTGTTCGACGGCTGCCTCGATCAGCCGGCGGGCGGCACCGAGGACTGCGAAGAGCCCTTCGATGACGTCAACGGCAACGGCGTCTTCGACGCGGTGTGGATTGGTGGATTCTCGCCCCTTCGTCCCGCGACCGAGGTGCACGACGCCGTAGAGGCCCGCGCCTATGTGGTCGCCCAGGACGGCGAGTACCTGGCCTTTGTCGCCCTCGACTTCGTCGGGCTCGGCTCTCCGCGCATCCACGCTGCAAAAGAGGCGTTGGCGGCCGACGACTTCGACCCGGCTCGCTTGATGGTCGCCGCGTCTCACAACCACCAGGGCCCCGATACGATGGGCCTGTGGGGAAATCCCTACGACTTTGCGGACCCCGTGACCGGCATGAACGAGGCGTTTCAGCAGCGCGTCACCGCCGCGATCGAGCAGACCGTGCGCGATGCTGCAGCGTCCATGGAGCCCGTCACCCTCAAAGTGGGCTCGGTTCGCATGCGCGACAGATCGCCCACCTTCTCCGGTGCGGCATTTGGTGGAGTCAATCCCACCCGAAAGATGCACGGCATGATTCACGACATCCGCGACCCTGTCGTGGTCAGTGACCAGTTGCTGGTCATTCAGGGACGGCGTGAGGACGACTCCACGCTGTTTACGTGGACGAACTGGTCGGGCCATCCCGAGGTCAAGGGCGGCGACAGCGGAGCGATCAGCTCGGACTGGGTCGGCGTGACCCGCGAGGTCATCGAGGCCGAGTACGGTGGCATGGCCATGCACTTCCCCGAGTGCCTAGGCGGCATGCAGTCCGCGCTCGGTGGCGATGTGCCGCTGGTGCGCGACGACGGCACCCATGTCTTTCAGACCTGCGACGCCGCGGCCATTGCCGACAGCACCGACGCCGGCTGCTTCGAGAAGAGCGAGGGCGACACGCGGACCTTTGCCGAGCTCCCCGACGAGCCCGTGCCGGAGTGGGCCGAGCACGACTCCTGGGACTTCGTGACCAGTCACGGCTGGCACATCGGCGAGGCTGCGATTGCGGCACTCGAGGGGGGCCAAGACTTCGAGGCGGCACCGATTGCGGTCTCCGAGGCCGCCTTCTACGTGCCGATCGACAACATCGCCTACCAGCTGCTCGGGCCGCAGGGCATGTTCGACCTCGACTTCGACGATGCGGTCGACGACACAGAGCGCTGCCCCGAGTCTGCGGGCGGTGGAAACCCCTGCATCGAGACCAACACCTACCGCATTGAACTCGGCCCCGTCGGCTTCGTCACCGCACCCGGCGAGCTGTTGCCCGAGGTCGCGTGGGGCTTTCCCGACGAGGACCCGCAGTGGGCGATCGAGTCGGCGGATCCGACCATGCGGGGCCCCGGCTCCACCTACTTCCCGCAGCACGACGCCGACTGCAACGACCTCGACTTCGCGGCGGATTGCTCCGATGCCACTGAGGTGGGGGACTGCAACTGCCTCTCAGTGCACGTGTGGCCGTACGCCTACGCCGCTGATCCCGACATGCCGCCGCTGCTCGACATGCTCGACACCGAGTACAAGGCGGTGCTCGGCATGACCGACAACTACATGAGCTACATCATCCCCGAGCCCGACTTCAACACGCGGGTGAGTCTGTTGAGCGACAACGATGGCGACCACTACGAGGACACGGTGAGTCCGTCGAGTAAGTTCGCGACGCGACTGCAAGAGGCGCAGGCGGGGATGGAGTAGGGCATGGCGCCGCCGCCCGTCGGACGGCGGACGCTCGCGGCCGTCTAGTACCAGCCGGTGTCGTAGTACTGCGGAGGCGCTGAGGGGGCCGTGGCCACCTCCAGCGAATCTTCCGGTCCCAGCTCGGTCCACTGTGCAACGAACGTCTGTTGTGCCGAGGACGTTTCCCCGACCGTCAGGCGACATAGTGTGTCGTCGCATTCGCGCGTGTCCCACTCATTCTCGACGTAGTACCCGATGTTCGGGTCGATCGGCTCGAGGTAGTCGTCTGCCGGAATGCGCATGTAGGTGTAGCCGGCAGCCTGGTCGGACTCCGCCCACTCGCGCGTACGGGTGGTGCTCTGCGTGATCTGCCCGCTCGCCTCCTTGCCGCCAGGCGTGAAGAGAATGCGCGTGAGCGAGGTCGAGTCCTCGGCGGAGAGGTACGTGTAGCCTTGGTCGTTGAGCGTCTGACTGTCGCTGTCGGTCTGCTCAAGCGTGAAGACCCAGACGCCGCCCTCGCGAACCCCTGGAAGCACCTTGTCGCCGTAGCTTGCGAACGCCGTCTTGCCCGCCCCACCGATGATGCGCACCGTGGCGATTTGCCCGGTTTCTTCGGAGTCGTATATCCACGTGGGGCCTGTAGAGGCGGACGCCGTCGGCTGTTGGCCGTTCACAAAGTTCTCTGTGATCGACGATGTCGACGAGCGGGTGGGCATGTCCAGCTGAAGCACCCACGTGCCATCAATGGATGATGACGGGTTGCAGGCAGAGCTGAGAGTGAGAATGGACAACAGGGTGACGCAGCGCATGGTGACCTCCAGGTCGGCCGGCGGTCAATTGCCGGCTTCTTCTCGAGGGTGCAGGGGGTGTGCCAACTTGGCATGAGGTTCCCGGCTCGCTGTTTTCAGGCGTCGACGGCTCAGGACCTCTTCGCGAGAGGCTCGTCAGACGTGAGTCAACGGTTACAACTGTCGTCGATGGATGACGGGGCGGTGATTTCCGGGAAGGCGTTGGGGCTGTAAGGGACCTGGGCCTCACCGCACGACACCTCGGCATCCAATCCGTTGACGATCTCTACGCTGGCACAGCGGCCTACTTCACCGAGCCCGATTGCGCGGCAGTGGGGGGACGATGCTTGCTATCGGGCCGACGGCGTGCTTTTCGACTTCAACATGGGGCATGCGACGTGGATCCCGTGGCGACCGAGGGTGAGGTGCGCACCCGGGGTCCGCTCACCACCTCGACATGGTTGACGGTCTTTTGTGCGTGACGGACACTGGCAACCTCGACCGGGAGTAGAACTCGTGCGCGTAGCCTTCCCACTTCTCTTCCTACTCGCCGCCGCCTGCGACCCTCGTGTAGGCGATGTCCTTGGCCTGCCTGGTGATGCGGCGACCGGCGAAGTCCTCTACACGACGGAGTGTGCCGATTGTCATGCCCCCGATGGCACGGGTGGTGACGGCGGACCGGCGATCGACCACGCTCACGGACGGCGGGCAACGGTGCACCAGATGCTCTACGGTGGAGCGGACATGCCCGCCTTCGCGGATGCACTGTCGGACCAGCAGGTCGCAGACTTGTACGCCCACCTCGATGCACACATCTTCAGCCATGAGCACTAGAAGCCCTATGACGACAGCACCAACGACTGTGTGCAGGACTGTGCGGGCACCTGGGGCGGCAGCGCCGTTGAAGACGAGTGCGGCACGTGCGATGACGACAGCACCAACGACTGTGTGCAGGACTGTGCGGGCACCTGGGGCGGCGTCGCGGTCGACACCGATGAAGACGGTGCATGCGACACGGTCGACAACTGCCCGGACATTGCCAACGACCAGACCGACACCGATACCGACAATGTGGGCGACGCCTGCGATGCGTGTTCGGGGGCCGGCGCGTGTCTGAGCTTCGAGTCGACGGTTACCGCGATTCCCGGCGGCGGTGAGCCCTCTGGGGCTGCCGTTGAAGACACCGTCACGTTCGCGGTGAACGTGCCCGATGGAGCGAACGCCACCTTCGACACGACGGGCTGCAATGGTGCGGGGTGCCACGCAGTGTGGGGCTTCGCGCCGGTGGCCTACGAGATCACCTACAGCAGCGGCTACTCCTACGTTGGCGAGATTGACGGCGTGGACCTGATGGTCGACCGCACTGCACCCAACGAGACCAACATCATCTTCTTGGATGGGAGCGACCGCATCTACCAGGTCACGGACAGCGACAACGAGTGGCACACGGCCGGGTCCATTCCCGTTGACCTGGTGCAGGCGACGGTCGGGGTCGACGCAACGGATCTCTTCGAGCTCACCTTCTTCTGGAACGAGGGCGGTGGCTGGAAGAGCTACCACTATGACTACACCCGCACGGGCCACACGGTCGTGACGCGCACGCCGTAGGGTGCACCAGCCGAGGTCGCGCTGCCGTCACAGGCAGTGCATCGTCCAGGCAAAGGCGAAGCGCTGGGTTCCAAGAACCGCAATCAGCTGGATGAGCAGCAGTGCGCCTCCACTTGCGAGGCTTGCCTGCATCGACGGTGTGTCTCGGTGGATGACGGCTCGAAGTACCGCGAGTGTGCAGAAGGTGGCTGCCAGCGCCGCGCTGCCGCCGAGCTGCCAGAGTTGTCCGATGACATCGGTCCGCTCGCAGCCGTGGTCGATGAGCAAGCCGAGGAACCAGATCGACACGCCGATTCCCGCCGCTGGCACCAGGGCCACGCTGACCTTGCGAAGGGGCTTCACCGCGAGCGCGACCGCCGCCGTGAGCAGGGGGCCCGCCAAGACGATGGCTGTGACGATGAGGATGCCGTTGTCCATGGAACCTCCGCCGTCAGCCTAGCCCCTCAGGGCCGTGGGCACTGCCGATTGTGACCTCGGTCACAGCCCTCTGCGTGCGGCAACGATCGTTTGATCGTGAGACGCATTCACGCCTCTTGGCACGCGGCATGCACTGTATCGGGCGGCTGGAGGGCTCATGATCACCGTCTTTCTTGTAATCCTGGCAAGCGCGCAGGAGCTCGGTGCAGAAGACCGGGTCCATGCCGATAAGCAGGATGCATTCGCCACCGCCCGCTGCGCTCGCGGAGAGCTCGGGGGATGCGAGGACCTACTGCGCGCCGAGCTGTCCACCGCCTGGGCCCGCGCATCGATCGCGGCGCCAAAAACAGGGCTGCGCCGAGTCGCCTGTGACGCCCCTTGCGAAGCCGGACCCGACCTGCCGGGTCAGAGCTTCCTGGCCTTCGATGGCACGCCCTCGATGGAAGTGCTCTACGCGGAGGTCGCAGACGACGCCCTTCGCGTCACCTTGGCCCGTCGAAACGGAGAGGCCTTCGAGATCTTGAGCGAGGGCGATGTGGACGCTCCAGCGCTGCACGCCCGGCTGTCAGAGCGCGCATCGACGAGACCGATCCGCGCCGCCTGGTGGGAGAACGCCCCCACGGTCGACACGATGGTGCAACCCTTCTACGAGCCTAGTTCCAGCTGGGAGAGCACGCGTCGCGTCGAGACGCTGACCGTTGTCTGCCCCGATGCCCTCCGCGAAGTGAAGCCGACCCTGAGCCGCGTTCGGCTTGGGCTCCGCGGGTATCACACAGACCGTGTTCCGATCTATGAATACGAGCTTGGATGCGAAGCCGCGATGGTCATCGGCGCGTCGGTGCAGGGACCTGTCGTGGGCCCATCGGCTGGAGCAGCGCATCCGATTCCGTTCGAAGTGGCGGAAGAGGGCACCGCCACCTTGGAGGGGCTGTCGATCACCAGCACTGCAAGGTCGCATCGGCTCTTCCAGAACTGCACCGCGACGCTGGACGGACGTGTGGTGCTCGAGACCCGGCGGAGCTGCAGCGTTCCCTTCGCCGGGGACTTGAACCAGGATGGCAAGGTCGACTTCGTGCTGCGCTTGCATGGGGAGATCGGCTGCGGTGTTCGCGATCTGTGGCTGTCGTCGCCAGAGGGCTATCGACGTGCGCACACGACGAGCATTGGGTGTTGAGAGTGTCTCCGATCCGCGACCCCTGTCGTGCATGATGGTCAACACAGGCGCGCCGGATGGGTGTGGAACGGGGCGTTGCAAGGATGGAGCTCGTGGCATGTCGCTTGCTTTGTTCTAGGCAGGAGATCTCATGCGCACCTCACTCTTGCTTGCCCTCGTCCTTCCCTCAGTGCTGACCGCCTGCGGCTCAGGTCCCACCCCCGATCAAGCTGCCTGCGAGGCATCTGACGCCGCGGCGGGCGGCTTCGTAGGCGTACTCGGCGTGCAGGACGCGACGGCTCAACTCGACGGGCCGGGCGAGTCGCTCGTGCCGCTGGGTGACGTCAACGACGACGGTGTGCCCGACTTGGCGGTGGTCCGCGGAGAGCGGAGCATCACGGTGGTCGACGGCGCGACCTGGAACGGAATCCGCACCATCACCGGCGATGCCATCTACGCGGTGGGCGACGTGGATGACGACGGCCGGCAAGATGCCGTGGTCTTCAATGCCATCGGCAACCTGTTCGGATTGCACGGCGGCGCTTCTGCGTCCTCGGACATGGAGTTCGACTCGGCCGACGAGGAGCCGATTCGCGCGGTGGCCGGAGGCCAAGACTTCGATGGGGACGGCGTCGACGACTTGTTGTTCTCTCGGCTATTGCCCGGCTCTCGCGACAAGGAGGTCGTCAGCCTCGCCTCGAGCGCGAAGATTGCGGAGGTGCTCGAGGCCGAGGGCCAGTCGGGGTCCGTTGATGTGACCGAGCTCGAAGAGGTCGTGGGCGCGGTCGTGGACGGGGATGGTCCCGCTAGCTTGGCGATGCTGGGGGACTTCGACGGGGACGGCCTGTCGGAGCTCGCGACCGGAGGCACCCGGAACTTTGCCGGAGTGCACACTGCGGACCGCATCGGCCAAGGCTTCTTCGGCGGCAGCGTCGACCAGGAGGTCCATCTTCACGACTGCCACCCCGACGGCTGCGACAGTGGCGTCGAGGTCGCGTCGGTGGGGGACCTGGATGGGGACGGGCTTGCGGACCTGCTGCTGAGAACCTTCCCCGATCCCGAGGTGTGGATTGTCGGCGGAAACCAGCTGGCAGAAGAGGCCTTCGGCGCACAGCTCAGCGGTGGCGTTCGTCCGACGTCGCGGCAACTCCTGGGGGCGACGGCTGCGAAGGCAGGACTCACGGGTGCGTCGACCTGCGAAGGGGAGTTGCTCGTGACCCTGGAGAGCGAGCAGGTGGTACTCGTGCCGTACACCCACCTGGTGGGGGACGCCGTCACACTGCCGACCGACGCGCATGCCGATCTGGCCCTTGATCCCGAAGAGCAGACCATCAGCGCGCTCCTCGACTTTCCGGGCCTTGTCGATGTGGCCGCAGTCGGAGACGTCGATGGTGACGGGCTGGACGACCTCGCGGTGCTCACCACGGACGGCCTGTTCCTGCTGGGTTCGGCGGGGGCTCCCGAGTAGAGGCAGGCGTCGGATGGAGTACAGTCGCGCTGCGAGCCGTTGGACGGCAATCCGGCTCGCTGGGAGTGTTGATGAAGCCCGTGGTGCCTAGGCCTCGGAACCTGGGTCCGCCTGCATGCGGCTCAGGGCCGCGGCCTTCTTCTCGAGGGCGAGGGCACGCATGTCGGTGACCACGTCGGTCTCGTCGACAATCTCCTTGCCGAGGATCTCCTCCATCACGTCCTCGAGGGTGACGACGCCGGCGAAGCCCCCGAAGTCGTCGAGCACGACCATCAAGTGACGGCTGTGCGCTAGGATCAGCTCGAGCAGCCGGTCGACGGGCTCGCGCTCGCCCACGAAGTCGACGGGACGCACGAGCGTGGCCAGCGTGGCTTCGGGGTCCGCCGAGAGGATGTCGCGCCGGTACACCGCACCCAACACGTCGTCGAGGTCCTCTCCGTGCACAGGAATGCGGGAGTACACCATTAGACGCGGGTCTTCGAGCAGTTCCTCGACGGCCTGTCCGACATGCAGCGTGTACACGACGGTCCGCGGCGTCATGATCTCGCGGGTCTGCCGAGTGTTCAGCTGGAGGATGTTCTGGATGACCGCGGCCTCGTCGGCATCGATGGTGCCGGACCGGGTGCCGAGCCGCGCGAGGGACATGATCTCTTCGACGGAGCCGGCGTCGCCGCCCGAGGATCCGATCAGCCGGGTGAGTCCGCCGACCAACAGGATGAACGGCTTGAAGACGAACACGAGCACCGCGAGGGGCCGCGCGATCCACGCGGCCACAACCCGGTTGTGAACGACGCCGATGGTCTTGGGGATGATCTCCGAGAACAACAGGATGCCGATGGTGAACGCCGCCGAGAACAGCATGACATTGCCCTCGCCAAGGGCCTGAGCGGCGAGAGCACCGGCGACTGCCGCACCCGCGGTGTTCGCGATGGTGTTCAGCGTCAGGATGGCGGCGATGGGCTCGTCGATGCGCTCGCGGAGCTGCTCGAGGATCTCGCCAGAGCGCTTTCCGTCCTTCGCCAGCGACTCCACGTGCGAGGCGGGAACCGCGTACAGCACGGCCTCGAACAGGGAACACATCGCCGAGATGACGATGACAGCGGTGACGACGGCAAGAAG
>JAGSGY010000015.1 GCA_023954855.1 Pseudomonadota bacterium | reverse complement strand
ATCACCCACCGCGTCCAGTGCGACCCGGACGAGACGAGGCACCATCCCGCACATGTCGATGACGGCATCGTAGTTCTGTCCAGCGATTCGGACGAGCAGGTCGCTCTCGTTCGGGTCGCGGTCGCCGATCAGGTGCGTCACACCGTCCAAGGGCGAAGTGGCGTTGCCGCGATGAGCGAGCGTCACGTCATGGCCTCGGTCGCGAGCGAGCACCGCAAGATGGTGGCCCGAGAACCGAGTGCCTCCGAGAACCAACAGCTTCATGAAGCCTCCCCGCAGCCGCTATTCCGCCCGGTCTACAACCGCGGGGAATGTGACGTCGTGGGACAGGCTGCGGACTAGACCGTTGGAAAGGCCGAGGCCTTCGGGAACAGCACCGGGCTCACGTCCGCGACTTCCTGGAGCAGGCGAACGACCTGGCAGGAGTAGCCGTACTCGTTGTCGTACCAGACGTAGAGCACGGCGTTGCCGTCCCGCGCGATGGTGGCGAGCGAGTCGACGACACCGGCGTGGTGGCTGCCGACCTGGTCACTCGACACGGCTTCCGGCGAGACCGAGTAGTCAATCTGTGCCGAGAGCGGTGAGTCGGCCGCAACCTTGCGCAGGAAGCCGTTCAATCCGTCGACGTCGACCTTGGTGTCGAGCTCGAGGTTGAGGATGGCCAGCGACACATTCGGCGTCGGCACGCGAATCGCCGATCCCGTCAGCTTGCCTTCGAGCTCGGGGAGCGCCTTGGACACGGCACTGGCGGCACCGGTGCTGGTGATGACCATGTTCAGCGCCGCAGCGCGTCCTCGACGGTCCTTCTTGTGGAAGTTGTCGATGAGGTTCTGGTCGTTCGTGTACGCGTGGATGGTCTCGAGGTGGCCGCGACGAACTCCGAAGGCATCGTGAACGACCTTGAGCACCGGCGCGATGGCGTTGGTGGTGCAGCTCGCGGCCGAGAAGATGTTCTCTTCGGCGGCGATCTCGTTCTGGTTGACGCCATAGACGATGTTCGGGATGCCCTTGCCGGGAGCGGTGAGAATCACCTTGCTGGCGCCGGGTGCCTTGAGATGCAGCCCGAGGCCTTCGCGGTCGCGCCACTTGCCGGTGTTGTCGATCACGACGGCGTTCTCGATGCCGTGCGCTGCGTAGTCGACCTGATCAGGACCGCTCGCGTAGAGCACCTTGATCATGCTGCCGTTCGCGATGATGGCGTTCTCTTCTTCGTCGACCGAGATGGTTCCGTTGAATGGGCCATGCACGCTATCGGTCGCGAGCAGGCTGGCGCGACGGTGAAGGTCGGTGAGCGAGCCAGGACGCAGCACGATGGCGCGGAGCACGTACTTGTCGCCACCGCCCGTCTTGCCGATCAGGATGCGCGCAATCAGGCGGCCAATCCGTCCGAAGCCGTACAGGACCACGTCTTGGGGACGCTCGGGCATGCTCTTCGGGGACGCGATCAGCGGCTTGAGCGCCTCGGTGGCGTAGGCATCGATCGAGTCGTGCTCGGAAGCCGCAAAGCGCACCAGCAGCTTGCCGATGTCGACGCGGGCACGGCCGAGCTCGAGGTTCTGCATCAGCTGCAGCAGCGACACGGCATCGCGAATCGGGAGCTCCTCACCGGCGTATCGGGCCGCGTCCGAGAACACTGACAGCATCTGCACCGGCGTCTTGCCGACGAGGGAGGTGCCGAAGACTGCGACCACGAGTGCGCGCTCCCGGTACAGTCCGCCGACCAGAGGAACGAGCGCCTCGGCCAGTGCTTCGCGCTGCTGCCATGCGCTGAGGTGTGCGTTGCGTGCGTCGGTCATGTGTGCCCCCTGGGAGGATGCCGGTCCTAGCCCGCGGGCCCCCGCTCCTGCACCACCCGTTTCCGCTTCGTCACCACCCGGGCACCAAGGGTGGTAGAGGCCGCGCTACAACGCAGGACTGGAGTTCCCATGCAACCGCCCCGCCACGCGCTGCTTCGCAAGACCACCGCCGAGATGGTCGGCACCTTCGCCCTCGTCTTCGCCGGCTGCGGGGCCTCCGTCGTTGATGCCAACTCCGGAAGCCTTGGACACGTGGGGGTGAGCGCGGTGTTCGGCCTCGTGATCGCCGTCATGATCTTTGCCACCGGCCACGTGTCGGGTGCCCACTTCAACCCGGCCGTCACCCTCGCCTTCGCCGGCAGCGGACGCTTTCCGTGGCGGCAGGTACCCGCCTACATCACCGGCCAGGTCTTCGCGGCCCTCGCGGGTGCAATCGCAGTGGCCGGCCTGATCGGAACCGAGGCCCACGTCGGCGCCACCATTCCCACGGTGCACCTCGCCCAGGCCTTCGGACTCGAAGTCGTCATGAGCTTCTTCCTCATGTTCGTCATCACCGCCGTCGCCTCGGACTTGCGCGCGTCCGGACACCTCGCCGCGCTCGCCATCGGCGGCACCGTCGCCTTGTGCGCCTTGATGGGTGGCCCCCTGACCGGCGCATCCATGAACCCCGCACGCACACTCGGCCCAGCGCTCGTGAGCGGCCAGACCGGAAGCGTCGCCATCTACCTCGTCGCTCCCGTCATCGGCGCCGCCCTCGGCGCCTGGTGCTACGGCTTCGTCGCCAGCCTCGAGGGAAGCGTCCACGCCAAGGACCATAGCTAGGACGAAATCGTTCAATTTGATTCAAGCGGTGTTGAGACAACGAGATACCCCGGCGTGGACGTTGGCCGCGGGCCCCGGGGTACCTATTGTTCCGTTCGCTGGCGCTCACTCCGGCCTTTCGGCCGGCACGCTTCGCTACGGCGCAGTCGCCTCGGTTCCTCGGCCAACCTCGGTCCGCACGGGCTTTCGGTAGGCGAGCACGAGGAGAACCCGGGCGCCGCTTGGAAGTCGGATGACACAGCGCATGGCGGACCGAGAAGCCCTCGGTACCTCTGCGACCGCCTCCGCTCCGCGGTTGTGGGACCGCGCCCACACCGCGATGGCATCGCACGCCCGCGATGCCGCTGAACCACCAGCGCGCCGCAGTTCCGCACGAAGCCCCCATTCCCCACACCTCGCAAACCGCGCCCGACGCCGGGCCGCGGTGTGGGCGCGGTCCCACAGCCAGGGGGGGGCCCGCGCAGGGGGGGACGGCACGCCCCCCTAGCAAGGGGTTCCGAAGGGGGGACGCCAGGTCCCCACTTGGCGGGCGTGCACTGCAGGCCCGAAGGGCCGAAGCGCAGGTCCGGTAAAACAGGGCCGAAGGCCCGTGAGCCTGAGCTCGAACCCCCTGTCCCCTCCTCTCCCAACGTCCGCAGCCAACCATCCCGCTCGACCGCCAACCCGTGCGCCCGAGCTCAAGCCCCCAACCCCCCTCCTCTCCCAAACCATCAGCCAACCACCACTCTCAACCGCCTCGAACCGACCCCCCACTGAGTTGGCACAGGGATTGCTTTACCCACTGCATCACCCCAGGAGGCCTCATGCTTTTCCGCCAGCTCTTCGACCCGACCACCAGCACCTACACCTACCTGCTCGCCGATCCGGATGCGCGTGAGGCGATTCTCATCGACACGGTCAAGGAGCAGTCCGACCGCGATGTGCAGGTCCTGGAGGAGCTCGGGCTTCGCCTGGTCGCGACCCTCGAGACCCACGTGCACGCCGACCACGTGACGGGCGCTTGGCTGCTGCGTCAGCGGCTCGGCAGCGACATCCTCTACCCGTCCAGCTCTGGCGTAGAGGGCGCGGATCGCCTCGTCGGCGAGGGCGACGTAATCACCTTCGGTCGCCACTCGGTGATGGTGCGCCTGACGCCCGGCCACACCGATGGCTGCGCGACCTACGTGACCGAAGACCTCACCAAGGCCTTCACCGGCGATGCGCTGCTGATTCGCGGAAGCGGACGCACGGACTTCCAGCAAGGTGACTCCCGCAGGCTCTACCGAAGCGTGCACGACCAGATCTTCACCCTGCCCGAGGAGACCGAGCTCTACCCCGGCCACGACTACAAGGGCCGCCTGGTCAGCACCGTCGCCGAAGAGAAGCGCTTCAACCCACGCCTGGGCGACGACCAGAGCGAAGACGACTTCGTGAAGACCATGGCCAACCTCGGCTTGTCCTACCCAAAGCAGATTGACCGCGCGCTGCCCGCCAACCTCAACCTCGGACGCGAAGAAGGCGACACCAACGCGCCCGTGGCCGAGGACGCCTGGGACCAGATCACCCGCTCGCCGTCTGGCGTCCGCCACGTGACGCCTGAGTGGGTCGCGGAGCACTGCGGCGCCTTCCGGATGATCGACGTGCGGCAGCCCCAAGAGTGGTTCGGCCCCCTCGGCCACATCGAGAAGGCGGAGCTCGTGCCGCTCGGCACCCTTGGCCAAGCGGCTCCAACCTGGGACCGCGATGCACCTGTCGTCCTGATCTGCCGCTCGAGTGGACGCTCGGACCAAGCCGCCCGCGCCCTAGAGAACGCCGGCTTCACGCACGTGGCCTCGATGGTCGGCGGCATGATGGCCTGGAACGCAGCGGACCTCGCCGAGGCCTGCGCCTAACGATCCCGCTATACGCGACGTCCCGGGCACGGTCCGGGACGTCCTGGAGACCTCATGAAGAACCTGATTTTCCTGTTCGCCCTCGGCTGCGGTTCCGGAGCCACGTCGGCTGAGACCCCCGCAGCGGCTGCCGTCGAAGCGGGTCCGAGCCGCAACGTCGACGTCGCACAGCTCAAGGCCGACCTCGACGCCGGCAAGGTGCCGATGCTCGTCGACGTCCGCACTGCCGGTGAGTACGCCGGCGGACACGTCCCCGGAGCTGTGAACATCCCCGTCGACCAGATCGCCAAGCGCACCAGCGAGATCACCGTCGACGACGGCGCCGAGGTGTACCTGATCTGCAAGTCGGGCGGACGCTCGGCCTCCGCCGCCTCGACTCTCTCTGGCCTCGGCTTCGCCACGGTCAACGTGAGTGGCGGCACGGGAGCCTGGATCGGCGCCGGCAACGCCGTCGAGTAGTCAGGTAAGGCCGTGCTTCTTGAGCCGGCGATACAGGGTTGGCCGGCTCACCCCAAGGTGCTCGGCCATCCGTCCCCGATGCCCTCCTGTGACCGCAAAGGCCTCGACGAGCTGCTGCCGTTCGAGGTCCTGAAGCGTGTCCCGGGAGGGTTCGTCGTGTCGGGTCCCCTGTCCGCGGATCTCGGGGGCAAGCTCGTCCAACGTGAGGACCGGTCCCTCACCGAGCACGAAGGCGGACTCGAGGTTGTTCATCAGCTCGCGCACGTTGCCCGGCCAGCCATACGCCTGCATCGCGGCCCAAGCAGCAGGCGCCACCGCATGCACCCGTCGGCCTCCGCGGGCATTGAAGGCGTCGATGAAGTGCCAGGTCAACGCCTCGACATCGCCCGTGCGGTCCGCGAGCCGGGGCAGGTAGAGCACCACCACGCGCAGGCGGTACATCAGGTCCTCGCGAAAGCGCCCCTCGGCCACCGCCTTGCGCAAGGCCACGTTGGTCGCCGAGAAGAAACGCACGTCGACCTGCTGTTCGACCGTCCCACCCACCGGAGTGAAGCGCTGGGTCTGGAGCACACGAAGCAGCCGAGCCTGCAACTCGATCGGCAACTCGGCGACCTCGTCGAGGAACAGTGTGCCCTTGTCGGCCATCGCGAGGAGCCCGTCCCGATCACGGATGGCGCCAGTAAATGCGCCACGCACGTGCCCGAACAGCTCGCTCGCGAGCATCTCAGAGGTGAAGGTCGCGCAGTTGACCGCATAGAACGGCTTAGACCCGCGAGCACTCTCGCGATGCAGCGCTCCGGCCACCAGCTCCTTGCCGGTGCCGCTCTCGCCGCGCACGAGCACCGTCGCCTCACTGCGTCCCGCCCTGCGAATCAGCTCGAACAGCTCAAGCATCTGCGGAGCCACGGTGTGCATGCCGTGAAAGTGGGTCAGCGTCAGATCCGGCCGCTTGATGTTGCGGGTCACGTGTCCTCCTGGCTTCACCCTCAACCTAATCAAGTTGGTTCAATTCGACTGATACGGTCTTGAGACAAAGGCCGTTCGCCCCGCACCGACCCCGGCGAGAAGCCCTCAAAAGCTGGCACGGCCCTTGCTTGTAGACAGGCGGAGTTCCAATGTCCCTGCGCCAGTCCATTCCCCTGCTCCGTCAGCTCGACGGCTACGATCGACCGACCCTTCGAAGCGATCTGTCCGCAGGTCTGACCACGGCGGTGATGCTCGTGCCGCAGAGCATGGCCTATGCCCTCCTCGCCGGCCTGAACCCGGTGGTCGGCCTGTACGCCGCGACGCTTCCGTTGGCGCTCTACGCCCTGTTCGGCAGCTCGCGCACGCTCGCAATCGGACCGGCCGCGATGGTCTCGCTGCTCGTCGCTGCGGCCCTCAGCGAGTCGGCTGGCGGCGACCCGGTCCTCTACGCCGCCCTCGCCTCGGTGCTTGCCCTACTCGTCGGCCTGGTCCAGTTCAGCTTGGGCGCCGCACGCCTCGGCTTCGTCGTGAAGTTCCTCAGTCAGCCGGTCATCGCCGGGTTCTCGTCTGCCGTGGCGATCTTGATCGGCGTGTCGCAGCTGAAGCACCTGGTCGGTATCGACCTTCCTCGCAGCGCCAACGTGCTCGACATGTTGCTCGCCGCCGCCCAGCGCATCGGAGAGGTGCACACCCCCACCCTCGCCATCGCCGTGGGCAGTGCCGCCGCACTGGTCGCACTCAAGACCTGGGCCCCGCGGGTGCCTCGCTTCCTCGTCGTCGTGGTCGCGGGGTCCGTGCTTGTGAAGGTCCTCGCCCTCGACGAGGCGGGCGTGGCCGTCGTGGGTTCGGTCCCCGGCGGCCTGCCCCAGCTCACGGCGCCACGCGTCGACTTCGCCGCGATCCGCGAGCTGTTCCCCGCAGCCATCACCATCGCACTGCTGGGCTTCATGGAGAGCATCTCGGTCGCCAAGCGCCTGGCCCGTCGCAACGGACAAGCAGTCGACGCCGACCAGGAGCTCAAGGGTCTGGGTCTCGCGAACATCGGCTCGGCCTTCGTTCAGGGCTATCCAATCACTGGCGGCTTCAGCCGAAGCGTCGTCCACGCCGAGGCCGGCGCGCGCACCGGTGTCGCGGGCCTGTTCACCGCCGCCGCCGTCACCCTGACCCTGCTCTTCCTCACCCCCCTGTTCGCCTACATGCCGACCGCCGTGCTCGCCGCGATCATCGTGACCGCGGTTGTCGGCCTGGTCGACGTCAAGGAGGCGCGCCACCTGTGGAACGTGAGTCGACCCGACCTCGTCGCCATGGGGGTGAGCTTCGGCGGCACCCTCGTGCTCGGCGTGCAGCAGGGCCTGCTGATGGGCATCGCGACGAGCCTGGCGTGGTTCATCTGGAGGACCAGCCGGCCACACGTCGCCATTCTCGGGCAGCTTCCCGGCTCGACGGTGTACCGCAATGTCGAGCGCTACCCCGACGCGCTCATCCACCACCACTTCGTGGCACTTCGCATCGACGCCCCGCTCTACTTCGCGAACACCGCGTTCCTAAAGCGCACCATCCTCGATGCGCTGGAGCACGACACCGCCCACCTGATCATCGATTGCAAGGCCATCAGCAGCGTGGACGCTCAGGCCCTGGCTACGCTCGAAGAGGTCATCGACGAGCTCGATACTCGCGACATCACCCTGTGGCTGGCCGGCGTACGCGGCCCGGTTCGCGACGCTCTCGAGGCCGCCAACTTGCGCGGCAAGATCGGCGAAGACCGACTCGTCGAGCGCTGCATCGAGGCCGTCGACGCGGTGCGTCACGATGCGCCGAAAGCGGCCTAGTTTGGGGAGCCACAAGCCCCTCGTTCCGGTGTAGAATTCGCCGTGTCCAGGACCCCCGAACAGCCCCCCATCGTCCCCCCCATCTGGGTCCACGCGTGGCCCGACCGTGGCTGGCAAGCGACCGAGGATGGCACCGACGCCACCTTGGCCATCGAGGCACATCTACCCAGCGACGTGAAGGGCTGGCTCGAGGACAATCTCGCCACCCTCGCCGAGACCCACTTTCAGCTGACCGCGCAGATGCTCGACACCCTGCAGGCGCTGACAGCCCTCGATGACGGCCTGCCCCTCTCGCGAGACGCCATCGGTCAGGCCATGGGCGGAAAGGTCACGGCTGGCAATCTCGTCACCCGCCTGCACAGCATCGAGCGGCGGCTCTCCGAGAGTTCGCCGGTCCCGGGCTACTACCCCGCCAGCCGCGTGCGTCTGCTCGTGCTTCATCGCGGTGCCGACTGCGCCGTGGGCGACGACGGACGGTGGCGGCCCAAGTCACGGACAGCCCGGCGCTTCTTCTTGCTGACCGTCGACCACCACCACGGGCAGTGGCGGTGGGGACTCGCGCAGCGGTATCGACGCCCCACAAACGTCGAAGCGCACCAAGACCACACTGTGGGCATGGCCCCGCGGCTGCACGCGATTGAGGCCGCATTTGAGACCCACCGACTCGTGACACTGATCGGCGCCGCCGGCATGGGCAAGACCCGAACCGTCGAGGCTTGGGCGCTCACCAGCCAACCCGAGCACTCGCTTCACCATGGCGGGGTGTGGTTCGTGAGTCTCGAGTCTGCGCAGGACCGCATTGGCGTTCTGCTCGCCGTCGCCCACGCCGTCGACATCAAGCTTGGCGATGCCGCCGATGCCGACAAACTCTGGGAACACCTGCGCCTTCGAGGCAGGACCCTTCTGCTCTTTGACGACGTCGAGCATGTCTTCAGCGCCTTTCAGCACATCCTCGGCGCGCTGCTCGCCAACGTCGCTCAGGCCCGCGTGGTCGTCGCGAGTCGCGAGAGACTACGGGTCCCTGGCGAGCGTCCTCTGCCGATTGGCCCGCTCGAGCCCGACGCCGCTCGCGAACTGTTCGATCACCGTGTGCCCGGAATCCTTCCCGACGACGATGACGAGAGCCAAGCCGCCGTGCTCGAGCTGCTCGAGGGCCACCCGCTCCTGATCGAGCTCGCCGCACATCGGAGGGCTCACCGGACCTCTCGCGAGCTGCTCGCCGAGCTGAACCACAGTCTGCTTGGAACCCTCGACGACCACGCCTCTCTCGACACCACCCTGCAGTGGTCTTGGTCGCTTCTCGATCAGGACGAACGCCGGGTCCTCGCTGGGGCCAGTGTGTTCGCCGGAGGCTTCGACGAAGAGGCCGCCGACGCCGTCCTCGACATCCGGACCGCCCGAAGCAGCGTGCTGCACCGGCTCACCGAGCGCTCTTTGCTACGCCGCCTCGCGGGCTTCTCAGCCGAGCGGCCGCGCTACGCCCTGCACGTCTCCACGAGGGAG
Source organism: Pseudomonadota bacterium (assembly GCA_023954855.1). Taxonomy (GTDB): domain Bacteria; phylum Myxococcota_A; class UBA796; order UBA796; genus M1803. The sequence continues at coordinate 80,497 of JAGSGY010000015.1, read as the reverse complement.
TTCGCACGGGCCCGCCTGCGCGAGCGTGGGGACGAAGACACCCTGCGCGACCGGCACGCGCGCTGGTTCTCGCTGTGGTCGAGCAGGCTGCTGCAGAACCGCTGGCAGGACTCGAAGCTCCTCGGCGGAGAAGTCGCGGTGGCGATCTACCCAGAGAGCGCAAATCTAGACGCAGCCTATGCGCGGCTTGCCGGTTCGCATCCCGCTGAGGCCGTCGACGTCGGGCTCGTCCGCGCGGCACTGTTGGCAAGCACCGGTCCAACCCGCGGTCTGCCGAGCCTCCTCGAAGAGCTCGACGCACTCGCGACCGACCCCGCGCAGAAGGGCGCGATCCTCGTCCAGCGCGCCTGGTGGCAGTGGCACTCGGTCGACCCCACCGCAGCCGCCGAGACCTCGCGCAAGGTCCTCGAGATCGGCACGGCGCTCGACAACGCGGAGCTCACCGCGCTCGGGCACTACGGACTCGGGGCCATGACCGAGCCCGGCACGATGGAGGACACCCCTCACGTCCTGAAGCACCTCGACGCCTGCATCGCCCTGTGCGAGACGCACAACCTGCTGCGCCTCGAAGCGCGGACACGGCTGGCCAGGGGGCGCTTGCTGCCTCCGGAAGCCGAAGCGAACGAGATCTTGCGGGCCGCCACCATCAACGAACGCGTCGGCGGTGAAGGCGCCTACGCCACCGTGGACGTGCTTCGCTGCAAAGCCTTCCTCGCGTTGGGCAAGCTCTCCGAGGCCACCGAGCTGGCCTTTCGCATTCGCACTCAGGCCCACGCCGACCACGGCGCTCACTCCTTCCGCTACGCCGTGGCCTGCTCGATGCTCGCCAAGGCTCACGCGCTGTCCGGAGACTTCGCCGACGCCCTCGTTGCCGAGAACGTGGCCGTGAGCACCTTGCGGCACGTCGGCCTCGACGCTGCTCGGATCTACCAGACCCTCCAATCCGCAATCTGGGCGCTCGGCGGCGATCGCCTTCCGTGCTGCATCGAGCGTGCCGACGAAGTCGCCGCCCTCACCGCGGGTCGCTCACCCGTCCTGCACCAGTACGCCCACGCGATTGGAGCGGCAGCGATGGCGGCATCCGGGGACCTCGTAGCGGCCACGCGCGCCTTCGAAGCCGTGGACTCTTCTGGCATGGAGCTCGAGCTCTCCATCCTTCGCCCCATCCTCGACGTGGCACACGGCGCAAGCGCCAGCTCGGTGACCCTGCCTGTGCTCGAAGGCGTCGACGATGCGATCGATGCCCGAGGACTGCGGCTTGCCGTGCAGGCCACACTGGAGCGCATGGCCTAGCTCTCGGTCGAGCGACTCAGACGGTGTTGTCGAACTTGCCGATCTTGCCGCCGGTCAGCAGCTTCGGAAGCGGCGCCTGCCACGACTTCTTCTGCTTCTCGTCGGTGCGGGTGTTGTTGTACACCAGCTGCTGAAGATCGTGCTCGGTGCCATCGTCCATCGACTCTTCGGTCACGCCCATGGTCTTCATGAGCTCGCGGCTCTGCTTGATGCGGTTGACCTCGACCTCGTCGCGGCCCTCTTCGGACATTCCGCTGTACATGCCGAGTCCCACACCGAGCATGCGGGGGTCGTTCTTCAGCAGCCACTCCTTGGCCTTGTTGTCGCCGAAGGCCGCCTTCTCGCGCATGCTCTGAATGTCGTGCTTCTCTTTGTTGTCCTGCACGAACTCCTTGGCTTTGAGCCCACCCTTGAGGGCGGTGCCCACGAGTGACGCGCCCTGCAGGCCGGGGACGAAGTTCAAGCCACCGGTCACCGTCGAGACGCCGTTGACGACCATGCGGTCCCGCTCGCGCTTGCGGTTCTTGTTGTGCTGTCCCTCGAGGTTCGAGCCCAGCAGCTGCATGGGATCGTTCTCGTCCATGTTGGAGCGAACCTCTTTGGTCTTCTCCTCCATGCCCGAGTACTTCTTCATCTGCTTGTAGTTGTGCACGGTCTCGATGCCGTCCATCACCATGCCGACGCCAGGCACGACGTTCTCGAGAACGCCCTGTCCGCCCATCTTCATGATCTCGAGCACGTCCTTGGTGCCCGACAATCCGCTCTTCACCGTGCCCAGGCCATCCTTGAGTACATCGTGAAGCCCCTCGTCAACGAGGTTGTCGCCGAGCTGCTTCTGGGCCGTGTTTCCGTTCTCGCGCAGCTCCTTGCCGCGGTTCGTCTTAAGCACGTTCTGGGTGAGTGACAGGCCACTATCGACCATGCCAAGTCCCTTGAAGCCGCTGCTGGTTCCGAGCATCTCGGTCGTCTCGGGCAACTCCATGAGCCCACTCGTCGACGTCATCTTGTCGGGATGGTTGACCATCGTCGAGAGGCCACCGCCGCTCACCTCGAGGCCTTGCCCCACCTGTGTGGAGGTCTGAAAGGTGCCCATCCACGATTCGGTCAGGCCCTTCTCGTTCTCAGGATGAAAGCCCGGCTTTCTCAAGTCCTTCGGCGGAAGAGGCGCACGCGTCGTCGGCGCGGTGAGTGGCTTCTTGGGCTCCTCCTCGAACAAGCCAGACACGCGGTCGACCACCTTGTCGCGGAGGTCCATCTCCTCACCACCCGACTGCGGGGGCTCGGGAGCGCGCTTGGTCGGCGGCTTCGGGGCCTTCTTCTTGGGGGGCTCCGGGGTCAGCGAGTGGTTGTGCATGTCGTCGAAGTTGCGACGCGGTGCGGTGCCCTCGACCCGAGTGCGGTTGTCGGTCTCGGTGAGAAACGACTGCATCTCCGGCGTCTCTTCGTGCAGAAGACCGTTCTGCTTCTTGCGCTCCTTGTCGATCGACTGGAACAGACCCAGGGTTCCGTCGAGCCGGTCCGGACGCAGCTCCTTCGGCACGTTTTCCCAGTCCTCGGACCCCGAGCCAGGCTTGGGCATGAGCTTGGCGAGCTCCTTGAGCTGCTCGGGGGTCATGCTGGTCGTGCCCTCCCGATCCTTCGAGCTCATGTAGGACCCGTTGTTGAGCAGGTGCTGCATTTGCTCGTTCGACTGCCACTCTTCGGGGGACTCCTTCTTGGGCGAAGGGCTCTCGGGGGACGGCTTGTTGTTCTTCTTCCAGAACTTGAAACCCATGCTGAGACTCCGAGCAGAGAGGGCGCCGAACGGTCGCAAAGGCCAGAGGAGCGGCACGGAGCGTGGGCAGTGAAGCCAACCGTAGGGGGTCATCCTGTATCTACAAGGCCCATTGAGCCGACGCCAGCCAGTCGTCAGCCGGTGGTCATAAGGGCCTGATAAAGCTCCCGTGTTCCCAAGGCTCGCCTCACGCCGCCATCTCCGCGAAGGCCCTCGAAAGGACCGCGTTGTCGTCTTCGACAACGGAGCTCACCGAAGGTGGCCAGACAGGCCCCGCCCCCCTAGTGGGCCATCACACGGAGCACGACATGGGCGCAGCACTGCAGATGATGGGCGAGACCCTCACCGAGGCGGGATGGAAGTTCAACGCCCTCGAGACGGGCGATGGCCTCTACTGTTCCTACCGGACCGACGCTGGGGCTTGGGGCGTCGTGGTCCAAGAGCGCGAGGCTGCGCAGCAGCTGATCGTCTACTCGGTGTTCCCAAAACAGGTGCCCGAAGCCCATCGCGCTGATGTGATGACCTTCATCACCATCGCGAACTACGCCCTTCCCATCGGCAACTTCGAGCTCGACCTCCGTGACGGAGAGCTCCGGTTCAAGTCGAGCGTCGACCTCGAGGGCACGGCACTCAACCCGCAGATGGCCGGCCTGCTCGTGCACACGAACATCCGCACGATGCAGACCTACTACCTGGGACTCGTCGAGGTCATGGCGGGACTGAGCGATCCCGCAGAGGCAGTGGCCTCGTGTGAAGAGGCCTAGTTACGCGCCGAGGGGCCGCACGAGCCGAAAGCTGACGTAGCTCTCGCGCGACTCGGCCGGAAACCAGAAGCGTCCAGCCACCCGTGTGTTGTCACGTCGTGAGTTCCAGCTGCCGCCGCGGTTGAGGCGGTTGATGCGCACCTCGGGCTCCCCGATGTCAAAGCTCGGCCTCCCGCCATCCAGGCGAAGCGCCGCGCCTTCATAGGGCTCGAGCACCCAGTCGCGCATGCCTCCGCAGGTGTCTCGCGTGCCGTAGGGCGACACATCCCCCGCGTAGGTTCCAACGGACGAAGGGAAGGTCACGGCCGCCGAGAGCACAGTGTGCGCCCAGCTCGGATCAAGCCAATCGCCCCACGGATACGCGCGGCCGTCCACTCCGCGGGACGACTTCTCCCACTCAAACTCGCTCGCCAGACGCCATGGCAGTCCGGTTCTCTGCGAGAGCCACTCGGCGTAGGCTCGGGCGTCGAACCAGCTCACCATGATCACGCCCCAGCCGGGCTCCCACATCTCGCCTTCGGGATCGGGAACCAGCTTGAAATGCCCGTCCTCGTCGCGGCCGTACATTGGGGTGCCCATCACCTGGGGCTGATGCTTGAGCGCCTGTTCCTCGCGTCCGGTGTCGACCAGGTCATCGAGGAACACCATGTACTCGGCGTTCGTGACCGGAAACTCCTGGATGAAAAACGGCTCGACCCACACCTGACGGGCGGGCAGGTCGTGGCAGGCGAGCGGGTCCCCGGCAAACTGGAACCAGCCACCGGGGACGTAGATGTCGGCCGAGTCCTTCGGCAGGACGACGGGCACCGGCTCACCCCCCTCGGGCGGAACACCATCCCAGTGCTGATTGCGACCAATGGCGACCGGATAGCGCACAGTCCGCCTACCCTCGACCGACAGCTCGACCAGCCAACTGCCCTGCTCGAGTGGCACTGCCTCAAGCGGGGTGCGGCCGAGGCTGCGCTCGAAGACCGCGACCAGCCGCCGGTCCCGAAGCTCGTAACGGTACAAGTCGACTCGAGCGCCCGAGGGTTCCGACTGCAGCGTGAGCGCGCCGGTCCCCGACAGATAGGTGGCGTGTCTTCCCTGGTCGAACGCGCGGAGCAAGATCTCCTGACGCGCCGCTTCGGGTCCGTCACGGTCGAGCTCGGCCTTCGCGTGCAAGCGCTGGTGGTAGTCCGCAAGAAGCTGCTTGGCACTCGCCAGGTCCGGGGCATCTTGCAGGGCGGATCGCACCGTCTCGAGCATTGAAATCTCGAGTGCGTCGGCTTCGCGCAGGGCCCGATCTGCCGCGGACTCGAGCTCCCAGCCGGCGCGCTTGTCGTCCACCGGAGCCCACTCCGCAACGCCGTCGAGCCGCTGGGCCGCACGGCGCCGGTAATCCGCGGCATCCGACCGGAGCTCGGCGACCCGTGGGATCAGCGCCTCCGCCTCAGCGAGTCGCGCCAACCCACGCTCGGCGAGCAGCGCGCCGTCGCTCCATGCACGAATCTGCTCGGCCATGTGCTTCGCGGATGCGGTGCGTTCGGCCGGTGTTCGCTGCATCGCGGACTCGCAAATCTCGATGAGCTCCGGTGGAAGCCTCGAGTCCGCCGACAGCAGTGGCGGAGGACCCGTCAGCACCGCCAGCACGACCTCTGAGCCATTGCGCCCCTCATACGGCGGACGTCCGGCCAAGATCTCGTACAACACAGCCCCAAGCGCATAGACATCGGTGGGGGTGCCAATGAGCTCGGTGGCACCCTGGGCCTGCTCCGGCGCCATGTACGACGGTGTGCCCGAGATGGCCCCTGCCCGCGTGCGCAGCGAGTCGGTGGAGCTGAGCGACGTGTGAACGCCCACGCCCCTGCGCACTTCCGATGGCTCGTCGAGGACCTTCGCGAGTCCCCAGTCGACCACCAACACCTCGCCGAAGTCTCCGAGCATGATGTTCTCAGGCTTCAGATCCCGATGCAGCACGCCCTGGTCATGCGCATACGCGACGGCCTCGCAGACCTGCTGAAACGCGACCACGAGACGGCGGAGCGCGAGGCGGTCGAGGCCCTCGCTGTGAACCTGCCCAATCGCCTCTTGGAGGGTTGTGCCGCGCACCTCTTTCATCGTGAAGAAGTGGTACCCATCCGGGGTGAGCCCCATGTCGTGGACGGGCACAATCCCGGGATGCTGCAGCTGGGCCGTCGCCTGAGCCTCGGCGACGAAGCGCGCCAGTCCCATGCCGTGGTCGCGTGAGGCCAGCAGGCGCTTCATCGCCACCGTGCGATTGAGCACCGTGTCGCGAACGCGGTACACCTCTCCCATGCCGCCTCGGCCGAGCATGCCGACTTCTTCGTAGCGGGTGACCTTGGCTGCGGCGGATTCGACCGCCACGGCCTCGTCATCCCCTTCCATCCACGTACGGTCCGAGTGCCCCGAGCCCGAATAGTCACTGCCGCCCATGTGCCGCTCCCCGATGGCCGAGCATACCGCCAGCCGTGTGCTTGCGTCGGCACAACGCTCCACCGTCGGCCCGACGGAAGCCGCGTCGGCGCTGTCCGCGCTTGACGACAGGTCAGCTAGCGCGTCTACTGGGGGGACCCGGGAGCCTCCTCATGCCCGCCCTATCTCGTCGATCCGCAAATGATGCGGGTCCAACAGCACCTGCATCCACCGGCACGAGCACGGGCCCGGCAGAGCTCGGCAGCAATGCTGAGCGCGCCGGTGAGCTCGCCTCGGAAGAGGGTGGTGTGCAGCCCACCTGGTTCGACGAGGTCATGGGCCTGGTGTCCAGCACGACCGACAACGTCTTCGCCGAAGAAGGCGCGGAGCAAGAGGCCCCCAAGGCCGTGGTCGTCGAAGCAACCGAAGAGGAAAGCTCGAAAGGCGCGTACGACACCGTGGCAGACACCGCCACGTATGCGCCGAAGGGCAAACTCAAGAAGTCCCACGATGCCCACACCAAACGGCTCGCGGACGGCATCGAGCTCTCATTGGGCATGCGCGAACAAGATCTCGAGACCTTTGTGACCCACTACAACAAGCACAAGGCCCGCTACGATTCGGTCTCGGCCCAAACCAACGTACCCTCCAAGCTCATCGCCGCCCTGCACTGGCGCGAGTCCACCGGCAGCTTCAAGAAGTACCTGCACCAGGGCGACCCCATCGGCAAGAAGTCCAAGAACGTGCCGAAGGGAATCCTGTTCTACGACTGGGAGACCGCTGCCGTCGACGCCCTCACGAACCAGGGCAAGAAGGGCAACCAGAAGAACATCGGCCTCACCGCCGAGACCACCGACACCGCGGCCATCGCGACCTACGCCGAGGCCTACAACGGGCTCGGCTACATGAACAAGGGTCGCCCCAGTCCGTATGTGTACGCCGGCACCGGCGAGTATGAGTCGGGCAAGTACGTGCGCGACGGAAAGTTCGACAAGAACCACGTCGATCAGCAGCTCGGCGTCCTGCCTATGGTGGGGGCCCTCGGTGGCCTCGACACCCCGATGACCGCGGCCACCGCCGAGTCTGAATGGGCCAAGGTACTCTCGGGCACCAAGCTTCTCCGCAAGGGTTCAAGCGGCTTGGCCGTCGAGGCGCTCCAAGAAAAGCTCGTCGCCGCCGGATTCGAGACCGGCGTGGATGGCGACTTCGGGTCCGGCACAGCCAAGACGGTGAAGGAGTGGCAGGTCAGCCAGAACCTCACCCCCGACGGCGTGATCGGGAAGAACAGCGCCGCCAAGCTCGGCTAGTGGGGTCCGGTCGTCAGCAGCCGGACCGGGACATGCACAGCCGCTAGCGCTTGCCCCGCCGTCTCGCGACGCGCCCAATGCGGGTCTTCTTACCCGCGAGGGCGTCGCGCTGACGGGCTCGGATGCGGTCCATTCGACCTCGACGAACCTCGCTCCAAGCGGCCTCGAGGTCCTCGAACGCCGCATCCTCGACACTCCACTCCCCGCGAACTTCGCGGGCAGAGACGACCAGAAAACGCGCAGCACCCTGGGCGCGATGCGCCGCAGAGCCTTCGGGAATCTCGACCCGACCGTCGAGCAAGCCCACCAGCCTTGCGGCAAGCATGGGTCGCCGCTCGGCCACCGCGAGATCAATGACCTCGAGCAGCGCCTCGGTGTCGTCGCTCGCCCCCCACTGGGTGACGAACGCATCTTCCGCGGCTCTGCTTCGGTCGGGAAGCACGACTAGATGGTCTTCTTGACGCCAGCACCCTCGGAGGCCGCGCTGCGGGCCGCCATCTGGCGCTTCATCTCATCGAGCTGGTTGCGAGCCGAAGAGTCAGCAGCCTTGGCGCGGATCTTCTTGAGCTTCGCGTCGAGGCTGTCGCCCTGGATCTCGCTGCCGATGTCGGCCTCGGCCTGGGTCTTGTTGATCTGCTCACGCACGTTGTCGAGCGCCTTGATGTCGGCGTCGGTGGAGAGTCCGTCGAGGGTCTCCTGAATCGAGATGCGCGCCTCGGCGTTGGCCTTCTTGGCCAGCATCTCTTCCTTCTCGCGCTTGAGCTTCTCGATCTCGCTCTGGAACTCGAGGAGTCCGGACTTGGCCTCTTCGGCCTGGTCACTGACCTTGGTCAGCTCGGCGGAGAGGGTCTCGATCTGGCCGGTGAGCTCATCCTTCTTCTGGATGAGGACCAGCGCCACTTCGTCTTCGCCCTCTTGGATGGCGATCGGAAGTTGGTTCATGACCTCGCGAAGCTCGCGCTCATACTGCTCGAGCTCGTTGGAGATCTTGTTCCGCAAGTAGACGATGCCAGACACCGCCTTCTTGAGGTCGCGGTGCTTGCGCACGCGCTCGTCGATGGCCGCCTCGTAGACAGCCTCTGGGTTGCGGGCCTCGAGGTCAGAGACCCAGAGGGAAAGGAATCCGCGCCAGACGTTCGCGATACGGTCGAAGAAGCCCATCGTCCAATGCTCCAGTAGTTACGCGACAAGGGTAGCCACGTGTGGACAACGCGGCAATCGCTGTTCACCTTACGATGCAGCGACCAAGCTATTGCATGCCCTTGTGACGCATCGGCCGAGGACATGCTAAGGACCGCTGTTCTCTCGATCTGGAGCCTTCTATGTTTGCGATCGTTTTGGCCCTTTTGGCCACAGCATCCGCATTGCCGGAGCACGAGGCGCATCGCCAGCTGTTCGGGCATCTCACGCCCACCGCCGAAGCCCCGCGCATGCCCCGAGGTGCTGCGACCCCGGGTCCCGACCACACGGTGTACGGCTACCAGGCCTACTGGGCTGCAGATCTCAATGCGGTGCCTTGGGACGACCTGACCCATCTCGCGATCTTTTCTGCAAACGTGAACCCCGACGGCACGTTGGGCGACACGAACCGCTGGGATGACGCAGCCACCGCGGTCGCCATGGGCGCTCCGTACGACGTCCGGGTGCACCTGTGCATCACGAACTTCAACACGACCGAGCTCGCCACCCTGTTGAGCAACTCGGCTCACCGAGCCACCCTGGTCACTCAGGTCAAGGCCTGGGTGGACGGCACCGGCGCGCACGGCGTGAACGTCGACTTCGAGAGCCTGCCCTCCTCGGAGCGCAGCACCCTGGTGACCTTTATCCGCGAGCTCGAGGCCGCGGACGTCGGCGACATCGTGCTGGCCACCCCTGCTGTCGACTGGTCCGATGCCTGGGACTACAGCTCGCTGACCGACCACGCCGACCTGTTCATCATGGGCTACGGCTACCACTGGTCCGGCGGAAACCCCGGTCCGCTCGACCCGATCTACGGCGGCGGAATCTGGGCCGCCTGGTCCCTCGACTGGTCCGTCAACGACTACGTCACCACCAATGGTGCCGACCCCGAGCGGATCATCCTCGGCCTTCCCCTGTACGGACGCGAGTGGCCGGTGGTCGACCCGAGCGCCTTGCCAGGAGAGCGCACGGGAGACGGCGCAGTCCGCCTGTGGAAGGACGCCTGGCCTCTGGCCGAGACCCACGGTCGCGAGTGGGACGCGCACACATCGACGCCGTTCTGGCGCACCTCCACCACCCAGGGCTTCTACGGCGACCTCGAGTCGTTGCGGGCCCGGGTGCGCTATGCCGACGACGTGGGCATTCAGGGCATTGGTTTCTGGGCGCTGCACTACGACGACAACGACCCCGACCTGTGGCAGATGATCCGCGAAGAGTACGCGCCCGAGCCCGGCGACACCGGAGACACCGGAGAACCCGGCTCGGACACCCTGCACGCCGACGCCGGCCTGCCCTTCCTCGCCTATGTCGGCGACACGATCATCCTCGACGGCACGGGCTCCTCGGCCCCGGGCACGCCCACCTTCGAGTGGAGCCAGGTGGCCGGCCCTGACGTGACCTTGCTCGACGCCGACGGCCCGAACCCCACCTTCCGGGTCACCACGCCGGGCACGCACATCTTCGAGCTCGTGGTCGGCGACGGCACCGACTGGAGCGCCCCCGATCGCAGCCACGTCGTGGTGCTCGACCCGACGCTCGCTGGCGGCTGCGGTTGCCAGTCTTCCGCCCCATTCGCGAGCCTCTGGCTTCTCGGCCTGATTCCGTGGATTCGGCGGCGCCGCTGACGGGTTGTGGCCCTGCTAGACTCCAGTCCCCCGGGAGGTTCCTCTGATCCGGTTTCTGCGCCCCCTCGCCCTGCTCTTCATCGCGCCCTGGCTGATCGCCGCCACCCCAGGCGAGCGACCGGTGGTGTCGGAAGACGAAGCCGCCAAGCTCACCGCACGCGAAGTGGTGGTGCGCCAGGAGACCACCGAGACCGGTGCGATCACGATCGCGATCGTCGACATCGCCGCCCCTCCTGCAAAGGCCCTCGACGCGGTGTTGGACGTCAAGGCACGCGTCGACGAAGTGTCCAGCATCGAAAACGTCGCGTACTACCGCGAAGAGGCCGAGAACCTCGGCGTGAACTTCGAGCTGTCAGTGATGGGCGTCGGCATCAACTTCTCGACGCTCTACGTGATCGATCGCGATGCGCACCTCGCCGAGTACGCCCTCGACCCCACCAAGGAGAACGAGGTCGTCAAAGCCGAGGGCTTCTACCAGGCCTTCGAGCACAACGGCGGATCGCGTCTGATCTACGCGGGAACCTCGGACTCGGGCCGACGCGTGCCGGGATGGATCAAGCGCTGGATGACCAACGGCGCACTGCAGGACCAGCTTCAGGGCATTCGCACCCGGGCCGAAGCCTCGAAGTAAGCGGCCCCGCATTGGTATAGTGCGCGCGACACACGGGGTCAGCTTGAACCGCGCAGCGGGACCATTCGAAATTCTGGAGATCCTTGGCGAAGGATCGTTTGGAACGGTGTGCGTTGCCCGGGTCACCGGCGACCCACTCCGGCGTAAGGTCGCGCTGAAGATCCTCAAGGGCGCCTACGCCCGCAACGACAAGATCTTGAACCGCACCCGTGACGAAGCGCGGCTGCTCTCGCGCATCAGCCATCCAAACATCGTGCGCGTCGAGCGCCTGATGGATGTCGGCGGTCGCCCGGTCGTCGTGATGGAGCACGTGCAGGGTGTGTCGCTCGACGCGCTCTTGCTTCGCTTCAAGGACGGGCTCGTCGGCTCGGTCGCCCTCGAGCTCACCCGCCAGGCCTGCCTGGCTCTGCACGTCGCCTACAACGAGACGGCGGCAGACGATGGTCGCCCGCTGCGCGTCATCCACCGCGACATGAAGCCCTCGAACGTGATGCTGTCGATTCACGGCGAGGTCAAGGTCGTCGACTTCGGCATTGCCAAGGGTGAGTTCGACGGTCGCGAGGCACAGACCGAGTCGGTCGTCATGGGCTCACGCCCGTACATGGCTCCCGAGCGCCTGGACGGCATCAGCGACTCACCGAGTGTGGACGTCTACTCCGCCGGCATGTCCCTCTTCGAGCTGTTGACCGGCCGCACGATGAGCCTGTCGATCAACCCGATCACCCACGATCAGGCGATGAACCGACAGCTCGGCTACCTCAACGTGCCCGGCATGAGCCAGGCTGCCCTCGAGGACCTTCGCGCGGTCATCCGCAAGATGTGCGCATACGACCGCGACTACCGACCCACCGCCCTCGACGCCGCCCGCGACCTCGAGCAGTGTTTGTACGCGATCGACCCCTCGCACCGCATTGGTTTGGTCGAGTTCGCCCGCACCACCGTGCTGCCGATCTACGAGTCCCGCCCGAAGATCAGCCCCGACGACGCCGGCCGCGATGACGACGACGGCAACTTCCTCCGCGAAGTGACCGGACAGCTGACCAACCCCACCGGCACCCACATGCGCCCGGTGCGCAGCCCGCTGGCTGAGTGGGCTCCGTATGTGTTCGTCGGGGCGCTCACCTTCATGGTGCTGATGCTCGGCGCCCTCGCGATGCTGAAGCTGGTGACCGACCAGCGCGCTGGCGCCACTCAGGGCGTCATCGCTCCGCCACAGCCGGTGGTGTCGGTCGAGCCTCCGGACGGCAAGGTGCGCGTGAAGCTCGTCTTCCCCTCCGACGCCGATGCGCTGGTGGACGACACGCTGCTTCGCACCCGCGGACACGTGAACGTCTACCCCGGCCCAAACGTCGCTCAGCTCATGTTCGATAGCGGTCAGGTGCTCGACTGTACCTTCACTGTCGCCGAGGACGGCATGGCGGTGCGCTACGTCGTGGAGCAGGGCCAAGGCGCGCTGTCCGTCGACGACGGCACCCCCAAGGCCTGTACGGTCACCAAGGCCGCCACCCCGACCGAATAGCCCGCCTCCCGCGCGGATGGCTTGCGCTGTGCGGCTGGCACAATACGCTGCGCAGCGATGGAGGATAGCGCCCGATGGCGATGATCGAGGTGGAGCACCTGACCAAGCGCTACGGCACTACCCTAGCGGTAGATGACCTGAGCTTCTCGGTCGAGCGCGGCGAGATCGTGGGGTTCCTCGGACCCAACGGCGCCGGCAAATCAACGACCATGCGCATCCTATGCGGTTCGCTCGGCGCGACCGGCGGTCGAGCCATGGTCGACGGCATCGACGTGATGGACGATCCGCGCGGCGCCAAGCGGAAGATCGGCTACCTGCCCGAGGCTCCGCCGCTGTACACCGAGATGACGGTGCGGCAATACCTACGGTTCTGCGGCAAGATCAAGGGCGCCGACAAGCCGCGTGATGCCGCCGAGGTCGCCATCGAAAAGGTGGGCCTCACGCCGGTGGCTCACCGCATCATCGGCAACCTCTCCAAGGGCTATCGCCAGCGCGTGGGTATCGCCCAAGCCTTGGTTCATAGCCCTGACGTCCTCGTGCTCGACGAGCCCAACTCGGGACTCGATCCGGCCCAGCGCGCCGAGATTCGCACGCTGATCGAAGAGCTCGCGGCTGGCGATACGACCGTCATCCTCTCGACGCACGTGCTCCCCGAGATCGAGGCGCTATGCGACCGCGTCGTCATCATCCACCAGGGACGCATCGTCGCCCAGAACACCGTCGACGCGCTCGGCGGCGATGCCCGGGTCGTGAAGGTCACCGTGGATGAGCCCTCCCCCGAGCTCGCGGCCCGCTTCGAAGCCATCGCCGGCGTCACGGCCGTCAAGGCCCGGGGCGACGGTCTCTACCTGATCGAAGGCTCCACCGACCTACGCCGCGAGGTGGCCAAGGTTGCCGTCGACGCCGGCCTTCTCGAGCTGTCGGGACAACGGCAGCTCGAAGACGTGTTCCTGCAGCTCACCGGAGGTGCCGAGTGAGCACATTCGCTATCGCCGGACGCGAGCTGCGTTCGCTGTTCACCACCGTCACCGGCTGGCTGGTCCTCACCGGCTACCTGTTTCTGACCGGCTTCTTCTGGACCGCGATGGCGTCGATGTACGCCATGCAGTCGCAAGACGCGATTGTGTCGCCGTACATGGCCGCGCAGGTCGACATGACCGACTACCTGGTGGCGCCGTTCTTCGGAAACACCGCCATCGTCTGGCTGATGTTCTGCCCGGCCCTGTCGATGCGCTTGTTCGCCTCCGAGCGGAAGGATCGCACCCTCGAGCTGCTGCTGACCGCGCCGGTGTCGACCGCTGAGATTGTGCTCGGCAAGTTCTTCGGCGCCCTCGGCTTTGTGGCGGTGATGCTCGCGTGCACCGCCCACTACCCGCTGCTGCTGATGCGGTGGGGCAACCCGGACCTCGGCGCCTTTGCCGCGGCCTACCTCGGCACTCTGCTGCTCGCGGGCGGGTTGCTGGCCATGGGCATGCTGTTCAGCGCCTTCACCGAGAGCCAGGTCGTGGCCTTCGTACTGACAGTCGCCGCTGGACTCACCCTGTGGGTGTTCTCCTGGGTCGGCGGCGGAGCCGACTCTCTCGCCTCGCAGATCGCGATTGTGACCCATGCCCAGGACCTGTTCCGCGGCATCCTGCGGCTCTCGGACATCGCGTACTTCATCGCCTTTATCGGGGTGTTCTTGTTCGCTACCCACCAGCGCGTGGAGTCGTTCCGATGGAGTTGATGCAGAAAAACGCGTGGGTCTTCGCGGCCCTCGGTGGCCTGCTGGGCGTGATCTTCGGCTCGCTCTGGTACGTCTACGGCGAGATCGACAGCAACACGCGTCTGGTCGGAATCGCCGCAGCCCTGTGCTTCGCCGGCTACGCCGCCCTCGACCGCGACACCCTCACCGAGGGAGCGAACTCGCGCACCGCCCGCAACGGCATGATGTCGGTGCTGATGGTGTTCGTCGCAACGGCCGTCGGCATCTATGGCGTCAAGCTCGCCCAAGATCACGACACCCGCTGGGACTGGACGGGCGCTAAGCGCTTCACGCTCTCGCAAGAGTCAATTGCTGTCGCCAAGGGGCTCAACCGGCCCGTGTCGATCAAGGCCTTCTTCGCCCGTGAGAGCCCCGGCGAACGCAACTTCCGCGAGCTGGTCGAGGGCTATGTCGAGCTCTCGGAGCACCTCGACGTCGAGTTCATCGACCCGATGAGCAACCCGATCGAGACCGAGCGCCACGGCATCGTGACCGAGACCGGCACGGTCGTGATCCTCGCCGGCGAGGATGAGCAGCGGCTCGAGGCCCGCTTCACCGAGACGGCGCTGACCACCGCACTCGTGAAGCTCGACTCCGAAGAGGACCACATCCTCTGCTGGACCGTCGGACACGGCGAGGCCGACCCCGACGACGACCAGACCATGGACGGCTTCGGCATCGCGGTGATCCGCCTCGAGGGCCGCAACTACACGGTCATGAAGTCTCGCCTGCCCACCGAGGGCATCGCCGAGGGCTGCGAAGCGCTGATCATCGCCCGTCCGACCGTCGACTGGCTGCCGAACGCCCGCGAGGCACTAGCGGCGTACATCGGTAAGGGCGGCCGCGTGCTGATGATGCTCGAGCCGGCGACCACGCCCGAGCTCATGGCGGACCTCGAGCGGTATGGCTTGCTACTGCAGGACGACCTCGTGCTCGAGGACTCCCCCGCCCACCGCCAGTTCGGTCACGACGTCTCGTCGCTCGTGCTCTTCGAGGACAACTTCGAGAGCCACCCGATCACCGCACCCCTCTCGGGATCTGTGGTGCTCTCGTACGCCCGCAGCGTCGATCCCATGCCTGACGCCGACGGCCTGCACCTGCGCACCCTGCTGTCGTCGAGCGAGTTCGCGTGGACCGAGACCGACTTCGACGACCCCGAGAAGCTCGGACCCGGCGACGATGAGAAGCTCGGTGATGTGGCGCTCGCAGTCGCCATCGAGGTCGTCGACCCCGCGGTCCTCGGAGTGAGCATCGACGCGCAGGCGGCTCCCGCTGAGCTCGTTGCCGAGGGACTCCCCAACGGCGAAGCACCTCCACTGACCCTGCCGTCGTTGGTCGCCCCTGGCTGGGCCGCCGAGCCTGGTGGACGTCTGGTCGTGATTGGCGACAGCTTTCCCGGAACCAATGCCGGCATCTCGACCGGCAACAACGCCGATCTCGTCTTCAACAGCATTGCCTGGCTGCTTGAGGCCGACGACGAGCTGACCGAACGCGCCGCTGAGACCGATCAATTGCTCCAATTGTCGATCGTCCAGGAAGCTTTCCTTGGATTGCTCAGCATTGTGCTCGTGCCCGGCTTCGCCGCTTTCGTCGCGTTTCTCACGATGCTACGCAGGCGTCGCCTCTAAGCTCACAGCTCACCCACATTGATCGGTTGACCGCCCGCCCGCGGTCCGGTAGATCACACGACCCTTTCGGAGGTTCGAACCATGGCTACTACTCAGGAATTCTTCGCCAACCACCTGCCCAAGAAGCTCGTCGAGAACCCGGGCCTCGCGAAGGAAATCGGCGCGGTCTACCAGTTCGACATCGACGGTGCCGGCATCTGGACCCTCGACCTCACCGGCGACGATGGCGGTTCGGTCTCTGAGGGCGCACACGCCGATCCCGGCTGCGTCGTCAGCATCTCCGATGCCGACTTCAACGGCCTGCTCGACGGCTCCGCCAACGCGATGACCCTGTTCATCACCGGCAAGCTCGCTGTCACCGACGCTGGCCTGGCCATGTCGCTGCAGAAGATCCTCAACTAGCCCACGGCTGCTTGAGAAAGGGGCGATCACCGGCGACGGTGGTCGCCTCTCTTCGTTTGGGCCACGACGCTACGCCCGACTCGCAGCGGCTCGAGCCCGCTGGGCGGCCTCTGGATGGCTCGCTTCGAGCGAGGCCGCGCAGGCCAAGAACGCATCGGCCGTCTCGCGATCGGGGACCTGGCCGTTCAGATCGGCAATCGCCTGGTCGAGATGCTCCATCGAAGCGACACCATCACCGAGCTCCCCTTCAATCGCCGCGAGCCACGCGTGAACCGGTCCGCGCATGCGTCGCATGGCCCGCCAAGTACACGTCCACAGGGCGCGGAGAAGTAGATCACGCGCATCGCGGCGACGATCCTGCTCGCGCGCGATCATCGCCAAGTTGAGCCAGACGAAGACGACATCGGGAATGCCGAGAGTCAGCATCGTCTCTGCCGACCGCTCGTAGGCCGCACGGGCACCCGCGGTGTCCCCTGCCTCGTGGGCCATCTCAGCTTGGAGATGCGACGAGAAAGCCTTGAAGCGTCCGGGAAGACCACTCTGTTCGGTCAGTCGAAGCACGCGCCCGATGCAGGTCCTCGCCTCGTCGACCCGACCGGCGGCCCACGCATTCTTGCCGCGGTGGTACCAGCCCCCTACCGCCTGACGGTACCGGCCAAGGTCCTCGAGAGGCAGCAAGATGGCATCCCAGACTTCGGGCCGGGACTCGTTCCACACCGTCGCCTCGTTGAGCCGGGCAACGAGCTGCAGGCCTTCATCCTCGGCGCGGCGTGCCGCCTGTCGCGACTGAGTGAGCGCCTCGCGAGTACCCTCGTGGTCTTGGAGACGGTAGCGCGCCGCCGCGAGCGTCAGCAGCACCTTGGCGCGCAATCGGTCGGAAGAGGCTCCCGTCACGGCCTGTTCGGCCAGTGTCAGAGCAAGCGCCGGCTCGCCCCGTGTCGTCGCCAGCCAAGCCCGCATCGCGAGGGTCCTCGCTTCGTCCTGCCAGGCGCCATCCGGATCGAAGGCCTCGAGCTCCTCGAGCAGGCGCTCCACATCGGCGCGCCGCCCCTGTTCCTGGCCCAGAAGCCCCTCATCCAGTCGACGGTCCACCTCCGCGGCAAGCGCCTCAGGTGAGAGATTCGCCGCGCGGCCCTGGGACGGCAACAAGCCGGTGCGGCGGTAGCCTCCCTGCCCTGGGGCGAGCAGCCCGTGGTCTACCAGAGAGCGCAAGATCTCGAGGGGCATGATCTCGGACT
The DNA here is from genome assembly GCA_023954855.1 of Pseudomonadota bacterium. Lineage (GTDB taxonomy): Bacteria > Myxococcota_A > UBA796 > UBA796 > M1803. The sequence continues at coordinate 62,978 of JAGSGY010000015.1, read as the reverse complement.
CGACGGAGCGACGTACCACCCACTCCCGTGTCTCGGGCTCGAGGGGCAGCAGCTGGTCCACCAGGCCCCTCGCCGCGCTCACCTCGACCCGACCGAGGCGAACGGTGGCATCCGCCCCCTCACCCCCCACCACCACAATGAGCAGCGGGACCCGACGAACCCAGCGCGCGAGGGCGACGTGGCGCACCAGGTGCCGGGCATGGGCGTCAGACTGCTCCACGACAAGCACCAGGGCCCGCCGCGAAGTGCAGTGATGCGCGACCTCGTGAAACACCGGCGCGAGGTCCTGTGTGCCTTCGCCATCAAGAACGGCCTCGACCCGCTCGGCCAGACCCGGAGGACTCGGCCCAAAGCGCTGCAAGAACTCCGCTGCGGGCTGCCCCTGGAGCTGGGAGCGCAACAGGGCCGCAGGTCCCTCATCGGCAATGGCCGCGAGCGCGATACCGGCTTCCTCGGCACGGAGCGCGAGCCATTGCCCAAGCTGCATCGAGCCGGGTCCCGTGAGCCCGACAATGCGGGTGGTCTGCGACTCAACCACCTGCCCCAGCTCCGCCCACAGCTGGTCACGAGCCTCATCGTGGCCGGCGACCTGGGCGAAGCGCGCGCCGATGAGCGAGAGCCCCGCATCGGGAAAGCGCGGGGGAGGCTGCACTGGAGGACGGCGCCAATTCGCGGGAAGTTCAAGAGCAGGCCTCATGCTCACCTCGGGAACAGAGGTCATCGGTTCGGGCTGCTCCCCAACGGCATCGAACACGAAGGTGGCGTTGTCATCGTCAATCGCGATGCCCGATAAGGCTCCGTCGACGGCCGGCTCACCGAGAGCACGCAGCGCGTGGGCCGCATCGGCGGCACGCTGAAAGCGGTCCCCTGGCGACTTGGCGAGCAGGTTGCGCAACCAGTCCGCCCATCCAGCCGGCACCCCGTCTGGCACCTGGAGTCGCGGGGGAAGCTGGGTGTGCGCGTGCCGCCACCCGTCGAGCGTACGTGCCTCGAACGGAGCGACGCCGGTGGAGAGTTGATGCGCGAGCACTCCCAGCGCGTAGAGGTCGGTCCACGGCCCCAGGTCAACGACGCGCTGTCCGAACTGCTCTGGAGCCATCGACCGCAGGCTTCCGGCGGCATCGGACATGCGCAGGGATTGCCGATCGACGGCCTGCCCGAAGTCGCTCAGCTTGTAGCCAGGCCGATGGTCAGTCCCCATGCAGCGGAGCACGTTCGCAAGCTTGAGGTCGCGGTGCACAATGCCGCGAGCATGGGTGTGGGCCAGCGCGTCGAGTAGATCGAGCAACGCAGACCGCGCCAGATGCCAGGGCAGCACCCCGCCGTCCGCAAGCGTCCCGCCGCTAGCGAACTCCATGGCGAGCCACGGGTCGTCCTCGCCGCCCCAGTCGAACAGCTGGATGATGTGCCGATGAGAGAGTCCCGCAATCGCCCGAAGTTCGCGGGCGAGCCACGCTTGTTGCCCACCCTTCAAGACCTTGATCGCCACCGGGGTACCGGTGGCATGTCGCGCCAGCCAGACCTCTGCGGAGGCCCCTACGCCGACACGCCGCTCCGTCCGAAATGGTCCATACGTCTCTCGCATCCTGCCCAGCATAGACCCGCCGAAAAGCCGGGGACGTGACGATCCCCTATCCGCGGCCAACCCAGCCCAATCGCCGCCATTGCACCGTGACAATCGCTCGATGACGGGCTAAATTGAATGACTATTCAGCGACGGAGACGAGCCATGAGCGAGCGCGTACACGCCACCGAAGACCAGAGTCGAGCGCTCACCGAAGCCTCGCGCGAGACCACCTGGGCAGGCCGCTCGTTCATGGGCGAAATGTTCCTCGGCAACTTCCGCTTCGACTGGATCGACCCCTTTCCGCAGCAGCGCGAGCGCCCGGCCTTTCGGGCCTTCTACGACAAGCTCGATGCCTTTCTCGAGAACACCTACGACGAGCTTCAGGTCGATCGCGACGGCGTGATCCCGCAGGCCTGGCTCGACGCGCTCGCTGAGATGGGCGCCATGGGCATGAAGATCCCCGTCGAGTACGGCGGGCTCGGGCTGTCGCAGTACGAGTACGGCCTCTGCCTAGAGCGCATGGGCGAGGTCGACGGAAACCTGATCGCGCTTCTCTCAGCGCACCAGTCGATCGGCGTGCCGACGCCCGTGAAGCTGTTCGGCACCGCCGAGCAGAAGGCCGAGTTCCTTCCCCGCTGTGCGGCCGGAGAGCTCACCGCCTTTGCACTCACCGAGGAAGACGTCGGGTCCGACCCCGCGCGTCTGGCCACCACCCTGACGCGCACCGACGACGGCGAGCACTACATCCTCTCGGGCCGCAAGCTGTGGATCACCAACGGCACCATCGCCAAGCTGATGGTGGTGATGGCGCGACACGCGGACTCGGGCAAGATCTCGGCCATCGTCGTCGACACCGCCTCGAAGGGCGTCTCGGTCGAGCGGCGCTGCCACTTCATGGGACTCAAGGCGCTCGAGAACGGCGTGATCTGCTTCGACGAGGTGAAGGTCCCCGTCAAGAACCGCATCGGGGACGAGGGCCGCGGCCTGAAGGTCGCTCTGGTTACCCTCAACACCGGACGCCTGTCCCTGCCGGCAGGCTGCGCAGGCGGAAATCGCCGGCTGCTGCAGATCGCACGCGACTTCGCAGGCGAGCGCGTGCAGTGGGGACACCCCGTCGGCAAGCACGAGGCCATCGCCCACAAGCTCACCGACCTCGCGGCCCTGACCTGGACCATGGAGTCGATGACCCGCCTGTGCTCGTTGCTCGCCGACCGGCAGGGCTACGACATCCGCCTCGAGGCGGCCGCCGCCAAGGAGTGGGGCTCGACCCGCAACTGGGACAGCGTCGACGAGACCCTTCAGATCCGCGGCGGACGCGGCTTCGAGACCGCCGACAGTCTCGCCGCCCGCGGTGAGCGACCGATCGCCCTCGAGAAGGCGATGCGCGACGTGCGCATCAACCGCATCTTCGAAGGCAGCTCCGAGATCATGCACCTGTTCATGGCTCGCGAAGCCCTCGACCCCCACCTCAAGGCGGCCGGCCCCCTGGTCGACAAGAAGGCTGGCTTCGGTGAGAAGCTCGCCGCTCTACCCAGTGTCATCGCCTTTTACGCGAAGTGGTACCCGACCCTGTGGGTCGCTTGGGGCTACTACCCGAAGTACGTCGAGCACGGCGAGCTCGCGACGCATCTGCGCTACGCCGACCGCGCCACCCGCCGCTTGGCCCGCAACGTGTTCCACGGCATGGTCCGCTACCAGGCCGGCCTCGAGCGAAAGCAGGCCTTCCTGTTTCGCGCCGTCGAGATCGGCATCGAGATCTTCGCCATGGCCTCCGCCGTGGCCCGCGCCCGCTCCTGGGAACGCAGCGGTCACAAGGATGCCACGAAGGCTGTGGCGCTCGCCGACCAGTTCTGCCTCTCGGCCAGCCGCCGCATCGACCAGTGGTTCAAGGACCTGTGGAAGAACGACGACGCCGAGAAGACGGCCTTCGCGAATCGTCTGCTCGCCGGCGACTTCGCCTTCCTCGAGCCCGACAGCCCGCTCCCCGAAGCGCCCGCTACGAGCACCGACGAGGCGCAGACCGCCGCCAAGTAGCGATCAGCGCGCTGCCACGCTGTCCTCGCCGACCAGATCCGCAGCACGGTCGATCAACTCGACCAGCTCGCCATCCTCGGTGAACTCGGCACGTGCGGCTCCCCGGGCAATGGCCTCGACCTGCCGGTAGGTGACTTCCTGCATGTGAGGGCTCTGCCTGAGCAGCTCTGCAAAGCCCGCTGAGGCCGTGGCGATGCGGAACTGCCGCGAGGTGGCGGCAAAGCTGCCGGCAATCGTCTCGGCCGAGAGTTCAAAGGAACGCTCGACCGCCGGAGCGTCCGGGCCAGGGGCCTTGTTGCGGACCCGGACCGTCGCGATCGAGCCCTCGACGTGGTCGCGTAGGGACACCTCGTAGAGCGCGGTGACCTGGTGCCCGGCTCCAATCTCACCGGCGTCGACCTTGTCGTTGCGGAAGTCGCGGTCGGCCACGTCGCGGTTTTCGTAGCCAATCAACCGGTAGGCGATGACGTCCTCGGGATCCCAGTCGACCTGGATCTTCACGTCCTTCGCAATGACCTCGAGCGTGCCGGTGAGCTTGTCGACGAACACACGCCGCGCCTCGCGCTCGGAGTCGATGTAGTAGTAGTTGCCGTCGCCGTCGTTCGCGAGACGCTCCATCATCGTGTCTTGGTAGTTGCCGCGCCCAAAGCCAACGGTGGTGAGCGTGACCCCCTTCTCGGCGTAGCCTCGAATGGTGTCGGACAGCGCCTCGTGGCTGGTCTGGCCCACGTTGGCATCCCCATCAGAGCAGACGATGACGCGGTTCACAGCACCCTCGACCAGGCTCTTGTCGGCCAGGTCATAGGCCAAGTCGATGCCCGCGCCCATGGCCGTCGAGCCGCCGGCGGAGAGGCGCTCCAAGGCCCGCACAATCGCGCCCGAGCGGGACATCGGCGTCGGCTGCAGCACGACCTCGGTGCGGCCCGCGTAGGTCGCGATGGCCACCGTGTCGCCGTCCTCGAGCTCTTCGGTGAGCATCGTGAGGGTCTTCTTGAGCAGCCCGATCTTGTCGGACGACTGCATGGACCCGGACACGTCGACGAGGAAGGTCAGGTGCACCGACTTGCGCTCGTCAAACGCGACCTTCTTGCCCTGCACACCGACGCGAACGATGTGGTTGATCGGGTTGAATGGCGACGGGCTCGCCTCGAAGTCGACGGCAAACGGAGTCCCGGCAGCGGGCCGGTCGTAGTCGTAGGGAAAGTAGTTCACGAACTCCTCGACCCGGGCCGACGCGGGCGACGGCAAGTAGCCCTCGCGGAGCTTGCGACGGACCATCGTGTACGAGGCGGTGTCCACATCCACGGCGAAGGTCGAGAGGTGGTCGGTCGCGGTGTCTACGAAGCCGTTGACGCCGTAGTCGGTGTAGTGCTCCGAGGAGGCGACGACAGGCTTGGGAGCGGGTGCATACGAGCCGGCGCCGCTGCCGTAGCCGGAGGCCCCGCGCATGATCACCAAGCCCCCGCTGCCTCCGACGCCCTTCGTGCCCAGCCCGCCGAGTCCCTCAGCGCTGCCTCCACCGCCGACTCCGTAGCCGCGGGAGCCCAGCCCGCCTGTGCCGATCTGCGTTCCCTTGGCGCCGATGAGCCCCCCCATCGGACCTGAAAGACCACCGGTGGTCTCGACGTCCAGGCCGCCGAGAATCTCCTCGAGAGTCTGCTCGCCCTCTTCGGTCTTCTTGGTCTCGGCGGTCTGTTTGGGCGCGACGACCTCTTGCGCACCCTCACCCGACGAGGGGACCTGCGCATCGGGCGTCGGGTCGGCAAGCACGGTCTCGGAACCTCCGACCTCTTCCGTCCCAGCCTCCCCTTCGTCGGGGTCAGACGCGACGCCACAGGCGGTGAGCGCGAGCACGGACAACAGCGGCATCCAGCGGACCATACGAACCTCCCAGCCCACAAAAGCGGGGCATGCACAGTCCGACGCGACCCGACTCACCGGGTTCCCACTCGACACTCTCCTCACATCCAAGCCTCGCCCTGCTCGACGCCCTTTCACGTGCCTGCAGGGGCATTTACGCCGCCGTTACGAAGCGCTTTCGACCGGCTTACCCCCCGTCCAGCTGCGGATCCTAGGTTGATGACATCACCCGGGAGCCCCCAATGACTCTGCTCGCCCTGTCGCTCATCACCGCCTTCGCTGGCCCCCTCGACGCTGCTCTGGACGGCGACGCCGAAGCGATCGCCGCGCTCCGCGACCAAGGACCCACCGGCTTGCAGGCCGTCCTCGATGCCGCCACCGACGACCCCCGCTACGCGACCCTGGCCGACACCGTCGCTCAGCAGCGCGACGCCTCGATCAGCGGCTTGTACTGGTACACCGACCTTGCCGAGGCCCAGAAGGCCGCCCAGGAGCAGGACAAGCCCATCGTCTCGCTGCGACTGCTCGGCGAGCTCACCAGCGAGTTCAGCTGCGCCAACAGCCGTCTGTTTCGCACGGTCTTGTACAGCCATCCTGAGGTGTCCGGCTGGCTCCGAGAGCACGCCGTCCTGCACTGGTCCACCGAGCGGCCAGCCCCCGTCGCCACCATCGACTTCGGCGACGGCCGCGTCTTGCGGCGTACCATCACTGGCAACAGCGCCCACATCGTGCTCGATGCCGAGGGGCGTCCCCTCGACGTGATTCCCGGTCTGTACACCCCAGAGCAGTTCGTCGCCGAGCTGTCGGCGGTGGAGTCAGTGTTCCAGTCGACCAAGGACGCCCGCGCAGGCCGCCGCCGGGCGATGCTTCAGTCCTGGCACCAGAAGCAGCTGGCCGACACGGTGGACACGGTGACTGCAACCCTCACACAGACCCGCGGAGAGCTCGCCACCGCCGACGTGCAGCTGCTCATGACCGGGAGCCCGGCCCCAGCCGCATTCATCCCCGCCATCATCCCCATGGAAATGACGGTGACGAAGATGGTCATGGAGCGCCCGATGCTGGTCGAGCTCGGCCTTGAGGGCACCGCTCCGGACGCGGTGCTCCAGGTCGCCGAAGGCGCCGACCCCATCGCCGCCTCTGAATGGACCCGCCTCGCGGCCCCGTACCAGGCCAACCTGCACCCAGCCGCAGTGCAGATGGTCTCTGCCGAGAACCCCAACGCGGACCTCGACGCAATGCTGACCCAGCTCGACGAGACCATCGCCCAGGACACGGCGCACAACGAGGCTGAGCTCCACGCACGCGTCCATCAGCGCTTCGCATCGTCACCGCTCACCGACTTCGACCAGCTTACGAACTGGCTCTACGCCGACATCTTCCAGACGCCAGAGACGGACCCGTGGCTCGGCATGCTCGAACCCACCGCGTACACGGGCCTGGACCACGGCGGCCTCGACGCCGAAGCGCGCTAGTCGTCGATGCCGTTGCGCTTCGCGATGTCACGGTAGAGCTCGACTACCGGACGAGCCGTCCGCTCCTTGGTGTCCGCATCGAGCGCGTACAGGCCGAAGCGAAGGTCGAAGCCGTGGTTCCACTCGTAGTTGTCGACCCAGGACCAGTACAGGTAGCCGCGCACATCCGCGCCATCGTCGATGGCACCCGCGAGCTCGGTCAGGTGCGCCTTGAGCACCTCGCGGCTCTCGTCGGTGTGGGGGGTGCCGTTCTCGGTGATGTAGATCGGCCGGCCGTACTCCGCTCCAATCGCGACCACCTTGGCGATGCCCTCGGGGTGCGGATCCCACGAAAACTCGGGCACCAGGTCAAAGGCCGGAATCTCATCGAGGATCGCGAAGGAGAGGCCCTTGATGACGAGCTCGTTGTAGTAGTTGATGCCGAGCCAATCGAGGCGGTCAGCAAGCTCGGGTCGCTCGCGGTCGAAGGTGCCGTCCAGGTCATCGTCCCAGGAGCCGGCCGTCACTCCGTCGAGGAAGAGGCGGTGGTAGATGTGGTCGGCGTGCTCGACCCCTTCGACATCTTCGGGGTCATCGGCGTCGTCGGGGCGAATGTCGACCATGTTCAGCACGATGCCGACTGCGGCGTTCTCGCCATCGCCGTCGACGTCGACGTCATCCTCGGCGTGCACGGCGTCGTACATGGCCGCATGGCCCTCGATCTGGTGCTGCAAGCTCGCGATCACCGCTGGCGCGTTCATGGACAGGCCGGGGGGAGCGCTGCGGTCTTCGCCGGGCAACAGATAGCCGGACAAGGTGGTGGCAAAGGGTTCGTTGAGCGTGGCCCACTGATCGACCTCGCCTCCGAACTCGCGGGCGCAGAAGCCCGCGTACAGACCAATCAGGCGAGTGATGCGCTCGCCGTCAATCCAGCCGTTCGCCGCGCAGGTCTCGAGGTCGTTGTGACAGGCCACACCGTTGTGCACCCACAGCGGCATCGTGTAGTGGTTGAGCGTCACCACCGGGTGAATGTCCTCGCTCGCCATGGCGGCGAAGATCTCGTGGTAGCGCTCGACGGCATCGGCATCGGCGTGTTCCACCAGCTCATCCACGGTGGTCGCCGTTTCGGCCGCACCGTCCGGGAAGATGCGCGACCACTCGAAGGAGAAGCGGTAGGCATTGAGGTTGTCGTCGCCCATCTGCGCGATGTCGTCCTCGACCATCTCCCACATGCCCGGGCCGTGCGAGACGGGCTCGCCGGTCACGTACAGCGAAGGCGTGTCGAGGATCGACTCGTCGGTGACCCACTGGTACCAGTCGCTGGCATCGTCGGTGCAGTCGGCCTCGGACCACGTCGGGCAGCCCATGTCCACCTGAAAGCCGGCCGTGGCGGAGCCCCAGTGGAATCCCTCCGGAAACACATGGTCCGGCGCATTGCAGCCGAACAGAGCGAGAAGCGGAAGAAAGCGCATGGAGTCTCCGAGCCGCCGTTCTAACCCACCGGTGCCTCAGCCAAGCTGATCGAGTAGGTCCCTGAGGTCGACCCAGCCGCTCTTTCCGTCGTGGCAGACCAGCAGCTGAAGCTCTGTGTCGAGGTCCGACAGCCCTGGAAGGGCCACAGGCCCAAAGATACGGCCCTCGGTCTGCAAGAACCATCGCCGCCGCGAGCCCACCTTTGCCGACAGTGCAGCAAGTCGCAGCACCTCGGCTTCGTAGGCCTGCCGCTCCTCGACTTGCCAGACCCCGTCCTGGTTCGCGTCCCAGTGAGTGAGCAGCGCGGCATCGTGCGAGGCCTTGGCACGCGCGTCGGCCTCCTCCTCGACTTCGTGCTCGATCACCTCGAGCTGATCGGCCAGGTCGGTGTGTCCCGCCGCCCGCAGCCGCACGGCCTCCTTCCGAAGGGTCGCGAGGATGTGGGCCTCGCGCCAGCGAGTCGGGAGAAGACCGAGCCGAGCCAGCAGCCACGGCGTCAGAAAGCTCGTTCCAGGCAGCGGCAGCGTGTAGTTGGTCGCCGCAATCATCGCGGCGGGCACCACCCGAAGCAGGTCGAGCATCTGCTCGCGGACCTGAACGAGCTCGTCCTCGGACACTTGCTCATTGGCGACGCGACGGCGGATGATGCGCACCATCTCGCGGCTCTCACCGACCTCGAGGCGAAGCAGCTCGCGATTGCGGCTGGCCATGTCCCTCACGCGCTCACGAAGGCGCCCCAGCAAGCCTGGCGGCCGCTCCAAGACAGCGATCTCGACAGTCAGCTCACGCAGCGCCTGGGCATCGGCACCCCGGGCTTCGAGCTGTTGTGCGAGTTCGAGTAGCTGCGGCATAGGCGCAGACTATCGCGCCTCAGCGGCGGCGGCGCAACAGGCCGAGAAGCGGGAAAGCCAGCCAGAGTGCGGGCGCTCCTCCGGTCTCACATCCACAGCCGCCAGACACGTAGCTGTAGGCCACCTCGCCATCGCAGTTCTGGTCGATGTCATCGCCGGGAACGTCGGTGGCAAAGGGATGCACGCCGGCGTCACTGTCGTCGCAGTCCTCGACGTTCAGCGCGTAGTCCGTGGCGTGACAGGCCAAGATCGGGGGGGCATCTGGGTCGCCAAAGCCGTCGCCGTCGACGTCGGCAAACCACTCGATTTGGCCGGTCACCGAGTCGTCCTCATCGTCGATCAAGCCGTCGCAGTCCTCGTCGATCTGGCCAAACTCGTCACAGACCTCTTGGCCATCTGGATTCACGTAGGCAAGCGAGTCGTCGCAGTCCGTGTTGTCGTCGATGTGGGCGTCGGTGGGGTCGCAGAGCCTGACTTCATTGACTGCGCCGTAGCCGTCCCCGTCCGCATCGAGGTGGTAGGTCGACCGCCCGAGAGCACCGTGGGGGTCGAGGTCGTCGGCGCCGCCATCACAGTCTTCGTCGACATTCAGGTCATCGCAAGTTTCGTTGCCGTCCGGGTTCACCGCGGCGTTGTCGTCGTCGCAGTCCTCGTCGTTGTCGGCGTAGCCATCGCCCGCAAAGCAGGCGGTTGCCGGAAGCCCTGCGCCAAAGCCGTCGCCGTCGTAGTCGACGTAGATGGTGATCGCGTCGGCAGCGCTCGCCTCGTTCAACTGGCCGTCGCAGTCGTCGTCGACATCGCTCGCGCACAGCTCGCTCGCACCGGGATTGACCGCCGGATCGGTGTCGTCGCAGTCGCCCTGATCGATCGTGTAGCCGTCGCTGTCGGCGTCGGCGTCTTGCTCATTGGGCGGAACGAAGGGCGTGGTGCCCGCCGTCGCACCGCTGCCGGAGGCGCCCGCACTGGGCGTCCAGTCAAGGCCTACGCACGTCGAAGTCTCCGACATCTGCGGAAACGGGTCAGCAAGGGCCGCCACAACCGTGCCAAGAACACCAGGCCCGCGAACGGTCGTTGTGTTGTTGTAGCCGATGCCATCGAAGGTCAGGCTCGGTCCCTGGTTGGTGCCGACGATGAGGCCATCGCCGGACACGGTGTCGGCGATGATGCCGTAGGTCAGGCTGACGGCAGACTCGTAGTCTGCGAAGACCGCGCCGCCGCTGCCGGCGCCTCCGCCGTTGTAGTCGAAAGACCCGAATGCGAGGCTGAGGTTGCCTCCGTCCGCGTGCAGCGCGCCACCCGCACCGGTGGCGGTATTGGCGAAGAAGACGACGTTGTTCCAGGACTCGGGCGCCAGGGTGCCGTTGTTATCGAGGAAGCTGTAGATCGCCCCGCCGTTCGACGCCGAATTGCGGCAGAACAGGGTGTTCCGTACGTAGCCGGTGGGCGTGGTTGCCGACGACAGCGCTCCGCCAGCGCCGGCCTGGTTCTCGGTGAGCCGAGAGTTTGTGATCTGGACCACCGTGCGTCCGTCCGTAGAGACCGCACCCCCACCAATGGTCGCCGTGTTCTCGGTGAGCGTGGCCCCGGTGATGCCGAGCGACGCCGACAGCGAGGTGACGTCCATCGACACCGCCCCGCCCCAACCCGTGGCCGTGTTCCCGCTCATGAACGCGCCGTTCAGCGCGATGCTCGAGTCCAAACCATAAATGCCGCCTCCATCGACGGCCTCGTTCGTAAGGAAACGACTCACACCCTTGATGGTCGCGTCGGACCCCGCCGCGAGGTAGAGCCCGCCGCCCTCGGTGCCCGCAGTGTTGTCCGAGATGGTGACGCCATCGAGCGTCGCGGGCGTGTCGTAGAGCCCGAGAGCGCCGCCGTGTCCGTTGGTCGCCTCATTGCCCGAGAACACGGAGTCCGTGATGCTGACGGACGGCACGCTGATGAGCTTGACCGCACCGCCGTTTGCGTCGGCGAAGCCCCCAGTGAACAGCGTGCCCGTCGCGGTGAATGACTCACCTTGGTCCATGTGGACCAGGCCGCCATCGTAGGCCGACCAGCCATCCTGCAGCAGCGAGTCGGTCAGCGAAACCTGGCTGCCGATGCCCGCGTAGATCAGGCTACCTTCGCGAGTCGCAGCCGCACCGTCCGTGAGGGTCGAGTTCGATACCGCCAGGGTGCCGCCGTTCACCTGAATCAGCGATTGGTCGGTCCGCCAGGCGGTGAGATCGTAGGCGGTACCGTCGAGCCACGAGTCCGTCTGCAAGGTGAGCACACCGGTGGGATGCACGACCAAGCCGGGCGCATCGCCGGGCGAGTACAGCTCGCTCTCGGTGAAGGTGAGCGACCCGTACACGTGGCCCAGAGGACCGTCGCGAGCCTCGAGCCAACCGGTGCCCCAGACCAAGGAGGCGCCGTCTTCCACCCCGAGGTTGATCGAGTCGGCCCATGCGCCACCGCCATTGACGATCACCGATGACGGCCCCCACGCACGAATCGCATGCCCGGCGGCGAAGCCCTCATCTCCGAGGAACCAGACGTCAGTGAGGCGGCCGACGAGCCCGGTGCGGTTCGCAAACTCGACGCCATCACCGCCGGTGTCGATCAGCACGTCGAAGTTCGACAAGCTCACCGTGCACGACAGGCAGTCCACCGACACCGCCGCACCCGAGGTCGCGTAAAACGTCGGGACATCGTCGACGGTGGGGTTGTAGACACCGCGGATGGTGATGCCCTGCGCGACCGTGAATGACTCGAAGATGGTCAGGTCGTTGGGGGTGTAGACCTCGATCACAGCGTCTGTGGCCGGCCGAGAGGCCAAGGCATCCGACACGGAGCCAAAGTCGCACTGGGTCATTGTTCCCGAGTCGTAGTCCGAAGGACCCGAGCACACTGAGATCGTCACCGGAGCCCACGCCTGAGGCGCGAGAGCCAGCACGACCAGTACACCCACGACTCTCCGCATCGATCCTCCCCGGCCCAGGCTAGACCACGGGCCGGCCACACGCAGCGAATTTCGCGGCTAGGGCGCGATCACCGACGTGGACCGGAGCGAGATGGCGCACGGAAGCGGATCAGCGACCGCGATGGCGCGAGACGCCGCCCTTTCGATGGCCTCGCGTGCAAGCTCGGGCTCGGGCTCGATGTCGAGCTCGTTGTCGACGATCGGCGCCGCGTTCTGCACGGTCATGACGAGCTTGTCGTCGATGTACAGCTCGATGAAGCCCGACGGCTCTTCCATCTGGCGCTTCTGAATGGCGATGCCGACCTCCGGAACAAGCTTGATGACCGAGGTCGCGCTGGCATCGGTGGTCATCCGCGGAAAGGCATCGACCACGTCGGCCTGGCTGGCGAGTGGATCGGTGCGGCCCGCTCCGTAGTACAGCTCCATGTCCCCAACTTCGGTGAGGCTCTCGGGGATCATGCCGGCGACGCGGGCATCGTCGGGCATCTGTGCGGTGACCGAGAAGCCACCGTCCGTCGTCGCCGCCGTAGGGTCGCCGAGTCCCATATGCTCGACGCGCGAGACCACGACCTCGCGCGCCTCGATGCAGCCCTCGAAGTCCATCTGGACCCGATCGCCGGTGGGTGCACGCCCCGCGACGCCGAGGCCGAACATCAGCGTGTAGCCGCCGATCACCGTCGGGATCAAGACGACCGGGAGGACGAGGAAGAAGCAGCCGCCGCGTGAGCGATGGGGGCGTTCAATGTCTGGGGTCTCACTCATGGCGGTCTCCGACGGCTCCGCCCGGTATTTCGCCGCCCCCTCGATCGGCAAGGGCCTGCATCACTTCGCCACGCGCTATCGTCTCTACAGGGAGGCGAGATGGCTCCAACATCCGTAGTGACCGGTCAAATCGCGCTCATCACGGGCGCCGCCCGGGGAATCGGCCGCGCCACCGCCCGAACCCTGCTGTCACGAGGCTGCGTCGTCGCTCTGGTGGACCGCGATGACCCGAGCCGCACGGCCACCGAGCTCTCCGCCTGCGGCACCGCGCACGCCTACACCCTCGACGTCAGCGACGCCGATGCCTTCGAGCAACTTGTGGCGTCGATCGAAGACGAGCTCGGTCCCATCGACATCCTCGTCAACAACGCCGGCATCATGCGCATCGGCCCGTTCCTCGACACCGACGCGGCCCACACCGACGCACAGCTCGCGGTGAACCTGCAGGGCGTGATGAATGGCATGCGGGCGGTTCTTCCCCGAATGAGAGCCCGAGGACGCGGCACCGTGGTGAACATCGCGTCGACCGCGGGCAAGCTCGGAACGCCCTACGGCGCGGTCTACTCGGCCTCAAAGCACGCGGTCGTCGGCCTGACCGAGTCGGTGCGCATCGAGTTGGAAGGCACCGGCGTGCACCTGGCCTATGTCTGCCCGGCACCCGTGAAGACCGAGCTCATCACCGGTGTGCAGCACCTGCGCTGGCCGCCCCCTTGTGAAGTGCAGGACGTCGCGGATGGCGTTCTCGAAGCCATCGAGCGGGGCAAGGTGGACGTGTTTGTGCCGAAGAGCGCCAGGCTCGCCGTCATCTTGCCCGCTCTGCTACCACGGCGGGTGTATGAGAAGATCGGGCGCCTCTTGGGCGTCGACAGGATCTTCAAGGCCGCCGACCACAGTGCCCGGGCCAGCTACGAGCACCGGCACAGTCCCGAGCCGAGCGAGACCTGATCAGATCAGGCCGAAGAAGCGCTTCACGCCGCTGAACAACCCGGTGGGGACGACGACTTCCTCGGTGGGCTCGTACCCTGTCGGGATGTCTTCGAGCGCGTCCTCAGGGTCGATCTCGCCGAACAGCCCGACTGCATCGCCGTAGCCCTTGGGGGCATCGTCCATGAGGTCGCGGGCGGCCAGAACGATCTTCACGGCCAGCGACGGATCGACTTGAACGACAGTGGTGTCTTCGTCGCTGCGCTGCCCAATCTCGCCCATGACCTGCTGGTCGGTCACGTTGCCGAAGGTCTGCACCTTGCGCACGCCCTCCTCGGTGAGATCGATCTCGAAGAAGGCGGCGGCGACCCGTCCCGACTCGTTCTGCCGGGTGAAGCAGACGAGCACGTCGGTCCCGCGCTGATCGTAGGTGTCGGTGGCCCAGCAATCTCCAGTGGGCCAACCCGCCGCGGACTTGAGCCCGCCAGAGGCAGCCGCTCGGCCGACGTGCTGCTTTCCCGCACGCTTCTTGCGGGCTTTCTCACGCTTCTTCTGTGCGCGCTGGGTACGCTTGTCGGCCACGAGTTCCTCCGAACGCCGCCCTCTATCGCACTCGACCGCAGGACACCCGTCCGCCCGGCACCCGAAGCAACTTGGTGCACCCCCTAGGCCGCCTCGAACCCGCACGTAGATCGAGAGTGGAGGCCCACATGCGTATCTCTCTTCTGGTCTTGCTCGGCACCCTCGCGTGTACCGACGCATCCGTCACCGACACCGACAGCGTCGACACCAGCGACCCGGAAGCGGACACCGACACCGACACCGATGCCGACGCAGACACCGATGCCGACGCGGACACCGATGCCGACGCAGACACCGATGCCGACACCGACACCGATGCCGACGCAGACACCGATGCCGACGCAGACACCGATGCCGACGCGGACACCGATGCCGACGCGGACACCGATGCCGACGCGGACACCGACGCCGACGCGGACACGGACACGAGCACCGTCTCGCTCGCCGACGACGTTCAGCCGATCTTGTCGATCAAGTGCGCGGGCTGTCACAACGCGAACACCGCGGACGCTGGACTGAACCTCATCGGCGCCTACGTGACCACGGTCAACGTCCCCTCAACCCAGTCCGACCTCGACCTGATCGAGCCCGGGTCCACGGCGAACAGCTACCTCTGGCACAAGGTCAACGGCACTCAGCGGGACGTCGGCGGAAATGGCGGAGACATGCCCAAGAACGGCACCCCGCTCACCACCGACCAGTTCGGACTGCTCGAGGCATGGATTCTCGAGGGCGCTCTCGACAACTAGGAACTGCAGGACAGCATCGAGCATCCGGGACGATTGCGCGCCCACTCGGGCCGCTTCTCGGCGTACTTCTCGCGGCCAGGCTGCGCGGTGTACGGCTTGCGGAGCACGTCGAGTAGCTCCTCGAGGGCTTCGGTCTTGCCGGGCTCCGTCGCGTCGATCGCGAGCTGGGCCAGGTAGTTGCGCGGGACGTAGAGCGGATTGACAGCGTTCATCGACGCGCGACGCTTTGCATCCGACTGCGACGAAGCCGCCACCCGAACCGAATAGACGGCGTACCAATCACCGAGCAGGGTCGCGTAGTCCTCTACGTCCTCGTAGAGCGCCTCGGCGAGAATCGAAGCCGCCTCTGAAGCGGGCGCACCCGCGGGCACATCCGCGAGGCGCCGGAAGAACAGCGTCATGTCCGTCTCGGTGGACGTCAGCAGTGCGGAGAGCCCCTCGATTAGCGCGTGGTCACCCTCTGCGTCGGTGGACTCGACACCGAGCTTCTGCAGCATCATCGCGACGTAGGCCTCGTCGTAGATGTCGGCGTAGTCCACCAGCACCTTGTCGAGCGGGGCGGTGTCTTCGACCAAGGCCGAGAGCGCGCCGCCAAACCGCGACAGGTTCCATCGCGCGACCGACGGCTGCCACCCGTAGCGATACCGCTTGCCCTGGGCATCGGTGGTGTTTGGCGTCCAGTCGAGGTCGTAGGGCTCAAGCCAGCCGTAAGGGCCGTAGTCCATCGTGAGGCCGAGCACCGAGAGGTTGTCGGTGTTCATCACGCCGTGCACGAAGCCCACGCGCATCCAGTCGACCATCAACAGCGCGGTGCGCCGCGAGACCTCCCGAAACAAGCCGACCACATCGCCCTTCTCGAGCTCGGGGAAGTGACGGTCGATGGTGTAGTCGACCAAGGTGCGCAAGGTCTCTCGATCGCCCCGGGCGGCATGGATCTCGAAGCTTCCGAAGCGCAGGAACGAAGGCGCCACCCGGGTCGCAATGGCGCCGGGCTCATGCTCGGGATGCCCGTCGTAGAGCATGTCGCGCAGCACCCCGTCCCCGGTCCATGTCAAGGCGAGCGCTCGCGTCGTCGGCACGCCGAGGTGATGCATGGCCTCACTGCAGATCAGCTCCCGCAGCGAGCTGCGCAGCACCGCTCGGCCATCTGCACGGCGCGAGTACGGTGTCGGGCCGGCCCCCTTGAGCTGCAGCTCGAAGGACTGGCCATCGTGGTGGACCTGCCCGAGGGTCATGGCCCGTCCGTCGCCAAGCTGACCGGCCCAGTGGCCGAACTGGTGGCCGCCGTAGCAAGCCGCAAAGGGCTTCATGCCGTCCACGACTTGGTTTCCGCCGAGCACCGCCGCCAACTCGTCGGTCGGAGCGGGATCGAGACCAAGCAGTTCTGCGACCTCTGGCACCACCACAAGAAGCTGAGGACCGGCCACCGGTGTCGGCTGAACCGAGGACCAGCAGGCCTCGAAGACCTGCCGGGAACCGGGGACCTGGGAGGCGTCGCCGGGCAGCGCATCCACAAAGTCAGTACGCAGATCGAGCTCGGAGATGGTGTGCATAGGGCCGCGTATCCCGCTGACCCCGGAATGTTCGGGTATCCTGAGTCCATGACCCGCATGCTTCCCCTGCTCCTGCTCTTCGCCTGCGCGAAAGAACGCGACGCCGCGCCACCGACCCTCGACGAGCGCACCCACGACGTCTACCGGACCTGGGACGACGCCCAGGACTTCGACCTCGCGATGGTAGGACTCGTGGACTGGATTGCCGAGAACGGCCGCACCGACGAGGCTTGGCTCGGCATGCGGCTGACGAACCTGACCGAAGACGACCTGGTGCAGGTGACCATCCCCGAGGGTCAGGACCTGGCCGATCACGTCGGAATCGCGAACTCGGGGCCGAGCGCGTTCTCGATCGACCTGCACGCCGCCGCCGTCGTCGAGGCCGACCAAATCTGGAACGACCCGTCGACCTTCGAGGTGTACGACCGCAGCATCATCGAGGGCGACGCCGAGACCTTTGCCGCCGGCACCGGGCTTGTCCGCACCGAGAACGAGGTGCTCAAGGGTGGGCCGTTCGGCGTCGAGATCCCCTATTCGCTGCGTAAGGACTACCGCTGGGTAGGCCTCGGCGACCGACGCGCCTTCGTGGCTCGACACTGGATCTCGGAGGCCGGCTGCTCCGACAACGGCAACAACTGCGTCAACCAGACCTTCGGCCTCGATGTCTTCGTCGAGGACGGCGACGAGACCCTGCGCCTGCTCACGAACTGGCTCTACGTCGTGACCGCGGCAGACGGCCTGCTCACCGAGGACGCCCGCATCGGTCTGGTCGCCACCGGAAACCAGGACCTGATCGTGAAGGCCGACGAAGAACTCGCCACCCGCGACGCGCGCTAGCAGGTCGTCTCGAGCCACTCGCGGTAGTCGCGGCGCACCATCGGGTGCCGAAGCTCAATGCTGTTCACCGCCTCGTGCCAGCCGTGCTCAGAGAGCCAGGCCTGCACCGAGGGTTCGTTGGCGACGGCGAGCGGTCGCTGCGCCATCCAGTGCGCGAAGGTCACCATCACCCGCTCACCGTTCGTGTCCCCCACCGAGAAGGCGGCGTTGCCAAGCGCGCGCGGCACACGCTTCGATCCCGGGTGTTCCGCACACCAGGCATTGACCGCGTCCACAACAGTCCGAATCCACGGCAGCATCTGCGTGAAGACGGGGGCAAGCAGCGGGATGAGCGTCGCCGGGACCTCGGCGGCCCAGTCCCCCGACGCCGGCTCGCCCTCGTGCACTCGATTCATCCAAGCGAGCACCCGCGGATGCGCCTCGACGCGGTGACGAGACGCAGGATCGCGCCAGACATGAGCGTAGATCGGCCCCATGCACGCGAAGTCACCGAGACAGGGACGCCCGCCGAGCAAGTAGTCGCGCTTCTCGAGATGAACGTCGAGGTCAGCCAGCCACTGGTCCAGCATCTGGTCGAACGCCGTGCCCATCGCTGGCGTCAGGCCCATGCGCGGAAGATGGGCCTGCATGCGCTCGGCCAGAGGGCGCGCGAGCCGTCGCTGAACCCGGCCCGGAAGTCCGGGAAAGCCCGTTCGACCGAACTCAGCGATGGCGAACTCGGGGTTGCCGGGTGTGCGCCACCGCGCCTGCATCGCGCAGATGATCAGCCACTCGTCGCCGAACAGCTCGAACAAGGCCGACAGGAAGCGGTTGAGCGGTGCCTCCGGCGTCACTTTCGGGTCGCGATTCTCGAAGAAGTCCGCGATGTCCGAGGTGTCCTGTAGCCAGCGCCCGTCGTCCAGCTCGAGGGTGGGCATCACCATCTTCCCGACCTTCTTCTGCACGCGAAAGTACAAGCCGAATGCGGTGGGCTGCCGCTCGGTGAACTCGAGCTCGCAGAACCGAAGGTAGGCACGGGTCTTGGCCGTATACGGGCTCACCGGCCAGCCGCGAAGAATCAAGGGCCCTCCTCGAGCAGGGTCAGCGCACCAGGCAAGACGGCGGGTAGACCACGCCAGAGCCGTAGCCCGTGGTGATGTCTGAGAACATGACGGCATCGGCCACCACCGTCACCTCGGTGGCCCCGAGCAGGTCGTAGCCGGAGCCGTTGTAGACATAGGCCTCGATGGTGACCGGTCCGGAAGGCACGTTCGCCGCCAGCCAGTGCCCGTCCGCTGACGTCTCGAGCTGATCGCGATTCGGGAAGCGATCACGAAAGTAGTGGGTCGAGACGGGCTCGAGGACGGCTCCGCCACTGCCGCGAACCAGCAACTGCGCCCCCGCGTAAGGCTGGCCAGCACAATCGCGAACCGTGCCCCAGACCGTTGCCTTGTCCGCGTCGACCGACACACCGAGTAGCGATGGTACGAGCCGGTAGGTGATCGTCGACAGACTGTTCAGCGACCCGCCAATCGTCGCGTTGGGAAGGTGAAACACCTGATGCACGGTGTAGCTGACCCGCGTCTCATCTTGGAGCGCATCGGTGGCCACTCGGTAGGTCAATGGCAGGCACGACGGCACACTCAGCGACAGCTCGCCGTTGCTGCCGCTCACTGCACTTCGATCGGCGCTGCCGCCCACTTCGTCGTTCAGCCTCAACTCGACCGTGGCCCCGGACACGGGGTCTTCGGTCTCGAAGTCGGCCACGATTCCCGAGAACGGAAAGTCGTCCACCCGCGCGCTGTCCACGCTCTGCGTGAGCCAGCTGCTTCCTGGGGTGTGACAGGTGTGAGTACCGGTTGGGGGCTCGGTGGTGTTCACGTACCACGTGAATATTGAGCCGGTGTCGGTGTCCGTATCGGCGTCGGTGTCGGCGTCCGCATCGGTATCGGTATCGGCGTCGGTGTCGGCATCCGTGTCGCCTTCCGCGCAGGCGGCCGCCCCCGAGCAGTCGGGGTCGTTGCAGTCGAACAGCCCGTCGGCGTCGTTGTCGGCGTCGTCCGTGCACTCTCCCGCAACGGTACCTTCGATGCCTTCGACCGCACCCGGACCACAAGCGACGAGCAGACTGAGCAGCAAAGCCGCGCCAGGAAAGCCGTCGATCTTGAGTTTCCCAGGTCGCATCACTCCCCCTTCCGCCGGCGTACCAGCGGCACCACCAACCACAACCCTGAGGCCGTGGCCAAGCCGAAGCTGGACACGCTGCAGATGGGTGTCACCGTGCCATTCACACACGCATCGACACAGAGGGTCTCAGCGTCGGGCTGCGCGCAGACATCCTCGAGCGGCGCGAGGGTCGTGTCGCTCGCCCACGAAGCGGTGATGCCGTCCGCGAAGACATCGAGGCAGTACGTCTGCCCATTTCCGCAGTCCTTGCAGTCCACGCCGATGCTCCTCGACAGGTCGCAGATCGTGTCATCTTGCCCATTCGCATCAACCAGGGGTACCAGTGGCCGGGTGTCGAGCAGGCCTGCGAACACAATGTCCTGCATGGATGAGCCATCGGCGCTGAAGGTGCCGGACACGACCAGATCGGTGACGGGGATCGAGACTCCGAGCGCGGGCACGCTGGTGGTGGTGCCCGTGGCGTCGATCGCAAATGCGCGGCTGTCATCGAACGCCGCCGTGGGAAGCGCGACCGTCGGGTCGCAGACGGACTGTCTTGCCCCATCGCCGCTGGCTCCCAGGAGATCGAGCTCGGTCGCGCTCACCGCGGTGGGTGAGAGATACCCGTCCACGTCCTCGAGGTACTCACCCAGTAGCGACCCCACGCCCTCCGGCTCTACGAAGCGAATGAACGTAAAGTCCAGGGCGTACGCCCTTCCCACGACACAGTCCTCGCCGCAGTCCGAGTGATTACAGTCGAACAGGCCGGCAGACGGCTCGCCGCAGCCATCAACCCCTCCATCCTCGATGTTGGTGGGGTCGCAACCCGGACCGAGCAAGACCAATAGGGCGAGACCACTTCGCAAGGGCGCCTCCACGACGACCGTACCAGCCCCGGCGGGTCGTGCACGGAGCTGCGCTTTCGAGCTCCCAGACAGACCGGTTCTGCTGGGGTCGTGCTTTCGCGATAGACCCGCGCATCGGCAGGTCTTCGACAGCCCGCCCAGACGTGAGACGCCCATGCGCTACGAAGGCGACATCTACCGGCCCCCGAGCGAGGCCGATGCCTACATTCTGCAAGCCACCATCGGCTGCTCGTGGAATGCATGTACCTACTGCGCGATGTACACCGGCAAGCGCTTTCGGGTACGCGAGCTGTCCGAGAGTCTTCAGGACATGCGCACGGTCACCAAGGCCGCCGGACACCGCATCACCAAGGTCTTCGTCGCCGACGGCGATGCCCTGACCATGGATCTGGACCACTGGCTGCCGATCCTCGACGCCGCGCGCAAGCTCCCGCGACTCAAGCGCGTCAGCTGTTACGCCATGGCCCGCAATGTCGCCGCGAAGACCGACGACGAGCTCAAGCAGCTCGCCGATGCCGGCCTCACGCGGCTCTACATTGGACCGGAGTCAGGCGACAACACGACCCTCAAGCGCATCGCGAAGGGCGACGACTTCGATGCCCACGTCGAAGCCTCCCAGCGCGCAAAGGCCGCAGGCATGGAGGTCTCGGCGATCTTCTTGCTCGGAGCCGGCGGAACCGAGCGCTCGGCCGAGCACGCAGCCCAGTCCGCCGCTCTCGCGACCGCCATGGACCCGGAGTTCCTGGCGGCCCTCACCCTGACGGTGGTGCCCGGTACGCCCCAAGCCAAGCTCGAGGCCCGCGGCAAGTTCGAGCTGCCGAGCAAGGCCGATCTCCTGGGCGAGCTGCGCACCTTCGTGGACCTGGCCCGCCCCACCGACGCGTTGTTCCGGACCAACCACGCCTCGAACTACCTTCCCCTCGGCGGACGCCTGCCCGAAGATCGCGCCCGTATCGTGGCGACCATCGACGCCGCGCTGTCCGGTCAGATCCCGCTGCGGCCCGAGGGCTCGCGCGGCCTCTAGGGCCCAAGCCTCGGATCGATCCTTCCCGTCCGGCGAACCGTGGATACGTCCTTGCTGGATCCGGCTGCGAGCGTCTGCGATGCTCACCGGAGACGGAGGCGAACACATGGGAATCTGGGACACGCTGACCTCGCACGCGAAGGCTCAGTTCCTCGACGTCATCGACTGGACCGACGACTCTTCCGACACCGTCGTCTACCGCTTTCCCGTCTTCGACAAGGCGATCACCGACCAGTCCAAGCTCATCGTTCGCGAGGGTCAGGCTGCGGTCTTCGTCTCGGAGGGCCAGCTCTCCGACGTGTTCGGTCCCGGCACCTACACCCTCGACACGCGCAACACGCCGATCACCTCGTTCTTTCAGACGATCAAGTACGGCCTGTCCTACCCCTACAAGGGCGACATCCTCTTCGTGAACACCCGCCAGTTCACCGAGAACCGCTGGGGCACGGCGAACCCGTTCATGATGCGTGACGCGGAGTTCGGCCCCGTCCGCGTGCGCGCCTTCGGCATCTACTCGTTCCGCGTCACCGATCCCGCCGAGTTTATCCGCCAGATCGTCGGCACCGACGGGCTGTTCACCCGCGACGAAATCACCGGTCAGCTCAAGCGCAAGCTCGTCTCGGCCTTGGTCGACACCATCGGCCAAGCCCGCATCCCCGTCCTCGACCTCGCCGCCAACTACATGGACCTCGGCGACGCGATGCGGGACCGCATGAATCCCGCCGTGCAAGAAGCCTACGGCATCACGATTTCCGACTTCACCATCGAGAACATCAGCCTGCCCGAAGAGGTCGAGAAGGCCCTCGACGCGCGCACCAAGATGGGCGTGCTCGGCAATCTCGACGCCTACGCCAAGCTGCAGGCCGCCGACGCCATTGGCACCGCGGCCGCAAACACCGGCATTGGCGGCGCGGGCATCGGCATGGGTGTGGGCTTTGGCATGGGCAACATGATGGGCAACCAGATGGCCGGCATGGGCCAGGGCGGCGCCCACTTCAACCCCCACACGGGCATGGCCGGCGGCGGAGCGGCCGTTCCCCCGCCGGTGCCTGGTGCCGAGACCTTCCACTACTCCTTCGGCGGCAGTCAGCAGCAGCTCACCGCCGACGCCATCGCCTCGGAAGTCGCCAAGAACCGCACCGGCAAGCACTTGATCTGGCAGGCCGGCTGGGCGGGCTGGAAGCCGTGGACCGAGGTGCCAGCCATCGCCGGAAAAGTGCCTCCAGCCGCCGCAACCTTGAGTTTTCACTACCACGGCGACGCCGGACCCGGCGAGAAGAGCCTCGACGAGGTCATCGCCATTCTCAAGGCCTCCCCTGACGGCACACACCACCTGTGGGCCGAAGGCTTTGACGGGTGGAAGCCCGCAAAGGACGTTCCCGAGGTCGCGGCCGCGCTGTCTGCCGGTCCTCCCCCACCCCCGGGTAGCGGCGGACCCCCGCCCCCGCCCGCGTCATGAAGCTCAGCTGCACCATCACGCCCGGCTTGTCGCCGATGGACCGCGGCTACGTCGAAGACATGCTGGGCGAGGCACTCAGCGACCAGCTCGGCATGGACGTCGACCCCGTCGGTGGTGGCACGATGATCGGCGACCCACCTGTCTCCGACTTCGAGTTCGACCTGTCCGGACCGGCCTCGGCCGACACGGTACACGACGTCTGGAAGACCGTCTTCAGCGGAATTCCCTTCACGCTCGCCACCACCATCACGCTGTCGCTCGACGACGCGCCACAGGTCACCATTGTGGTCGGCGGCCCCGCGGAGTGCAGCTAGCTACAGCGCCTCGAGCACGGCCCCGAGCTCGCGCAGTGCCTCGACACTCTCTTCGTCGAGCGTGAGCTCCGTAGGCACTGACTGCACGGCATCGAAAGCCTGCTGAAGCGTGCTCTTCGTCGCCTTGCAGACAACCTTGATCACCGCGACCTTGTCGGGTCCGGCATCGACCAGTCGAACCGTGCTCATCGCAATACCCCGGCCGCCTCTTCGAGATCCGAGACCGTCCGCTCGAACACATCGAGGATCGGGTGGCGCCAGCCCATGCCCAGGGCCACCGCCATCTCGCGGTAGTACCAGAGCGTGCCTTCCCGCTTGCCCGTGAAGCGTTCGAGCGTCGCTACGCCCTCATGCCGCACATCGCGCACGAGGGTGGTGCAGTTGTGGAGCTTGTCCGCGCACATCACGAGACGGGTGTCGTCGGGCAGGCCGAGCACCTTCGCCAGGTGCTTCTGTTTGCGATGCCGCCACGGTGGCTTCGGGATCTGAGTCGTGTCGGTGCACTGCACGACCATGCGCGTCACCCGGTCGCCAAACTGGGCGCGCATCGCTTCTTCGGACGAGGACTCGATGTCCTCGAGGAAGTCGTGGAGCACGGCCGCAATCAGCTGGTCTTCGTCGCCCCCGAACTCGCCGACGAGCGCCATCACGCCAAACAGGTGGGTGATGTAGGGCACCGTGGTGCCCTTGCGCACGACCGGCCGAAACTCGCGCACCGCGAGTGCAACCGCTTCGTCCAGGCGCTTCGAGTAGACCGTCATCCGCGGTCCAGGTTCTTCACGTGAAGCTCATCGAGCTCGGCGTTGTCGACCTTGGAGGGCGCGCCACACATCACGTCCTGAGCGCTCGTCGTCTTCGGGAAGGCGATGACGTCGCGCAGCGAGTCGGCCTCGGCGAGAAGCATGACGCAGCGGTCGAGTCCGAAGGCCAGTCCACCGTGCGGCGGAGCACCGTGTGCGAGTGCGTCGAGCAGGAAGCCGAACTTCTCGCGCTGCTCTTGCTCGTCAATGCCCAGCGCGCGGAAGATCTGCTGCTGCACATCCTCGCGGTGGATACGAATCGAGCCGCCACCGAGCTCGCTGCCGTTGCAGACGAGGTCGTAGGCATCCGAGAGGATGGCGCCGAGGTTGCCGTCCTCGAGATGGCCGAGGTGCTGCGGCTTGGGCGAGGTGAAGGGGTGGTGCATCGGGGTCCAGCCGCCGTCTCCGTCCTTCTCGAACAGCGGGAAGTCGACCACCCAGCAGAAGGTGAAGAGGCCGGGCTCGATGAGCTCCTTGTCCTTGGCCACCTTGACGCGAAGTCGGCCGATGCCGGTGTTGACGAGGTCCTCTTCGCCAGCTCCGACCAGCACGAGGTCGCCGGGCTCGGCACCCATCGCTGCGAGCATGCCGGGCGCGTCGGGAACGACCTTGCCGAGCGGTCCGGTCGCACCATCGGCGGTGACCTTGCCCCAGAGCAGGCCGCCGAGACCGTAGCCGCGCACAAACGCCGTCCAGCCATCGAGCACCTTGCGTGAGTTGCCCTCGGCGCCGCCCTTGAGCACGAAGCCCTTGACGATGCCGCCGTCGGCGATGGCGTTGGCGATCGGCGGGAAGCTGCTGTCGCCGAGCTCGGAAGTGATCGTGCACAGCTCCATGCCGAAGCGCATGTCGGGGTTGTCGACACCGAAGCGGTCCATGGCTTCGGCGAAGGTCAGCCGCGGGATCTCGGCGATCTCGTGACCGGCCTCTGCCCACATCGCCCGCACCACCTTCTCGGCGGCGGTGAGCACCATGTCCTGCGTCGCGAACGACATCTCGATGTCGATCTGCGTGAACTCGGGCTGACGGTCGGCACGCAGGTCCTCGTCGCGGAAGCAGCGCACGATCTGGAAGTAGCGGTCCATGCCGGCCACCATCAAGATCTGCTTGAAGATCTGCGGCGACTGCGGAAGCGCGTACCAGTGGCCGGGATGCACGCGGCTGGGCACGACGTAGTCGCGCGCGCCTTCGGGCGTGGCCTTGGTGAGCATCGGCGTCTCGATCTCGAGGAAGTCCTGCGAATCGAGCGCACGGCGCACGGCGAGGGCCGCCTTGTGACGCAAGATCATGTTCCGCTGCAGCTGGGGACGACGAAGATCGAGGAAGCGGTAACGAAGACGGGTCTCTTCGTGGGCGTCCATGTGCTCGTCGAGCGCGAACGGAAGCGGACGAGTGCCGGAGAGCACCTCGAGTGCGGTCGGAACGATCTCGATGGCGCCAGTCGCCATGTCGTTGTTCTCGCGGTAACGCTCGACCACCTCGCCGGAGACCTGAACGACGTACTCTTGGCGGACCGACTTCGCGACCTCGCGAATGGCCTCGGAGCAGCGCTCATCGACGGTCACCTGGACCTTGCCGTACCGATCGCGCAGCACGATGAAGGTGACGCCGCCGCGATCTCGCACGCGCGCAGCCCAGCCCTGAAGGACAACGGTGGTTCCTGCGTGTTCGCGCCGCAGTTCGCCGGCGGTGTGGGTGCGTTCGGTGAGCATCGGTCTCCTCTCGTGACGGCGAGACCTATCCCGCAGCGACCTGCTTGGCATGCCGCGAACGCGAGGGATAGCCATGCGCAGAGCCCACGGGAGAAGAGGTGGACGAAGCGACTCGGCCGACCGCGGTTCTCGCAATCCAGTACATGCTGCTCGGTCAGGCGGTCTTCGACGTGGTGATGGGCGCCTCGGCGGGTGCCTACTACGCCTGGATCCAGACGGTGCTGCAGAACATTCCGTCCGCACCCCCTGCGTACATGGTTCCAGCGGCAGGCCTCGTGCCCTTTCTCGGAGGCGCTGTGCTCGCGGCAAGCGGCCTGCTCTGTGTTTGGGGACTCGCGACGCGACGTCCTTGGGCCTGGCTGATCAGCCTTGCCATCGCCGGTGTGCACCTGGTCCTCAACCCGTGCTGCAGCCCCCTCTCGCTGGTGATCATCGGCCTGTTGATTCGCACCGACGTGCGCGAGTGGGTCGGCTAGAGCTGAGCGCCGACGACGCGTCCCTCGCCACGCCGCGAGGTCCACTTCGACCTGTCGAGCCACTCCAACAGCGGAATCGCGGTCTTTCGCGACAACGAGGTCATCGCCTTGAAGTCTGCGGGCGTGAGGAACTCGGCGCCCTCGAAGTGCTCTCGCAATGACACGCGAAGCCCCTCGAGCACCGATGCATCGACCCAGCCCACTTGCGGAACAAGCACCGCGACGCCCTCGGCCTCGAGCAGCCTGGCAAGCGCCTCGACCTCGGGCTCGGAGTGGGTCTCGTGAAGCACCTTCGGGGCGATACCGGCAAAGCCTGCGGCCGCCAACGAGGCCGCGACTCTGTCCTTGATCACCACCTGCTCCGGCGTGGGCTCCACATGGAAACTGGCGAGACGAACCAGCGGTCCATGCACGTCGATCAAGTGCCCGTCAGACAGGCGGTCCACGAGCCCATCGAAGATCTTCTCGTCCACGTGGGCCAGCCGCCCGCGTCGCAGCTCCCGGCGATGCGCGCCCAGCGAGAGCGGAAGCTCGGCATGGTAGGCGGTGAGGGCCTGGAGCAACGCACCTTCGAGTCGTCCGAGAACCCGTGGAGCGAGCACGCGCTCACCGAGGACCGGCGCCAAGGTGTCACCCGCTCGAAGCGACCACTCGGCCAGCGACAGGCCGCCCTCCCCGGCGCGCTCGAGCCACACCACCGCATCGCCATCGGCAAGGCGGTTCATGGCCTCACCGTGCGCCACCCGCGTCTTGTGACGCATACGCGGCGCCCAAGGGTCGACCACGACGCCTCCACCAAGGGTGGTCACCGGACTCGCGCGGCGGATCACAAACCGATCCCCGGGCAAGCAGGCCAGTGGCTTGTCCAAGCGGAGCTGCGCCGCTGTGGTGCGCCCGGGAACCAGATGGTCGTTGTTGGCAGCGATGTGAAGCCGGCCGATGCGCTCCGAGGTGCCGAGCAACACGCGGACCTGCGCCCCATCGTCGAGTTCGGGAGCCCCGGGAAGGTGCGTGTAGCGCACGTCGAGCATCGAGCTCACGGCCACGTCGCCGCCGACCACCAAGGTGCCACGCGGAACGTCCTGCTTCTCGACCCCTGCCAGGTTTAGCGCCACGCGCTGGCCGCCAATCGCTTCCGACACCGACTCGCCATGCACTTGCACACCGCGAATGCGAACCGACGCCTCGGAGGGCAACAAGCGCAGCGTCTGGCCATCGGAGACACGTCCAGACCATGCCGTGCCCGTCACCACGGTGCCAAAGCCAGGCCGTACGAACGCGCGATCGACCGGCAGTCGGAACGGACCGGTTGGACTGCGGTCGGTCTGCGCGAACGTGGCAATCACCTCGAGCAACTCGGGCTTGCCACGACCGGTCACCGACGAGAACGGCACCACTGGCGCCCCCTCGAGGAACGTGCCCTCGACCAGCATCTCGGCGTCTTCTGCCGCCATCTCGAGCAGCTCGTCGTCGACGAGGTCGGCCATCGTCAGGACCACGGCCCCTTGCGTCACCCCAAGCAGGTCGAGAATCGCGAGGTGTTCGCGGGTCTGAGGCATCGTGCCATCGACCGCTGAGATGCAGAGCAACACGGCATCGACGCCCGCGGCCCCGGCGACCATGGTCCGCACCAAGCGCTCGTGCCCGGGAACGTCGACAAAGGCCACCCGTCGGCCGTCATCGAGATCGAGCGGCGTGAAGCCGAGCGCGATCGTGATGCCTCGCTCCTGCTCTTCGGGGAGGGCATCGAGGTCCACGCCCGTGAGCGCGCGCACCAACGAGGTCTTCCCGTGATCGATGTGGCCAGACGTACCGACCACAAGGCCCTGAGCCATCCTTCCTCCGCACGCCGGGTAACCAACCGCGCCCGGGAGTGCGCCACACAACTATGTTCCAGGAAGCGTCAATTGTGGAACGGCTTCGGCGATCCACGCGATGAGGTGCTATTTCCTGGGCTCTGGAGTCGATATGTCGCGCTTTCTCCCTGTTTTGGTTCTTCTCAGTGCTTGCGTCAGCGACGCTACCCTCTCCGCCGCGAATGCCGAGGGCTGGGAGAACGGCCTGCTCCGCATCGTCACGCCACGGTCGGGCGACTTCCTCGAGATCGAGTCCCCTCAAGAGCTTCAAGCAGAGCTCACCGGGCCGGAGGGCGAGATCTGGGAGTTCGACGAGATCGTCTGGACGACCGACCAGGACAGCGAGTTCGCGCTGAGCGGCCCACACGTGCCCGACGCCGACTTCACGCCAGGCGTGCACGAGATCACCGCCGAGGTCATCCTCCCGAATGGCGACCGACTGGCCCACACCATCGGGGGTGTGCGCGTGCAGAGCCGCTACGCCGGCACCTACGCGGGGCTGTTCTCGGCCAATGTCGAGACCCAAGGCATACAGGCGCCCTGCTCGGGTTCAGCGGTCGTCGTGGTCGACGTCACCGGCGAGAGCGCCAATGGTTCCGCCGCCTGCGTTGCGGGCCTTCAGGGCATCGAGCTCGACCTCGCCTTCATCATCGACCTCGACAACGACCTCGGCGATGTCTCGGGTGTGGCTGCCGCGGACCTCTTTGGCTTCTTCCAGTACGACTTCCCCGCCGAGGGAACGATCGAGCCCGAAGGCGCCGGCCTCGACCTCACTTTCGGTGGTGATGCCTTCGGCCAGCTGATCGTCGACGGCCGCGTCGAAGCCCCCCGGGTCAGCCTGGAAGCGGCAGAGTAGTGAAGCTCTGGCCCCTCCTGGCGGCGCTGGTGCTCAGCGGCTGCGCCTCGAAGCGCTTGCTGCAGCTCGAGGCTCAAGTGCTTCGCCAAGAGAACGCCGAGCTCGTCAAGACACTCGAGCAAGTGCGGTCCACCGCTTTTGACCCAAGCCAGTTCGCCCGGGAGCCCGACCTCGACACCGTAGGCCGCTACCTGGACCGCGCGGGGTTCAACTGGGGATGGGGACCCGATCGCGGCTTCATTCGCATGGACTTCGAGGGCCGAGAGACGACCTTCTCAGTGACCATCCAGCACTTCGAGCCCGCGGATGTCCTGTACATCGCGACCCGCGACTACCTGTCTCTCGACGACGCGCAGAGCCCGGAGACCGTGGTGTTGCTGATGGTCCAGCTCACGACCCTCAACTACGACCTGCTGCTCGGCAAGTTCCAGCTCAATCCAGAGACCGGCGACGTCGTGCTCTCGTCTGAGATGCAGATTGCCGACGGCCTCGGTTACGAAGCCTTCAAGGCCACCCTCGAAGGCGTTCTCACCACCGCTGACGCGCGCTACCCGGAGTTGGTGCAGGCCGCGGCGGGAGCGGGCCTCTAGCCGACTTACTTGCGGCCGAGGAAGCCAAAGAAGTCCTTGAACAGGCCTTCATCCGAGCCCGCGAGCTGCTCGAGCTCGCCGGGATCGAGCAGCACAGCCTGACAGGTGCCACACACCTCGATCTCGATGCCGCGGAAGAGCTGGGTGGTCATGTCGTGCCCGCACTTGCCGCACTTGAAGTGGTGAAGCTCGCGGAGCGCGTCGTCCGCGGCGACAGAGGCCTCGCCGTCGAGGCGGCGCTTGAGGGCCTCGCGCTTCTCGGCATCGAGGCGGGCAAAGTAGTCGTCTTCCAGGTTCTTTTCGGCCATGAGAATCCTCCGGGTCCCTCTGGGGACGGCGTGGCGTGCAAGCTAACCCGGGCAGCCGCTCAGTCGCAGCTCGCACCAAGGCGCTTGAGGATGGAAACAACTTCGCGCTTGAGCTCTACGTCGCTCGAAGCACCCTTCTGAGCCTTGCAGGCATACGTACCTGCAGGACCACTGTTGCCCTGTTGCTCCAGGACGTAGGCGTAGCCGTAGTTGGCCCACCCGTGGCTCGGGGACTTGGCGAGCGCCTTGCCGAAGCTCGCCTCGGCGGCTGAGAGGTTGCCTGAATCGACCTGGCCCCACCCTCGGTCCACCAAGGTGCTCACCGAAGCCGTCCGAGGGGCTGCCGGCTTGGGGGCGACCTTAGGCTCGGGCTCCGGCTCTGGCTCCGGCTCCGGCTCCGGCTCAGGCTCAGGCTCAGGCTCGGGCTCGGGCTCGGGCTCGGGCTCAGGCTCGGGCTCGGCTTCGGGCGCTGGCTCGGCCGGCGTCGGCTCAGGAGCAGGTTCTGCATCGTGATCGGTCATCGCGCCGGCGAGCATCGGCTGCTCGGCCGCCTCCTCCTCCGGTCCAATGACGCCGGACAAGAACAGCCCAGCGCCGACGATGGTGAGAAGTGCGACAATGGCCCCGAGAATCAGCAAGATCGGCGGATCTCTGCGCGGTGTCCAGTCGACCTCTTCGCTGTCTTGGATCTCCGAGTTGTAGGAGTCGAAGAAAGCGTCGGCCTCGGCATCGGGAAGAGAGTTTCCGAGCGCCGGCGGCAGGCGCTCGGCCGTCAGTCCCTCCATCTCCTCCTCACCGGTCGGCAGGTCCTGCACCTCCGCGAAGCGCTCGCGGGTCAGCGTGGGCATCTCCGAGAGCTTCAGCGGCGCAGGAGTGGGCTCCGGAAGCGGCGTGGGCCTGGACGGCGTGGGTGCGCTCATCGGCGGAGCGGGCACCGGGGTTCGATCGTCGATGAGGGCCGGCGGGTAGATCGGCTCGGGCTCGCTCGGCGCCGAGGGCGTTCCGGCAGCCGAGAACGGCATGTCAGAGGGATCGAAGGGCGCCTCGCTCGAGCTGAACGGGGTCTCTCGGTCAGCGCCCAAGGCGAAGGGCGTCTCTTTTCCGAAGGGCGACTCGAGCTCGAGTGGAGCCACCGGCACCTGGGGCTCAGGTTCAGGCTCGGGCTCGTTGAAGAGATTGTCGAACTCGGAGCGGCTCGAAACGGGAGCCCACCGCACGCCGCCTTCGGAGACCAGATCGGAGGCGCCGACGCGACCTTCCTCAATCCATTTCCCAAGGTTCTCCCAGGTCTTCACGAGGTAGACCTTGCCCTCTTGTTTGAGGTAGACGTCCTCGGTCGACGAGGGAGACGGCCCGGTGGGAGGCGATGACGCCGTTGGCGAAGTGGGCGCCACAGGCGCGGGTGGGGCGGCGGGGGGCGGGGTCGGTGACGTCGGTCCTGGCGCGGCCTGCAGCGCGGACTCGGGCGATGCTTCAGCCTGTTCGTCCGCGGCCTGCTGCAGATTTACGAGGTGAGAGTGACCGCAGCTTGAGCAGCGAAACCGAAACGGACGGCCGGTCTCGATGACCCACGCCGGCGGATCCAGTTCATGTTCAACCCCGCACTTCTCACAGCGGATGTTCAAGGGGCCTCCTCCGGCTGCGGCAATTCAATCACGCCCGAGGGCTCCGGCTCTGGGGCAGGTGCAGGCTTGGGCGGAACGACAAACGCGGGCCGTTCTTCGGGCTCCGGCTCGGCGACGGGCGCGGGCTTCGCTGGCACCACAAACGGCGCCGGGGCGGGCTTGGCCTCGGGCTTTGGTGCCTCAACGGGCTTTGGCTTCGGAACGGCGAATGGCACCGGAGCAGGCGCCGGCTTGACGGGAGCGGGCTTGACCGGAACCGGCTGGGCGAATGCCGGGGCCTCTTCCGTCTCGGGCGCCGCCTCCGTGCCCTCGTCGCCTTCAGGAGCGGCCTGGCCCTCGGGGCCCGCCTCGGCGGCATCGGTCGGCAGCAACACCGCTGGCAAGTCCACGGGTACGACATCGGCGGGAATCACACCGAGCTTGAGCCCAGCAACGCCACCGGCGATCGCCAGCACAAGCAAGACCAAGAGCCCCATTGCCATGCCGACAAGACCGCCACCACCACCGGAGGCCCGCGCCTCTTTCTTGGGCGGCGGTTCGGGTGCGACGGTCTCCGAGAAAGCCGGGGCAGGTGGCCCATCCTGAGCCATGGCCGTGAATGGGTCATGGATGCCCGGTGGGGGGGCGCTGATCGGCGCCGAGGCGTCCGGCAGCGGCACATTCGACCCGTAGCCACGCTTGGCGTTCCCAAAGCTCGAGGGCCCACCTGTCGTGGGAGCGCGCTCGGGCCTGGGTGGAACCACCGGCGCGGCGGGCGCCGGGGCAGGAGACGGCTCACGTGGAGGCGGCGACCAGCTTCGCGCCTTGGAGGTCGGCTCGGGCTCATCCATCGGACCGCCCCAGCTCGGCTGCGCCGGCGGGGGCGTGACGAATCCTGCGTGATCGCCCGTTTGATCCGGCGAGGTCTCACGTGGAGAGGACGTTCGCGGTGTCGCGCTCGCTGGAGTCGCCGACACACGGCTTGGGGACGGAGCTGGAGTGCGCGCGTCTTGCACCGCACGACGAATCTCGTCAGCGAGGCTGCTCGCCGCACCCATAATCGTCGTCGGCGCGTCGGCCTCGTCCTCTTCGTCTTCTTCGTCGTCGAGCTGAATCTCGCCCGACTCGACGCGCTTCCACGTGTCGTAGAAGTAGGCCGTCAAGTTCGAGAAGTCCTCGATGGCATGCCAGTCACGCCCATCGATCGAGATCTGATCGGACCGACTGACCTGCCGCTCCTCAAGGAAGCCGTTGAGCTCCTCGAGCGAGTAGAACTCGTAGGTCATGCCTTGGAGCTTGCGCACCCGCCACGTGGCACCGAGCTCCCGAAAACTCCACGTCGGAAAGTCACGAGGCCACGGATTGCGTGGAGGCGCGGGCTGGGCCGTCGCACGCTCGTCTGCGGTGATGGTGCCATCCGCCGACTTTCGCCCGAGACTCTCGGTTTCCCGGTCCTTATAAACGACGAAGACATGCCGGCACTTAGGGCAAGTAATCTTGGCCCCTCGTTTGCCGAGTTTCTCCTCGCTGAACTTGTAGCGCTCCTCGCACGAGGGGCAGGAGACGATCATGGCTCGGCCATCCCTCCGAGCGCTGAAGGTAGCACAAGGGGGGCCGCGAAGATCAGTCCCTGACGAGCCGAAGGTGAGGGCTCGGTGCGATCTTCCGCACCCGGCCGGTCTCGTGGCTCGCCCGGATCAGAAGCTTTCCCCCTCCTCCTTCCAGACCCTCGATCGTCAACAGACCATGATCCGGGTGAAACAGCCGCGCCCCAGTTTCGAGATCCTCGATGCCCTCGATCTCACAGAGCGTGACGTGCTCCGGAAGGCTCGCGCGGGCCTGAGCGCGCCGTCCCTTCGCCTGACGCATGAGGGCTGCGAGCCGACCCTTGTTCTCAGAAGAGAGCTGCGGGGCGATTGGCTCTTCTTCGATCTCGCCCGGGCCCGCAAAGGAGGGCACGTCCCCTGCCACCACCTCGGAGGGCAGGTCGTAGAGAAACGGCGAGGCACCCAGCTCCAGCGCCCGTTCACGGACGAGCTCATTGGTGCCGTCGACCCTCGAGATTCGCGACACGACCAGGTACTTCTGGGCTCGCGTGAACGCGACGTAGGCGAGGCGCCGCTCCTCCGCGAACTCGGCTGGGGTGTCCAAGCAGCGCGAGTGCGGAAACGAGCCGATCTGCATCTGAATGACGAACACCGCGGGGTACTCGAGCCCCTTCGAACTGTGCACGGTCATCAGCGTGACCTGCCCGCCATCCGGCACCTCATCGGCCGCCCCCGTAAGCGCCACCCGATCGAGCCAGAGGCGAAGCCGCTCAACCGGTGAAGTGGTGATGACCTCTTCATCGAGCGGCGTCGCAGCGTCCTTGCAGAGCTGGTCGAGATTCTCGAGCCGACCCTTTGACTCGCGCGTGTCCTCTTCTTCGAGCATCGCCTTGTACCCGGACTCGGCCACGAGCCGTGCCACCAAGGTCGGGGGCTCGAGCATGCGCGCTTCATCCGTCAGCTCGTCGATGAGCTTCACGAAGGCCTGGATCGCCTTTCCGCGCTTGTCGGTGGCACCCTGAGAAGTCGCTCGGGCGGTACGGAGCAAAGGCTCACCGCGTGCCGTCGCGGACTCGCGAAGCTTCGACACCGTCTTTGGGCCCACTCCACGGCTCGGCACGTTGATGACCCGCAAGAACGCGGCATCATCGGCGGGGTTGGTCACCAGACGCAGGTAGGACAGCATGTCCCGGACCTCGCGCCGCTCGTAGAACTTGCGGCCACCCACCACCTTGTACGGAATGCGCTGTCGGGCGAGCACGCGCTCGATCGGCCGACTCATCGCGTTGGTGCGGTAGATGACGGCAAAGTCGCCGTACTTGAGGTTGCGACGCCGGCGCAGGGTCTGGATGCCCTGAAGGACGAATGCAGCCTCGCCATCCGCGTCGTTGCAGGACTTGAGCGTGACCTGGGCCCCTCCGCCTTCCTCGGTCCAGAGCTTCTTCTCGAGTCGCTCGGCGTTCTTCGCGATGACCGCATTCGAGACC
Organism: Pseudomonadota bacterium; assembly: GCA_023954855.1. Taxonomy (GTDB): domain Bacteria; phylum Myxococcota_A; class UBA796; order UBA796; genus M1803. Next base: position 28,326 of record JAGSGY010000015.1, on the reverse strand, counting down.
GCGAGGATGTTGCCCGTCGAGCGGTAGTTCTGCTCGAGGCGAATCACCTGGGCCTCGGGAAAGTCATCCTGGAAGTTCAGGATGTTCTGCACGTCCGCGCCGCGAAATCCGTAGATCGACTGGTCATCATCACCGACGACCGCGAGGTTCCGGTGTCCATCGGCCAGGCTTCGAAGCAGCTGGTACTGCGCCTGGTTCGTGTCCTGGTACTCGTCGACGAGCACGTAGTGAAAGCGCTCCCGCCACTTCTCGAGAATCTCGGGATGCTCCTTGAACAGGCGAACCGTCAGCCCGATCAAGTCGTTGAAGTCGATGGCATCGGCGATGCGGAGCGCCTCTTCGTACTGCTTCCACATCTTCACGACCATGTCGTTGCCGTGTGACCGCTTGGACTTGATCAGGTCGTCGATCGTCGTCATGCGGTTCTTGTGGTAGTCGATCTGCTGCAAGATCTTCTTGGCCACGACCCGCTCGGAGTCGTAGCCCTCGCGCTTGACGATCTCCTTCAGGATGCGCAGCTGGTCGTCATCGTCGTAGATCGCGAACCGACGCGTCCAGCCGAGCGCCTCGATGTCACTGCGGAGAATTCGGCCGCAGCTGCTGTGAAAGGTCGAGACCCAGACGCGACTACCGGCCTCGCCGACCAGCTCGATCACGCGCTCCTTCATCTCGGCCGCGGCCTTGTTGGTGAAGGTCACGGCGAGGATGCTCTTCGGATCCACGCCCTTGTGCAGGAGCTGCGCGATGCGACGAGTGAGCACCCGCGTCTTGCCCGAGCCAGCGCCAGCGAGAATCAGCAGCGGACCGTCGATCGAGGTGACGGCGTCGTACTGCTGGGGGTTGAGCCGGTCGAGGTGGGCGGGAACCTCTTCCATTACTTGCCCGCCTTGGACTTGTTGCGGCGGTGAAGGCGCGGCGCGTATCCCTTCAGGATCCGGGTCTCACCGCGCTCGACGGCGAGGGCATCCTCGGCAACATCGGCCGAGAGAATCGAGCCTGCACCGACGATGGCACCGTCACCAATGGAGATGGGAGCGACGAGGGCGCTGTTCGAGCCGATGAACGCGCGGGCGCCGATCTTGGTGGGGTACTTGCCCCAGCCGTCGTAGTTGCAGGTGATGGTGCCGGCTCCGATGTTCGCGTCTTCGCCAACCGACGCATCGCCCAGATAGGTCAAGTGAGAGGCCTTCGAGCCCCGCTCCATGCGGGTCTTCTTCACTTCGACGAAGTTGCCGACCTTGTTGTCCTGGACCAGGTGAGCGCCGGGACGCAGGTGCGCCATCGGACCGACGGCACTGCCCGCGCCAATGTGCGCGCTCTCGGTGACCGTGTAGGGCTTGACCGTGGCTCCTGCACCCACGAGCGTGTCGGTCAGCACCGCACCGGCCTGAATCTCCGCACCGGCTTCGAGGGTGGTGGAACCGCGCAGGACCACGCCTGGCCAGAGAGTCACACCACTGGCGATGGTGACGGTCTCATCGATCAGCACGCGCTCAGGAGCCAGGAAGCGGACCCCCGCACGGGCATGCCGCTCGACGATCTTGGCGTGAAAGCTCTGGGTGAGCTGGGTGAGCGCCCACAGGTCATCCGCCGCGTACGGTTCGTGCGCCGCATCGGGCTCACGAGAGGGCCCGGGTGCCGCCTCGAGCAGCGACTCGGCCGTGTCGTCGGCATCACCTTCAAGGGAGAGAACCGCAATCGCCCGACGCTCCCAGTCGACCAAGGTGCCGCCCTCGCTGGCGCGCTCGAGGTGCTCAGCCAGCGCCTCGGCCCCCAACAAGACGAAGCGCCCGTCAAAGGCGAGCACGGGACCCGAGCCGCGGGTGGCATTGAAGCTCGGCTCGAGGCCGGCCTCGCGGCAGGTTCGCGATAACAGCGCGCGCACGGAGATGCCGCAGATCTGCGCGTCATCGAGGGAATCGGGAAGGTAGACGAGCGCGCGCATGGAACACCGGAGGCGGGGGTCGAGGGGCTGACGATGTAACCCCTCCATCGACCCCGTCGCACGCGCTCTGACCCGGATACAGTTCAAGCAAGGAGGGCGCTATCGCCGACTGGTTTCCCTGGGTTCGGGCGCGACGCCGCCGACTACGCACCACCCCGCTGGCCCCCTCCCTCCGCGCGGCCTTGCACACCCACGTCCCCGCCGCCGCCCGGCTCGACACCGCATCTCACGAGAAGCTCGAGGGGCTGATTCAGGTCTTTCTCGACGACAAGTCCTTCGAGGGCCTCGGCGGTCTGGAGATCACCGACACCATCCGCGTCACCATTGCCGGCCAGGCCTGCCTACTGCTCCTAGGGCTCGAGACCGAGCGCCCCTACCCCGGGGTCGATGCCATCCGCGTCTACCCCGACGCCTACCGGGCGAAGGTGCGCAGCTACGACGGCCTGGTCGCCGCAGAGGGTGCGAGTTCCCGGCTGGGGGAGTCGAGCTCACGCGGCTTCGTGGTGCTCGCGTGGAAACACGTGCTCTCGGGGGCCGAAGACCCCCACGACGGCAAGAACGTGGTGCTTCACGAGTTCGCCCATCAGCTCGACCAGGACTCGGGTCACGCGAACGGCGCTCCCCTACTCCATCGCTCCGACCAGTACGGCCCGTGGGCACGCGCCCTCGGCGATGCCTTTGCCGAACTTCAGCGGGACGTCGCCGCGCGCCGGCGCAGCGTGCTCGATGCGTATGGGGGAACGAATCCCGCAGAGTTCTTTGCCGTCGCTACCGAGACCTTCTTCGAGCAGCCCGTTGCTCTGAAACGGCAAGAGCCCGAGCTGTACGCGGTGCTCGCCGAGTACTACCGACAAGACCCAGCGGCCTAAAGCCGTCAGTCCTTCGATGAGATTGGAGGGTTTGCGCCATCGCGCACGGTCAATTGAAAGATGTCGGAGCGCGAATAGTGACCGGCGACGTCGAGACTACGGCGAGCCACTGCCACCTCACTCGCGTCGACTTCCGCGAAGAGCAAGCCTCGCTGCCGGTGATGTGGACCGGCCACCACCTCGCCGCCTGGTTTCACCACCACAGCATCGCCAGGGTTGATCCACTCCTCACCATCGTCTGAGAACAGCTGGCCCCGGCCTGGGAAGTCGGCCGGAATGTCCTTGTTCTGCGCCGCGGTAGCCGCGCTCACCACCCAGCACCGTCCCTCACGCGCAATGTGCCGCATCGATCCCAGCCATCCCTCGCCCGCGTCCCAGGTCGGAGAAAGCAGGATCTCGAGGCCCTGGGAGTACAGGGTGTACCTGGCGAGTGGCATGAAGTTGCCCCAGCAGATGAGCACCCCCACCCGGCCAACGGGAGTCTCGACGACCTTGAGGCCCGATGCATTGCCCATGCCCCAGACCATGCGCTCGGGATTGGTTGGCATCATCTTCCGGTAGTGGTTGAGCACCTCGCCGTCGGGCCCGATCAAAGTGTTCGCGTTGAACAACGTGCCCCGCGAATACTCCGAGTCGCGCTCGGTCATCCCCACGGAAACGACGACACCGTGCTTCCTTGCCGCGTCGCGGAGTGGGTCGAGGTGGCCTTTGCTCAGGTCGACAGCATTATCGATGAGGCGCCGGTGGATGTCCGTCGTCAAAGCCATGTCTCCGCCGGGCCGAAGACGCCAGATCCACGTCGGATAGCCGGGAAGGTAGGCCTCGGGAAACATCACCAACTCGGCTCCGCCCGCAGCCGCCTGCTCGATGCTCTTGACCGCCTGGGCCGTCGCCGAGGCCCGATCCAACCAAACTGGCGCTGCCTGCGCGACCGCAACACGGCTCATCTCTGCTCCCGTTGAAACCACCCTACCCGGTGCTCAGCGAAACTCGAGAACCCGAACCCGGTCTGGGAGCGGGACTAGACCGGCTGCTCCCGCCCAGCGAGCCACTCGGGAACATCGACAATCGGCGCGCCCTTGGCCTCGGCCTCCTCACGAATGGCGCGAAACACCACTCCATACCTGTAGAACACGACGCGCGGGTACAGATGGTGCACCAGGTGGAGGCTCTGCCAGAACGTGAGCCACTCGAGGCCGGGAAGCACGATGGCTCGGGTGTCGACATAGCGCCCACGAGCGGCATGAGGCACATGCGGCAGCCAGTCGAAGACCAAGGCCAGCACCCCACTTGCGAGCCACGCGGGCACCAGCCAGAGCGCCACCACCTCGGTGCCGAGCCCAACGGCCGTCAGCGCGGCCCCCGCCAACGCCATGAGCACCACCATCGCGAGGGTCTGGCCCAACACCTTCTGGGTGGCCCGCTCCGAGCGGAGTGGCCCCAAGATCTGCAGGTAGTAGTGCGGAAGCAACGTCCAGCAGCGCAACACGATGCTGAGGGGATTCGAGCCCGCCACCCAGAAGTCTGGGTCCTTCTCGGGATGGTTCGTGTGCCCGTGGTGACGAAGGTGAATCAACTTGAAGGTCGGAAACGCACCCAGCAACATCGGCGAGAGGGTCCACCCGACCAAGCGATCGAGCCAGGCACGGCCGCCGCCAACATTTCCGTGGACGGCCTCGTGAATCGGCGTGAACGCGGCGTAGGCGAGGACGGTGTTCACGACGAGCCCGACCCAGAGCGGCAAGCCGCCCGCCACCGCGAGCCAGATCCCAACGTGACCGACCCCCACCGCGATGGCCAACAGGAGGGTGGGGACCGCGACAAATCCAGTGTGCTTCTTCCACTCAGGCATGGGCCACCTCGCGGGCGACGATGGCGCCCAGACTGTCGATGAGCAGGGAGAGGACCGCATCTTCGTCGTGCCCCTCTGTGATGAACCTCGCGCCCACGGCCTCAGCGAGACCAATGAAGCCGTACAGCGCGAGCTCGAGCTGGGGACTGGGTTTCGGGTGCCCCAAGGCGGAGGCAATGCGGCGCAGCTCGGTGTTCCGAACCTCCTCGACCAACAGCACCGCGTCGGGGTCCACTCCCGCACCACCGCGAAGCAGCGCAAGATAGAGCCGGCTGTTGTCGCGGATATAGGTCAGAAACGCCCGCAAGGTCTTGGCGATGGCCTGGTCGATCGGAAGTGCGGGGTCGACCTCGGTGGCGACGAGCATGCGCTCGCTCACCTCGCGGAGCGTCGCCAGATAGAAGGCTCGCTTGCCTTTGAAGTAGTGGTAGAGCAGCCCCTTCGAGATGCCGGCCGATGCGGCGATGGCGTCGAGCTTGACGGCCTCGTAGGGTTGGTCACCAAACACACGCAAGCCGACATCGAGCAGCTCTGCGCGCCGGGTGTCAGTGGAGAGTCGCTGGGCCATATTGAACCTCGTTCAATAGTGATATCCTATTGAACTTGATTCAACAAGCCTTCCTTCGCTAGGGAGCGGTGAGGGCCAGCAGCGAAGTCTCGCTCTCGATCGCGGCAGACCATTCGTGCTTGTCGAGTTCATCGCGCACGCGGTCTGGGATCGGCACGCGCAGCAACAGGTTCTGGTCCTCGAGCTCGCCACGCCAGTAGTCCGCGATGTCGCCGACCGAGCCCAGGCCTGGGAATGCGAGCCGCGCCGCGGCGATGAAGCGGCCGTGGTGGGCCAGGCTGTCCTCGAGGCTGTTGTGGTCGACGTTGGTCGCGTAGATCGAGAGGTAGCCGTTGCCCTCGTCGACAAACTCGAGCAGCCGACTCTGCATGGGGAAGTCGACGGTCGAGGCCATCATCAGCTCGTAGTAGCCGTGGGGAATCTGCTCATCCGAGTAGATGTCGACGGTGTTGCTGTGCCCGTGCCCGACCACGTGAACCGCGACCGCGTCTGACGCCGCAAGCGTTGCAGCAAGCGCATCGCCCGACACCGGACTCGCACCCGCAAAGTCCACTGCTCGGTGATGGGACATCACGATCACCATCTCGTTGGCGGCCTCAGCGGCGGCGAGCTCCTCTTGAAGCCACTCGAGCTGCGCCTCGTCCATCACTCCTTGCGGCACCACCACACTCGAGTCGACGGTGTGTAGCCCAATCAGGCGAATAGGCTTCGGAGCCATGGGCAGCACCGAGTAGTACCCCCTGCCCTCCTCCACCGCGGCGGCCGTCAGTCCATGACCTTCGGGCAGGCCGTCGGCTTCGTGCAAGCGCTGGAGCATCTCGACGTCGCGAAGCGGCCGGCGCTGGGGGTCTCTCGGTGTGGAGCCGTCGGTCACGAGCGCCGCGTCGGTTGTGGAACCGTCCAGCCAGCCGGTCGGCAGGTATTCGTGCTCGAAGGCCTCGGCCCCTTGCGCACCTTGGACCAGTGCCTCGTCGATCTCGCCGAAGCCACCTATGTGAAGGGCATCGTGGTTGCCGAGCACCGCGTACCAAGGCGCGGCCAGTCCGACCGAGGTGAACGGGTCGTTGTAGTCGTTGCCAGGTCCTGGAACCGGGTCGTCGTCCGCGCCCGAATCGGGATTGATGTCGCCACCAGCGATGGCGGTGAGAAACCAGTCCATCTCGTTGGACTGCGACGAGTCAGTCAGGTCACCGGCGAACAAGGCGAAGTCGAAGGGGCGCGTGGCCTGGGCCAGCTTGTCAGCCGTGCGCACATGCGCCTCGAGGATCTGCACCGACAGGTGCCCATGCGGCCGGTACAGCGGCTCGAAGGCCTCGAGTCGGATTGGAGACTCCTCGTCGATCAGCTGCGGATCGGCGAGCTGCCAGACCCAGGCAAGCGACCGTCGCTCGGTCCCGAGAGAGAAGGCAGGAGCCAGCTCGACGCGCTCCGTCCACGGGTTGCCGTCGGTCCACTCGACCCCAAGGGTCCAGTCGCCAAACTGGGCGTGATCGCGAGTCGTCAGCTCGTCGGCGTCGATCGCGGCCTCGGTGGCCGCGTCGGGAGAGATGGGCGCCCACACCCCTTGAAGCGTGGTGTAGGGCGCCTCGGTCACCGGATAGGTCGCCGGAGGGTGAGGCTCGGGCAACGCATCCGGTGACGACGGCTGGCAGGCGACAAACAGCAGAAGGGGGAGCGATCGCATGCGCCCACTCTGGCACGAATCCACGACCTCCATCGCGGATTCCGCCCGTCTTCCAGCCGCCTCGACCCACGCGAACGCGGGTCACGAAGGGAACTACTGGGCCGGAGCGACCGTGAAGTCGATGGCCTGCTTGCCGGCACCCTCGGTGTTGACCATGTAGCCAACGGCCTGGAAGTCGCCGGTGATCTGCGCGCCGTCGATGCCGATGTCGAGGGTGCCGTAGAACACCTCGGTCTGGCCCGCAGCGAGCGTCACGGTGGAAGTGGCCTGGGTGAAGAACTGGTTGTCACTCCACGACAGCACGTTCGCACCCTCGCCATCGAACAGGTCGATCTCGAAGCGCTGGCCGCTTGTGAAGTTCAGAGTCTGCGCCGTGCTCGACACGTTGGTGAGCACGAAGGCGAAGCCGAGCTCAGCGACGGGCTGCGGGCACGGGGTGGTGAAGCAGTACACGCCGTGGGGCTGGGTGAGCGCATCTTCGGTGAGCACAATGCTCGTCTCGATGCCGTCGAGGGTGCGCGTGACGCGGGGACCCGAGGCGGCGACCGCACCGTTGACGCGGGCGTAGAGCAGGTGTGCCTTGCGGTTGTTGGCGCTGAAGTCGACCGGGCCGATGCCGGGCGCAAAGCGAACCTGAGACAGGCCGGGGCCCGCGCAGCGCACGTTGGCATCGGGAATCTGGGTGAAGCCGAAGTCGACGAGGTCTGCGAACTCACCGGCCGGCGTGGTCGCCGTGCCCGCGGGACGCACGGTGACGTCGTAGGTATCGCAGGCGCCAGCATCCATGGACCACGACGCGCCGACGGGGGCGTCGAAGTCGAAGACGTGCTGCCAGCCGCTGTTGTACAGCCACATGGTGCTCCGGTTGGCGTGGTCGTAGACGTCGTGAGGGGCGCCGAACAGCCCGGTGACCTCGTTCACGTACCAGCCGCCACCCAGGTAGGCCTCGTTCGAGGCGCTGATGACGGCGACCTCGGTGTCGACCAGGTAGCCCTGGTTGTCGGTCGCGTAGACCCAGGTGTTGCCCTCTTCGAGAGGGAAGTAGTCGTAGGCGGTGACAGGCGCGGCCACAGCCGAGGTGCTGGCAGCGAGAGCCACCACTCCAAGAATCCGAGAAAGCATGTTTACATCCTGATTTTGGGTGAGCGACGCAGCAAACGCGTTCACCGAGGGAAGCAGCGCATACAACCCATCCCGCACAGGACCACAAGTGCACCGTAGTGCACCTCCGCAAGTTGCCCGCATCAGCCCTGGACTATGCGGCGAAACTTTTTTTTCGCCTCAATTTCATCACGCCTGTTCGGCAATATCGCCGGAAGCTAGCCCTCGATCAGCTTCACACCGAGGGCCGACGCGAGCCGTTGCGCGCGCACCGACAAGTCGGCATCCACCTGATCCATGAACAGGCGCATGCCGTCTTCGGTCACCAGGTACACCGCGGAGCACTTCTTCGTCTCGTCGAGGGCGCGACTGGTCGTCAGCACTGACTCGATCTGGGCCACCGGAATCTCTTCGACGGTCTCGCGTCCATCGCGGAAGGTGCGAGAGAGTGTGGCCACGCCGCGTGCCACGCGGTTGTCGGCCTGGTAGATCCCGTGACAGCCACGCTCGAGGTCCGCAGCCACCACAACGAGCGGCTGGCCGGAGCGTCCGACGTCGGAAGACACCACGAGCTGGTAGTCCCCGAGCTCCGTCGCACGGGGGATCTGCGCGACGATGCGCGTGTCGGAGTGCTCGGCAAGCGCGAGCGCAATCTGGTCGTCGCCCTGCTCAAGGAAGGCGCGCGGATCTTCACCGAACGCTGTGCCCTCGACCTCGACGAGCTCGCCGGGAGCTGCAGCCCCTGGCTCGATCGGCGCGAGCTCGGGCTGGGTACCGCAGGCGAGTAGCAGGAGGAGAAGTGACATAGAGGCGCAATTAGCCCGCGTCGCGCGTTAGTGCGAGGGCCTGGAGGCGCGTTGGCACTCGAGCTCGAAGCCCACCCACAGTTCGCCGGCCGAACCGGCCCCGTCGTACTTGCGATCCTCGATGGCGTCGGCATTGGAGCCGGCGGCGAAGACGACGCCTGGGCCTCGTCGCGCACCCCCAATCTCGACCGCTTGCTGGCCACCTGCCCTCACACGTCGCTCCGGGCCCACGGTAAGGCGGTGGGCTTGCCAACCGACAAGGACATGGGCAACAGCGAGGTCGGTCACAACGCCCTCGGCGCGGGCCGGGTCTTCGATCAAGGTGCCAAGCTCGTCGAAGACGCTCTCGCGTCGGGCATGGCCTGGAAGACCGATGTCTGGCGCGGCCTCTGCGAAGGCCGCACGCTGCACCTGATCGGCCTGCTCTCCGACGGCAATGTGCACAGCCACGTCGACCACCTGCACACCATGATTCGGCGGGCCGCATCGGACGGCGTGTCGCGCCTTCGGGTGCACGTGCTCACCGACGGCCGGGATGTCGCACGAAAGTCGGCCCTCACCTACATCGAGCCGCTCGAGCAAGCTCTGGCCTCGCACCGTGCTGACGGCCGCGACTACCGCATCGCCTCAGGTGGCGGGCGCATGTTCCTGACGATGGACCGCTACGAAGCCGAGTGGGACATGGTCGCCCGCGGATGGGCCACGCACGTGCGCGGCGACGGCCGGCAGTTTGCCTCGGCCTCCGAGGCGGTGCGCACGCTCTACGCAGAGGATGCCGAGGTCGATGATCAGTGGCTCCCCGCCTTCGTCATCGCCGAGAACGGACAGCCGGTAGGCCGCATCGAGGATGGCGACAGCGTGCTGTTCTTCAACTTCCGCGGCGACCGCGCGATCGAGATCACCCGTGCCTTCGAGGACGCCGACCTCGACAGCTTCGAGCGTGGCCCGATTCCGAAGGTCTTCTACGCCGGCATGATGCAGTACGACGGCGACTTGATGCTGCCCTCGCAGTTCCTCGTGCCCCCGCCGGCCATCGACCGCACCCTTGGGGAGTACCTGGTCGCCAACGGCAAGCAGAGCTTTGCCTGCTCCGAGACCCAGAAGTTCGGTCACGTGACCTACTTCTTCAACGGCAACCAGTCCGGCCTCATCGACCCCAAGCTCGAGGAGTATGTCGAGGTCCCCTCCATGGTGGTCCCGTTCGAGCGCCGCCCGTGGATGAGCGCGGCCGACATCACCCTGAAGGCAGTCGACGCGATCTCGCGTGGACGCTTCGACCATCTGCGGCTCAACTACGCCAACGGCGACATGGTCGGCCACACCGGTGACCTCGAGGCCGCACGCATCGCGATGGAGATCGTCGACCGAGAAGTCCGAATTCTCGAAGATGCGGTGCGTAAAGCGGGGGGCACCCTGCTGATTACGGCTGACCACGGCAACTGCGATGAGATGTGGATGCGCGACAAGAAGGGTGCGGTCATGCACGACGAAAGCGGCCGTGCTCAGGCCAAGACCTCACACACACTCTCGGCCGTGCCGTTCATCGTCGTCGATGCCGCGGACCGTCTCACCGTGCAGCCACCGCCGAATGCGGGCATCGCGAGCGTCGCCGCTACGGTGATCGAACTCTGCGGTCTAAAGGCGCCGAGCGACTACGTGCAGGGCCTCATCGCTCCGCGTTGACTCTCGCGTGAGCGCGCCTCAGCCCCCCAGCCGAGACGCGCCCCCCCTCAGAAACGCGGGATGCGAAAGTCGGAAGTCTCAGCTTCATCATCGACCAGCGGACGGTGCCGGCGCACGGGCTGCTCCGTGTCCTGCTCCTCGTCTCGCTTCTGCAGACGCGGCGCTTCGTGGCGCGCATCGCGATTGGTCGGTTGCACTTGAGCTCCCTTCTTCTTTCACTATTTTAAGTATTACTCAAAAAGATGCAAGCGCGACACGCCAAAAAGGCCGCGCCAACCCTCTCGATACACGAGCCGCGCGGATCCACCACCCGCCGAAAAGTCGAGCGGGATAGCCTGCGGGCCTGGAGAACTCATGCACGTCGACCTTCGCTCCGACACCGTCACCCGTCCCAGCCCAGCCATGCGCAAGGCCATGGCCCACGCCGAGGTCGGCGACGACGTCTTTAGCGACGACCCGACGGTCAACGCGCTCCAGGACTACGCCGCAAAGCTCGCGGGCAAAGAAGCGGCCCTGTTTGTCGCTTCGGGCACGATGGCGAACCAGATCGCGATTCGGCTCGCCACCCAGCCCGGCGACGCCATCTTGATGGAGGCCAAGGCTCACCCCTTCAACTACGAGGCCGGCGCGGCCGCGGTGATCTCCGGTGTCCAGACGCACTTGATCGCGACGGAAGACGGACTCCTGACCGCCGACGATGTGCGCTCGACGGTTCGCGGGCCGAACGATCACTTCGCACCCGCCACGCTGCTCTGCGTGGAAGACACGACCAATCGCGGTGGCGGTGGCGTGTACCCGAAGACCCAACTGAACGAGCTGATCGCTGTCGCGAAAGAACTCGGCCTGCGGACCCACCTCGATGGCGCTCGCGTGTTCAACGCGGTGGTCGCCTCAGGCATCGCGCTCGACCAGCGCCTGAAGGGCTTCGACACCGCAAGCTTCTGCCTCTCCAAGGGACTCGGGGCGCCGGTCGGCTCACTGCTGGTCGGAAGCGCCGCCGACATGGCAAGAGCCCGGCGCATTCGCAAGATGCTCGGTGGAGGCATGCGCCAGGCAGGCATCATCGCGGCAGGAGGGCTGTACGCCCTCGAGCACAACGTGCAGCGTCTCGCCGACGATCACCGACGGGCCCGCATGCTCGCCACCGGCCTCACCGGCCATGGATTCGAGGTCCGCGCGCCCGAGACCAACATCGTCTACGTCGCGATCGACAACGCCGCCGAAGCCCAAGCCGCCCTGCACGACCGGGGCATCTGGTGCATCGCCGTGGCCAAGGACTCGATTCGCTTGGTCACGCACATGGACGTGGACGACGGCGGGATCTCGCGGACGATCGACGCCTTCGCCGCCCTCCGCTAAACCCACAAACAGCAAGGCCCCAGCGCGAACGCCAGGGCCTTGGTTCAGAGCGAGCGGCCTAGTTGCAGCTGATGGCCACACCGTAGGTGACGGTGATCGCGGCGCCGGCGGGCGGCAAGCTGTCGAAGACGATGCTGTTGGTCGCCATGTCGTAGTGCCAGTCGGTCCAGGTCGAGCCGTCGACCTGCACGCCAACCACACTCGGGTCAGCGGACTGCGTGAGCTCAAAGCGTCCGAGTGCGACGAGACTCGCGGTGGCGAGCTCCTCGACGGAGGCGCCCCAGTCGGTCGAGGTGATGTCGAGCTGCACGCCGCCAGTCAGGTTGACCGCGTCGACGTAGCCGTGGTTCGAGCCATCAGGCGAGCCGGACGGGCAGCTGCTCGAGCTGGTTCCGGGGCAGATGATGCCCGAGGCCTTGACCAGGCTGGCCGAGCCCTTCGCGTTGATCAGGTTGCCGTGGAAGGTCGAGGCACGCGCCGAAGCACCGCCCGTGCTTCCCGCCGTCTGCTCGTACTCGTCAGACACGAAGACCACGTGGAGCAGCGCGCCAGAGCGCATGAAGCCGGCGTTACAGCCCGAGCCCATCTGGTTGAAGGACGACTCGGTGAGCGTGAATAGACGCTCGGACCACGAACCACCACCATCGGAGTCCTGCCACACCGCGTTGTTGAACGCAGCCGGGAAGTTCGACGTTCCCGAGTGAATCCAGCCACCGGTGAAACAACCGCCATCGTTGGAGAGCACGCCGATGCGCCAGTCCTGGGTGACGGAGTTGATGGTGTTGATGAAGGTCGAGAAGTTGTTCGTGTTGTTCGTGAGGATCGTACCCATCGAACAGGACTGATCGACCGCGAAGACGATGTCGACGGGAAGCTCGGTGGGCATCGTGAAGCTGTCGGTCTGCGTCAGCGCGTGCTGCGTGTCCGCGTACTGGACCGCGTCAACCACGCCGCGCGGGTCATTCGAGGTGACCGAGAGCGTGCCCGTCGCTGTGGCCGACGTCCACGCGTCGAAGTTCACGTTGACGTTGCTGGACTGGCCGGGCGCCAGCGTAAGCGGAAGCGCCGGCTGCTGGGTGAGGTCGAGCAGGCCAGTGGTGTCGGCGTACCCGAAGTCGGTGATGACCAGGTCCTCGAGGCCCTCGTTGGTGAGGGTGAGCTGCTGGTCGTAGAGGCAGCCGTTACCGACGTACTTGGTGCCGAAGTCGTAGGGATCGGGCGAAACCACGAGGAAGGGTCCGGAAGAGAGGCCGAGAAGGTCGACGGGGACCTGCGCGTTGTCCGGGTCATTCGAGTTGACCAGGGCCTGGCCCGTCGCATCCGCGTCGGAGAGGGGCGAGAACGCCACATCGATGACCCGAACGTTGGTCTCGTCTTCGGAGAGGGGCTCGAGCTCGAAGTCGAGGCCCTGCGAGAGGATGGTGAATCCGCCATCGCCCACAAGGGTGATGCCGTCGACCTGGAGCGTCGCCTCACCGATGTTGGAGATGGTGAATTGGCGAATCTCCTGCTGTCCGTCAGCGACAACGCCGAAGGCAATGGAGGTGGGCTCAACGAGAATCTCTGGCGAGACTCCGAGGTTTGGCTCCTGCAGCTCCGAAAACTCATGGTCGGAGCAGGCTCCAAGCAGAGCAATACTCGTAATGGCCAGGCCAAGAATGCGATTCATAGGGACTCCCGCAGCGGCGTGGGTACACGCACGCGGTCAGCTTACACCGATCTGACAGCAGATCGAAACCGGTGATTGGATCACAATGCCGCTGACAGCGTGATTCCGGTAGTTTTCAGCGTTGACAGAGCAAGGTTCGTGCCAGACGACGAAGGCGTCCACCAGAACCATACGGGTGCGTATGGTAAAGTAGCGCGACATTTAACCCGCACCACTGGGACGCGATTGCCCCAACGAAAGAAACCCGAACCACAGGACGTGGCTCGGGTCTCGACGCGGTGCGTCGCGGTGCGTCTCTAGAGAAGCTCGGCGACCGCGGCCCGCTCCTTGAGGAGCTCGTCGGCGCTGGCTGCGATCTTCGCCTTGGCGTGATCGGAGAGCTCCCAATCCTCGACGACGGTCAGCGAGCCATCGGCCTCACAGATGGTCGGAACCGAGAACATGAGGCCCTCGGGGATTCCGTACCAGCCCTTGCTGGGCAGGGCCATCGAGACGGGCTTGCCGTTCGTGCCGGTCCACCAGTCACGCATGTGATCGAGGGCGGCGTTGGCAGCCGAAGCGGCCGAAGAGGCGCCGCGCGCGTTGATGATCGCCTTTCCGCGGGTGGAGACGGTCTTGTGGAACTCGCTGCCGAGCCAGTCAGCGTCGAAGGTGTCGACGACGGACTTGCCCTGCACGGTGGCCTTGGACACGTCGGGGTACATGGTCGGGGAGTGGTTGCCCCAGACAATGACGCCTTCGACGTCGGCGACGGGGCGGCCGGCCTTGGCGGCGAGCTGTCCCATGGCCCGGTTGTGGTCCAGGCGGGTCATGGCGGTGAAGCGATCGTCCGGAATGTCCGGAGCGTTCGCGTTCGCGATGAGCGCGTTGGTGTTGCAGGGGTTTCCGACCACGATCACGCGCACGTCATCAGCGGCGTTGTCGTTGAGGGCCTTGCCCTGGCCGACGAAGATCGGGCCGTTGGCCGCAACGAGATCGCTGCGGTCCATGCCCGGGCCGCGCGGGCGCGAGCCGACGAGGAAGGCTTGGTTGACGCCATCGAAGGCGACGTTGGCGTCGGAGGTGGCGACAATGCCGTGCACCAGCGGGAACGCGGAGTCGGTGAGCTCCATGCAGACGCCGTTGAGGCGGTCCATGCCGGGCGGGATCTCGAGCAGCTGCAGGATGACTGGCTGGTCAGCGCCGAAGCAGTTGCCGCTCGCAATGCGCCAGAGAAGGGAGTAGCCGATGTTGCCGGCCGCGCCGGTCACAGCCACGCGAATGGCAGGTTTCGCACTCATGAGGATGCCTCTCGTCTCGTGTGGCTGTCGGCCCTAACCCACACACGGGGTTGCGTCCGGTGGTCAACGCACTGGTTTCGAATAGGGAGGGGGCTCGGCGGGTTCGACTGCCGAACAAGCCCTCTTGGAGGCCCCGTGACGCTCCTGCTCTCTCTGATTCTCTCGTCCCCGGCTCTGGCCGATGACTGCGATGCCAAAGCCCTTGGCGCTACCCTGTCCGAGGCGTCCCCGGCTTCCGTCGGAAAGCACTTCGCCGCACTCGCCGCCTGCGACGAGGGTGCAGCAAAGAAGCGCATGAGCGACGCACTCGGAAAGATGATCGAGAACGAAGGCGCCCACGCGGCAGTGGTTGCGGCCCTCGCGCTCGGTGGGGAAGCGGATGCCCGCGGCTTCGTCGCCCGCCTCGATCCCTCGGAGTCGGCCCGCACCCTGGGGTATTTGGCCGGCCACTGCGACGCCCCAGGTGTGACCGAGTTCTTCGTGGCCACCCGTCACGATGACCCGGGCACCTTTTTCGACGGCGGCTGGTACCGGGCCCTTGCGACCTGCCGCACCGAGCCAAGCCTCGCGCTTCTCGCCGACGCGATGGAAGACCCCGCGGTCAAGGAGCGTCTGGTCCGCACCCAATGGACCAACCTCGTCGCCACCTACGCGCGCGCTGCCGGCCCCATTGCCATCCCAAGCCTGAAGTCCCTCGCATCCAGCCTCGAGGCTGAGGCGGACCTCGTTGACGTGATCGGTGCCTTCGCGGACGCCGCCCAGGTCGGCTCGTCCTCGGGAACCGATGCAGACGGTGCCGCTGCCGCGGTGGCCGCCCTCAATGACCTGGGGCCCAAGCTGCCGCCGCTGGCCGTCGAGAAGGCGCGTGACACCCTGACCGCGCTCGGTGACGAGAGTGCCGCGAACGCCGCCGTCGTCTGGCGTTGGCAAGAGCGGATCGAGGGTGGCAAGTACACCTACGGAGCCGTCGCCGTTGAGGACGTGACCTGCAAGAACGGCAAGCGCAAGGTACTCATCCACACCGCCACCGTGCTTGGAATGGTCTGGCCCGATCAGCTCGAGCCCCAGCTCGGCGAGCGCCTGTCGACCGAGTGGGACCTCACGGCTGCGCAGAAGTGCAAGGGCACTGGCCAAGTTCACACCGCGTTCCCGTCCGAGCCCTTCGCCGACGCCACCACGGCCGACGCCTGGGCCACCGATCGGGCGAAGGCCCTGCGTGGCGACGTCGACAGCACGGTCAAGGTCGAGATCATTCCGCACGACACCCTCGGACTGTAGACCTTGCTGGCGCACCTCTGGCCGATTCCGTGCGCGGGCTGCGGCTCAGAGGGCAAGCTGCGCCTCTGTTTGGACTGCCACCCCTCCGAAGCCGAGTCCTTCGAAGCTCCCGAGATGGTCGCCGAGGCCTGGGCAGCGGCGCAGTACGGCGATCCCATCGGAAAGGCCGTGCTCTCGAGCAAGGGCAGAGGTGATCGGGCCCTCGCTATCGCCATCGCCGAGGCGGTCGCCGCTCCACTGAGCGCCGTGGTCGGCAGCGTTGACGCGGTCGTGCCGGTGCCCTCTCCATGGACGAGGCGCATCGTTCGCGGCTTCGCGCTTCCGAGCGTGCTGGCCGAGCCGCTCGCGGCGAAGCTCACCGTGCCCGTCCACCACCGCGCCCTCGTGGCCCACCGCGGACCCCGCCAGGCTGGCCTCAACGCCCATCGCCGGAAGCAAGCGCTCGCCGGCCGCATTCGAAGCCCACTGCCGGTCTCGGGCACCATCTTGCTCGTCGACGACGTGACCACCACCGGCGCCACGGCCTCGGCCTGTGCGCGCGAACTGCTTGGAGCTGGCGCTGAGCGCATCGTCTTCGCGGTTGCGTGTGTCACTCCCCAAGACGCGGATGCTTGAGAGCGCCTTCATCTTGCTCGCCCTCGCGGCCTTCGGCGGCGGCGGCGCGGCGTATGCACTCACCCGCAAAGCCAGTGAGAGGGCGCACTGCCAGCGAGAGGTCGTGCCCGCGATTCCGCACCTTCTCAGATTTGGCGCGGGGCAGCTCAGGCGTCAACTCGCGGACCGACACGTGATCACCAACCACCCAGAGACCCGCGAAGCCGCCGAGCGGATGGTCGAGGTACCCGGCGACGTCTGGTTTGACGGCCGAACCCTGGCGTGGGACGGACCTGCAAGTGCCGCGGCGGAGGCTGAGTCCGCTCTGGTCGGGCTGCAGGAAGCGCTGACTCGCTACGTGAACAAGCCATGGTTCGATCTGGCCGAAGCGCACGGGTTGGCCGGCGACCACAAGCAGCTCGAGGGCACCGTTCGCGGCATTGGGGTGCGGCTCGGTCTCACCCCCAGGGGGCGGGTGCGCGGCAGCTTTCACTACGGTGTGGACAGCGTTGAGATCCGCCACGCAGCAGGCCCAAATACCGCCACCATCGGGGACCCGATCCTCGACGTGCTGCACCTCCACGGCGACAACCTGACGTCGCTTCGCGCCGAGCCCCTTCGGACATTGCTGATGGAATTCGTCCATGGCGAAGGGGCCGAGGTCGTCGCCGGTCAGGTGGTGATCGAGCGCCCAACCTCGGAGCGAACGCTACTGATTCAGCGCTTCGACGCTCTGGTCGATCTGGCCTGCGCACTTCGTGACCGGGATGGCACCCAAAACCGTTGACGCTCGCCAGCCGGGTCGTGTAGACGGCGACCATGCGCACACTTCTTCCGCTTCTCGTCGCCTTCTCAGCCTGCAACCCGACTGAGGAGGAAGCCGTCCGCGCCGAGGGTGCTGACGGCACCTACACGCCGTTCACCCAAGAGTGGATCCACAGCGGCGCACGCTCGGTCGACATCGCCATCGATCTGCCCGAAGACGACGTCACCTTCACGAACCTGACGGGTCGCTTCCGGCTCGAGTGCCCTGATCTCGTGGGCGGCTGCGACCACTGGGACCGCTACGCGACCTTCGGCATTGTGCTCGACGCCGGTGAAGAAGAAGAGCGCTACATCGAGCTCGACCGCTTCATCACACCGTACCGCACCGGGTTTTCATGGGAGTCCGACCTGACCGACTACCGGCCCCTGTTGCACGGCGAGCAGACCTTCCGCGTGTTCATCGACACCTGGGTCACCGAGGGACACGAGCAGGGAACGGGCTGGCTGTTCACCGCCAACCTCGACTTTGACGGCGGTCCCCCACCCTCTCCCGAGCCCACCGTCGTCGTGCCTCTCTGGGACCACATCCGATACGTGTCCGGCGTTCCGGCGGACGTGACCGCCCAGTTCGCCGACAACAGCGTCGAGCTGCCGCCCGTCATCTCCTACAACCTACGCTCGTACATCACAGGACACGGCTTCGGCGGCGCTGACAACTGCGCCGAGTTCTGCGCACTGGACCACAGCTACACCATCGACGAAAACGTGCTCACGCGCGAAGTGTGGCGCGCGGACTGCGACAGCACCGTCACCGACAGCACCCAGCAGGGCACCTGGCAGTACAATCGCGCCGGCTGGTGTCCCGGGGCACAGGTCTTCCCGTGGATTCAGCAAGCGGGCACGAGTGGCGGCGAGACCATCGACTTCAGCTACGACCTCGAGAACTGGACGTGGGCCGGGGACGGAGGCGAGCCCTACTACTACATGAGTGCCGCGCTGATCGGCTACGAATAGGCCCCTTCCGCGCGTGCGGGTGACCGCCGCCGGACTCTCGGGTTAAGCGGGCTGAACTTGGAGGAAAACCGCGTGCAGCCCACCCGCGAAGAGGGTCGCCTGACCCGACTGAGCGCGGGGATCGGCCGCGTGTTCCCTCGATGGAAGACCTACAACAGCACCCAGCAACTGCACGCCGTGTTGCTGTTCCTGCTGATGGTCACCACCGTCGTCCACAACCTGATCTTCGTCTACTGGTACATCGAAGACGCGGCCATCAGCTTCAGCTACGCCAAGCACTTCGCCGAGGGCGAGGGCTTCGTCACCTACCCGGGCGGCGAGCTGGTCGAGGGCTTCTCGGACCCCCTCTGGGTCTACCTGATGGTCATCTGGGAGTTCTTCGGGGTGAGTGGATTCACCTCCTCGAAGATCATGGGCTGCGTGTTCGGCGCCCTCACCGTGCCCGTCGCCTACTGGCTCGCCAACGAAGCCCTCGAAGCCAAGCCCGACAAGCCCTCACACTGGGCCCTCATCGCGCCCGCCTACCTCGCCGGTAGCGCCCAGTTCGCGATCTGGAACGCCTCGGGCCTCGAGAACAGCCTGTTCAACTTCCTGCTCGCCATGGGCATGTGGCGCACGATTGTCGAGACGCGAAGCGACAAGTGGCCCACCAGTGCAGCCTGGTTCCTGGCGCTCAGCATCACCCGCCCCGAGGGCATCCTCTACGCCGCATTCGGTGGTTTCTGGGCGATGGTCCTGTCACTCAAGGCCCACCGAAGCGTGGTGCACACGGTCAAGTGGCTGGTCACCTTCTTCGTGCCGTTCACCGTCTACCAGGTGCTGCGCTTCAGCTACTTCGCGTGGCCGTTCCCGAATACCTACTACGCGAAGCTCGGCTCCAAAGAGTTCATGCCCTTCGCGTGGAACGCGCGCGGCTGGAAGTACATCCGCGACTGGTCCCACCTGCTCTGGCACGGCTACCTCATTCCCGTGTACCTGTACGGCCTGCTCGGTCGAAAGCGCGGGGTACACCTGACCCTCGCGGGTGTGCTCGTGATCTTCATGGCGCTCCAGCTCCCCGGCCCGCACTGGGTCAAGGGCTTCTGGCCGTGGACCGAGTGGGTCGCACCCGCCATGTGGCACGAGAACCGCGTCTACATGCTGCTCATGCTCGGCTTGCTTCTGCCACTTCGGGCACTTGGCGGTGAGGGCTGGCGCGTTCGGGTGCTGTGCTGGGCCATGGCCTTCATCTCGCTGTTCTTCACGCTGTGGAGCGGTGGCGACTGGATGAAGGGCTTCCGATGGATGAGCCTGCTCACCGTGCCGAGTGCCGTGTTGTTTGCCGCAGGGTCACGCGAGATCGGGCCGTTGCTGGGGGCCGCTCTCGCCCCGGTCTGGGTCCCCGCCGTGACCGGCATGCGGGTCCTCGCCCGTCGCGGAAAGCTCAATCGCGAGCAGCTGCGTAAGGGCATCGTCGGCATGGGCGTGCTCGGCCTGCTCATCTGCATCGCCGGCCCGAACATCGCGCACAGCAACTGGTTCGCCAAGAAGCCCGAGACCGGTCCCTTCTCGGTCCAGAAGCGGGTCAACTACGTGAACTGGGTGGAGCGCCGCCTGCACCTCGAGCACCGCCCCACCACTTTCGACGTCGACATGGGCGCGAACATGTACTGGTCGGGCAACAAGATCGCCGACGTGGCCGGTCTCGTCGACGTGTCGATGGGGCACCACAACTACGAACCCGAGTTCATGAAGGAGTACCTCTTCGAGGACATCCGGCCCGAGTTCGTGCACAGCCACGGCGGCTGGGCAAGCCGAAGCCGGGTGCAGACCTACCCGCAGTGGAAGGAGCAGTACTTCGAGCTCCCCGGCTACCCCACGGGCAAGCGGGGCCTGCACATCGGCAACTGGGTGCGCAAGGACCTGTTCCTCGAGAAGGGTGACTGGCCCGCCCACACGACGCGACACGCGAACTACGACCACGGCATCCGCGTCACAGGCCTCGAGAATCCCGTCCCCGCAGGTCAGGGCATGCACCTGTACCTCGAGCTTGGTGTCGCCCTGGACAAGCTGCCGCAGGTGCGCGGCAAGGAATGGGAAGCGCGCATCACGGCGTTCATCACCAACGGCAACGAGCTGCACAGCTGGTCCCTGCCGATTGGCTACGATTGGTACCGGCCCAGCGACTTTCAACCCGACGAGACCTTTCGCGGTCGCTTCTCGCTGAAGCTCCCGAAGCGCCTGGCACCCGGAGACTGGGACCTGGGCTGGGTGGTCACCGGACCCGACGGAACGGCCGTCGCACCCGTCGAGACGGGCGAGGCCCTGATGCACGCCGGCACCGAGGGTTTCGTGCCCCAGCTGGCCACGACGGAAGTGCGCATCGGGGGGGCGGTGACCATCCTCGCGGAAGACCAAGCGCTCGCCGAAGCCGAAGCCACCTACCAGTCGGCGCTCGCCAAGTCGCAAGCCGGGGACTGCCCCGCTGCCGAGGCGCTGTGGCATGAGATGCGCCTACGCACCACGCGACGCGACGCGTTCTTCCAGGACCGCGAGGCCACGTACAAGACCACGCTCGCGCAGTGTCACGTCGATGCCGCGGCAGCGACCGAGGACGAGGCCGAGAAGACCCGCCTGCTCATCGCCGCGAAAGAGGCCGACCACCACCTCGACGGGTACAGGCGCGCGGCCACCCGCCACGGCGAGAACCTCTACCAGGCCGGACACACCGCGCTCGCCGAGGGCGAGTGGGCGCTCGCACAGCAGCTGTTCACCGACAGCGTTCTCGTCGATCCCAAGCGCTCCTTCTCCAGACGCTACGCCGAGGCCGCACGCGACCTGAAGCTCGGCATCGACCCGCTGACCGTGCAGAAGAAGAAGGATGAAGCCGCCGCGGACGCCGAGACCCGCCGCCTGCGGCGCGAGAAGCTCGCCGAAGACCGCAAGGTGCGCCGTGAGAAGCTGGGGCTCGAGACCCCCGAGGCCGCCGTGCCGAACACAGAGCAACTCAAGCGGGCCACCGTTCCGCCGCCCCTTCGCGAGCCGAGAGAGGACGAGTGATCAGCCTGATCGACCGGGAGTTTCGGTCGCTCAGTCCCTCGGACAAGGGGCTCGTCCACGGCACGATGCTCGCCGCGGCGCTCTTCCTCATCCACTACGTGCTGTACTCGACTTGGTTCATCGAGGACGCCGCCATCACCTTCGGCTACGCCCGAAACGCGGCCTTTGGCGACGGCTTCGTCACCTACCCCGGCGGTGAGCGCGTCGAGGGCTTCTCGAACCCGACCTGGACCCTGGCTCTGACCGCGCTCCGGGTAGTGGGCGTGTCCCCCTTTCTCGCCGCCAAGCTGCTCGGCGCTGGCTGCGGTCTCGGTGCCCTGGCGCTGTCGACCGTCTGGGCCCGCGAGCTCGTCGAGCCCGAGCGCCGCCACTACGTGCTGATCGCGCCCTTCCTGCTCGCTGTGCAGCCGAGCTTCGTGCTCTGGTGCGCATCGGGGCTCGAGAATCCGCTGCTGTCCCTGCTGCTTGCAGGCGCCGCCATCCGAAGCATCGGCGAGGCGCGAACCCATGCCGTGCCCGCGTCTGCCCTTCTCTGGGCCCTCGCTGCGCTCACCCGACCCGAAGCGCCGCTGTATGCCGCCGTCGGTGGCTTGGTCACCGGCGCATCGATCTTGCGAGCGCGTGGTCTATCGGCCGCGGTCTCCTACACCTCGATGTGGCTGGCGCTGTTCGCCATTCCCTTTTGCGGCTGGCACGCGTGGCGCTGGAACTACTTCGGCTGGGAATTCCCAAACACCTACTACGCCAAGATTGCCGACCAGAACGACTTTCAGCCCTTCGGCTGGGACAAGAAGGGCTGGAATTACCTTCGCGGCTGGGCACTCATCACCGGCCAGGGCTTTCTCGCCCCCATCTACGCGGTGGGCCAGACCGGGGTCTTCGGCAATCGCGGGGCGTGGGGTTCGCTCCTCGCGGGCCTGGCCATCGTGCTCGTTCTGCCCGGCGTGGAGTGGTTTCAGGGGCTGCCAGGTACGCCGAATGACCCCGAGCCCGGCTGGCTCGTGCAAGGGCGCATCCTGTACATCGCGGCGGTGCTGGTCCTGCTTCCGCTGATCGGCATCGGACGCCGCGGAGACGACGCCAGAGTCCTCGCGTGGGCCCTGTGCGCCGCCATCGGCTTCTTCGGCCTGTACAGCGGCGGTGACTGGATGCAGGCCTACCGCTGGCCGAGCATGGCCGTCGTTCCGATGACCGTACTGCTGACCGATGCCATCGCGGGCCTGGGCACTGCAATCGCCACCCTCGGCAAGCCCCGCCTGGTGCAGTTCGCCGTAGGCATCACGGTCGCGACCCCGGCAATCCTCGGCGTCGTGCAGACCACGGGACAACTCACGAGCCTGGAGACCTCGCCCTACGACGTGCGCCACCGCGTGCTCTACATGCAGGACGTCGCCGACAAGCTCGCCCTCGAGCGTCCGAGTGCGGGCGAGATCGATATGGGCGCACAGCTGTGGTGGACCGAGTTCGAGCTCATCGATCTTGCCGGACTGCTCGACGTTCCCATCGGCCACCACAACTGGGAACCGCAGTTCATGCGGGACTACGTGATTCAGGAGCGCCGGCCGGACTTCATGCATGTGCACTCGTTCTGGGAGCGCACCACCCACCTCGGGACGCTGGCCCAGTTCACCACGGACTGGGTCGAGATTCCCGCGTTCCCCACGGGGCCGGTCCATCAACACCCCGGCAACCATGTGCGTCGGGACCTGATCTTGCGGGACGCCTGGGACGGTCCCACTCACCGTGTGGACTTCGGCGCCGTCACCGTGCTCGAGGGCTTCGAATTCGAAGCGGACACGGTCGCCCCTGGCACCGCCGCGATGCTGCGCTTCGGCGTGCGCAAGAAGAGGCCTGTCACCGAAACCCGTGTCACCGTGTTCCTGGCCAAGGACGGCGAAGTGGTTCACAGCACCGACGCCCCCCTGCTCTGGGACTGGATTCGCCAGGCCGAGTTCAAGCACAAGGTCGCGGTCACCCGCACCGCCCTGCACCTGCCCGAGGACTTGCCCCCAGGTGATTACGACCTCGGCTGGGTCGCCTGGACGCGCGGGCACCGCGCCAAGCCGCTCGTGCCGGACCTCGAGCCCGCAGAGCAGCCGGTGTTCGCGACCCACGAAGTGGTGTTCGAAGACGCCCTGACCGTCGCCGCCGAGCCCGAGGTCGCCGCGCTGTTCGACGCCCGCCTCGCCGCACTCCAGGCCGACGCAGAGGATGGACACTGCGAGAAGGCCGACAGAGCCGCGAGAAGTGCCCGCAGCCAGAGGCTCGGCATCGACGGGGACTGGGAAGAGCGCGTGCGCGACTACGACGCCGTACGCGCCCAATGTTGGGCCACGCGCGCCGAAACCAGCCTCGACCCCAACCACATCTACTGGGCGCACCGCCTCGATCCACGCGAGCCGGCCGTCCTGGAGATCGGATACGCCCTCGCAGATCGCTGGGAGGCCCAGGCCGATGTCGCGCTCGAGGAAGACGATGTCGAGGCAGCCTACGCGGCCCTACGCGATGCGCTCATCGCCGACCCCACGCGGTCCTGGCTGCGTCGACGGGCCGAAGACTTGCGCGACCGACGTCTGAAGCTGGGCGACTACGCCGAATAGACGCGCCGCGTCATCCGCGAGGACCCGCAGCCTTCCCCCCGAAGAGCATTGGTCGAAGGTTCACTTCACCGATTCCGGTGTTTGGCGCCATGCAGAGGCGTAGTCTGAGGGTGGAGGAGCGATGCGACCGACCCTGATCTTGCTGGCTCTCGCCGCCTGTCCCCACAACAAGCCCCCCGCCGAGGCCCCCGAGGCCGAAGCCGAGGTGCGGCCCACGCCTCCACCCGGCACCGCCGAATACATGCAAGAGCACTACAAGCTCGCCTCGGCCGCACGCGAAGCCGTGATTGCCGGCGACCTGGACCGCACCCACGAGGTCGGTAGCTGGCTGGCGGGCTTCACCAATGCCGGGCTGCCGGACGAGTGGCAGCCTCGTCTGAAGGAACTCCGCTACCACGGCGAGACCTTGAGCCAGACCTCCGACCGCGCCGAGGCCGCGAAGGCCATTGCCGAGATGGCGCGCACATGTGGCGTCTGCCACACCGAGAACGGACCGGGTCCGTCGTTCAACTTCGAGCCGCCACCGCTCGACGAGAGCAGCGTCGAGGGCCGCATGGGCCGTCACCAGTGGGCCGCTGAGCGCATGTGGGAAGGCCTGGTCACGCCGTCTCCGACCCTGTACCAGACTGGCGCCCGGGCCCTGACTGGCGCGCCCATGTGGAGTGCCGAGCCCCTTCCCGAGACCGTCGCAGCCCTCGAGATTCGCGTGACGGCCATCGGCCAGAAGGCACTCGCCGCCGAGAACGACACCCAGCGCGTCGCCGCGTACGGCGATCTGCTCGGGCTCTGCGCGGATTGCCACAGCATCGCGCGCTAGGCTCGCGCAGACGCGTGCACGGCGCGATAGCTGGCGACCAAGAGAGGCCGACATGCTCGACTGCATCGTGCTCACCGAGGCTCGCTACGCCGCACCCCGCACCGTCGACTGGTACGTCCAGCAGGTGCTCGACGAAGACCAGGCCGTGGTCGACGCCCTCCGCGCGCAAGGCCTCTCGACCGAACGTCGGTCCTGGGATGACCCTACGATCGACTTCTCAGAAGTGCGGGCGGTGATCTTCCGCACCACGTGGGACTACTTCGACCGCTGGCCCGAGTTTTCGGCCTGGCTGGAGACCGTCCAGAACCAGACCAAGCTGATCAACGCCGCAGAGCTGGTGCACTGGAACCTCGACAAGCGCTACCTCGTCGAGCTTGCCGCGAAAAGCATCGACGTGGTTCCGACGGTCCTGGTGAGCAAGGACGACCCCCGCTCGCTCGGCGAGCTGCTCGCCTCCACCGGTTGGGAGGAGGCCGTCGCCAAGCCCGCCATCTCGGGAGCCGGCCGCGACACCTTCCGCGTGCCCACCCCCGTTCCGAGTGCAAAAGCCGAGCGCTGGGCCGACCTGGTGCAGGCCGAGGACATGCTGCTCCAACCGTTCTTGCCGAGCATCCTCGACCACGGCGAGACCTCGCTGGTCGTCCTCGACGGCGAGGTGACCCACGCGGTTCGCAAGGTCGCCGCACCCGGCGAGTTCCGCGTGCAGGATGACCATGGAGGCCACGTCGTTCCGCACGAGCCGGACGCCGCCGAGCTGGCCCTCGCCAAGGCCGCCGTCGCCGCCGTGGAGCCCAGGCCGCTCTACGCGCGCGTCGACATCGCGCGCCTGGCTGACGGTAACCCTGCGATCATGGAGCTCGAGCTGGTCGAGCCAGAGCTCTTCTTTCGCTTCGCGCCGCCGACGGCTGCAGAGCGTCTCGCGAAGGCCGTGGCCCGGTACCTCAACCAGGCCTAGTCCGAGCCGAGCAGGCCCTCGATGGCCTCTTCGAGCCGTGTGTCACCCGGCGAGTAGCCGCTGATGTACTCGGCCACCGCACCGTCCGGACCCACCACGAACAGCGCGGGAATGCCCTCGATGTCGAAGGTCTCGAACCCGCTGTCGCTGATCCAGCCGAGCTCGTAGTCGACGCCAGCCTCTTTGAAGAACTTGGTCACCGAGGACTGCTTCTCGTCGACAGACAATCCGACTACGCGCACGCCCCGGTCCGCGTAGGTCTTGGAGACCTCCTGAAGTCCGGGCATCGCGGTGACGCAAGGGCCGCACCAGGTCGCCCAGACATCGACGATCAGCACGCCGTCATGGTGTAGATCGAGGTCCGGGCCGTCCATGTTCGTGGCGGAGAGCACCGGGAGCGGCTTGCCGATCAGGCTGTGCACCTCTTCCTCTCCGTCCTCGTCCTGCGCAGCGGTCGGCTGCTCCGCGAGGTCGCGCAGGTAGCCGCCAAAGCCTTCGGCATGCCAGGGGCCGTGGCTCTCAAACAGTGGCTCGAGGGCCGCGTGAGCCGCCTCTTCAGTCGTCGCATCCTCGATGCCCTTGGCCACGGCGATGCCGAGAATGGCGAGGGCTTCTTCGGACTGGCCGAGGGCCGCATGGCTGAGGCCGAGATGGGCGAACTCGACGCCTCCAGAACCTTCCTGGCCCGTCGCGATCTGCAGCGAGCCGACGGCGTCCTCGTAGCGCTCGAGCCCGTAGAGCACCCAGCCGCGGGTGTCGTGGTAGTTCGCCAGCGTCTGCCCTTTCGCTTCGGCCCAACCGGCGTAGTCGCCATCATTGCCAGTCCAGCGCTCGGCACTGCTGTCTGCGATGACCTTGTCGATGATCGTGAGCGCCACGTCGAGATCCTTGCCGTTCTCGGTCGCCGAGTAGGCCCAGAAGTTGCCCGTGCTCCCGGGCTTCTCCATCGCGAGCACCTGCGCCTTGAGCACCTCGTGGGCCTCGTCGGGACGGTCGAGCTCCGTGAGCCGCTGGGCCCGGAAATAGGCCAAGGCCTCGGTCGCATCCGCGTCGCCCTGCACCGACTCGGTCAGCGCATCGAGAGCGGCGAGGGCGAGCTCGTGGGTGGGCTTTCGATTGGCCTCGTAGACCGAGATCAGCACAGCCGTGGACGGCTGGCGCACCGGCACGCCGGCCAGCTTCTCCAGACGCGCCGAGGTCGCCTCGGCATCGGGATGCTGAGCACGTCGATAGATCTCAGCGGCGTGGTGAAGCTCCACCATCGACTCGGAGCCCGACATCGCGCCGGCCTGAGCGAGGAGCAGCTTGCGCGCCGCCTTGAGCTTTCCGGTCACCTTTCGGTCCTTGTCCCAGAGCCGCCGCGCAAGAGAGGCCACGCCAGTGCGCGAGCCCGTCAGCGATGCAATCTCGGTCAGAACGGCCTTGTCGATCGGGTCCTCGACACGCAGAGAGAGGCTGTAGGTCCT
Organism: Pseudomonadota bacterium; assembly: GCA_023954855.1. GTDB lineage: Bacteria > Myxococcota_A > UBA796 > UBA796 > M1803. The sequence continues at coordinate 982 of JAGSGY010000015.1, read as the reverse complement.
CGCCGAGGCCAGGTCTGAGGTCTGGGCCTTGAGCGCGGCGCGAACGGACTGTCGATCGATGTCGCAGTGGCGAGCGGCCTCCCACTCGATGCGCTTGCCGACATAGGCGAGGGCAGGCTCTTCGGGCAGTCCTTCGAGAAGCTGGGCCACCTGGTCGCAGTCCCCGTTCTCGTCCACCGCCAGAGCCGCCGCATGCGCGACGTTGGCAGCGACGCCGTCCTGCTCAGCTCTCCAGGCAGCCGTCGTCGCCACGAGCAGGCCGGTCTCGCCGAGCTGACGGTGAATGACGGCGTTGAGGTGGTGCGCCTCGTAGTCCTGGGCATCGGCGGTGAGCGCCGCGTTCACAGCCACCCGCGCCTGGGTCCACTCCCCCCGCCGCGCGTGGAATTGCGCGAGCTCGAATGAGGTGGGCTCGGCAGCAAAGGCAGACAGGGCAAGCAGTATCGACAGCATGATCTCTCCGTTCGGCGCACAGCATCGAGCAGGTGGGGCACGGGTGCAAGCGCGTCTCGCCTATGCTCTCGCCGGGAGGCCACGTGATCAGCCACATCTCGCTCGGAGTCCGCGACCTCGACCGCTCCACCCACTTCTACGACGCCGTGCTCGCGCCGCTCGGATACGTTCGGGTGTGGACCCACAAGGGCGCCGCTGGCTACGGCAGTCCTGGCGGCCCAGATAAACTGGCGCTGTTCTGCCACCCTGAAGAGGAAGGGCTCGCCGCCGGCCCGGGCTCTCACCTGGCCCTCGAAGCGCCGTCGATCAACGCCGTGCGCGCTTTCCACGCCAACGCGCTCACCCACGGCGGAAGCGACGAAGGCCCTCCCGGTCCCCGCCCCCAGTACGGCGAGGGCTACTTCGCCGCGTTCGTCCGCGATCCGGATGGCCACAAGCTCGAGGTCAAGCTCACGCCCGCCGCGACACCGCGCTAGAACTGCCGCCTGCCGTTCTCGGCGCCTGAGGTCCCCATGTCCAGCTTGCGCGT
>JAGSGY010000147.1 GCA_023954855.1 Pseudomonadota bacterium | reverse complement strand
GACTCGCGCTTTGGTCGCGCGAAGTCCGTGGTCGATCTGCGCCTGTCCTCGGTCATGTGCGTGCCGATGATCTACCGCAACGACATGCTCGGCGTGATCTACCTGGGCAATGACTCGGTCACTGACCTGTTCACGGAAGCCGACCTCGCGGTGTTGCGCATCTACGCCGCCCAGGCCGCTCTCGTCGTGCACCATGCCCTTCTGGTGAACCAGCTGCGGCTCGACAACCGCAACCTGCGGCGGCGCCTCATGCAGTCCTCCCAGGGGTCGATCCTTGGCAACTGCCCGCCGATGAAGAGCATGTTCAAGGTCCTGCGCCGGGTCGCTCCCACCGACCTCTCAGTGCTCGTGCTCGGCGAGACAGGTACCGGCAAGGAGCTCGTCGCCCGAGAGCTGCACAACCTCTCGGGCCGAAAGAGCGCTCCATTCATCGCGATCAACTGCGGCGCTATCCCCGAGAACCTGCTCGAGAGCGAGCTGTTCGGACACAAGAAGGGCGCATTCACGGGCGCCGTGAGCGACAAGATCGGCAAGGTCGAGGCCGCGGACGGCGGCACACTCTTCCTGGACGAGATCGGCGAGATGCCGATGAACCTGCAGGTCAAGCTGCTCCGCGTGCTCCAGGAACGCACCATCGAGCGAATCGGCGAGCTAAAGCCGCGCCCGATCAACGTCCGGGTCGTGGCGGCCACGAACAAGGACCTCAAGGAGCTCATCTCCGACGGGCTGTTCCGCGAGGACCTGCTCTATCGCCTGAACGAAATGACTGTGCCGCTGCCCCCGCTGCGCGACCGCGGCGAAGACATCGAGCTGCTCGCCCACTACTTCGTCAATCGGTACCGCGAGCAGTACCAGGCCAACGCACGTGGATTCACGAACCAAGGCCTGCTTGCCCTCAAGCAGTACTTCTGGCCCGGGAATGTGCGGGAGCTCGAGAGCCGCATCAAGAAGGCGCTGATCATGACCGATCGCGCACTGATGAACCCGGACGACCTCGACCTCGAAGACGGTGTGAAGCGCACCATTCGACCCCTGGCCGAGGCCCAAGAAGACTTCAAGCTCGAGTACATTCGCAGTGTGCTGGACATGAACAACTGGAACAAAGCGCAGACGGCCCGCGACCTCGGCGTCGATGCACGCACCATCTTCCGTTACGTCGAGAAGCTACAAGAATGAGAGTCATCGGACTTACGGGCGGCATCGCCTGCGGAAAGTCATCGGTCGCAGCCATGCTTTTCGAAAACTTCCACGTCGAACTCATCGATGCTGACGAGCTGGCCAGACAAGTCGTCGAGCCCGGCGAACCGGCGCTGCAGGCGATTGTCGAGCACTTTAGCTCCGACGTGCTCTACCCGGACGGCTCCCTCGACCGACGCGAACTTCGGCGTCGCATCGTGACGAGCGACGAAGATCGCGCCGCCCTCAACGCAATCACGCACCCGGCCATCGCCCAAGCAATGCAAGACGAGATCGCCAAGTTTGCAGCCCAGGGCGCCACTGACGTCTTCATTGAAGCGGCGCTGATGGTCGAGACGGGGAGCTACAAGCTGTACCCCGAGCTCGTGGTGGTCTCGTGTACACCCGCGACCCAGATCGTGCGCATCATGGTGCGCGACCGCGTCAACGAAGAGCAGGCGAAGGGCATTCTCGCCACTCAGCTGGACATGGCAGAGAAAGAAGCCGTTGCCACACGGATCATCCGCAACGACAAGGGCATGGATGCGCTCAAGCGCATGGTGTTCCGACTTGCGAAAGACCTGGGCCTGCGCCGTCGCTGAGTGCGGCCGGGGCCTAGTAGTGGACCAGCGACCGAATCGGCACGTCGATCTGCTCGCGACCGCCTAGGAAGTCGAGCTCGACCATGAAGTGACAGCCGACGACCTCGGCGCCCAGTCGGCGCACGATGTCGATCGTGGCGCGTGCGGTGCCGCCGGTGGCCAGCAGGTCATCAACGATGACCACCTTGTCGCCCGCCCGCAGGATGTCGGTGTGCATCTCGAGGCGACCGCTCGCATACTCGAGTTCGTAGTCGGCGCCGATGGTCTCGTAGGGAAGCTTGCCGGGCTTGCGAGCGGGCAAGAAGCCAACGCCCAAGCGGCTCACAAGCGGAGCTCCAAACAGGAAACCGCGAGACTCCATGGCGACGACGTAGTTGGGCTCTGCGGCCGAGACGCCCTCAGCGAACCAGTCGACCACCCGGCCGTACAGCGCGGGGTCCGCAAGAACGGGGGTGATGTCCTTGAACAGCACACCCGGCTTGGGAAAGTCGGGAATGTCGCGAATGGCGAACGCCACATCCTTGGCGAGCTGGCTCATGTCTTTCTCCGTCGGAGGCGCACCCTATCGGGGCGGACTCAGTGCATCCACTTCACAGCTGCAAAGCCAACGATGATCAGCACACCGAACAGCAGAGCGAGCGCCTCAAAGTACTTCTCGATGAATGCGGCAATCGGCTCGCCCTTCCACCACAACAGGCCTGCGACCGCGAAAAAGCGCAGGCCGCGTCCAAGCACCGAAGCGATGACGAAGGGCCCGAGGCTCATCTGCGTCGCGCCCGCCGTGATCGTGACAACCTTGTACGGGATCGGGGTGATGGCCGCGATCAGCACCGCAAGGTCGCCCTGCGCCCTGAACTTCGCTGCGACCTCGTCGAAAGTATCGACCTTGCCGTAGAGCTCGAGGATGGGCTGTGCCACCGCCTCGTACGCGCCGTATCCGAGCGCGTAGCCGAACACGCCACCGAGCACGGAGGCCACCGTACAGATCGCCGCAAATCGGAACGAGTGGGCCAATGCGCCGAGGCAGAGCGCCATCAGGAGCGGGTCAGGCGGAATCGGAAAGAAGCTCGACTCGGCAAAGGAGAGCGCGAAGAGCGCGAGTGGGCCGTACGGCGTGTCAGCCCATGACAAGACCCACGCGTACAGGCGCCGAGGGATGCCGAGGATGCCCTCTCGGGTCTTCGTGTCGTCAGCCATCTGTCCAGCTCCGAAGCGTATGGAGGTGTTCATGCCAAGTGAGGTCGGGATGAAGCGGCGTCACCGTTGCCCATCCCTCAGCAATCATGGGCCCGTCGGTACCAGGCTGCGGATCGAATCCCGCGTGGGGACCGCCGATCCAGTAGTAGTCACCACCCCGGGGGTCCATGCGCACATGGACTGCGGGGTCGTAGAAGCGCTTGCCCAGAGAAGCTGCCTTCACGCCGCGAAGCTCCGACAGGGGAACATTCGGGATGTTCACGCTAAGCATCGCCCCGCGCGGAACCGGAGCCCCGTTCATCACAGCGCGAATTACGCGTTGCACGACGGCCTCAGCCGTTTCCCAGTGGTCGATCGGGTCACCCGAGGACCGGTGCAGACTGAACGCGAGGGCCGCGTGCCCTTGCATGCACCCCTCGAGAGCCGCGGCCACCGTACCGCTGTAGTGCACGTCTTGGCCCAGGTTCGAGCCTCGGTTGATGCCGCTGACCACGAGAGCCGGGGCCTGGTCTAGTAGGTGGTGAACGGCCAGATAGACGCAGTCCGCGGGCGTTCCGGCAACCGACCACCGCCCTTCACCGCGGTCGCGAACCCGCAGGGGCTCCAGCATCGTGAAGGCATGGCTCTTCGCGGATTGTTCGTGCTCAGGAGCCACTACAGCCACCCGCCCCAACGGGGTAAGGGCACGCACTAGGGCAGCGATGCCCGGAGCGTCATATCCGTCGTCATTGGAGACCAGGAACAGCATGGCCGCCACCCATAACCCAGCACCGCCCGCCGCCGGCTATTCTCTCTCCTCCGGAGGCCTCCCCTTGATCGAGCTCGACAACGCAAGTGACGCCCAAGGCGACGTCTCCACTGACGATGGCGCGTCCCCCGCACCCTTTCCGGAGTCCGCGATGAGCACCCAGCGCTACTTGAACCGCGAGCTCTCATGGATGGCGTTCAACGAGCGCGTACTCGAGGAAGCCCTCGATCCAGCGACTCCGCTACTCGAGCGCCTGCGCTTTCTGACGATCTTCCACACGAATCTGGACGAATTCTTCATGATCCGCGTCAGCGGTCTGAAGCAGCAGGTAGCCGCCGGTGTCGACATGCTCTCGCCAGACGGACTGTCCCCGCGTGGACAACTACATCGCGTCGCGGAACGCCTCAAGCCTACCCTTGAGCGAGCCCAGCACACCCTCCTCGACTCCGTGCTCCCCGAGCTAGCGGAACACGACGTTCACATCGTGCACTACGCCTCCCTGAGCGCCGCAGAGCGCAAGACCTGGGATGACTGGTACCTACGGCACGTGCACCCCGTGCTGACACCGCTGGCCGTGGGTCCGACCCACCCCTTCCCATTCATCTCGAACCTCTCGCTGAACCTGGGACTGTTCGTGACCTCGTCCGCCGGCGAGGCCCGCTTCGCTCGAGTGAAGGTACCGGGCATGCTCGACCGGCTGATTCCACTCGACGGCGAGGACACGCCTGGGCCTGTCCGGCTCCTCGCTCTTGAAGAGCTCATTGCTGCCAACCTCGACAGCCTGTTTCCAGGCATGACCCTGTCGGAGGCCTGGGCCTTCCGGGTCACGCGCGATGCGGATGTCGCCATCAAGGACGACGAGGCTGACGACCTGCTCCAGGTCATCCAGGAAGGCATCCGTCGACGTCGATTCGGCCAAGCCGTCCGGCTTGAGGTGCAGGCTGGCATGCCCGCGGAGATGATCGAGACAATTCAACACGGACTCGACCTCGATGGCCAAGACCTGTACTCGGTGCGTGGCATGCTCGGCGTGTCTCGACTCTCCGAGATCATCGACCTCGACCTGCCAGAGTTGAAGTATCCGCCCTTCGTGCCACGCCGAGGTCGCGTGCTTGGTGACGAGCCCTTCGCGGCCATCCGTGCGCAACCGATCCTGTTGCATCACCCCTACGAGTCGTTCAACCCCGTTGTGGACTTCGTGCGCAAGGCAGCTCGCGACCCCGCTGTGCTCGCAATCAAGCAGACCCTGTACCGCACGAGCGGCAACTCCCCTGTCATTCAGGCCCTTGAGGAAGCTGTCGAGAACGGCAAACAGGTCGCGGCCATCGTCGAGCTAAAGGCCCGTTTTGACGAAGAGAACAACATCGTCTGGGCTCGTCGCCTCGAGGAAGCCGGCGTTCACGTCATCTACGGCGTGACCGGTCTCAAGACCCACTGCAAGATGACCCTCGTGATCCGGCAGGAACACGACATGCTCCGCCGCTATGCACACATCGGAACGGGCAACTACAACGCCACAACCGCGCGCGTCTACACAGACCTCGGGCTCTTCACCTCAGACCGAAACCTCACCGCAGATGTCGCCAACCTCTTCAACCGCCTCACCGGATTTGCGGAGCCCGCAGGCTTCCGCAAACTTCTCGTCGCTCCAAGACACATGAAGCGCGAGCTGATCGAGCTGATTCGACGCGAAGCCGAACACGCCGAGGCCGGTCGCCCCGCACGGATCATCATCAAGGCCAATTCGGTGACCGACACCCAGGTCATTGATGAGCTCTACGCGGCGAGCGCCCGCGGCGTAGAGGTGGACCTTCTCGTGCGTGGGATTTGCTGCCTGATCCCTGGGCTGCCTGGACTCTCGGAGCGCATCCGTGTCCGCAGCGTCGTCGGCAGGTTCCTCGAGCACAGTCGGGTCTACTGGTTCGACAACGGCGGCACCGCAGACGCATACATCGGATCCGCTGACATGATGGACCGGAACATGGAGCGGCGCGTCGAGATTCTCGCCCCTCTGCAGGACGCAGAACTCACTCACTGGCTTCGCGAGACCTTCCTCCGGGCCTACCTCGACGACCGAGGGCGTACTCGAGAGATGCAGTCCGACGGCAGCTATGTGCGCTTGCGGAAGGCACCCGAGGATCCCGACGTACACCGCACCTTCCAGCGCGGCTAGCCCGGGTCGGCCCACGGAGAGCCCTCGCCCTCACCCGCCTCGACCTCTGGCTCGTCCTCAAGGGCTGGGTCTGCCCACACGTCTTGCTGGGGAACGGGGGCCGCCGGCGCTGTTCGACACACCATCATCGCCGCGGAACAGAGCATCTCAACGGTCTCGCCTTCGACCGCCACGACTTGGCCGAGCACCATCGGACGCCCATCGAGCAAAGCGCGGAGCTCGTAAGCACCAGGTGGCACTTCCCCAGGCCTGAAGGTGTCGCCGCCGCCGACCAGCTCCACCGGCACGTCCCCTTCCACCACGACCCGCGTCGGGGCCGCTCTCGGCGCCTTAGGCGCGACCTTCGGCTCCGAACGCACCGCAATGACCGGCGGAGGTTCTGCGACCTCGATGACCTCGACCACTGGCACCGGCCGCGACTTCTCGGCATGGGTCAACCACCACGCACCCAGTCCGAGCGACGCCAGACCGACGGAGAGTGCCACAAAGCCACGGTACGGCACCGGCCGCCCCACGCGCATGGGCCCGGGGGTCTTGTCGGGTTGGAGCGCAGGCAGTTCCTCGCTGATCTCACGCACACTCTCGAGGATCGACGCATCCCAGGGCGAGTCACTGAGAGCGGTGGGGGCATCCTCGAGAAGGATGTCGATGAGCGCCTGAACCGTCGGAATCCGGTCCTGAACGGCAACGGCAAGCGCGCCCACAATCGCCCGTTCCACTCGATCCGGCAGCCCAGGAACATGTTCGCGAGGCGGAATGAACGCTCCGCTGGTCACACGCTTGAAGATGTCGAGGACGTCACCGCCAGGAAAGGCCTGGGCGCCGCAGTAGAGCTCATAGAGGATGGCGCCAAGCGCAAAGACGTCGGCGCGGTGATCCACGTCCTTGGCACTTCGGATTTGCTCCGGAGCCATGTAGCTCGGGGTGCCTAGCGCCACGCCGGACCGGGTCGACCGCAGCCCTCCGCTGGCAATCTTCGCGAGACCAAAGTCTGCGACCTTGGGCACAAGTCGCCCACCGCGCGCATCGATCAGCACGTTTGCAGGCTTGAGATCTCGATGAATCAGTCCCGCTTCGTGAGCCGCGCGAACCCCACTCAGGACGCCCACCGCGACGCTATCGGCCTGTTCCGTATCGAGCTGGTTGTGCGCCAGGAGCTCGAACAGCGTCGGACCGCGCACGTAGTCCATGACGAGGCCGTGATCTCCACTCACGTCGACCACATCCGTCACATTGACCACGTTGGGGTGGCGCAACTGCGCCTGTACTCGCCCCTCCCGGAGCAAGCGCGCCTTCACTGAGGGCGACGAAATCGACAACACCTTCAAGGCGTGCACAGTGTGCAATTCGTTGTGCCGAGCCAGATACACGAGCGCCACGCCACCCTCTCCGAGCAGCCGCTCGACGGTGTAGCGGTCGACGACGGTGCCGGGCGCGAGTTCCATCCCCCGAGTCTATCGCGAGCGCCGGAGCCAGATCGATGTCAGACACCGGGGTCGCATTGTTGGCTTACCCCGAGTAGCGTCGGCCGCTGGAGGACCCATGAGGAAAGCTCTATTTGGGGCATTGCTAGCCCTTTCAACAGCAGCCGCTGCCGAAGACACGCCAGCAGCAGCCGAGAAAAGCCACGCCGACCGCCCCGCCATTCTCGATGCCATCGACTTGCCGAGTTCTGCGGAGCGCGCGCGGAACGCTGGAATCCCCACGGACCAGGTACGCGAAGCGCTGGGAGCCGCGAAAGACAGCGGCGCCAAGCCCGAGGACTCGAAGGCCATCTTCGAAGAAGCTGCGGCAGCCGCCGAGGAACACGGCCCGACCGACAACTTCGGCGCCTTTGTGCAGGAGCGCCTCGGCGAAGGACTGCGTGGCCAGGAGCTCGCCGCGGCGATCCGTGCCGAGCATCAGGCCAATGGCAAAGGGCGCCCCGCACACGCCGGCGAGGGAAAGGGTCCAGATGAGCACGGAAAGCCCGATCACGCAGGTGCTCACGGAGCGCCCGAAGGCAAAGGAAAGCCCGAGGGCAAGGGCCAACCCGCTTCGCGGGGGGCTGCAGAAGGCAAGGCTGGGGAGCGCGGCGAAGCACCGTCGGGCAACGGAAACTCAATGGGCCGCGGCAAGTAGGAGCTATCCATGACACATCTCATCCGACTGACCCTCCTCGCGCTCGTGGCCTGCGGCACACCCGAAGCCCCGACCCCTCCCCCGGAGGTTGCCGAGGCCGAAGCCCCAACCGACAATCCCGCCTCCCGTGCGGCGACGATCGCAAAGGCCGTGCGCGAAGCGCCCGGCGAGGCCGAGGCCATCCTCGCGAAACACGGACTCACGACCACCGAGTTCGAAGCACTGCTCTACGAGGTCGCCGCTGACGCGGACCTGTCAAAGGCCTACCTCAAGGCCCTCGAGTAGTCGGCGTGAGGTAGCCCCGCAGGCCTACCGGGTATGGCGCATGCCAGGCGACAAATGCCAGCCTCGGCAACCGCCATCAAAACCGCCCGGCGTGCGCTTCTCGACCCTCAGGCAGACCCACTGAAGCCCTCTTCCGCTTTCCGAACCCTTCAGGCCGTGCTAAACCTCGGAGTGGCGGCCGATCCTGGCCGCTGAGAACGGGGGCATGCCCCCTACGCGGCGCGCGCCGTAAAGCAGAGAACAATGTCGACGAAGCTCTTCGTCCGTGGGCTGCCCTGGGCCACGGACGGGCAAGGTCTGCGAGAGACCTTCGAGCAGTTTGGAACGGTGAGCGACTCAGTGGTCGTGACCGATCGAGAGACGGGGAAATCACGTGGCTTCGGCTTCGTGACCTTCGAAAACGATGCCGAGGCCAAAGAGGCCCTCCGGCAAATGGACGGCGCCATGCTTGGCGGACGCACCATTCAGGTCAAAGAGGCTGAGGATCGGCCCCGGCGGCCTGGAGGCGGCGGACGAGGTGGCCGTGGTGGATACGGCGGTGGTCGTGGCGGCTACGGCGGTGGACGCGGCGGTGGCGGCTTC
>JAGSGY010000004.1 GCA_023954855.1 Pseudomonadota bacterium | reverse complement strand
ATGGGGAGCGCGGCGTTCTTGGCTCCAGAGATGCGGACGCTGCCGTTTAGGCGGTGTCCACCCTCGATGACGATCTTCTCCATGACGCTTTCCGGGGAGGTGGGGTGAGGTTTGGCTTGGTGACGCAGTGGGGAACTGCAGGGCCCATGCCAGGGGGGGAGGGGTGTCCCGAGGGGGTCGGGACGGCGATGGCCGACGATAACCTGAATCGCCTTCTAGGACCAGCGCTGATCCGCCTGGATTCGGGGGTTGCGAGTCGCTAGTCGTGCGGAGCGGCCGCTCGAGTCCCCGCCATCTGGGTGCGCTCGAGGGGGCTGGAGCGGCTCCATGGCCGGCGCGATCTTTGGAATCGAACTACTCGGTGCCTGGTTGAGAATCTGCCATTCGTCGCGGAGGTCCATCGATGATTGCGTTTCTGCTAGCCACTGCACTTGCGGGTGGATTGCACGCAGGCGTGGATCCGGCGCGCGTGAGCGGCCTGGGGCGCGTGGTCTACATGGCGCCAGAGGCCGGCTGGAGCGCGCCGCTCGCCGATGAGAGCGGCAGCGTGCGCGTCTTCGTGGGCCGTGGCGACACGGATGCTGCGGCTTTCTATGAGGCCAAGGTCAAGCACCGGTCTGGGGTGGCCATGTCCCTTGGCGATGTCTCGCTTCGAGACGGGAATGAGGCCTTCGTTCGCGATGGCAACCTCGTTGTGGCGGTGCGCGCCCCTGATGCTCAGGCCCTCGTGACCCGCGTGCTCGGCAGGGCGACGGGCTTCGAGAATTGGCCGCCGATTCCAGAAGTAGTGGTCTCTGGGCGGAATGTCCGGGTCAATGGCAGCTGGGCCGCGGTCCTGCTCATCGGTGGTGAGAGTCAGGCGATCGACGGCACCCGTAGTCGCACTCACATCGTGCCTACCGGCCTGAAGACGGGCCGTATCGACGGGACCTTGGACCCGAGCTCCATCGAGGTGACTGCTTGGGACAAGTACGGTCGACTGGTCGTGACCACTTGGCTCGATCCGCATCGCCCAGCGGTGCAGGAGACCGAGGCGCCGGTAACAGGGCCGCTCGCGATTCCGGTGGACTAGCGTCTAGCTTCGCTTGCCAGCTTTCCAGTCGAGCTCGGGATTGTCGAGGGCCCACTCGACACGGCTGATCATGCCGCGCAGTGCGTGGACTTCCTTCACCGATAGTCCGGCGCTCTGCAGGGCCTGCCGGGTTGTGAGGCTCACCTTGGTGGGGTTGGCGGCACGGGTGTAGCCGACCCTCTCGAGCAGTCCGACGATGGCCTCAACGCCGGGCTCGAGAGCCGGAAGATCTGCGGCCTCGCCACGGGCGTCCTTGCGCTGAAGGGACCCGGTGCTCTTGTACGCGCTTCGGCCGCCCACCATGCGTCCGCTTCCTCCGGCGAGGCCAGCGTCGCGAGCGGCTTCGTAGAGGTCGTGAGCAATGACGAGAACGGCCTGGGATAGGTTCAAGCTCGCGTGATCGGGCGTGTGGATGCGTACCACCCGCGCGCAGCGGAAGACCGCCTCATTGTCGAGACCGGAATCCTCGCGGCCGAAGAGAATCGCCACGACTTGATCGTCGTCGAGCCCGACGACTTCCTGGGCCAGCTCCGCAGAGGACAACACCCGGGGGTCGTAGCGGCGGTGACGCGCCGTGGCGGCGACAGCCATGTGTACGCCGGCGAGCGCCTCGTCGAGGGTCTTCACGATCTGCATGCGAGCGAGGATGTCGTTGCAGCCTGGAGCCATCCACCGAGCCCGCTCGGGGTCGTAGGCTGGCGGATCGACGATCACCAGCCGCTCGAGACCCATGTTCTTCATCGCTCGCGCAGCCGCTCCGACATTTCCGGATTGTTGCGGCTGAACGAGAACGACGACGACGCGCTCGGCGAAGCTCACTTACGCCAGAAGAACAGCATGCCGAGAAGGCGGGCGAAGAAGCCCTTCTCTTCGGCCTTGGGTGCGAGCAGACGATTGCCCGGCGCAGGCGTCGAAGTCGGCGCTTGCAGCGGCGCGGCCTGCTTCGGCGTGGGCGGTGCGGTCGGCTGCTCGGTGTCCTGTGCCTCGTCGTCGCCATTGAGCAGAGGGTTCTGCTGGGAGAGCGAGCTGGTCGGCATGTTCAGCGGCATCGGCGGCGGGGCGGGAGCCTCGGCCTTCTTCTTCTTGCGCTTCTTCTTCTTCTTCGGACCTGCCGCCTCGTTCTTGCCGAGGTTCAGGCGCGACTCCACCGTCTGGCCCGACTCTTTGTCGATCGCCGTGAGGTTCAGGATGCCCTCGGAGTCGATGTGGAAGGTCACGCTGACCTTCACAGACTTCGCGGGTGCCTGGCGGATGTTGTAGAAGTGGAAGGTTCCGAGAAGCTCGTTCTCGGCGACGTAGTCGGACTCGCCCTGGTACACGCGCAGCATGATGGAACGCTGGTCGTCCCGGCTGGTGGTGAGGGTACGGGTCTTGTAGTCGGGCAGGGGCTGGTTCTTCTTGAACAGCGTGTGCATCGCGCCACCCTTTCCGGCGATGCCGATGGGCTGGGGAAGCACGTCAAGAAGAGTGACGGTGTGTGCGCCGGCGCGCGCCGAGAGGCTGTGAGCCATGATCGCGGCACCGATGGCCACGGCCTCGTCGGGGTGCACCTTCTGGGACGGAGGCTTGCCGATGAACCCGGCGAGCTTCTGGCGCACCATGGGCATGCGCGACTGGCCACCGACGAGCAAGATCTCGTGAACGCCGTCCTTGTCGGTGCCGGCCTCTTTGAGGATGCGCTCGCAGGTCTCGATCGAGCGGTCGACCAGATCTTCAGTGAGCGACTCGAGCATCTGACGGCTGACGTCGAGCACCAAGTCGAGCTCGGCGCCGTCTTCGTCTTCAGCGACGCACTCGACGGTGATGCGGGAAGTCTCGACGCTGGAGAGCGCGATCTTCGCGTCCTCAGCCGCCTCGCGCACACGGGTGACAGCAGTTCGGTCGTAGGACAGGTCGATGCCTGTGTCCTTGAGGAACTGCTGCATCACGTACTGCATCAGCCGGTCGTCAAAGTCGACGCCGCCGAGGAACGTGTCACCGCCCGTCGCGATCACCTCAAAGATCTTGTCTTTGATGTCGATGATCGAGATGTCGAAGGTTCCGCCGCCGAGGTCGTAGATGGCCACACGCTGGTTCAGCGTGCGCCCAAGACCGTAGGCGAGGGCAGCTGCAGTGGGCTCGTTGAGCACACGCAGGACCTTCAGACCGGCCAGCTTTCCAGCAGACCGAACGGCCTGACGCTGGCGGTCGTTGAAGTACGCGGGAACCGTGATGACGGCCTGGTCGACTTCTTCGTCGAGGGCATCTTCAGCGGCTTCCTTGATACGACGCAGGATGGCAGCGGAGATCTGCTCCAAGGTGAAGACCTGGTCTTTCACCTTGATGAGCACTTCACTCGACTCGCCTTCGACGAGTTCGTAGGTGAAGACCTGCTGCATCTTCTCCATCGCTTGACCACCGAAGCTTCGACCGATCAGGCGTTTTGACGCCATGACGGTGCTGCCCGCGTTTGCGGCAGCCTGCTTCTTCGCCTCGTCGCCTACAAGTCGGTTGCCCTTCTTGTCGATCGCAAAGACGGACGGAATGGTCTTTTGACCATCCCGATACGTGATCAACCGTGGCTTTCCAGCCTCGATCGTTGCGGCACATGAATTCGTTGTGCCGAGGTCGATTCCAATCGCCCTACCCATGGGGGTTCGCATCTCCGGGATGGTGGCCTGCTCCCGGGGCAAGCCGCGCCACGGAATAGCACGTACGCAGACATTCGGTCAACGAGTCGAGTGCTGCACGTTGTTGCCCCTTGATGAAGAGAGCGTGTGCGACTGTCCCGTGACGGTGGGTCCCGCGTGGTTATCCTTCGTCGAGGAGGCTCAAGAATGGGCGAACGACGTGGCTCGAAGCTGGCCGAGCGCATGAAGGCAAAACTGGATGAAGAGGAGGCGGCTCGCGCTCGAGCCATTGCGGAGCGCGAGCGTGCGCTTTCGAAGGCCCGAGCGGCTCGGGATGAACTCTTCGACGATCTCGAGGCCTTTGCGGCAGTCGTGGGGCACCTGGCTTGTGCGCGCCAAGGTGAGAACCTTGTGATCCGAAAGGGCGAGCGCTTCATCGAGTGTGCGCCCATGGGCGAGGGGGACCGCGTGCGTCTGACCTTCACGGGCTCAGAGGGCCACGAGCATCGTCTCTATAGGGAGGCGGCCCTCGAACACCGCTGGGTGTGGTCGTTTACCCGTCCCCATCGGGGCGAAGAAAGGCTGCCGCTCTTTGATTCGGGCCTCGAGGAGTTGCTCGTCCTCGCGCTTGAACTTCCGCGCATCACGCCGGCCGACCCCGATCCGATCACGGCGCCGCCGAAGCCCTCGAGGGTTCCTGCGGCGGCACCTGCGCCCGATCCGTTTGCCGCCTTCAGCGAGCCTACGTCGCCCGATACTGCCTCCGACATCCCACCCGCTCGTGGGCCCGCGAAGCGCAACCTCTGACCTTGCCCACCTGGCGTCCCGGACTGCCGCGCGATTCGGGTTAACCGTCGCGTGTGCGCTCAGGCGCTCTCGAGGACTCCGTGGCTCATCGCGACTACTACAACGTGCTCGGCGTCGGACGACGCTCATCGCAAGACGAGATCAAGCGGGCCTACCGCGCCCTCGCGATGCGTTTTCATCCGGATCGGAACTCCGAACCCGAAGCGGAGCAACGCTTCAAGGATGTGACCGAGGCGTACACGGTGCTCTCGGATCCCGAGCAGCGGTCGCGCTATGACCGGCTCGGACCGCTGTACACGCCGGACGGCCGACCGCCGAAGCCCGAGGACGTCAACGAGGTCATCGGAAGTTTCTTCGGAGGCATGTTCCGTCGGAAGACCCAGGATCGGGGCACGGATCTCCGCTACACGGTCTCGCTGACTCTCGAAGAAGTCGCGACGGGCCTCGACCGCCCGATCGTTGTGCCTCGGCGCGTGCACTGTCACCACTGTGGCGGCGACGGTGCCGAGCCTGAAGGGGGGCGCGCGATCTGTGAGCCCTGCGGCGGCACAGGACGCTCGAGTGGGGCCCGCTTGTTCCGGACGAGCTGCTACCACTGCGACGGGCAGGGCTTTACCGTTGTGAAACCGTGCAACACCTGCGATGGCGACGGGCGAATCTCCATCGAAGACTCGCTCGTCGTGAAGGTCCCCAAGGGGGTCGCGACTGGGCAGAAGCTCAAGCTGTCAGGCAAAGGAGATGCGCCGACGGGAAGCGGGGAGGCCGGTGACCTGTTCGTGATCGTGAACGTTGCGGAGCACACCTTGTTCCGACGGCGCGGAGACGACCTTCTCGTGGAGCTGCCCCTGACCTTTTCTGAAGTTGCGACTGGCGCAGATGTCGTCGTGCCTACGATCGAGGGGCAGACGACGATTCGCATCGCCCCGGGCACCCCGTCGGGCAAGATCTTCCGCTTGGCGGGCCGAGGCATGCCGAAAGTCGGCCGCTCTGGGCGAGGGGACCTGCATCTTCAGGTGATGCTCGAGGTTCCGACCGAGCTCTCCAACTCCGAACGCGAAGCCTTAGCTGGCTGGGCTCGCGCACTCTCCGCAAGCCGGCATCCCCTGCGCGCAGCCTTTGATGAGGTCGTCCGCATCCGCTCCTCCGTGGAGGCCTCTTGATTCGACGCCCACTTCTATTCGCCCTCCTCGGGCTGCTCGCTACGCCTGCGATGGCCGGCCGACGCCTGCCCACACCCGATGTGGTCGAGGACGCCGCGGCGTTTGCCACGACCGATCGCGAGAAGGCGGCGCGTCTGCTCGAAGATGCGGCGACCAACGAGGACGGCGCGACGGCTTCGGAGCGTCCGACGGTGCTTCTGCATGCCGGTGAGCAGCGTCGTCTGCTCGGCGAGACCGATGCGGCGCACAAGTGGTTCCGCGAGGCTGAAGGGCAGGGAAGCGGAGCGGTTCGCTCAGCGGCGCGCCTGGGCTTGGCGCTTCTCGATGCCTACGACGGCGTGGATGCCCGCGTCGCCGGCCTGCTCAGCGAGGCCTCCGACAAGGAGTGTCTCCCCACCCAGAATGCAGACCGCTACTTGCTGCTGGCCAAATACGCGGCCTCCCGAAGCGACACCCGCAAGCAGCGCGACTATTCGAAGCGCGCCGTCTCAGCAGCCCGCGACGATGAAGACGTGCTCAGCCGCATTCAGCGGGCGATTGCGCTGCTCGATGCGGCACCGGCCGACAGCGATGTGGTCCTCGATGGGCCGACCGGCGAGGCCTCCGAAGAGGGGTCTCGTCTGGACCGCGCCGAGGCCGCGCTCGACGACGGTGACGAGGCAAAGGCCCGCCGAATTGCGGATCAAGTGGCTGCGAGTCCGGCCGACGAAGCCGAGGCCGAGGCCGCCAAGTACTTCCAGCGTCGCCTAGATGGAGCGGCGATTCAGTCCGATCGTATCGGTGTGCTGCTGCCGCTCTCCGGCAAGTACGGCGTGGCCGGAAACCAGGTGAAGGACGCGCTCGAGCTCGGCTACGGCGCCCAGTCGCGCACCCTCGTGTTCCGGGACAGCGGAAGCACGGCAGAGTCCGCGGTTAAGGCACTCGATGCGCTCGCCTTCGAGGAAGGCGTCATCGCGGTCGTCGGTCCGCTGCTGACGGATGAATCCGCCCCTGTGGTCGCTGCCGCTGAGGCCATGCGGCTGCCGTTGTTGTCGCTTTCTCAGGCGATCGAGGTCGAAGAGTCGAGTCGCTTCCTCGTGCAGGGACAGGTCACCCAGCGCGCCCAGGTCACCGCATTGCTTGACCACGTGATTGGCGTCGAAGAGCTGCGCACCTTCGCCATCTTCGCCCCCGACAACAACTACGGACACACCGCCGCGGAGGCCTTCCAGGCCGAGGCAGAGGCCCGCGAGGCCACGGTGACGGTCGTCGAGTTCTACGACCCGGTCGCGACGGACCTGATCCCGTTCGCCTCGAAGCTTGGTCGCAAGGACTACGAGGCTCGCGCCCGCGAGTTCCGCGATCTCAAGGAGTCGACGGAAGAAAAGGGTGGCAACCCGGACCGCGTGGTCTTGCCTCCGGAGCTCGACTTCGAGGCGCTCTTCGTCCCCGAGAACCACAAGCGTGTCCCCATCGCGTGTGCAGCGCTCGCCTACGAGGAGTTTCCGATTGGCGACTTCCAGGTCGAGCGCGATGGACCGACCATTCCGCTGCTTGGGCTCTCCGGCTGGGATCACCCCGACTTGGTCACCCGCGGTGGCCTCTACACGCGTGGCAGCTTCTTCGTGGACTCGTTCTGGCGCGCCGAGCCCGACGAGGACCCGTTCGTCGTGGAGTATCGGGCCGACTTTGGCAGGTCCCCCACGGCACTCGAAGCCAACGTGCACGACGTCGGTCTCCTCCTGGGCGCGGCTGCCGCAAGTGGCGCCAAGACGCGCACCGCCTTCTTGGAGGCGCTGCTGTCCGCAGACGTCGAAGGCGGTGTGAGCGGCCTCTCTGGGGTCGCCGAGAACGGGGCCGCAGAGCGCGACTTCCACGTGCTGACCATGAACAAAGACGAGATTGTCGAGGTCCCTGCACCGTCCACTCCGGACGAATAGGCCCACGCGCGCTACAATGCCTCGACCCGTTTCACGCGGGCATCCTGGAGAACGGAGCTGGAACCCCCATCTGCCGACGCCGCTTCGCGCGGTATCTGCTCTGAAGACACCATCATCGACACGCTCTCGCGGAGTGCGCCGGTTCGCCGTGCGCTTCGGGTAGGCAACGGCGATGATGCGGTTGTGTTTCCCGACGGCACTGCGGTGACGGTCGATGTGCTCTGCGAGGGCGTTCACTTCGACGACCGGCTCAGCGCGGCGGATGTCGGCTTCAAGGCGGTCGCGGTCTCGGTCAGCGATCTGGCTGCCATGGGTGCTGAGCCTGAGCGCTTCGTGTTGGCGGTCTGCCACCCCGGGCCGTCCCATGAGTGGACCCAGAGCTTTGCGGAGGGGGTGGGTGAGGCCTGCCGCACGTTCGGAATTGATCTCGTCGGCGGTGACACAACGCGGGCCTCGTCCATCTCGGTGGGCGTCACGGCGTTCGGTCAAGTGGTGGCTGAGCCGCTCGTACGCAGCGGGGCGATGCCAGGCGATGTGCTCTACGTCGTCGGTTGGCTTGGCCTGGCCGGGGCTGGATACCGCCTTGCCGAGCCGTCTGTTGCCGCGCTCGATGCGCTTCGTCGGCCGCGACCCCCAGTGAGCTTTGCGCTCGACCTTGCGCGCCGAGGGTGGGCGAGTGCCGCCATGGATGCCAGCGACGGGCCGGCCCGTGACCTGCCGAGGCTAGCTAGAGCGAGTGGCGTGCGCGTGGTGCTCGATCCTGGCGCGATTCCTGTACACGCCGACTTGCTCGATCACGCCGAGCGGCGCGACCTGATGCTGGGCGCCGGCGACGACTACGCGCTGCTCTTCACTTCCAGCGCTCCGCTCGCCGACCTGGACGCTCTGGCGACGGAACACGGTGTCGCCGTGGCGGCGATCGGGCATCTCGAAGCTGGAGAAGGTGCTGTGTGCACCGACGGGGCCTGGCCCTCGGGTGCGTGGTCGCACTTCGGTGAGCGCTCATGACGCTATTCGCCGCGGGTGCGGGTGCTGCGAGCTTCGACTCGGCGTGGGGTGCCGCCGGTGCCTTCGTGCTGCTGTTTGCGGTGTCCTTCTTCTTCTCGGGAACCGAGACCGCGTTGTTTCGCATGCAGAAGGTCGACCGTCAGCGCCTTGCGAACGAGGACTCGGCCACCGGCCGGCGCATCACTGCGCTCCTGGAGCGCCGCCAGCCGCTGATTACCACCGTCCTGATCGGAAACGAGACGGCGAACATCGCAATTGCGGCCACCGGAGCGGGGCTCGCGGCAATTCTCGCCCCAGACAAGCCCTGGATCAACGTCCTGCTGCTGACACCGGCGCTGGTCATGTTCTCCGAGATCACACCGAAGGTGCTGGCGTTTCGCTTCAACGTGCTCTGGTCACGGCTCGCGGTGTGGCCGCTGTCGCTGTTCTTCGCAGTCGTGACTCCGATTCGCATTGTCGTGGCCGGCATCGTCGGAGGGCTCGCTCGTTGGCTGTTCCGGGTCGAGCCGAACGCCCTCGCCGATGGCCTCGAAGAGGTGGAGCTCGTCGATCTCGCGACCCAGGGCGGCGAGGCTGGCAACTTGGTGCAGGCGGAGCTCGACCTGCTCGAGGCGGTTTTCGAGCTCGATGATCAGACCGTCTCTCGACTCATGACGCCCCGACCGGACGTGTTTGCCCTCGACATCGCCAGTGCGTGGCCCGACTTCATCGGCGCCATCCGCGACGCCGCGTTCTCACGGGTGCCGATCTTCGAGGGCAGCGAAGACAACATTGTCGGCGTGCTGCTCGTGAAGGACCTGCTGCGGCATCTCGGCTCGCCCCCGGCGGGGCCGCGTCAGCTGCGCTCACTCTTGCTGCCGCCGGTCTACGTTCCCGCTTCCAAGGCGGCCGACGAGATGCTCTCCGAGTTCTTGGCGCGCAAGACCCACATCGCCTTCGTGGTCGACGAGCACGGCACCCTGACGGGCCTCATCACCCTCGATGACCTGCTTGCCGAGCTGGTGGGTGACCTTCTCGATGTGGGCGACGACACCACCGATGGCGTCGACAAGATCTTGCCGGGGCGCCTCTCGGTGCGCGCGACCATGGACGTCGAAGACTTCGCCGAAGAGACCGGCATCATTCTTCCGGAAGGCGAGTACCACACCGTCGGCGGCTTCGTGTTTCACGAGCTCGGCCGCCTCCCCAAGGATGGCGATGTGATCGAGCACGGCGGTCATCGCTTCCTAGTCGGCTCGATGGAGGGCCGCCGGATTGGAAGCGTGCTCGTCGATCTGTCGGTGGGGGGCGCATGATCAGTGTTCCCACCGGCATCGCCATCGTGCTGTCCTGTCTGGCTCTGCAGGCCTTCTTCTCGGGCAGCGAGATGGCGTTGGTCAGCGCAGATGAACTGAAGCTGACGGCGCGCGCAAAGGACGGTGACCGGGGCGCTCAGCTGGCGTTGTCGCTCCTCGAAGCCGAGACCAGCCTTCTCGGTACTTGCCTCATTGGAACCAACCTCTGCCTGATTACGGGCACGACGGTGGCCTCGCTGGTGATGCTGTCGTCCGGAGATGTACGGGCTTGGGTTCCGACGGCGGTGATGGTGCCGCTGCTTCTCGTCTTCGGTGAGGCCCTGCCCAAGACCGTGGGCAACTACCACGGCACGACGCTGGCCCCGCTCCTCGCACGGCCACTCCGCTTGTTCCAGATCTTGTTCGCGCCCGTTCTCGGTCTCGTGACCGCCTGGGACCGCTTGCTGTCGGCCATCACCGGTGTGCACGAGTCGGCAGGCGTGACCCGGCAAGAGATCTTGCTGCTGCTCGAAGAGAAGCCTGACGGGCCGATCGACGAAGAGGACGTTCGTCTCATCCGGCGCATCTTTCAGATCACCGAGACCCCGGTCGAAGATGTGATGACGCCGCTGGTCCAGGTCAATGCGCTGTCGGTGGACGCGGAGCGTGGCGAGGCCGTGGATGCCTTCATCCGGTCGGGGCACAGCCGCATTCCGATCTACCGCGACCGCATCGACAACCTCGTGGGCATGCTCCATCACCTGGACGTGCTGTTTGGCGACGACGGCACTTCGATTGCCGACCTTGTTCGCGAGCCCGCGTACGTCCCCGAGTCCAAGCGCGTCGACGAGCTGCTGCGCGAGATGCGCGAGATGCGCGTTCACTTCATGATCGTGGTCGACGAGTACGGTGGAAGCGTGGGCGTGGTCACCCTCGAGGACCTGCTCGAAGAGGTCGTGGGTGAGATTCAGGATGAGCGTGATCGGGACGAGCCGCGCATTCGCCAGCTGGCCGAGAACTCCTGGCGCATGCCGGCGCAGGTCGAAGTCGACGCACTGAGCGAACGCATCGGTCGTGAGGTTCCCGAAGGCGACTACGAGACGGTCGCTGGCCTCCTACTCACCCGCTTGGGTCGCATCCCCGAGGTGGGTGAAGTGGTCGAGGTCGAGCGACTTCGGTTCCGCGTCGAAGATGCCGATGCCCGGGCGATTCGCCGGGTGCATCTGCTCGTCATGGACGCGTAGGTCCCAGGGACTCGATGAGGGCGCGCACCACGGCGTCGCTGATTGGAAAGCCTTGGTCCGAGAGCGCCAGGCGATGCGGATGCGGGCGGAGTAGGCCTGCGCCGGTGAGCTGCGCGATGATGGTGGGGTCGGGGGCCAGGCCGGTTCGTGCCGTGAGGTGGGCGAGCGGAACCCCTTCGACGCCTCGCATGCCGGCGATGAGGAGGTCCGAGGCGTAGCGCGAGGCCTCGAAGGGCTCCTCGTGGAGCGTCGGATCGCCCGAGGAGAGGTAGGCGTGGACGTCGGCCACGTTCATCCAACGGGTTCCGTCCGGGCCGTAGCCGTGCGCCGAGGGGCCCGCCCCGAGGTAGGGCTGGTCGGTCCAGTAGAGGCGATTGTGCGCGCTCTCGTGGCCGGGCCGGGCGAAGTTGCTGACCTCGTAGCGGTGGATGCCCGCCGTGCCGAGCACGTCGACCACGGTGTCGTACATCGAGCGCCAGACATCGGGGTCGGTCTCGGTGAGGCGGCCCTGCTGTTGCAGCCGCTCGAAGCCGGTGTCGGGCTCGATGGTCAGGCCGTAGATCGAGACGTGGGGAGGGTTGAAGGCCAGCATCGCCTCGAGGTCTGCGCGGAGTGCGGCGAGGTCTTGGTCGGGAAGGGCGAAGATGAGGTCCGAGGACCAGCTCCGCAGCGTCGACGCACCGAGTCGCTGCATGGCCTCGGTGGCCTGCCGGACGCTGGCGGCGCGCCCAAGTCGCTTCGCGTGTGAGCCGTCGAGCGTCTGAACCCCCAGACTGACGCGATTGACGCCTGCCGCCTGGGCGTCACGCAACCACCGCTCGCTAACGTCCTCGGGGTTGGCCTCAATCGTAATCTCGGCGTCGTCGGTGGTCTCGAGACGCGCGAGCAGGTCGGCCAGCACCTGCACCGGCATGCGACTTGGCGTGCCGCCGCCGAGGTAGATCGTCGACGGCGCACCGGTGAAGCCGTGCCGTGCCTTGCGCCAGGCGACTTCAGCGACGAGGCCGTCCGCAAACGCCTCCCAGGGAGCCCGCTCGCGCTCGACTTCAACGTAGAACCCGCAGTACGGGCAGTGCATCGCGCACCACGGCACGTGCAGATACAGTCCCCACGTCATGGTGCAGACTCTTCGTTGGCGCGTTCCGCCTGCCGACCGACGAGACGCGTGATGTCGGCCAGGCCGCGCTCACTCGCCATGCGTCGGGCAAAGCCGGGTACCCACCATGCGGTGCGCGACTCGAACACGTAGATCAGAAGTGTTTTGTCGGGATCATCGGGCCATGGGGCGGTCTGCCATGAACCCTCTACTTCACGCAGAACGCCCGCCGTGCCGTCGGTCATGGCGAAGGTGGCCCGCCCGTCATTGCTCTGGTAGTCGAGGTCGACGCTGTACCCGCTGACGATGCCGCGGGTGGTGAACTCCATGGCGCAGGTCCAGGTGCCGCCGGACTCGGTCAGAGCCAGATTGCTGCGCTTCGAGCCGGTGACGTACGGCAGAAAGCGCACGTAGCTGTCGCAGTCTTGGATGTGGGGCCAGATCTCGTGTGGAGACGCGTTGACGACGTGCATGGAGATGCCCGCTTCCCGGGTGTGGTCTCCCAGTCCGTTGCGGTCATAGCGGTACAGCCCCCGAGTCTCGGCGAGCAGAGCGCGTTCGTCTGCGGTCACTTCGAGCGCGCCGAGGGCTTGCTCGGCAGGTCCGGGCGCCCCGAGAGCGATGGTGGTGAGCAGCAGGAGCATCAGCAGCTGTGTAGCGGCTTTCCGGTACTTTGCCGAGGCCGAGACGAACGCGGTGCAGCCAGAGGCCCCCATTCGCTACACTCGCCGTGTGACCGAGCCCCAGAGCGCCTATGCCGAGCTTCCGCACCCGTCGTATCCATGTGCCTAGTGATCTCGCCGGCGTGACCCGTCGCGGTGATGAGGTGCGCGGCCTGCTCGACCCACCGGTGGTCGAGAACATCTGGCGTCGAGTGCGGGCGTTTTACCGCACCGGTGTGCATCCGGCGATTTCGCTGTGTATCCGCCGCGAAGGCCAGATCGTGCTCAACCGCAGCATCGGCCATGCGAGCGGACACGGTCCTGGAGACGATGGCTCGGAAGCGGTCGTGTGCACGCCACGTACGCCGTTCTGCATCTTCTCGGCGAGCAAGGCCGTCACCGCGATGGTCATTCACCTGCTCGACGACCGAGGACTGCTCCACGTCGACGACCGCATCGTGAACTACATCCCCGAGTTTGGGCAGCAGGGAAAGGGGCGCACCACCATCCGCCACGTGCTCACCCATCGGGCCGGCATCCCCAACCTCGAGGGCAACACCGACCTCGAGCTGCTCGCCGACCCCGACGCCATTCTGCGCCTGCTCTGCGAGGCGGCGCCTACTGCAGCGCCCGGTCACCGCGTTGCTTACCACGCCATCACCGGCGGCTTCGTGCTCGGCGAGGTGGTCAAGCGTGTCACGGGCAAAACCGTCCGGCAGGTGCTCGCCGAAGAGATCCTCGATCCGCTCGGCTTCAACTGGATGAACTATGGCGTGCGGCCTGAGCAGGTCGATCAGGTGGCCATCAACGCGTTCACCGGTCGCCGGCCGCCCGCACTGATTCGGTTCGTGGCCAAGCGCGCACTGGGCGTACCGTTCGCTGAGGTCCCCGCGATCAGCAATGACCCCCGCTGGCTCGAGGCCATCGTGCCGAGCGGAAATGTGGTGTCGACGGCCGATGAGCTGTCGCGCTTCTTCCAGCTTCTGCTCAACGGCGGAGAGCTCGATGGCGTGCGGATCATGGAGCAACGCACCGTCGACCGGGCTCGCAACGAGACCTCGTACCTCGAGATGGACTTCACCCTGGGGGTGCCGGTTCGCTACGGCGTGGGCCTGATGCTCGGCGATACGCTCATCTCGCCGTTTGGCGCCGACACCCGCCAGGCCTTCGGGCATCTGGGCTTCATCAACTGCTTTGGCTGGGCGGACCCGGAGCGTCAGCTCTCGGTGGGTCTGCTCACGAGTGGAAAGCCGGCCGTAGGCCGCCACCTCTACCCGCTGACCCGCTTGCTGGGCAGCATCTCGGCAATTCCGAAGCTGTAATCAGGCGCTGAGGTCGGCCTGCAGGGCGGCTCGCTGGGTCTCGTTGAGCTCGAGGCGAATGTCGAGCTCTGGCATGTCCGAGCCCACCGCGACGGGGACGCGACCGCCGACGTCGAAGCGCACGTACTGCACACTGCTGACCTTGTTGTCCTCGACCTGGCGCCCGTCGTACGCACCGCGGATCTTGGTGCCGTCCTCGAGCTCGAGGAAGATGTGCTCGGGAAGTGCGGTCCACTCGCGCAGCTTCACGGCGCGCTCTTCGGGGTCGTCGAGCTCGATGAGCACCACGCAGCCCAGCTCTCCCTCGTCTCCGAGCAGCTCGTTGTAGGTGTCGAGCTCGTGCTGGATGTCCTTGTCGCGGACGATCTGCTCGATGCGCATCATCTCCTGGACCTGGTACCGAACCGTGTCGGTGTTCTCGAACAGGAAGGTGAGGGGATCGACGGTGACGCGACGCGGGGCCTTCTGAGCCAGGATCTTCGGGCGCTCGACGGGCCGATTGTCGGACCAGGTCATGAAGTCGACGATGTCTTCTCGAGTGACTTTGCGCATGACTATTCTTCCTCGTGCTGGGCGGCGTCTTCGGCCACGATGACCTCGGTACCGAAGGATTCGCCTCGATAGGACTTGGCGAGCACCGTCATCGGGTGCATGGCGCGCTTGCCGGCAAACTGCTCGAACTGGATGGCGGCTAGGGGGCAGTCGGTGGCGTAGATGTCGGCCTCGGCGCGCTGCATGCCCTCGAAGGAGCGCTTTCCGGCGCGCTGAGCGGCGTCGAAGCTCTCGACCTTCATGGCGTAGGTGCCGTCGTGACCGCAGCACTCCATCACGGTCGCCACCTTCTCGACGCCGGGGAGCTTCTTGATCAGGTCGCGACCCTTGAAGCCGATGGCTTGGGCACGGGTGTGGCACGGCGCGTGGTAGGCGACCCGGGCTCCCGGTGAGGTCTTGAAGTCGTCCTTGAGACGCTTCTCCTTTCGGAGCTTGAAGACGTATTCGGAGGGGTCCACCAGCACTTCCGAGAGCTTCTTGGCGCGCTCCCGGTCCTCTTCGCGGACGAGCTCAGGGTACTCGCGGCGGAGCATCATCGAGCAGCTCGGGTTGATGGCCATCACCTGGGCGCCGGCATCGACATAGGGCATCAGCTTGTCGAGGTTCGCCTTGGCAGCATCTTGCACGGCCTCGAGGTCGCCGTGCTCCCACGAGGGCATGCCGCAGCACTCCAGGCCCTTGCTACAGCGGACATCCACGTCGTTGTGCTCGAGAACCTCGACGGTGTCGCGGCCAATCTGCGGCTCGTTGTTGTCGACGTAGCAGGTCTGGAACAGCACCACGTCGCCGCCGGGCTCTTTGATGCGGCCCGTGCTCTCGGCCCAGCGCTCGAAGGTCTTGCTGGCGAACTCCGGCAGCAGCTTGTCTTTGTGGATGCCGAGGAAGGTGTGCATGAACCAGCGGTGCGCCGAGACCCGGTTCATGGTGTTGGCCATGCCGAAGCTGGCGCGCGCGAGCTTTGCGAGGCCATTCGGGTTCGAGAGCATCTTGTCGCGGAAGGACAGTCCATGCTCGCGGACGCGCTGGGCCTTGTAGCGGTGGACCAACTTCGGGAAGTCGAGCTGGAACTCGTGGCTGTCGCGAGGGGTGTAGGGACACTGCACTTCGCACAGCTTGCACTGGAAGCACTCGTCCATCACCTGGTCGGTCTGCGCCTGGGTGACGGCCCGCACATCGCCGTCGTTGTCGTCGATGAAGCTGAACAGGCTCGGGAAGCTATCGCAGTACTTGAAGCACATGCGGCAGCCGTGGCAGACCTCGAAGACCCGCTCCACCTCGCCCATCAGCGCCGCCGGGTCCCAGTAGAGGGGCTCGTTCGGATCGTAGGACATACCCTCGGTGGGCTTGTACGAGATGTTGGACATCACAATCTCCGGGTAGGCGAAGGGGCTTCCGCGATGCGGATCGAAGCGAGGGTTCCAGGTCGAGGCCCTGGAGGGCGGGGGCGCGTCAGTAAGGCCGTTGGCGAGGTGCCGCTGCCCATGGGGGGCGCGCGCTCGAGAGTGGCAAAGCCATCTCATCGAATCGAGCCGTCCGAAGGTCTTCGGAAACAGCTGTCATCAAAGACGTTGAACTATCTGGCATATGGGCCGAAGGGCGCCGCTGCGAGCGGCGAGCGCACGTTTTGTGCGTGCAGCCGTGAAGCCGCAAGGACTCCGGCCCATAGGCCGATAGATCGACGTCCTAGAAGTTGTCGTCGAGGAGCGCCTGGAAGCGTCCGGCGTGCGACTTCTCAGCCTTGGCGAGCGTCTCGAACCAGTCGGCGATCTCGCCGAAGCCCTCGTCGCGCGCGGTCTTGGCCATGCCCGGGTACATGTCGGTGTACTCGTGGGTCTCACCGGCGACGGCGGCGGCGAGGTTCTCCTCGGTGTCGCCAATCGGAAGGCCCGTGGCTGGGTCGCCGACCTGCTTGATGTAGTCGAGGTGTCCGTGCGCGTGGCCGGTCTCGCCCTCGGCGGTCTCGCGGAAGTTCGACGCGATGTGAGGGTAGCCCTCGATGTCGGCGACCTTTGCGAAGTACAGGTAGCGGCGGTTGGCCTGGGACTCGCCTGCGAAGGCGGCCTTCAGGTTGTCGAGCGTGCTGGAGCCTTTGAGATCGGCCATGAATACCCTCCTAGTGGGTGAAGAATCGAGCGACGGGAGCGCCGCGGGCAACTGCTCTAACGCAAGGTGCGTGCCAAGCATCAAAATCGCGAAAAGGCAGGTTGTAGCGTTGTCGCCGATCCGTTGAGCGCGAAATATCGCGGAAGATGTTCGCGAAATATCGTGATTTTCGCGTGGACGCGAAATACCGTGATTGCCCTGGAGCGAAGCATGCCCGACATCCTTGACCTCACCCGCGACTTGGCGTCGATGCGCGAGCTCAGCGCGCGACCTGGAGATGTCGACCGCCTGCTCGACGAGGCCCTCTCCGCGTTTCGAGGCATCGTGCCCTTTGACCTGGCTACGATCATGGAACTCCACGGCGACGCGCTCGAAGTACGGGTGGCCTCAGGGGAGCTCGCCAGCTCGAAGGTCAGGCAGCACAGCCTTCAGCTCACCGACTTTCCGAGCATTCGTGCGGTGCTCGAACGAGGGGGTGCTCGGGCGTTCCACGAGCACGACCACGCCGATGGTGACGGCGATCCCTTTGATGGCGTCCTCGACTTCGACCACGGTCACGCATGCATGGTGGTGCCGCTGCGAAGTGGCGGCGATGCGCTGGGCCTGATGACCGTCGACCGAAGTGTCTGTCAGCCCTACGATGCCGATGTGGTGGCCCTTGCCAACGTCTTCGGGCAGCTGCTCGCGATGGCGCTGGTCTACGGCGAGCAGTCGGGCCGGCTCGACCGCATGGCCCGGCAGCTGACTGAGCAGAATCGTCTGTTGCGCGAGCGGGTGGAGGGTCCAGCCACTGCCGGAGGTCTGCTGGAGCGCAGTCGGTCACCGGCGATGCGCAACGCGGTGTTGGTGGGCAAGCAGGTGGCGCGCGCACCGGTCCCCGTGCTGATCACCGGCGAGACGGGCACGGGCAAGGAGGTGTTTGCGCGTGCGGTGCACGAGTGGAGCCTGCGCACCGGACCCCTGGTCTCGATCAACTGTGCGGCCTTGCCGGCGACGCTCATCGAGTCGGAGCTGTTCGGGCACGTGAAGGGGGCGTTCTCGGGCGCCCACGCCGACCGCATCGGCCGCTTTCGCGCGGCCAATGGGGGAACGCTGTTCCTCGATGAGGTTGGCGAGATCCCCATGGAGCTGCAGGCCAAGCTCTTGCGCGCGGTCGAGGAAGGCTGCTTCGAGCCCGTCGGCAGCGACCGTACAGTGCGCGTGGACGTGCGCATTGTGGCGGCGACCAACGTCGACCTCGAGACGGCGATCGGCACCAGCTTTCGCGAGGACCTCTACTACCGGCTGGCCGTGGTGCCTGTTCGCCTTCCACCGCTTCGCGCGAGACCCGAAGACATCGATGTGATCGTCGATGGCTTCATCGCTCAGCAGGCACCGGGGCTGTTGCTCTCGACCGCGGAGCGCGCCGAGCTTCGTGGACGGGACTGGCCCGGAAATGTTCGCCAGCTGCTGCATGTGCTTGAGCGTCGGCAGCTGCTCGGCGAGCTTGGGCCGACGATGACCCGCATTCCCGTGCGTCGGCCCGAGCCCGAGGGACCCCTGCCCACGCTTGTCGAAGCGGAGAAGGCCCACATCGAGGCGGCACTTCGACGCTGCGCCGGCAAGGTGTATGGCGAGGGTGGAGCGGCTCAGTTGCTCGCGATCCCGCCGTCCACTCTGAAGAGCCGTATGCAGAAGCTCGGCCTGGGGGGCGCACGCGAGGCTCGCCGGCGATACGCTGCTCAGCCGGGAGGTACGCGTGCTTGAGTTCGGCGGAACCCGTGGGCGCAACTCGCTCGCGGCCTTGGCCATTGGCCTCGTGCTGATGGCCATGACCTGGTTCTTTGCGGATGGGCCGAGCCTGTCGGCGATGCTGATCGCCGCGGTGGGTTTCTTCGGGACTGTGTGGGTCTACGGTGAAGGTCCGCCCGAGACCGCCGAGTAGCGTGCTCGACGCGTCGATTCTGAATACGCAGCCTGCCTTGGAGGGCTGGTGAACTTCGAAAGTGTGCTGTTTCTCTGCGTCGCGAACTCTGCACGGTCGCAGATGGCCGAGGGCCTCGCCCGCATGATCTTCGGTGATGCCGTCCGCGTGCAGTCCGCAGGGAGTTCGCCATCACGCGTGAACCCGTTTGCGATCCGCGCCATGGCCGAGCTCGGCGTCAGTCTCGACGACCACGCATCGACCTCGGTTCAGGATGTGGATCCCGAGACGGTGGACTTGGTGATCACGTTGTGCGCCGAGGAGGTCTGCCCCGTCTTTCTTGGTGAGGCGCAGCGCTTGCACTGGCCGTTGCAAGATCCCGATCGCAAGCAGGAGCAGCTCACCGACGAAGAGCGTCTGGCCTACTTCCGCATTGCGCGGGACGACATTCGCGGGCGCATCCAGGCGCTCGCGAAGCAGCGGGGTGGCGCGACCCCGGTGGCCAACTTCGAGAGCGCACTCGATGCGCTCGGACGTGGAGAGCTCGGCGCGGCCAAGGTCTTCGCAGAGCAGCTGGTCGGGACCGGCGTGGCCGGAGCCTTCGAGATTGCCGCCCTCGTCGCCCAGCAAGAAGGGGACCTCGACGCCGCCGCGGCCCACGCCGAGAGCGGTCTTCGTGAGGGGCCAACCTGGAGGCTGTGGGAGCTGGCCGGAAACATCCAGTCCGATCGCGGGCTCTTCGATGCGGCCGATGCGGCCTATGGCCAGGCGCTCGCCAGTGAGGGGGTCTGGGAAGACTCTGTGCGCTTCAACCGCGCGACACTCGCGGCACGACGGGGCGAGCCTAGCGACGCACTCGCGATCCTCGACACGCTCGGCGACGACCTCGACGACGACCTCGCTGCACTTGCCTTCGATCTCTTCCTGTCGTGCCGACGCACCCTGCGAAGCGAGACCCTCGACGCGGGCCACCTCTACGAGCTGGTGCTCGAGCTTCGGGCGGACGAGGTCCACTTCACGCAGCGGGCCCACGTCGCCGCTGAGAGTCCAGCGCGCGCCCTCGAGCTCGCCGCCGAGGACCTCGGTCCCGAGTACGCGGCCGCCGAGATTGCCGGTGCCGCCGAGATTCAGGACGCGGCTGGCGCGTTGTCTGGCGTGTACTGGGTCGACGCCGAGAGGCACCTGGTCGACTAGGACGCGGGGGCCACGCCAGCCGCCAGACGCTTCAGGACAGCCTCGGTGAGCTGTGCCCGGGCATCCCATGCGGGTGCCTGTTCGCGGAAGACCTGCCTCCATTCTGCGAGCTCTGCGAGGAGCACGTCGACGGCAGCGGGGAGACGCTCGTGCTCGACGGCGGTCCGGAAGAAGGCCTCGAGCATCTGGGTGCGGCTGCCGAAACCACAGGGGCACTCGGCGGCAGACGCGAGACGCAGGATGTCGCCGCGCGACAGGAACCACGCCGACTTCACGGGCACGAGCAGGTGCTCCGAGAGACGCCGCAGGCCGGTCTTGTCGTTGTCGAGCGGGTCAGCGGTCTCGGGGAGCGCAACCGCCACCCCGTTGAGCGGCCGGCCGAGGAGCTCCCGCACCATCGACCCGACGAAGGGGTAGAACGGGCCGCCCTGCCGCTCGATGGCGACAAGTGCGGGCACTGCCCATCTCGCCAGGTGTTCCGCAACGAAGGTGAGGTCACCGGTCTGGGCGTACAGCGCGAGTTGGTTGCCGAGATGATTGGGCTCGTCCACCGATAGACCGTGACGTGCGTAGGCCTCAGCGGCAAGACCCTCCGCTCGCAGCGCGTCATCGCGGGTGAACACCGATTCGTAGGCAAACACCCCGCGTCCCAGCACGCGCTCGTGCTCGGCGAGGCGCTCGTCCTCGGACAAGGCACAGAAGGTTTCCAGACCGGGAATCTCGCGAAGCCACGGGATGGTCGCGTCGGTGGCGCCGTTCGAGATCACGTGGGCTAGCGCGAGCAGCGCCTGGCGTTCAGGAGTCATGCGACAGCCTCACTCGCGGCCCCAGGGCTTCTTCGGAAGCTTGTACGCGACCTTCGCGGGCTTGAGGGGGCGCTTGAACCAGTACGGTCGGCGGGTCCCGTCGGGGCTGTGGTCGACGGCGGAGCGCGCCAAGGCGTGCCAGCGCTTGTACACCTCCATCGACTTCTTGGTGTCGACCCAGACGTCGCCGTAGCGCTCGCCACGCTCGGCCTTTCGCACGCTGACGGCCTTCTGAAGCCAGCAGTGCGCGCCGGAGACGGGGTCGGGCTGCACCGCGTGAATCAGGTTCTGGTGCACGCCGATGTTGTCCCACCAGATGCGCTCGGTGTCGGGGTCCGAGGACTTGAAGGGCCCGGCGCCGCCGAGCAGTCGGAGCTTGTAGTTGCCGTCGCCCTCCTCATCCAAGCGGGCCAAGGCCGAGGCCTGGCGGTTCACGCCCTGCTCCTTGTGCAGGCGCCAGCGGCCGAGGTGGTGCGACATGGCGATGATGCCGGGCTTGATGCCTTCGGTGACCCAGACCTTGTCGACAAACCAGCCGATCTCGGTCTCGACGCGGAGCAGGTCGCCGGTCACGACGTTCACGCGAGCGGCGTCCGAGGGGTGCATCCACACGGGGTTGTTGTGGCTGATCTCGTAGAGCCACTTCGCATTCGCGGAGCGCGTGTGGATGAGCGTGGGCAGGCGGAAGTTCGGCAGCAAGATCATCTCGCCGCTCGCCCGGTCCACCTCGCTCGGGGCCACATGACTCGGGAGAGGCCAGGGGATGGTGTACTCATCCTCGCTCCAGCCCCAGTCATGCAGTGTGGGCGAGAACAGTTCGAGCTTGCGCGAGGGGGTGTTGAAGCCGGCGCGCTTCTCGCCGTCGACGACCACGCCGATGACCGAGCCATCCTTGCGAACGAGGCCATCCTTGCCGCGTCGTCCGCCGACCTCGTACTCGTAGGGCTCGTAGATGTCGTGAGCGACCTCGAAGTTGCCGTACTTGCGCATGTAGGCGAGGGGCGTGAGTCCTTCTTCGGCCGCCTTCTCGGGGAGGCCGGGCACGCTGTTCTCGAAGATCCACGCCCAGTACTCATCCTGGGTGATGGGCTCGCCTGGGCGGTGCGGACTCTCGACGTATTGGCGAACGCCGAGCTCGCCGTCGGGGTCCATGGCCCAAGTGAGGTCGACCCAGAACTCGGATTCTTCCCAGACCTCGCCGGGGTTCGCCTCGTAGGTACGCTTGATGTCGACACCCGCGCGCTCCATGGCGACGCGCCGAACGGGCTGGCGGAAACCAATCCACTTTCCGGCGTGGGTCTCTTGGCTCATCAGGTCGTGCCGCTCTGCGGAGTGGCCCATGGGGAGCACATAGTCGGCAAACCACGCGCTCTCGTTCCAGGTGGGCGTCATCGCGACGTGGAACTTGATCTTCTCCTCGTCTCGCAGCACGTCGAACCACGTGAACCCGTCTGGGTTGATCCACAAGGGGTTGTAGACCCGGGTGAAGTAGACATCGACGTCGCCGCGGCCCTCTTTCAGGAAGTGGGGGAGCAGGAAGCTCATCTCGTAGTGGGCGAAGGGCCACTCGTGAGGGAGGTGCAGCTCGTTCCAGGCTTCGAGGGGCGGAGGCGTGCGGAATGGCTTCGGAACGAACTTGTTCCACGAGTTGCCGCTGGTGCCGCCGACCGTACCGATCGACCCGGTGAGCACGTTGAGGAAGAACAGGGCGCGAACGACCTGCCAGCCGCCGCGGTTGCCCATGGAGGCCGCACGCCAGTTGTGGGTGGCGAGCTTCGGTCCGGCCTCGGCGACCGCCTCGGCAGCCGCGCGGATGCGCTCGATCGGCACCTGTGACTCTTCTGCGGCCCGCTCGAAGGTGAACTCGGCGTAGGTGTTCCTGAGCCACGCCTCGAAGTCCTCGAAGCTGTCTCCAGCGTCGAAGTGTGTGAGCAGCGCCTGCCAGTTGACCCAGCGCTTCACGAAGGCCTTGTCCCAGCGCCCGCTCGTGATCAGCTCGTTCGCGATGGCGAGCAGGAGCGTTGTCTCGGAGCCTGGCCACGTCGGGAGCCACACGTCGGCCTTGGCGGCGGTGTTCGACAAGCGTGGATCGAGCACAATCAGCTTTCCGCCGTTGTTCAGCGACTCCATGATCCGCTGTGCGTGCGGGTTGAAGTAGTGCCCGGTCTCGAGGTGGGCGCTGATCAACAGAATGGTCTTGGCGTTTGCGTAGTCGGGGCTCGGGCGGTCAAAGCCGGCCCAGGTGTAGTAGCCAACCCGTGCGGCAGCGCTGCAGATGTTGGTGTGGCTATTGTGCCCGTCCACGCCCCAGGACTGAATGACTCGGTTCGTGTAGTGGTCTTCGCCCGGCCGGCCGACGTGGTACATGATGCCGTCGCGACGCTTCTCGCGAGAAGCGCGCATGCGTCCAGCGATATCCTCGATAGCCTCGTCCCAAGAGACCCGCTTCCACTTGCCCTCGCCGCGGCCGCCGACGCGCTTGAGGGGGTAGAGAATGCGCTCGGGGTCGTAGACCTGGTTGTGCGTCGCCGGGCCCTTGGCGCAGTTGCGTCCACGGCTGCCGGGGTGGGTGGGGTTGCCCTCGAACTTGCGGACCTCGTAGGTCTCTTTGTCGACGTACGCGAGCAGGCCACAGCCCGATTCGCAGTTGAAGCAGATGGTGGGCACCAGGCTGTAGCGGCGCGCGACCTTGCGAGGCCAGGCCT
The DNA here is from genome assembly GCA_023954855.1 of Pseudomonadota bacterium. GTDB lineage: Bacteria > Myxococcota_A > UBA796 > UBA796 > M1803. Next base: position 123,481 of record JAGSGY010000004.1, on the reverse strand, counting down.
TGCCGTCCCACTCGACCCAGTCATCCCAGGTCTCCGGCGGTGGGTACTGCGACAGGCGTCCGTCGGGGTGCACGACCTCGGTCAGCTTCACCGGCTTGGCATCGACGTCCTTGAACGTTGGGGTTGCGGTGCCCGCTGCGTTCGTGGGGCCTTGCCCGGTGGCGCGCAGAAGGTCCGCTGGATGCGGAGCCCCTTTGCCCGCCGTGAAGCGTTTGATGAGGGCGGTGAGCTGGTCAGAGAGCGCCATTTCGCAGCCTCAGGAGTTCGGAATGCGCTGTGGCGCGGTGACGTAGGCGAGCTGGTACGCGAAGAGTCCGGCGCCAGCGGCCACAAGTGCGAGCAGTGCCGCGAAGGGCGAACCCGTCGCGGTGAGCAGCAGAGGTAGGGCGAGGCCGAGTCCGAGTCCGCCCGCGTACACCTCGCGCCGGTACTCGGTGCGGATGGCGTGCTGGGCCCGAGCCGCGGTGTCCGAGGCGCGGGGCGTGTGCAGCTCGGCGAGCAGCGCGACGGCGGAGAGGGCGAGCGTTCCCATGGTCAGCCAGCCAATCGAGTGCGCCCAGCCGTCGGGAAGCGAAGCGAACATCGAGCTCGCGAGGGTGAGCAGTCCGCCGAGGTAGACCGTCTGCAAGAGCATGTGCACGGCGGTGACGGGGCTCTGCCAGAAGTCGCGCCCCTCGGCCTGGGCAAACAAGAAGGCGGTGTAGGTGCCGGTTGCGAGGCCGAGCGGGAAGCTGAGCGCGGCGAAGGCGATGCGCAGGCCCGTGCTCGGCGGGCTCATGCCGAGGAATGCGGCAAGCTCCAGGGCCCACCACAGGCCGAAGGTGATCGAGAATCCGGTGAGGATCCAGGCGGCGCGGGCAATCCAGCTGCGCCACTGGGGTCGAGCGAGAATCAGCAGGAAGCGCTCTGGACGCTCCAGGTCGTAGATCAGCAGCCCGGTCGTGACGAGCATCAGCAAGACCACAAACAGGCCACCCACGGCCATGATGCCCGAGGAGCCCGTCGTCGCGAGGGCGGCGGCACCGAGCATCAGGGCGGCACCGCCAGCGGCGCCCTTGGTGACGATGTAGGCCGGGATCTGCCAGTGCCAGTGGTGCTGGTGTTGGGCGTTCCAGCCAACCTGAACCATCTGCCCGGCGGCATTTCCGCCCACAGCGAGGATGTTGCCGGTGCCTTGGGGCTGGCCAGAGCGAAGGGCGGCGCCCGAGTAGGAGGTCTGGCCAGATGGCGGGATGGGCTCGGATTCACGGCTCGGCCCGGGGTGGAGCACATCGGCGTTCATGAAGCTGGCGCCGGGCTCGGTGGCCGAGGGGTGCAGCGCGATCTCGGAGCCGTTCACGTAGTAGAGCTTGGGGCCCGTGCCCTGCTCGGGCTTGCGGACGGTGACGGCCTTCTTGGTCGCGACGGCGCGGCTGATCTCGGACTCAGGGTCGTCGAGGTCGCCGGCGAGAATGGCGTGCTCTGGGCAGACGACGACGCAGGCCGGCTCCTGTCCGACGTCGACGCGGTGCGCGCAGAAGTGGCACTTCTGGGCGGTGTGGGTGTCCGGGTCCATGTAGATGGCGTCGTAGGGACAGGCCTGGATGCAGCCCTTGCAGCCGATGCAGACGTCGGGGTCGAACTCGACGATGCCGTCGTTGCGCTGGTACATCGCCGTGACGGGGCAGATGCGTACGCAGGGGGGATTGCTGCAGTGATTGCAGCGCGTCACCTGGAACTGCCGGGTCACATCTGGATAGCGGCCGACCTCGACGGTCTTGACCCAGGTCCGGTTTACACCGAGCGGGACTTGATTCTCGCTCTTGCAGGCGGTCGAGCAGGCGTGGCAGCCAATGCACGACCCAGTGTCGATGAGGAAGCCGTAGTTCATGCCCCGTCCGTGTTGCAGTGAGTGTGCCAGATTTGGCGTGGCAATGGGACCGGCAGAGTGCGGTGTCTACAGGCCGAGTTCGCGGAGCTTTCGCCACAACGTGGTTCGACTCATTCCGAGGGCGGCGGCGGCCTCTCCCCGACGTCCTCCGGCGGTGGTCAGCGCCGCGAGAATGGTGGCGCGCTCACGGTCCTCGAGGGTCTCGTAGAGCGGAACGCCGTCCTCCGGTGGCTCTTCGCCGCGCAGCTCTGGCGTCAGCTCGTCCATCGTCAGCACCGACCCCTCACCAAAAGCGAACGCACCCTCGATGACGTTGCGCAGCTCGCGCACGTTGCCGGGCCAGCGGTAGGTCGTGAGCGCCTGCATGGCCGACTCTTCGATGGCGCCTACTCGGCGGTTCTCGCCGTTGAATAGGTCGATGAAATGCCAGGTCAGTGCTTCGATGTCGCCGGTTCGATCGCGAAGCGGTGGGATGTATAGGGGCCGCACGCGGATGCGGTACATCAGGTCGGCGCGAAACCGGCCATTCGCGACCTCGCGGCGGAGTGCCCGGTGGGTCGCAGAGACGATGCGAACATCGACGTGCTCCGCCTTGGTGGCGCCTACCGGAATGAACTCTCCGCTCTGCAGCACGCGCAGCAGGCGTGGCTGGATCTCGAGGGGGATCTCAGCGACTTCGTCGAGAAATAGCGTGCCCTTGTTGGCCAGCGAGAACACGCCCTTTCGGTCCGCGACAGCCCCGGTGAACGCTCCGCGAACGTGCCCAAACAGCTCGGACGCGAGCAGCTCGCCGGTCAGGGTGGCGCAGTTGACCGCGCGGTACGGCCCATTCGAGCGTCCCGACAGCGCGTGCATCGCGCGAGCGACGAGTTCCTTGCCGGTGCCGGTCTCGCCGCGAATCAGCAGGCTGATGTCGCTCTTGGCCACTCGCTGAATCAGGCGAAACAGCTCGCGCATCTCGGGGGAGACCGCGACGAGTCCGTGGAAGCTCTCGACGGCGGGCCGATCGGTGTGAGTAAGGACCTTCATGGTGCAGAGTGTTTCATAGCTGTTGCGACGATGGGAGTCGTTCGCGCTCGTCGCTGTCCGAGGACCCCCGCTTCTGTCGGCACGCCCCCTGCAAGAGAAGGGGCGGAGGCTGACATGGCCAACTTGTTCCGCGACTGGACCCTGAACGTGTTTCGCAGCGCCGAGCTCTGGGTGCCGTTGTTCGTCTTTGCGCTGACGGGCGTGGGGCTTGCGCTCGCGACGGCGCCACCGGACTGGGGCGTCGGCCTGCGGGTCGGCGGCGGCTTATTGCTCGGCCTATTCTCGTACCTGTTTCCGTACGCGAACCGACTGCTCAGCGAGGACTGGGTCGCCTAGCGCCTACTTTGCGGCGGCCCCGTCCCTGCGGCTGCGAATCTTGGCCGCCAGCTCACGGCGCTTGTCGGCGACGCGGCGGGCGAGCTCGGCACGACTCTCGGCCTGCTGGGCCAGCTGCTCCTCGACGAGCTTGAGCTTGTGCACGTAGGTCTTCACGCGGATGAGGATGGATCCGCCCGGCTTGTTCGCGTCCAGGTCGTGAAGCGCTGAGTAGGGAATCTTCGACGTCTTCGTGATGCCGTCGATGATGCCGTAGGTCGGTGCGTCGTGTCCGCACTTGAAGCTCGACAGGTCCAGGAGCGCCAGGTTCGGGTGGCGCGCGGCAGCACGGGCTGCCCACACCTTCTGTGCCGAGTTCGACGAGTAGTTCTCGGGCCAGACGTCGCGGATGTCGGTGGGGTCCTCGCCGTTGAAGAAGCGCTTCCACCACTCGGGATCACGGGGCAGGGACCGTACCGAGAGCACCGGATAGCCACGGACCTGAAACTCCTCGGGGATGCCGTGGTGCAGGCCGGGGTCGGAGTGGTACGGACGGCCGATCATCAAGATCGCCAGTCGTCCCTCGCGCTCGACTTCTTCGAGGATGGCGCGGCCGCGGGCTTCCATGGTCTCGTCGAAGGCTTGGAGCGAGACGAAGCCCTCATCGACTGCGAAGTCGGACTCGTCCTCGGTGATGCCCAGACGTGGACCCCAGACCTCGAAGAGGGTGCGCTTGAGCAGGTTCAGCTCGGTGAAGGTGAGCGCGGGGTCGAGGTACTCGATGCCGGCGCGCTCGAAGAAGTCGACTTCCTTGGTGAACGCGGCCTTCACCACGTTCGGTGTGCCGGCGACGATCGGGCAGCTCGCTGTGTCCATGGTGTCGGAAAGCCAGCTCGGCATGTGGGTGAGGCCGGGGAAGAAGATGTAGTCGAGGGGGCCTCGACGACGCTTCGGGTCTTCATGGGCGTGGAAGATCAGCTCGTGAACGTGCGCTTGAACGACCTTGGATGGGTAGCAGGGGTCCACTGAGCCGTAGCGTCCGCCCTCGACGAAGAGCTCTTCGCTGCTCGGCGGCGACCAGACGACGTTGCGCTTCGGAATGCCGAGGGCTTCGAAGTAGGTCCGAAAGAAGGGCGCGAGCATGTACATGTTCAGCACGCGCGGCATGCCGACTCGCACATCGGACAGATCGGCGTGGCTGCGCTGGAATCCGCGGTTCAGCGCCCTTCGAGCGACCTTCCAGAGACGTCCGACACGCACCTCGACGTCGGCCTTTGGGCTGCCGGCCTCGGGGAGGGGAGCGGGCTTGCGGAAGTGCTTGAACGCGAGCTCGGCCTCGTCCTCGACCATGTTCGGGAACTGCTTTCGCAGCACGTTGCGCTCACGATTGAGCACCTTCAGGGCCTCTTTGCTCTCGACCGTGCCCTTCTCGCACGAGAAGCCCGAGATGTACCGACTCGTCTGGCCGTCCGGCGTGAGCGTGTCGATGAAGGTGCGGCTGCACTCGTTGGGGCAGAAATGGCAGACCGTGGACTCGTCGTTGATCGACTCGTAGTGCAGGGCGATCGCCTGGTCCATGCCGATGAAGGTGGACTTGCCCTTGCGACGGACGACGCGGAGGGTCTCCATGGCCGCGCCGATGGCTCCAGCCTCACCCGTGTGCGGGTGCACGAGGATCTCGGCGTCGGGAACGCGCGCGCGGATGTAGTCGACCTGGGCCTTCACAGCCGCGAGGTTGCGCTGGGTTCCGCCCTGCAGCACGAAGGTCCGACCGAATTCGGCGAGTCGGGGAACCTGCACCACGTACTGCCAGACATTCTTCGGCAACACCTGCGCGAGTCCGGCGAGCATCTCGGTCGACGAGAAGCCCTCCTTCTGGAAGTTCACGCGGTCGGCGTCGAGGAACACGGCGCAGCCGTACGAGAACTTGGGTGCGAGCGAGGCGTCGAAGGCCGTGTCTGCGTACTCTTGAAGTGGCACGCCGAATTGGTCCGCCATCGCCTGCAGCAGCATGCCGTTGCCGGCCGAGCACTGGTTCGAGAGGCGGAAGTCGCGCACGTCGCGCCCGCCCTCGACATTCTCGCGAAGGAAGATGACCTTGATGTCCTGGCCACCGATGTCGCAGACCACGTCCGCATGCGGCACGTAGCGAATCGCGCTCATCATGTGGGCCACGGTCTCGACGATGTTGACGTCGGCCTTCACCGACTCTTCGAGCACGTTGGCGGCGTAGCCGGTCGCCCCAAAGCCCATGCACTCGAAGTCCGCGCCCTGACCGACCATGTAGTCGCGGATCTCGGCGAGGATGTCCTTGGTGTCCTGGATGGGGTTGCCCTTGGACAGGGTGTACGCCTTGTAGATCACATCGCCGGTCTCGTAGTCGACGACCACAGCCTTGGAGCTGGTCGAGCCACCGTCGAGGCCGATGACGCCGCGAACCTTGTCGCCCGCCGTGTAGGTGGCGTTCGCGAACGGCGGGATGGTGTACTCGGCCAGGAACGTGTCGAGCTCGGCCTGGTCAGCGACCAAGGGGGCGGCGGCGGTGTCGCCGAGGCGCGCGCCACGGCCGTGGCTGATGTACTCCTTGAGTGGGTCGATGCCGCGGAACAGGCCGGCATTGGGGGCGTCTGCGAGTCCAAAGACCACGGCACCGTATGCGGCGTAGTACTGCGCGTTGTCCGGCGTGAAGATCAGCTCCTCAACGGGCAGATCGGGGAGCTGGTAACCGCGCGATTCCCAGGTCTCTGGAATGCGCTTGCGCCAGCAGGCCACGAGGAAGGGCAAGTAGACGTTGGGTCCGCCGAGCAGCAGCACCTTGTGCTTGAGCGTGTTGCCGCGGGTGAGTACCGAGAGGTTCTGGTGCACGATGGCGTCGGCGAGCGAGTTCATGATCTCGCCGGCGGGAATGCCCGACTTCACCAGGTTGACGATGTCGGTCTCGGCGAACACTCCGCACTTCGCGGCGACGTGGTGGAGCTTCGTACCATCGAACTTCAGGTTGCCGACCTGCTCTTCGGCCATGCCGACCTTGATGAAGCACTTGTCGATGGTCGCGCCGGTGCCGCTCGCGCACTTGTCGTTCATCGAGGTGAACGCGGTCTTCTCGATGCGACCGTCGGCGCCCTTCTTCTCGCGGAAGATGATGATCTTGGCGTCTTGGCCGCCGAGCTCGATGACGCTTCCCACATCGGGGTGCAGCTTCTCGACGGCGAGGGTGACGGCGTTGACCTCTTGCACGAACCGGGCGCCCAGGGGCTCTGCGAGGGGGGACGAGCCCGAGCCGGTCACGTAGACGCGGAGTTCTTCGGTCTCGGGGAAGTGCTGGCCGATGCGGACCATGAACTCGAGAACCTTCTCGGGCTGCTGGGTCTCGTGACGCATGTAGTCGGACCAGAGGATCTCGAGCGTCTCGGGGTCACAGACGACGGCCTTGACCGTCGTTGAACCGACGTCGAGACCCATGGCAAGCTTCGTGGGATAGGGCATGGGCGCAGCATATCCGGTCACTGACTGACGTGTCAGTCATTCGTGCCGCGGGCTACTCATCCGTCCCCACAGTGGACGAGGCGATGGCGTTCTTCAGGCGCTGCACACCCTGTCGCTGCGCGGTCTCTGGGCCCATGTTCATGGTGACCGTGACGTCCTCCGCTTCGCTAAGTGCGCGGGCGGCTTGGTTCAGGTCGCCGGTGGCGAGTGCGTAGCGTCCCTTGGCGACGAGGAGCATCGCGCGTTCCGGGCCTTTCCCGGCGTGGTCTTCCGCCACCGTCAGGGCCTCTTGCGCATCGTCGAGGCGGCCGGCGTCCAGGAACATCTCTGTTCGGCGGGATGCCGCGGCCGAAGCGACCGCGGGGAAGCTCGCGTGAAGCGCGGTCTCGCAGGCGGTGTCCAGCGTCTGCAGCGCCATGTCGCGACCGCCCGTGCCGACTTGGGCCTCGGAGAGCACCAGCATGGCCTCGGCCCGCATGCGGGGGTGTCCGGCATTCTCGGTCAGGGTGAGCGCCCGATTGCAGGCGGCGATCGCGGCACCGAAGTTCCGCTCGGAGACCTCGATCTTTGCGAGATTGATGTAGCCGTAGGCCTCGGCGCCGGGCTGGCCCAAGGTCTTCTTCAGGGCGATGGACTGGCGCACGAAGGTGCGGGCAGAATCCTTGCGACCGCGCTCGAGGGCGAGCTGTCCGAGGTTGCCGAGGGCGGAGGCCTCGGACTCGGCGTTGCCTACCTCGCGGTGGCAGGCGAGGGCCTCGAGCCAGAGCTCTTCGGCACGCTCGGGCTTGCCTTGGTGGTACGCGACAATGCCCAGGTTGGTGAGCACCTTGCCCTCTCCGAGGCGCGTGCCGAGCTCGCGATCGATGCGCAGGGCCTCGCGAAAGGCGCGGTCGGCATCGTCGATGCGTCCGGTGCGCAGGGCGAGCATGCCGCGGTTGTTGTGCACGGCCGAAGCGAGCATCGGCGACACCCTCGAGAGGTGGTCGATGGCCTGGTCGAAGCACTGCTGTGCGCGGTCGGGTTTACCGGTGTGGATGCAGACCTTGCCCAGATGGTTCAGGGCTCGGGTGCGGTGCCGAAGCGTGGCCTGGTCGGTGGCGCCTTCGGTGAGGGAAAGCACCTGCTCGAGGTCGGCGACCGCGGGCTCGGGATTGCCGCGATTCAGCTGTACCAGACCACGCGCCGCGAGTGCTGCGAGCGCCGGCTCCCCCCCGCCTTCGACGACGAGCGAGAGCGTCGCGAACGCGGCATCCAAGCGAGAGGAGAGTAGCTGGCACTGGGCCAGAGCGAGGAGCGTGGCGGCTGCGTGGGTGCCCTCGACGGCGGCGAGTCGCGCTTCGAGTGCGTTCACGGCGGACAGGGGCCCCCTGCGTGGAATCACCGTGAGCGCCGCCTCGGCACAGAACAGTGCGTGGGTGTGGTCCGACTGCGCGGCGGCAAGCAGGTCGGCCATGCGTGCCGAGAGCCGATCGAGGGCGAGAGGGTCGTCGTGCTGGTGCCACCGCTTCAGCTCGACGCGCGCGCTCTTTCCCAGGTGATCGGCGAGTCGGTCCCGCAGCGTTTCTCGCATGGCCGCGCCGGTGGCCGGGCCCTCGGGGCTCTCGACCGAGCCGTCGTCATCAAGTCGGTTCCGAGCGTACTCACGGATCGACTGCAGAAGCGAGAACCGCACTTCGCCATCGCCAGCCTCGCGCTTGAGCAGGTGATGCGAGAGCAGGGACTGGAGGATGTCGAGGGGGTCCTCCCCGTCGGGAAACAGATCCCAGATTGGCCAGACGGCTTCGCAGTCGTCGGCGTCGAAGGAGCCCGCGAACACGCCGCTCCAAGCCAACGCGGCCTGCTCCCAGGGCTCGAGCAACTCCCAGCTCGCGTCGAGTGCCGCCCGCAAGGCACTGTGTCGTCCCTTCACACCGCGGTCGCGCAGCAACCTGAAGCGTCGGTCCAAGCGCTCGATCATGCGTCGTGGGGAGATGACTGCAACTCTCGCTGCGGCGAGTTCAATGGCGAGAGGCAGGCCGTCGAGCTTGCGCACCAGCATGCCGACGTCGGCGGCGACCTCTGGGGTGAGTGCGAAGCCTCGGTCGGCCTCGCGGGCCCTGCGAAGGAACAGCTCGACGGCGGGAGACTCTCGAATGGCCGCGACGCCGGTGGCCCCAACGGCCGGAAGGGTGAGGGGGTCGACCTCTGCCACGATCTCGTCTGCGCAGCCCGTCGTTGTGCGGCTGGTGACGAGCCAGGCCACCCCTTGCTCGCCAGCACCCATCCATGGCGTCAGCGCGGTGTGGACGTCGACCACCTGCTCGAGGTTGTCGAGGACGATCAGCGAGGCCTCGCGGTTGCGGAGCGCATGCATCACATGGGTGATGGGGTCGTTGCCGACCGGCGATAGGCCAAGCGCCGCGGCCACTTCTGTCGCCAGGGCTTGGGCGGTCGTCGCGCGCTCTGCCTCGACCCAGATCGTCCCGCCGAGCCAGCGTGGTCGGGTCATCCGCGCCAGTTCGATGGCGAGTCGCGTCTTTCCGGAACCTGCGGTACCCGACAAGGTGAGCAGCTGGCCCTCGCGGATCTGGTCGGCCAGCCTTCCGGTCAGCGCGTTTCGGCCGATGGCGGCGTCCGGGGGCTCCGGAGCGCTCGACGGCGGAAGCTCGTCCCAGCCGGTGAGCGTGATGATCGAAGAGTCTTTGGCGAGTTCGACGACCTGACCGGTGCGCAGGGCATGGGCGGCGGCTCGCGCGTCTTCGGGGCGGTGGTTCGGGTCGTTGCTGGTGAGCACGCGCACCAGGGCGTCGGCGGGTGCCGAGAGGTCGGGGCGAACGATGCTTGGGTTTGGGACCCCGTCGCGCATCTTTGTCACGTAGAGCGCCGGCACGCCGAGTCCAGGGAACGCCATCTGCCCCGTGAGGAGCTCGTAGAGTACGACTCCAAGGCCGTAGAGGTCGGCGCGACCATCAATCGGGTCACTGCCCGGATGGAACTGCTCTGGCGCGGCGTAGCGGGTCGAACCGATGAACTGGCCCGTCGCTGTGAGCGTGGAGAATTCCTCGGCCCGAGCGATACCCAAGTCCATGAGTCGCGCGCGGTCGGTCTTCTCGTCGTAGACCAGGTTCTGCGGCTTCACGTCGCGGTGGATGATGCCGTGATCGTGCAGATCTGCGAGGGCGTCGGCGACGTCAGCGAGCAGCCGGCACACACGCGTCTCGTCGAGCGGCCCCTCGCGCACGGCCAAGTCGAAGAGGGTCGGACCGCTCACCAGCTCCATGGCTATCCACGGAATCCCGTGGCGCTCACCGCTATCGATGGTGGGGACGAGGTTGGGATGTGTGAGCTTGCGTCCAAGCTCGGCTTCGCGCTCGAAGCGTCGCAACTGTGCATGGCTTCGTGTGAGGTGCGGGTGTAGGAGCTTGATCGCGGCCTCTTCGCCGGCGGCGTTCGTACCTCGCCACACGGTCCCCATGCCGCCGTGGCCGAGTTCCTCGCGGAGCGTCCACGATCCGATCTGTGTGCCCGAGCCTGGCGCGTCTGCCATGCCCCTCCCCATGCTGCAGGATAGCGCGGGTGCTCGCGAGACTGGGGATCGAAGCCCGGTGTACTCCCGAGCTGCCTAAGCCTAGAGGGTGTGTTCGCGGGTTGGGACGCGGACGCGGTCGGGTATGATCCGTCCATGGAAGACGTGCGGACCCGCTTTGCTCGAGATGGCTTCGCGATTCTGCGTGGCGTGCTCGGGACCGACGAGTGCGCCGCCATGGCCTTGGCCTTCGACCGTCTGCTTCGGCGCGCGCGCGGGCTCGAGAGCACGGCTGACGTTGGCGGTTCTCGCTTCGTGCTCGACACAGACCCGTTCCGACTTCACCGGGTGGTCTGGTGCGGAGCCGCGGAGCCCGCCCTCGCCCCGTATGGCGCAGACCCCCGGCTGCTCGGAGTCGCGGCCACGCTGCTCGGCAGCGATGAGCTCGTGCAGCTCATCCAACAGGCCCACTTCAAGCTGCCCGGCGACGAGGTCGGCTTCTTGTGGCACCAGGACGCATCGAACCGCCGCTATGGCACGGATCTGTGGTCCGATATCGATGGCCGCGGGAGTTTCCTCCAGATGGCCCTCGCTGTCGATGCGATGCGGCCGGACAATGGTCCGCTGCGCGTCATTCCCGGCTCGCACCGACTTGGCTTTGTCGCAGACCCGAAGACGGGCACGATTCCGGCCGAGCACCTGGACCTGGACGCTGCCGTGGACCTAGAACTCGAACCGGGTGATCTGGCGGTCTTCGGGCCATTCTTGCTGCACGGAAGCCCGCCGAATCATAGCAGCGGGCCTCGCCGACTCTTTCTCCAGGGCTATGCGTTGCCGGGCGCGAACCGTCGCGAGTACCCGGGCTGCGGTACCGGAGTGGTGCGTAGGCTCTAGGGGCCCCAGGTGGGCTGGGTCCAGCCGCTCTCGCCGGGCGTAACGGGGCTCTGGTGCCGACCGTCGGCCGTCGAGAGCCAGATCTCGCTGCGGCCGTTTCGGGTCGACGAGAACATCAGGTAACGGCCATCCGGGGACCAGCTCGGGTCCTCGTTATCGCCCTGATCCTGGGTCACGGGACGCATGCTCTTTCCGTCCACGCCGACGGTGAAGATGTTGAAGCCGCTATCCGAGCGTCCGACGAACGCGACGCGGTCGCCGGCGGGGTTGAACACCGGGTCGAAGTTGAAGTCGCCGTGGTGCGTCAGGCGACGCGCCTTACCCGAGCCGAGGTCGAGCATGAAGATCTGCGAGCCCCCGGAGCGCTCGGACGAGAACACCAGCTGCGTGCCGTCCGGGGACCAGGCAGGGGAGACATCGATGCCGCCGCCCGTGGTGAGACGCTGGAGCTGCTTTCCGGTCTTGGCCTCGACGATGTAGACGTCGGCGTCGCCGTCAGTGCTGCGGGTGATGGCCACCTTGGTGCCATCCGGGGAGAAGGCGGCGCCGGTGTTGATGCCCTCGCGTGCCGAGAGGGTGCGAGTCTGGCCGGTGCCGAGGTTCTTCACGTACAGGTCGGGGTTGTTCCGCTTGTACGAGGTCCAGGCCATGTGCTGGCCGTCCGGAGACCAGGCCGGCGAGAGGTTGATAGAGCCGTTGCGGGTGACCGCGCGCTTTCCGTGCCCGTCGAAGTCCATCACGTAGACTTCTTTGTTGCCCGACTTCGAGCCCACCGCGGCCACTCGGGTGCCGAAGAACGAGGACTGGCCGGTGAGTGCGTTCAGCACCGCGTCGGCCATCTTGTGGGCGATGCGGCGAGCTTCTTGCGGGGTACCGGTGAAGCGCTTGCCCGCGATCTTGTCGCCGGTGCCGACATCGTAGACGAACACATCGCCGATCAGCTGACCATCGGTCTCGGTGAGGCGAGTCTTGGCAATGGCGGCCGCTCCAACTACGCGCCAGTCCGAGAGTTGAAAGCTGCCGGGCTCGACATCGCCGTTCTTCTCGATGTAGGCCGCCGGGTCGATCATGGTGAAGTAGCCGCTCATCTCGAGGTCGCGCTGAAGCGTGGACCAGATGATGTCGCTGCTCTCGCCAACCTCACCCACGTGCATCGGGGCTGGAGTGGCGAGGGGAAGCTCCTTGCCGCCTGGATTGACGTTGATCAAGAAGCTGGCGGCCTCGGCGGGCTGCGGGGCCACGACCGAGGTGAACACGAGGGTTGCGGCGAGTGCGAGAACGATACGGCGCATGGACATCTCTACTGGCTGAACCGAATGGCGAGCGTATGCTCGGTGTCGCGGTACTTCTCTGGGGGCGGCGGAACCTGCGTGACCGCATCTGCGGCGCGCTCGGCTGCGGCATCGTAGCTCGGGTTGCCCGAGGCCTTGTGCATCGAGCGCGAGAGCACGTTGCCGGCCTCGTCGATACGTACGGCCACGGTGGCTTCGATGTTTGGGTTCGCCGAGACGATGGTCGGGAGTGGGTGAAAGTTCGCCATGAACTTCTCGCGGACCTTTTGGACCCAGAGTGCGAGCTCGGGGTCGGCGGCAGCACCGGCGCCGCCGGTGTTCACGGCCTGATCGGTGGTCGAGTCGGGGTCGGAGGCCTCGCGATCGACGGCGCCAATCTCGGCGGCGGCGTCTGCGAGCAGCTGCTTGCGCCGCAGGTCGCGCATCAGGTCGGCCCGTCGGTCACTCTGGTCCGGGGTGCCCTCGGCCTTCGGTGCGTCCGGCTGGACCACGGCGAGGTCACTCTCGACGGGCGGCTTCGGCTGGGGGGCGGTCGGTGCTTCCTCGCCACTGGGCACCGGTGCACGGGTGGCGCGCTCGGGCATGCGTGACTCGGTCTTCGGAAGCACCACCATCGACACTTCCATGATGTCGTTCGGGTCGAGAATCGGCCCGCGGCGTAGGCCGGCGAGGAGCATCAACAGTCCGAGGAACAGCGCGACCCCGACGTGTCCGACGACCGCTGCCATGAAGGGCAGGATCAGGGACTGTCGCTCGGGAATCAGGGCGCTGCGCTGCACGGTTCAGCCCTCCTCTGGATGGAACACCATTCCCACCCGAGGGAATCCCGCGAGCTTTGCAGCGCCGAGTAGTCGGGCCACCTCGCGGTAGGGAACATCGCCATCGGCCTGGACAAAGATCGGTGCGCCGGGGTTCGCTTCAGCGATGGCGGCGAGCTTGGCCGGCATCTCGTCGGCCGTAAACGTGCTCTCGTTGATGAAGAAGTTCAGCTCGGCGTCGATCGACAGGATGAGCTGGGTCTCGTCTTCCATGTTCAGCGGCGGTGCGTCCGCTTTGGGCAGATCGATATCGACGCCCTGGTTCATCATCGGCACGGTCACCATGAAGATGATCAGCAACACGAGCATCACGTCGACCAACGGGGTCACGTTGATGTCGTTCATCACGCCAGTAGAACCGCCTCCTCCCATACCCATGACGACCTCCTACGCGACGTGGCGCTTGACCATGTTGAGAAAGTCCGCCGAGAAGTTGTCCATCTCGACCGAGAGAATGCGTACCTTCGCCGAGAAGAAGTTGAAGGCGATAACGGCGGGAATGGCCGCCACGAGGCCAACCGCGGTGGCGACGAGGGCGTGCGCAATGTCCGGGCCCACGACCTGAATCGCCGCTTGCTGGGCGTTGCCGAGCTTCTGGAACGCGCGAAGGATGCCCCAGACGGTGCCGAACAGGCCGATGAATGGCGCGGTTGCACCGGTCGTCGCGAGCCAGGTCATGTAGCGCTCGAGGTTCGTCTGCTCGACGGACGTCGCGCGGCGCAGGGTGCGGGTCAGGTTGTCCTGCGCGTCGGCATGCTTGCCGCCTGCACTGGTCACCTTGGCGAGCTCTTGGTACCCGGACTTGAAGACCTGGGCGACCGGCGACTTTCCGAACATCCCAGACTGCTCGTACACAGCATCGAGGCGCCCGCTGTCCCAGAACAGCTTCAGAAAGCGCGCAGACTGACGCGTTGCCGTCTGCAGCCGAAAGAACTTCTGAATGATGATGGCCCAGCAGGACAGGCTCATCAGCACCAACGTCAACAGCGTGAGCTGCACGATGATGTCTGCATCCAGGATCAGAGACAGCATCGATGCATTGCCTGAGGCTTGCACCGTCGCCAAGTAGACCTCCATCGAGTCCACGAGCGCTCCAGATTTTCTTGGGGAGGGAGTAGGGGGTGGGACGCGAGAGTGTAACGCGCTTCGACACGGTTTCGCGGCCGCAGTTCCCTAGTTCGGCGCCGCCCACCGCACGGGAGTCTGGAAGTGCAGGCCGGTCGAGCACTCGTTGGAGGTGGGTGCCCGCGCGCTCGAGAAGCCGCTGTAGTTGGTCATGCAGTACGAGACGCTTCCGGCGCTCCAGGTTCCGTCGCCGCTGGTGTAGCGGAGGGTGCCCGTGCAGCTGCTGCCAAAGCCGAGTGCGTAGGCCGAGCCTTGCTTCATGTTCACGTTGTAGACCGGCTGGTAGATCATCTGCGGCCCCACCGAGAGCGCCCCTGCACCCTGCGTGGACTCGAGAAGGGTCCAGGGCCCGTCGGTGCTTCCGCTCGCGCTCTCCCACACGAAGGTGTCGAAGGTGCAGCCCAGGGCCGTCGTTCCCATGTTCATACCGATCTGCTTGAGAATCATGTCGCGGTCCGGTGTGAGCACCTGCGAGAAGATGCGCGGAACCCAGTTGATCTGGCTGGCACCCGTGCCAATCGTCTCCTCGGCTTCATCGCCGCACGCGCACACCAGCGAGCGATTGCTCGTGGAGTTTCGGCTGCCTGGCCACATGCCGATCGCGCTGCCGGAGCCGACGCACGCGCCCTTCACGTGACCACCGCGCAGGCCGTGGCCAATGGAGTTGTTTCCGGTGGTGCTGGTGCCGTACTGGGACCAGCCACCCTCGTTGCCGTGCTCATAGAACCAAGCGGCGGGGCCTACGGCGTTGTTCGCCGCGGTGGTACACGAGTCTGCGTAGCGGTCTTCCATGGTCGGTGAGACATTGGCCTTCGGGCCGGCCAGGCCGCTCGACAAGCAGGTCTGGTCGCAGCTGGCGCCGTCGTCACCTAGGTAGATGCAGGCGTCGTAGGCTCGGTACGGCCCGTCTGCCGCCGAGCCGGCCATACAGGCGCTTCCGCCGCCGCACATGGGGTGGGCTTCCGCGCGTGCTGCTGCGGCGGCCGAGTCTGAAACTCCGACCGTGCCGTCGTGCACGGCGATTTCGCAGGCGTAGCTGTGGCAGGAGCGCAGGTCGTCGGCGAGAATCGTGTCGCCCGAGAGGCTGGTGCTCGACGTGGTTCCGGTGTACTCGGCCCCGTCTACGTACCAGGTGACGGTGGTGTTCAGCGTGTCGTTGGCGTCGGGATCGGACAGCGTGCCTGCGGAGCAAATCAGATCGTCGGCTTGTGCAGCAGGGGTGGTGCTCGACAGGCGCACGTTCGAGAGGGTTGGCGGGGTGTTGGCGATGGTCAATGCGCTCGACGTCTGCGCCTGACCGAGAGACTGGCCGTCTCCTGGAGTGATCGCGCACGTAATGGTATCGCCTGACGCATGCGCAGAGGCTGCCAGGGTTGCGCTTGTGCCCGCTGCGTTCCCGTTGATCGTCCAGGCGTATGTGTACTGTGCGCCGTCACCATCGGGGTCGTCGTAGCCAATTGGGGCGCAGCTGAGTTCGGTCGTCGTAGTGGCAGACGCTGGCTGAATCTCGGCGCCCGTGAGCGTGGGCGGGGTGTTGAAGACGAAGACCTGAGCCGATGCGTCGACCGTGTCGAAACCGTCGTCCGCGGTGATGGTGCACGCGTAGGTGGAGTCGCGGACGACCAGCGAGGCCGGCAGCACCGATGTCGTGTGAGCCACGGCATTCGTGTCGCGCGTCCATGCGTAGGACAGTGTGGGGGTGTCCCCGTCGGCGTCACTCACGGTTCCCGTGCAGGTGAGGTCATCGATGCTCAGCGCGTTTGTGGGCGTAATCGCTGCGGAGAGCGCCGGCGGGCTGTTCGCGATGGTGAGCTCATTGCTGGTGACCGAGGTGCCATCGAAGGTGCCGTCGTTTGGGGTCACCGCGCATCTCACGGTGTTCCCCCGCGCGAAGTTCGACGTGGCGAGCGTGTCGCTGGTTTCGGAAGTGAGGACGGTTCCGTTGACCGTCCACGCGTACGCGAGTGTGACCGAGTCCCCATCAGGGTCTGCCGCGTCCACACCGGTGCACGTCAGCGCGTCTGAAGAGGTCGCGTCGGTGGGCGTCAGCGTGACGGAGGCCAAGGTGGGCGGCTGGTTCTGGCCGTCGGCGGTGACGCTGACCGGTTCGCCGTCGTCCTCGCCGTCGTTGGGTGTGACCGTGCAGGTGATGCTGTCGCCGGTGACAAAGGCGGTGCCTGCCAGCGTGTCGCTGGTCTCGGTGGCTGGCGTGCCGTTCACGGCCCAGGCGAAGCTGACAGTGACGGCGTCCTCGTCGTAGTCTGAGGTCGTGCCGGGAATGCAGAGAAGAGACTCTCCTTGCACCGGTGCGGAGCCGAAGCTGACCTGCTGGAGCACGGGCGGTGTGTTCCCAATCGTGACCTCGACGGCGGCACCGGGACCGGTTGCCCCGTCAGCCGAAGGAATGACGGTCAGCGTCCAGGTCTCGCCCTTGGTGGTTGCGGTGGCGGGGAGCAGCGCCTCGGCCCAGATCACCGTGCCGGACTGCCAGTCGTAGCTGTAGGCGATGTCGGACGCACCGGTGCTCTCCGTGACGATGACGGCTTCGATATCGGCGTCGCTTCGAGCTGTGCCGTCCGGCGATGTGGTGATCTCTGGAGCCGTGAGCCCGCCGGTGGGGGTTCCGCTATCGGTCGTGGCGTCATCTCCGCCAGCGCAGGCGAGCAAGAGAACGAGAGGGGCGAGTCGAAGCATGTAGGTCTCCATGAGGCTGCTTCTAGCAGCCCGATCTGGCGACCGCGACTAGAACTCTGGGGCGAGCAACTCGAGGGTCTCGGTGTCTGGGTCTTCCTCGTGGTCGCGGGGCAGCAGCACGGTGAAGGTCGTACCCTCGCCGAGCGCGCTCTCGACGCTCACACTGGCGCCGAGGATTTCACTAAAGCGGCGCACGAGAGCGAGTCCCAGGCCGGCACCCTGAAAGGCCTTGGTCGACGAGAGGTCGCCTTGAACAAACTCCTCGAAGAGGGACTCGCGGGCATCTTCGGCAATCCCGATGCCGGTGTCCTGCACCCGGAAGGTGATGTGGGTGATGTCGGCGCGAACGACCAGCTTGACCGTGCCTTCGTCGGTGAACTTGAAGGCGTTGTTGAGCAGATTCAGTAGGATCTGCCGCAGCTTGACCGCGTCGGTGCGCATGCGACCGAGGTCGTCGACCACGTCCAGCTCGAACTGGTTGGTCCGCACGAGAGGGGTGGCCGTTGCGCTGACCTGCTGCACGAGCTCGTGGACATCGAGGTCCTGAAGGTCGATCTGCATCATTCCGGCTTCGACCTTGGAGAGGTCGAGAATGCCCGCAATCAACCCGAGGAGGTGCGAGCCCGCGCCATGGATCCGACGCAGGTCTTCTTCTGCGCTCGAGCCCTCCTCCTCGGCGTCTTCGAGCAGCATCTCGCTGTAGCCGATGATGGCGTTGAGGGGCGTGCGGAGCTCATGGGACATGTTGGCGAGGAAGGCGCTCTTCGCCCTCGAGGAGGCCAAAGCTTCGTCGCGGGCGGCGACCAGCTCGGTGTTTGCCGAGTGGAGTCGGGCCTCGGCGAGCGCGGCGGTGGTCACGTCCTCGATGAGCAGGACGTTGACGAGCTGGTCGTGTTGCACCTCGTGACCGTGGCCGGTGAAGGTCAGCTCGAACACCCGCTGCTGCCCCTTCGGGTCGAGGACGGTGACGCGGGTGCTTCCGACGACCTGCTTGGCGCTGCACGATGGGCAGTCCACCGAAGGCGGCAGCTCGAGGGAGTTCTGGAGCGAAGCCCACCAATCGTCGACATTCTTCCAGGCCTCGACGATCTCGCGCAGCATCGGGCTGGGATCGACCAGCTTGTGCTTGCGCGTACGCATGGCGATGCCGATGCCGACCGCGCGGGTTGCATGTTCGAGCAGGCGGGATTTCTCGGCGGTCGCGGCGACGACCCGGCGCTGGGTGAGGTCCGTCATCGAGCCTGCGATGCGCTTGGCGCGACCCTTGGCGTCGCGAACCGCCATGCCGCGCGTCAGCACCCACATCCAGTCGCCGTCCTTGTCGCGGATGCGGTGCTCGGATTCGTAGCGAGGTGCGTGTCCGTCGAGATGCGCCTGAAGATCGTTCTTGACCCGCTTGGCGTCCTCGGGATGCACGCGGTCCAGCCATTCCTCGGGCTGGTTGCCGACGTCTTCGGCTTCGTGCCCGAGCTGACGCTTCCAGGCATGGGAGTAGTACACCTCGTTGGTGAGCAGATCCCAGTCCCACAGGCCATCGTTCGCGCCCTGAACGGCGAGCGCGAAGCGCTCTTTGCTCTCGCGTAGGGCGTCTTCGCGGCCTCGCTTGGCGGTGATGTCGCGGCTGATCAGCCAGAGTCCGTTCCGAGCGGGGATGATGCGCATCTCCGCGAAGTAGAGCTTCTGGTCGTCCCGCAGGTAGTACTCAAACGAGGTTTGGCGCACGAGCTTCACCGAGCGAGCCAAGTTCTCTTTGAGGATGGGGTGCAGGTGGGCGTCAAAGAGCTCGACGACCGGCTTCCCGATGTGGCCGTCACTGACGTCGGGGAACATCGCCGCGCTAGGGTGGTTGGACGTCTGAAGTCGGAAGTCGAGGTCGACCCGCAAGATCCAGTCCGGCAGATTGGCTTCGACCGAGTCGACCGGCTCCGGGGTGTCGGGTGTGGCCGGCGATTCGGGCTCGGGTGCGGGGGCGGCACGGGTGTCGAAGCTGAGCAGGCCGGCGATGAGCACACCGAGACCGGCGCCAATGACTGTGGCGACCAGGCCGCGCGCGTCACTGATGCCCCAGAGGGCAGCCGAGGCCACACACACGGCGGCCGTTCCTGCGAGAGTGGCCCCCGTTCCCAAGGCTGAACTTGCGCCAACGACAAAGACGCCAAGCAACAAGGTGGTGGTGTCGCCTGGACCCACCATCCCCGTCGCCCCAAGACCGACGAAGGCGGCCAGGAGTATGGGGGCGGTCATCACGGTGCGAAGGGGCGGCATGCGGGCGAAGCCTACCACCCGATGAGTGCTTCTCGGGGCCCAGACGACAAGACCCCGAACCGGCGCGGTTCGAGGCCAAGAGAATGGAGCGGGCGACGAGATTCGAACTCGCGACACCGAGCTTGGGAAGCTCGTACTCTACCCACTGAGCTACGCCCGCAGTCGCACCGAGGGTAACCCTGAGCGGGTCGGCGTCAAGCCTCTGCGAGCAGCCCGAAGCGCACGCCGCGGTCGCTCACCACGTAGGACTGCCGACGGCTGGACGCGAGAACGCGCTCGAGGATCACCGCGCCGGCCAACAGGTAGTCGGCGCGGTCCGGAGAGACCCTAGCGAACTCTCGACGCTGGTCCGGAGACATCGGGAGGAGCACGTCGATGAAGCGTGCCAGGTCCGTTCGGGTCAGCTTGCTGCCGTGGACGCGCTCACTGTCGTAGGTCTCGAGGCCATTGGCGATGGCGGCGAGGGTTGTCGTGGTACCTGCCACGCCAATCACCGACCGCGGGCTGGGATGGATGGTCAGCTTGGCAACCTCGATCTCGACCTCCTTGCGCAGGTGGCCAAGGCCGGTCGGGTCGTGCACCCCGGTGCCCAGGTACTTCTCGGTCATGCGGACAGAGCCGATCTCGAGGCTTCCGCGTGAGATGACCTGTGCGCCCTCGCCGAGCACGAGCTCGGTACTGCCGCCGCCAAGGTCGACGACGAGAACAGGGCCGCTGGGCAGGGCCAGGTCGCGCAGTGCGCCTCGCCAGGTGAGGCGGGCCTCTTCATCTCCGGGGATGATGCGCACCCGCATGCCCAGCTTGCGCTGGACGCGCTGCAGCCAGGTGGGGGCGTTCATCGCGCGGCGTGCGGCGCTGGTGGCCACGGCGCGAATGTCGATGGGGTCGATGCCGTGGGTCTTTGCGATGTTCACGTAGTCGACGAGCACGGCGTCTGCGGCCTTGATGCGGTCGGGTGCGATCAACCCGCGGTCGCCTAGACCGCGGCCGAGCCCGACCACGCGCGCTTCGTCGTGCACGATGACGTCGTCGTCGTCGACGATGGTGAGCAGGAGGGAGTTGGACCCGATATCGATGGCGGCCTTGGACATGGCGGGAGCATAGCCGAGGCGGCCCTATCCGGCGGCAGTGACCTTCGCGCCTCGGCCGCGCCGGTTGCTCGCCCGCTGCCAGGGCTCGGCTGAGGCGTCTGCCAAGTCGGCCGGCTGATCCGTCTCGGCACCGATGGCCTCTAGGCGATGGAGCACAGCACCCTCGAGGCGAAGCACTGCGTCGCGGTCTGTGGAAAGGGCGCGGCGTCGACTTGGGCCGAGCCAGGTCACGTTGCCCCAGTCCCGACTCGCCGTAAGCAGCGTCTCGGGCATCCGGATCTGGACGTGGTCCAGTAGCTCAGCGGCATGCTCGAGGTCTTCGGCACAGCGCAGCAGCTGGTTCTTGCGTGGGCCACTGGGCAGCAGCCCGGTCGAGAGGACCGACGCGAGCTCGCCCTCGACACGGGTGAGGAGGTAGCGCGCCTCCCAGAGCGTCTGGGCTTGAGTGTCCGCGGCCATCGTGCCTCCTTGGATCAGCTCGGAGGGGAGCTGAACCAAAGCGTAGGCCCGAGCGCCAAAACGGCAACCCTAGCGGCTGAGGCTGACCCGAACGCCGTAGTGATCGCTGTGGGCGCCGGGGATGGTCTCGCCACAGGTCTCGATGTCGACTTGTTCGTCGATAATGCGGCTTGCCACGCTCTCTTTGTAGCCACTGGTCAGGATGTGATCGATGACCACGCCCTGCTCGTCGCTGTCGACGCTCGAGATCGCATTGTCGGGGCAGAAGGTGCACTCGCCCTCGGCTTCGACATAGGCGTTGTTCATGCCCGCGTCGTCGATGAGGTCGTAGTTGTCGTCGACTTCAGAGATCGAGTCGCCGACCTCGGGGCCGGTGTTCAGGTCGCCCATGAACACGACGCGAGGCGTCTCGGCCGAGGTGTCGATCCATTCGAGTAGCTCGGTGACCTGAGTGTGCTGCTCTTCCTCCCAGCTTCCCTCTGCGCGCGGGTAGGGGATGCTCGAGAACACCGCCGTGAGGTGGGTACAGTAGACATCGACGTCGCCACCAGGGGCGTCGACCACGGCGTGAATGGCCGAGCGACGGTTGGTCGTGCTGTCGAAGACGAGCTCTTCGGTCGACTTGAGCGGGTGCTTGGAGAGAATGCCGGTTCCGAAGGAGCCGCCGTAGGCGTACTCGGTGCCGCCGGTCGTGCACGTGTTGAAGATCTCTTCCGGGGTGCCGCCGACATTCGCCTGTGCGCAGCGCATGCAGTCGTCCTCGAGCCCGACGAACGAGAGCGTGCAGTTGTCGAGCAAGCAGCTTGGAATCTCGTCTGCGCAGGCGTCGGCGCAGTTTGCATCCATGCAGTCGATGAGGGGCTGCACGTCGTCGACCTGGCAGGCCGGCGCGTCGAAGTCCAGCTGCTGGGCTTCGGGGAAGTAGGTCTCGGCAAAGCCGCTCGCGGCACCCTCGACCTCGGCGATGTGCTCAGGAAGCCAGACTTCCTGAAGGCAGACCACATCCGCGTCGATCTCGCCGATCGCCGCGGCGGTCGCGGGAGCACGCTCGTTGGCGCCGGGCACGAAGCCGACGGCGAAGCCCGCGTTGTAGGTCGCGGCGCTGAACTCGCCGCCACAAGCGACGAGCAGGAGAAGAGGAAGGGAGCGGATCATCGACACCTCAGTGAGGCGCGACTTTAGCTCATGCTCCGCGTACGAGCACGAAAGGCATGCCCAAGCAGTCGTCGCCGCGGAACGGCATTCCGATGCTCACGCGATCGCTCACCTTGCGCATGAAGTCCTGGGTACCGCCGTAGACGAAACGCTGAAGCCCCTGCTCATTGGGCTTGATGGCCGGCCAGCCCGAAGGCATGTCCCCAGAAGGGACCTTGAGGTAGTCCACGACCCAGGCACCGCGGTCCTTGTTGGCATCCGTCGACTCGCGGCAGATGAAGAAGCCGGGGCCAATGAAGCCTTCAGTGGCGCCCTTGTTGTAGCCGCAGACGACACCCTCGTGCTGGGGCAGGCGAACCATCGGCTTTGCGAACCAGCGGAAGGCGCCGATCGGCACGGGAATCGAGTTGCGGCCGCGGTGGGTGACGGGTGTGTTGTCGGCGACGTCGCTCGGAACGAAGTGCTCGACGGTGATCGGCTCGGCTTCGGCGGCGAGGTCGTACATGCGAACGAGCTGACGCTTTCCGTATCGCTCGACCTCTGACCAGATGCCGGCGGCGTCTAGACCGTCGAAATGGTCGCGGAGCTTGGAGTAGGTCAGATCGGACTCATCGAGCAGCGCCATCGGTGTCTCCCTGGTTTTGGGCACATAAGTCGTTCCCTATGAATAGTCATTCAGTGGGCGTCAAGCTTGCGGTGATCATATGCAGGCACGGGAGTTTCAATGGCCGAAGGCTCGCGTAGCGCAAACATCGCCATCGGTGGAATCCTGGCGGTGGCGCTCGGGGTGTTCGGCCTGTCCCTGCTCGCCATCGTGATCGCTCCCGAGCGCGATGGGCCACTCCCAGTCCACGCCGCGACAAGGCCTGCGCGTCCCGTCGATGAGGCCGTGCTCGCCGCCATCGGTCGAGGCGACGCCCTCCAGGCTCCAAAGGGTCCCTGGCGTGTGGCTCTGGACGGTGACCGCGTGCGGGTCGACCTCGACGGCGATGGCACTGACGATGAGACCTGGACGCTCCGGCCGGATGGCAGCATCGAGCGGGTCGACCCCAGAGAAGGCCAGCGATACTTCTGGACCGGCGGCGGCTGGCTTCCCGAAGGTGCCGAGCCGACCTACGGCTCGCACTGAGCCCTAGAGCATCGGCCAAAGCACAGCGAAGAACATGCCGGTCAGCAGTCCGCCGACTCCGCCCCCGATCACCGCGACGCCGATGGGCGCGATGATGCGCGCGACGGTGCTCTTCGTGACCAACTGGGTGACCACGGCGCCCAAGAACATGGCGGCTGCGACCGCCATGACGGGACAGCCGAGCATGGCGGCCATGACGCCGGCGCTCTCACTATCCATGACGCCGAGCAGCACGCCGCCCGCAGCGCTCAGGAAGGTGAGCAGTGAGATTCCCGTCCACGCTACCAGTGGAAGGATGGACCCTTTGACCTGTTCGTCGTCGGACATGTGCGTCTCCCTCGGCGGGGAGCGTACACCAGCCGCTACTTGACCTTGAGCAGGTACCCAGCCACTTCTTGAGGATGCAGACCTAGAACCGCGCTGGCCTCGCGTAGGGCCCGTAGTTCCCGCACGTCGACATTTCCGTCGGCCCAGCAGGCGGCGAAGAATCCGGAGAGCAGCGCGAGCTTTTCGTGGTGGCCGAGCATCTCGTTCAGGCGTTTGTCGGCTTCGGCTGCGGCGGCGGCGAGCTTGGCGTCGTCGTCGAGACCGTAGACCGCGAGCTTGTCTGGGCCGAAGTTCTCGGTCATGTACGCATCTTCCCGGTCGTCGAGAACGCCGTCGGACTGCGTGATGGAGCGAGCCACCTGGGTCGCGAAGGCGAGCTTCAGACGCTCGCGGTCGCTTCGAATGCCCGGATCGGTGCCGGTCTCTGCGATGACGTTGCCGTACTCCTCGGGCCCGTCGGGTCCGTGGTCTTCAGTGAGCCGTTCGGTTCGGCTTGGTGGGCCCAATGCGGGGATGGCGATGCGGTGGGTCCCGTCGTAGTCGCGACGCCAAGTGCGGTGGACCTCGGGGAGGGACACCATGACCGGGAACGCCTCTGCGGGAAGCGTGACGACGCCGTCGAGCGACCAGCCGCGCCGGGCCGACAGCACCGGGCGTGACAGCGCACCGACCTGCTGCCGCGTCAGTGCGGCGTCGGTGACGACCGACAACGTGAGGATTTCGGTCTTCTCGTGCTTTCGGTCCGTCCACGGAAGGCAGGCCACCCATGCCGAGGCGTTGGCGCCAGCCTTGGCGCCGGAGTCCAGGGCGCGGCCAGCGAGCCGAAGCACGCCCTCCCAGCGCCACGGGTCCTCTCCGGCGAGTCGGCGCACGTCCACCGAGAAGGTGAGGGCTTCACGGCTGAGGGGAAGGGTGACGCGTCGCATGTCCGAAGCCTACACCGTCAACGAACGTCACTGGGCGAACCGAAGTTGCGGTCGGCACACTAAGCGGTGTGTGGGGGCTCGTCGTGCGTCGCTTGAGGATTGCAGCTGTGGGGATCGCGGTGCTTCTGGGGCTCTTATGGGTCTTTGGGGCGGGTCCCGAGCTCGGCGAGCGGGTCTCGGAGCGAGAGATTTCAGCGCCGGCTGTGGTGCTCGCTCCAGCGAGTGATGGCGACGAGATTGTGCGCGGGCCGACACGCCGGCGACCACCGCGTGATGTGCGTCCGATGCTGCCAACCGCTGACGCGACGGACGACGACTCCGGCGGCCCCGTGCTCTGCGTGGTCGATGGGCCCGTGGACGGCACCCGCGGGGTCGTCTTGTTCTCTGGGGCTCCGCCGCGGCGGGTTCAGGTTGCCGAACAGGCGGTCTTTCTGCGTGTACCGCCAGGTGTGGTCTCGGGGCGCCTACAGCTGGATGGGTATGGCTCCGCGATTCTCGCGTTCGCGCCCGGGACTGAGGCACAGCCGGGTGATTGTGGCGGGCCGATTCGCTTTCAGCATGGCCCCGCTGCGGTGACCGGCATGGTGACCCATGCAGACGGCCGCCCAGCCGGCAAGGTCTGGGTGCAGGGGTGCGGAAAGCGCGTCGTCACCGACGTAGACGGCAGCTACTACCTCGAGTCGTTGAGCGCGGCGTCGTGTGCTGTGCAGGCGTTTCGACGCGACGGCGTGTTCACGATCTGGTCGCCGGAGGTCGGTGTGGTACCGGTCGAGGGGCAAGACGTGGTGGCGGACCTCGAACTGCCTCCCCATCAAACCGCAGGGCTTGGCATGGAGGTTCGCGATGTCGATCAAGGCATTCGCGTGATGCGGACCCTCGCCGGGAGTGCGGCCGAAGAGGCTGGGCTCCGTGAAGGCGACGTAGTGGTCGAGATCGACGGGCAGGCGACGGTCGACCTGTCGCTGCGCGAGTTTGTGGAGCGCGCGCTCGGCCCGCAGGGCACCGAGGTCGAGATCGTGGTCGCGGATGGCGAAGACGAGCGCATCATCGAGCTTCGCCGGCGGGAAATGGAGCGTGACGAGGGCTAGGCGCGCTGGCTGCTGACGCTGACGATCTCGCCGGTCATGTACGACGACAGGTCGCTCGCGAGGAAGACGATGACGTTCGCGATCTCGTCGACCGTGGCGGCCCGACCGAAGGCTTCCTTCGCCTCGAGTTCGGCGAGAAGCTCCTTGCTGGTGACCTTGTGCAAGAAGGGGTGCATGGCCAGGCTCGGGGCCACCGCATTGATACGGATCTCGTGCTGCCCAACCTCGACGGCGGCGCAGCGCGTGAGCGCCATGACGCCCGCTTTTGCAGCGGCATAGTGGGCTTGTCCCTCTTGGGCACGCCACCCGAGCACGCTGGCGTTGTTGACGATGACGCCGGACTTGCGGGCCTCCATGTGGCGTAGGCCGGTTCGCATGCAGCGCATGGTGCCGGTGAGCGTGACGTCCATCACCCGGTGCCATTGTTCGTCGGTCATCTCGGTGAGGCGCGCGGTGCCGCCCAGACCGGCGTTGTTCACCAGGACGTCGATGTGGCCAAAGGCGGCGAGCACCGTGTCGAACATCGCGTCGACCTGGTCCTGCTGGGTCACGTTACAGACGGCGGTGATCGGACGCGTGCCGGTGAGCTGCTCCAGCTTGTCGGCGGCCTCGCCGAGGCGACGTTCGTGAAAGTCGCTGATGGCGACTATGGCACCCTCTTCCGCGCAGCGCTTGGCGGTTGCAAAGCCGATGCCGGTGCCGGCGGCGGCGGTGATGAGGACGGTCTTGCCGGTCAGGAGGTTGTGGCTCATCGGGGTAGCCCCAGTGCCCGCTGGGCAATCAGGTTGCGTTGGATCTGGTTGGTGCCCGCGTAGATCGTGTCGCTGCGGGTCCAGAGGAACAGGCGGTGGAGGTCTTCGAACTCGGGGTCGGCCACCGCGGCACGGGCTCCGAGTACGTCCATCGCGAGCTCGCCGAGGTCGCGGTGCCAGGTCGCCCAGAACAGCTTGGTGATGTAGGCCTCGCGTGGCAGCTCGCCCCGCTCATGGGCGGACAGCGTGCGCAGGGCGTTCAGGCGCATCACCGACAGGCGCATCCACAGCTCGGCGATGCGGTCGCGAATGGCGGGAATCTTGGCGGTGCCGAGCTTCTTGGCCACCGCAATGACCCGGTCGAGCTCCGCGGCGAACGAGAGCTGCTGTCCGAGGGTCGACGCTCCGCGCTCGAAGGCGAGGGTGCCCATCGCGACCTTCCAGCCACCGTTGATCGGGCCGACCACGTGCTCGGCCTTCGCTCTGGCGCCGTCGAAGAACACCTCGGCGAACTCGGAGTTCCCCGTCATCTGGCGGATCGGGACGACCTCGATGCCGGGCTGGTTCATGGGCACCAGCATGCAGGTGATGCCCTTGTGCTTGGGGGCGTCGGAGTCGGTGCGCGCAAGCACGAAGCACCAGTCACTGAACTCGGCGAGGCTGGTCCAGATCTTCTGGCCGGTCAGCACCCACTCATCGCCAGCACGCACGGCCTTGGTCTGGACGTTTGCGAGGTCGGAGCCCGCCCCGGGCTCAGAGTAGCCCTGACACCAAAGTTCCTCGCCGGCGACGATGGGCGGCAAGAAACGCTGCTGCTGCTCGGGGGTTCCGAAGTGGATGATGGTCGGGCCGAGCAGTCCTTCACCGATGTGGCCGGCGCGACCGGGGGCCTGGGCGCGTGCATATTCTTCGGCGAAGATCACTTCTTCGTAGAGCGTGGCTCCGCGTCCGCCGTGCTCCTTCGGCCAGCCCACGCAGGTCCAGCCGCCGCTGGCGAGCTCCTTTTCCCAGGCGATACGCTCCTGGATGAATGCGTCCATGTCGCCGAGTCCACCGCGGCCCTTGCAGGCGGCGAACTCCCCGACGAGGTGCTCGTTCAGCCAGGTGCGGACCTCGTCGCGGAAGGCTTCGTCACTCTCTGAAAAGGCGAGGTTCATGCGTCCCCCAGCAGGGTGTTGGCGATGGCCATGCGGTGCTCTCGGGGCTCGCCGAGCAGGGAGAGATTGGCGCGCGCGCGCTTGAAGTAGAGGTGGGCGTCGTGCTCCCAGGTGAAGCCGATGCCACCGTGAATCTGGATGCTCTGACCCGCGCAGGTGAACAGGGCCTCGCTGGCCAGGGCCTTTGCGGTGCGGGCTGCGACGCGTGCGTCTGGAGCGTCGTTCTCGACCGCCCATGCTGCGAACCAGGCCGCAGAGCGCGCCGACTCGACAACGACGAGCAGGTCCGCGCACATGTGCTGAATGGCCTGGAAGCTTCCGATGGGCTTGGCGAATTGCTTCCGGACCTTCGCGTACTCGACAGCGAGGTCCATGCAGGCCTCGGCCGCTCCCACGCACTCCCAGGCCAGAAGTGTCTCGCAGCGCGCGCGAACCCTGGCCTCGTCGGCGTCGAGGGCGACGCCGGTTCCGGTGGGCGAGACCTCGTGCAGGGGGCGGGTCTCGTCGAGGCTGAGAAGGGTGGTGGCCTCTGTTCCTCCGTCCGCGAACAGCTCGAAGCCGCTGGGGCTGTGACGAATCACGATGCCACCCGCGGCGATGTCGATAGCAAGGCCGTCCCAGCACACGGTCGCTGGAGTGCCGGCGGCGATCTGCTCCAGGGCTTGGTCGCGTGCGGCGCTCGGTGAACTCTCGAGCAGCACCGCGGTGGCCATGCCGGTGCCGAGCATCGGGGCGCTGGTCAGGGCGCGTCCAAGCTCCTCGAAGACCACGGAGAGCTCGATCCACCCAAAGCCGAAGCCGCCCTGTTCTTCGGGCACGGCGACGGCCGGCCAGCCCTGCTCCTCGACGATGCGTGGCCAAGTATCGGCATTGGAGGGTGAGCGCGCATCAGGGAGATCAGCCAGGAAGCTGCGGGCAATCTCTTGAAGCTGCGCCTGTTCTTCGGACAGCGCAAACTGCATGTCGACTCCGGGGCGAAGCGAAGTAGAACATGTTCTAGTTTTGGCCGCCAGGACTCATCACGATGTGTAGCAGGCGCAGCCGGTCCCATGCGGTGGGCAGGTCGCCCGACCGAAGCGCGACTCGGGTTTTTTCACGGAGTCGGGGCGCCTTGGGGTGCTCGCCCAGCGGCAGCTCCGAGAGCAAGGTCAGTGCGCCTTGCGCGTCGCCGTGCGCTAGGGTCCAGCGCACCTTGTCGACGCCGGTGAGCCGAGTGCTCCCGCCGCGTGGATAGGGTTTTGGTTGCGTGCTCGAGGGCGCAGGGCCGATGGCCTTCACGAGCGCCTCGTGGGCGGCGAGGGCCTCTGCTGCGCGTCCATCTGCGGTGGCGGCGTCGACGCGGGGCTTGAAGCTGTCGGCTTCGCGCAGATCGTGGTGCTCGAGCTGCCCCTCGAGGCTGCACAGTGCCGTGCAGAGGGCGACTCGCTCGCCGGCGAACAAGGTCTCGATCAGGGCCAGCGTCTCGATGATTCGAGCGTGCTCGCGGCGGAAGATGGCGGGCGTGGCGTTGGGGGGAAACGGGCCGAGGTTGTCGTAGATCGGCAGCAGGTGCGTCTCTTCGACGTCAATATGGGCGAGCAGGCGCGCCGAGAACCAGGTCCAGCGCGCCACGGCGTCATCGTCGCGGCCCTCGAAAACGGCGTTGCGAATCGCCGTCATCGAGCCAGCGAAAGCCCGGTGCTCTTCGAGTAGCTTGAGGACGCGCACTTAGTTACCGACGGCAATCCACTCGATGTACCACTGGCTTGCAGCCGTCGTGTACGTGTCCGCGGTGGAGCTGTCGACGGAGCGGATATGCACGCGGAAGCCGTCCTTGGTCGCGCTGTACACGCTCGAACCGCCCACCGTCGTCCAGTGGCTCCCGGAACCGTGAAGTGCGATGGTGATGTAGGGCTTTGAAGTGAACCCGCATCCGGTGATGTCGACGTCGACGACGGGGTGGTAGGTGGAGTAAATCGCCCAGTCGCTAGGAGCCGTTCTGCCCGCGCACGTGCGCATGGGGGTGGCGTTCTCGTCTCGGGTGGCTTGGGCCGCTGGGACATAGGTGTTGGCAAGGGCCGTCGTGAGCTCCCCAGGCGTGTCGTAGGCGACGCCGCGCGCAAAGCCTTCGACTGTCGCCCGCGACAACTGGTTGTCGTCGTCGTTGCCGTCTGCAAAGCCGGCCGGCATGCTCGTGAGGTCGTTCCAGTCCGGCGTGTACCCAGCAGCTTCGTAGTTGCCTGCGAGCGCGGTGGTCAGCTCCGCGGGCGTGTCGTACGCCACACCGCGGGCGTAACCCTCGACCACGGTCTGACTCAGCTGGGTGTCGTCATCGACATTGTCGGCAAAGCCGGATGGAATGTTCGCGATGTCGGTCCAGTCGGGCTGGTAGGTGCCCGAGAGTGCCGCTGTCAGCTCGCTCGGCGAGTCGTAGCAGACGCCCGTAGCCCAGGCCTCGATCTGGGTCTGGTCTGCCGAGATGACCGTTCCGGTGACGTCGATGCCGGTGCCCCCGCTGTAGTCGTAGTGGGGGTCGAGGACGGTGGTGAGCTCGGCTTCGGTGTCATACGCCGCGTCTCGTGCGGCCTGCGCCAGGTCGGAGGTCGCGGGAATCTCCGCGCGGATACCGCCGAGTGTGGCGCCCCCAAGCGTCGCGGCATCGCCGGCGTGGTCGGCCCAGGCGGCGTAGGGCACGTGATCGAGTGGAACCAGCGGCATCTCGGTGTCGCCCTCGACGGTGATGCCGAGGTGAACGGTCGGGTAGAGCGAGAAGATCGACAGATCGAGCGCGTTGTTGGCTCCGCCAAGTTCGGTGGCGAATCGTCCGTCCACGACATCGACGCTGAAGGTGTCGGACCAGGTGCCGGTGGCGCCCGTGGAGTCCGTGACCAGTCGGAAGGTCACGTTGACCGCTCCGTCGATGGCCACACCGTTGTCATCGGTGAGTGTGCCCTGAATCGGAATGAAGCCTGGGGCGGCAAGGGCTGGCATGGGCAGCAGTGCGAGAGCAGCGAGCAGACGACGCATTCGGACCTCCGAGTGGGGAGTCTACGCGGGGTCATCGTGAAATGCCTAGGTCCTAGCGAACATCGCGCCGGGGGCGTGGCTTTCGGCTAGCTGCTCTTCTCGGTCGCGGCGTAGAAGGCGAGCGCGCGGATATTCTCGTCCACGTGAAGGCCCTGGTGCACGCTCGGCATGGCTCGCTCGGTGCAGCGCTCGCGAGGGCAGAGCCGGCAGGTGACGCCGACCTCTACGGAGCGCTCCGCGTTGTCGACGTCGATGCCATCTGCGTAGACGAGGTCGCCGGCGAACTCGACCGGGCAGCCGAGCTCCATCACGTGAATCGCATGGCTGGCGTGGTAGCCGGCCTCTCCCTTTCGAAGGGTTCGGGCAATGCTGAAGTAGCGCTTGCCGTCGGGCATGGCGCTGACCTGCACGCGGATGTCTCCGGAAGAGCGCAACGCGTCGAAGACATTCCACTTTGGGCACAGGCCGCTGTACCGGGCAAAGCGAATCCCGCTCGCCGCGAACTTCTTTGAGATGTTGCCGGCCACGTCTGTGCGCACGAGGTGGAAAGGCACCCCACTATGGCCTGCTCTACGCATGGTGGTGAGGCGGTGGCATACCTGCTCGAAGCTGACGCGGAAGCGGTGACCGAGCAGCTCGACGTCGTAGCGCATGCTTCGCGCGGCCTCGAGAAACGGCGTGTACGGCATCAACACCGCGCCGGCGAAGTAGTTGGCGAGGGCGACCCGAGCGAGGTGGCGGGAGTCCTCGGTCGTCAGGCGAGGGTCGCTCGATAGGCGATCAAGGGCGTCGCTCTGCCAGAGCAGCCCGATCACGTGGGCCAGCTGGAAGTGGCGTGAGCGCGGTGGCAAGACCTCGGAGATCTCGAGCAGGCGACGGTCGGGGTCGTAGCGTCGCACTGAGTGCGGGAGGGCGCCGGAGTGGACGAAGCGCACCGAGATGCCGAGGTCGTCCTCGAGCACGTTGACCAAACCCCACTGTAGGGCGTTGAGGTCGAGGCCGGTGCGACGCCACAGGGCCTCGGCGGCCTCTTCGAGCTCTGGGTAGTGGTTGCCTGTGCGCTGCAGCAGGTCGCTCACCTCTTCGGAAGGAAGTCCTGGGCGCCCGTCGTCCGCAGCGAGCTGACCGGTCTCGACCAGACGCTCGCCCATGAGCTCCGCCTTTTCGCGTTGTCCACGGTAGGCGTCGTAGAGGGCGCACAAGGCGCGTGCGGCGGAAGGCACGTTGGCGACGAGCTCACGCGCGTCGGTGTTGGCCAGCGCGAAGGGCTCGAACAACTCATCGCCAAGCACCTCCATCACGTCGGAGAGCAGTCGATCGTCGTCGTCCTCGGCCAGCTCGCTCAAGTCGATGGAGAGCACGGTGGTGAGCTTGATCAGCAGCTGTGCGGGGAGGGGCCTCTTCCCGTTTTCGATCAGGTTCAGGTAGGACGGCGAGATCCCCAGTTGTTCGGCGAGTCGCTTCTGCGTCCACCCCTCGCGGCGTCGCATCACCTTGATCTTCGGGCCCAGTGAAACCGAGGCCATCAAGCCCTCCCGTCCGAAAAAGCTGGGCAGAACAACGCTGTTGCGGGCGAGGTCTCTGTCAGCGGTCTGTGAAGTGAATTTACTGCGTTGACAGCATGACTGCCACACTTGTGTCGTGATTTACATGGCTTACACCCTGACACAGTGCTGTTCCTTGCGGTTGGCCCTGAAATCAGTGAATCATTTACTAGTCACTGAATGGGAGTTCATTCAATGAGCGCAGTCGCAGTCCCCGCCTCCAAGCACCTCGCAGTCCGCGGCCCGATCCGGGCCGGCTACGAGACCATCCTGACCCCCGAGGCACTGGCCTTCGTGGCGGAGCTCGTCGACCGGTTCACTCCGCGCGTCCACGAGCTGCTCGCGGCCCGAGTCGCTCGCAAGGCTGCGGGCAAGCCCCTCGACTTCCCCGAAGAGACCGCCGAGGTTCGCGCTGCGGGCTGGACCTGTGCACCCCTTCCGGCCGACCTGCTGGACCGTCGGGTCGAGATCACCGGCCCCGTCGACCGCAAGATGATCATCAACGCCCTCAACTCGGGCGCCAACGTGTTCATGGCCGACCTCGAGGACAGCAGCGCGCCGACCTGGGACAACATGATTCAGGGGCAGATCAACCTGCGCGATGCCGTGCGCCGCACGATCACCTACCTGCATCCGGTCAAGGGTACGACCTACACCCTCAACGAGAAGACGGCAGTCCTGATGGTGCGTCCCCGCGGCTGGCACCTCACGGAGCGGCACATCACCCTCGACGGGGTGCCGGTGCCCGCCGGCCTGGTGGACTTCGGGCTGTACTTCTTCCACAACGCCAAGGCGGCGCTGGAGCGGGGCACCGGCCCGTACTTCTACCTGCCGAAGCTCGAGAGCTACCTCGAGGCGCGTCTCTGGAACGACGTGTTCGTCGCCGCACAAGAGGCGCTCGACATTCCGCTCGGCACCATCAAGGCGACGGTGCTCATCGAGACCCTGCCCGCTGCCTACGCCATCGACGAGATCCTCTTCGAGCTGCAGCAGCACTCTGCGGGCCTCAACTGTGGCCGCTGGGACTACATCTTCTCGACCATCAAGACCCTGGCCGAGGACCCGGCCTGCGTGCTGCCCGACCGGGGCCAGGTCGGAATGACTGCGCCGTTCATGGCCGCGTACAGCCACCGCGTCATCGCGCTCTGCCACAAGCGTGGCGTGCATGCGATGGGCGGCATGGCCGCACAGATTCCGATCAAGAACGACCCCGAGGCGAACGAGGCCGCGCTCAACAAGGTGCGCGCCGACAAGCTGCGCGAGGTCACCGACGGCCACGACGGTACCTGGGTCGCACACCCGGCGCTGGTATCGCTCGCGAAGGACGTCTTCGACGCCCACATGCCCGGCAAGAACCAGATTCACCGCCAGCGCGAGGACGACATCACCGCAGCCGACCTCGTCGATCTGCCCGGTGGAACGCGGACCGAAGCGGGTCTACGCCTGAACATTCGAGTCGGCGTGCAGTACCTCGCTGCCTGGCTCGACGGGAACGGCTGTGTCCCGCTCTACAACTTGATGGAAGACGCGGCGACCGCCGAGATCAGCCGGGCCCAGGTCTGGCAGTGGTTGCGCCACGGCGCAGCACTCGATGACGGCCGCATCGTCACCACCGACCTCTTCGACGACCTGCTCGCCGAGGAACTGGACTTACTCAAGGAGACCCTGGGTCGCGAGACCTGGAACTCCGGAAAGTACGAGCTCGCCGCCGAGCTCTTCGCGTCGCTTTCGACTTCACAGAGCCTCGAGGATTTCCTCACGCTCCCAGCCTACGAGCATCTGCTCACAATCGAGGGATAAGCCCATGTCCGTTGCACTCGACAAGATCACCGACCTGCATGCCCGTCGCTTCGATGGCATCACCCGCACCTACACCCACGAAGAGGTTGAGAAGCTTCGCGGTTCCGTGAAGATCGAGCACACGCTCGCGACCCTCGGCGCCCGTCGTCTCTGGGAGCTCCTCCACACCGAGAACTACATCAACGCTCTCGGCGCCCTCACGGGTAACCAGGCTGTCCAGCAGGTTCGCGCTGGCCTCAAGGCCATCTACCTGTCCGGTTGGCAGGTCGCGGCCGACGCCAACATGTCTGGCCACATGTACCCCGACCAGTCGCTCTACCCGGCCAACTCGGTGCCGCAGGTCGTGAAGAAGATCAACCAGGCTCTGCAGCGCGCCGACCAGGTCGAGCACGCCGAGGGCGGCGCCGAGCGCAACTGGTACGCCCCCATCGTCGCCGATGCCGAGGCCGGCTTCGGTGGACCGCTCAACGCCTACGAGCTCATGAAGGGCATGATCGAAGCGGGCGCTTCTGGCGTGCACTTCGAGGACCAGGTCGCCGCTGAGAAGAAGTGTGGTCACCTCGGTGGCAAGGTGCTCGTCCCCACCTCCGCGTTCATCAACACGCTCACCGCCGCCCGCCTCGCCGCAGATGTGCTCGACGTGCCGACCATCCTCATCGCCCGCACCGACGCCAACGCTGCCAAGCTGCTGATGTCCGACGTCGACGAGCGCGACCACAAGTTCATGACCGGTGAGCGCACGCCCGAGGGCTTCTACCGCACCGTCGGTGGCCTCGACCAGGCCATCGCCCGAGGCCTCGCCTACGCGCCCTACGCCGACCTCGTCTGGTGTGAGACGGGCAAGCCGAACCTCGAGGAGGCTCGCCGCTTCGCCGAGGCCATCCACGCCGAGTTCCCCGGCAAGATGCTGGCCTACAACTGCTCGCCGTCCTTCAACTGGAAGAAGTACCTAAGCGACGACGAGATCGCCAAGTTCCAGATTGAGCTCGGAAAGATGGGCTACAAGTTCCAGTTCGTCACGCTCGCGGGCTTCCACAGCCTGAACCACAGCATGTTCCAGCTCGCCAAGGGCTACAGCAAGCGTGGCATGTCGGCCTACTCTGAGCTGCAGGAAGCCGAGTTCGCCGCCGAGGTCGATGGCTACACCGCAACTCGCCACCAGCGCGAGGTCGGTACCGGCTACTTCGACTCGATCAAGAACACCATCATGGCTGGCCGGTCCTCGACGCTGGCACTGAAGGGCTCGACCGAGGCCGAGCAGTTCTAGAGCGACACCGCTTGGGATCCAGCGCCCGGTGGCTTCGGCCTCCGGGCGCTTCTCGTTTCAGCATCCGTGCTTGCGGTCGTGCCGATCTTCTCGGCGGTCGCGCACGTCTTCTCGGGCATCACGGACGTCTTCTCGGGCATCGCGCACGTCCTCGCGTCGGTCCGCGGGACCGGTGTCCGTGCGCGCGTCGCGGATGTCTTCACGTCGGTCACGGACGTCTTCGCGGTGGTCGCGGACGTCTTCGCGGTGATCGCGCACATCCTCGCGTTGGTCGGCGATGCATGCCTTCTTCGCGTGGGCATGTCGCGGGTTGCCCTGGTGGGCGAGGGCGTTGGGGGCGAAGGTGAGCAGGGTCAGGGCAATCAGGGTTCGCATCGGGCCTCCTTGGTGGCTGCTCGTGAAGACGGAACAGGAGGCTAGAGATTTGGCGTCTTTACAGTTCTTAGGAAACCGCCGGTAACGTTGACCCTAGCCCTTCGGCCGCAAGAACGCGGGCCACTCGCCGCCACCGTCGAGCACCAGGTTCGTGCCGCTCGCATAGGCCGCAGCAGGCGACGCCAAGAAGACGGTCGCGTTGGCGACGTCTTCGGGGGTGCCGAAGCGTCCGGCGGGGACGGTCGCCGCGATGGCGTCGAAGTCGGGGTAGTGGTCTTTTGCGTACTCGGTGGCGATCAGGCCCGGGGTGACGGCAGCGACGCGCACCTTCGGGGCCCACTCGACCGCCAGGGTCTTCGTGAGCGAGAGCAGACCGGCCTTGGCCGCGCCGTAGGCTGAAGTGCCGGGTGACGCGCGAATGCCGCTGACACTGGCGATGTTGACGATGACACCGCCGTCGTCCTGTTTCTGCATGACCGCGTTGGCCTGCTGGGAGAGCCAGAACGGCGCCATCAGGTTGAGCTTCACGATCTTGTCCGAGAAGCGCGGAGACATGGTCGCAGCGTCGGCGGCCGGTGAGCCGCCCGCGTTGTTGACGAGCACGTCAAGTCGACCGAACTTCGCGACGACCTCGTCGATCAGGGCCGCGCAGGCCTCGGGTTCACGAAGGTCAGCGGCGAAGAAGGCGTGAACGCCGCCCTCAACGGGCCGGCGTGCGCAGACGGCGACGGTGTGACCGCCCGCGGCGAACGCATCGGCGATGGCCAGGCCGATGCCTCGGGTCCCTCCAGTGACGAGGACGACGCTCACAGCCCCTCCGGACGCACGAAGGTCATCCAGCCCTGCACGACGACCTGGCCGTCGGCCTTGCTGACCGCGAGCTCGAGATCGATGCGGGCCTCGCCGTCTTCGTCGTACTCTTTGGCGATGGAGCCAGTGACCGTGAGCTGGTCGTCTGGGAAGACGGGGGCTTTCCAGCGAATGCGGGTGCGGCGCACGTTGTCGGGGCCGAGCCAGTCGGTAGCCCAGGAGGCCATGACGCCCGCGGGAAACATGCCCACTCCGAGGGGAGCCGGAAAGCCCGCATTCTTGGCGAAGGGCTCGTCGTGGTGAACGGGGTTCATGTCCCCAGAGGCGCCCTGGTAGCGCACGAAGTCGGTGCGGGTGACGG
This sequence comes from Pseudomonadota bacterium, assembly GCA_023954855.1. GTDB lineage: Bacteria > Myxococcota_A > UBA796 > UBA796 > M1803. The sequence goes on along the minus strand of JAGSGY010000004.1, from coordinate 86,941 downwards.
GGCCGAAGGTCCGCGGTTCGGGCGTGTTCATGAGGCCTCCGGTGGCTTGGCGGTCTCGACGCCGGTGAGGATGGCCTCGGCGCGGAGGTTGCCGTCGGCATCGCGGAACTCGGTGACCATCTTCACGAAGGTCAAGGTGCCGGCGCTACGCGACTGCTTCTCCCAGATGTCGGTGATCTTCGACCGGGCAAACAGTCGGTCGCCGGCGCGCGGCGGGGGCCCATGGAAGATGTATTCCTGCTCGGCGTGCATGCCGCGCTTCTGGCTCATCTGCACCAAGTCCCACGGATTGGCGCCATCCACGCGCTCTTCCCAGAAGAACTGCGTGGTCAGGAAGGTCGCCGGAACCACCGGGTGGTCGCCCTGCCAGTGGCTGGCGTGCTTCGCGTGTACGGCACGGGCGAATTCACCGATCTTGCCGCGCTCGACGTCCATCTCGAAGGGCTTGCCCTCGGCACCGAGGGATTCTGGGGCCACCATTTGCGCTCCTTGCTGGGAGCGCAAATAGAACATGTTTCACTTTTGGGTGCCAGAACCCTAGTTGCCGTCGGCGTCTGAGGCTTCGGGCTTCGGGTAACAGTCGGGCACGAAGGTCTGCTCGTCCTGCGGCGGGCGCATGTAGCCGGTCGCTTCGACGCGGGGCGGCAGGTCAATCGGGCCGGGGACCAGGTCTTGGTAGTCGAACTGGGCGAGCAGGTGTCGGATGCAGTTCAGCCGGGCACGCTTCTTGTCGTCGGAAGGGACCACGGTCCAGGGCGCGAGCTTGGTGTCCGTGTGCTCGAACATTGCGTCCTTGGCGCGTGAGTAGTCCACCCAGCGCTTGCGGGACTCGAGGTCCATGGGGCTAATCTTCCACCGCTTGGTCGTGTTGTGAATGCGGGACTGGAAGCGGCGCTCTTGTTCTTCGGCGCTCACCGAGAACCAGTACTTGATCACCTTGATGCCCGAGCGCACCAGCAAGTTCTCGAAGCGCGGACACGCCCGCATGAAGTCGTCGTATTCGGCATCGGTGCAGAAGCCCATCACGCGCTCGACGCCGGCGCGGTTGTACCAGCTGCGGTCGAACATCACGATCTCGCCAGCGGCGGGAAGATGCGTCACGTAGCGCTGGAAGTACCACTGCGTCCGCTCGCGCTCCGTGGGCGTGTTGAGCGCGACGATGGTGGCGCCGCGGGGATTGAGGCACTCGGCAATGCGCTTGATGGTGCCGCCCTTGCCGGCAGCGTCGCGTCCCTCGAAGATGATGACGACGCGCTCGCCCTGGGCGCGAATCCAGTACTGCAAGCGCACGAGCTCGGTCTGGAGGAGCTGCAGCTCACGCTCGTAGTAGCGGGCATTCAGCTTGCCCTTCTTGGTGTACTGAGCGGGTAGCTGTGGGTCGGTCATGGCTGCTCCCTCGGGCTGCTTGGAATACAAAGCCTAAGGCAGTGCGGATGGATGCGGCGATCCGCGCAGCAGGGTGATGCAGCCGGTTTCATACGGGCCGTCAGTCACTACATTGTGTGTATGGCTACTACAAACCGATTCGCTACTCGTGTGCAGGCCGCCCTCGACGGTTTGCACCTGGATGAACACCCGGACCGTGACGCCCTTCGCAAGGTCGTGCAGGGCTTGGACCGCCGGCAGCGCAACCGCATCTTGCGGGCCGCTCTGCGCAGCCACTACGAGTCCGAGGCGCTCAAGCCCTATCAGGCCGAGCTGATCAAGATGCAGACGCATGTCGAGAAGCATGGTCACAAGGCCATCATCCTGTTCGACGGGCGCGATGCCTCGGGCAAGGGCGGCACGATCCGTCGGGTCAGCCGGTACATGAACGAGAAACACTACCGCGTCGTGGCGCTCGGCAAGCCGTCCGAGCATCAACAGACCGAGCTTCACATGAAGCGGTACATCGAGCAGTTCCCGCATGCGGGAGAGGTCGTGATGTTCGACCGCAGCTGGTACAACCGCGCGATGGTCGAGCCGGTCATGGGCTTCTGCACGCCGAAGCAGTATCGGCAGTTCATGAACAAGGTGACGAACTACGAAGAGAGCTTCATCGCCGATGGTCAGACCACGCTGCTCAAGCTCTACTTCTCGGTGTCGAAGGCCGAGCAGGCCAAGCGCTTTGACCGTCGCGCCGCCGACCCGCTTCGCGCCTGGAAGCTCTCTGAGGTCGACCTGCAGGCCCAGGATCTCTGGGAAGAGTTCACCGAGAAGAAGTACGAGCTGCTACGCCGCACGCACACGGACAAGACGCCGTGGTGGGTCATTCGCTCCGACAGCAAGCACCTCGCGCGCCTCGAGACGATGAAGCTGATCCTCCGCACGATCAAGTACCGGGGACGGTCGCGCACTCTCGACTTCGAGCGCAACCCGGAAGTGTGTGTGCGTGGGGATGAGGAATTCGAGCGGATGAGGGCGGCTCGCTAGTCGAGTGCCTCGGCAAGGGCGTCGCTGAGCACCTCGGCGTCGTCGAGCAGGGTCGGGTGGGCCTCTTCGGGCTTCGCGAACACCGCGAACCTGCCGTGCAGCCAAACCTCGTCGGCGGCGTCCATCACGGCCTCGAGTCCGGCGGCGCGCTGGCCGGTGAACCATCCCGCATCGGCCGGTCCAGAGACGCGTGCCCACTCCCAGTCCTGGCCGAGGTCGGTGCGTGCACCACCGGCGAGGCTTTCGGCAGCGGCTTCGAGTAGACCGCCGGCACGCTTCGCCACGATGGCGTGCGGCACTTGGCCTCGCATCGGGACGACCAGCCAGGCCTGCCGCCGTCCAAACCGCTGACCTGCCGGTCCTGACGATGACCACGCATAGCGGGCGACCAGGATCTCGGTGCCGCGGACGGTCCGACTCGCGATGCGGTCGGCCCGCGCTTTGTCGCGAAGCAGGGGCGGGAAGTCGTGCAGGCGGTGGCGCAGCTCGTCCTCGGTCAGTGAGGTCCACCCAGCGCTCAATGCCGAGCCGTAGGCCATGCGGGCTCGAAGTGCGCGCACGCCGACCCAGAGCAGGGCGAGGACCATGAGAACGGGTGTTCCGAAGAACACGGCAAGAAACAGGATGTCTTCCATGCCTCATCCTACGGGGTGCGCTTCACTTCGGTGAGGAGTAGAACCAGAGAATGCTGTTCTTCCTGCTCGCATGTGCGCCAGCGCCCACTGATTCGGCGAACGAGCTCCCGCCGCTCGCGGAGTTTCAGGTCGAGGTCGGGGACGAGTCAGGCGCGGTGTACGTCGCGACCGCTTCTGGAAGCGCGCCGGCTGCGGGTGCTGGGCTGCGCATCGAGATCGTCGATCAGGGCCATCCGGGCCGGGTGCAGTCGCAGGACTGTCCGACCGACCAGCCGATTCAGGGCTGCGCCACGCTGTCGTGGGGGCTCGAGCAACCGCCGACCATCGATTTTGACGGGGTAGAAGTGTTCCTTCATCCCGATGGAACGCTCGGTGCCAGCGCCCCAGACGAGGATGGCTTTCTGGCCCTTGGGTCGAGCCTGGAGCGGTTCACCGGCGCCGCCACGGGCATCCACACCGGGGAGTGGACGCTTCAGCTTCCCGTGGTTCATCTGCTGGCGAACGCGCCGGATGGGCAGCGATTGCCCGCGCAGATTCACGTGGTGATCAGGGAAGATTGAGGGCGGTGGGAGTTGCGCTGTCGGCGGTGCCTTGAAGCTGTCCGTCGGTGCCTTCACCCCAGCACTTCACCTCGCCATCCTCGAGGGCTGCGCAGGTGAACCCATCGCCGGCAGCGATCGACTGCACGGCGGTCAGCCCAGGTACAGCGGCCGGTGTGGTGGCAAAAGTGGGGTCGTTTACGGTGCCTCGCCCGAGCTGACCCATGCTGTTGTCGCCCCAGCAAGAGACGGTGGCGTCATCGAGAAGTGCGCACACGTGGTGGGTGCCGCTCACAAGAGCGGAGACGCCCGAGGAGATGGCGGTCACTCGGTCGGCATCACTGACGGTTCCGCTTCCGTCGACGCCCGTCTGCCCGACTGTGTCGACGCCCCAGCACTTGGCTTCGGTGAGCGTGGTGCGCTGACAGGTGTGCTCGATTCCCGGCGCGACCTGCTCGGTGCCGCGAATCACGGTGTTGGTGGTCACCGCCTGATTCCAGTCCCACTCCTGCAGCACGCCGTTGGCCTGGTTCAGCGTCCATGCGTGGGTGCCCGCCCGTGCGGTCGTGAAGACGGCGCCGAGGGCCCCACTGACGTCGACCGGCGTGGTCTCGTCCTCGCCCCAGCAGCTGACCGTGCGGTCACCGTGAACCGCGCAGAAGCCATCGGTTCCGCCCGCGATGTGAAGGGCCCAGTCGGTGAGGCGCTCGCCGGGCGCGGTCTCGGAGCTGGTGGGCGTGCAGGTGACGTCGCCAGAGCTCGTCATCCAGCAGGCTGCAGCCGGGGACACAGCGATGATCTCGATCTCGCCGCTGACGCCAGCCAAGGTCGCCGGAGAGGCTCCATCGCCCCAGCACGAGAGCGTGTTGGCGGAGTACGCACAGGCGCGGTCGCCATTCGCTGCGAGCAGGGCTGGGGCGCGGGGCCCGGTGTCGCTGGTGTCCGCCGTGTCTGCGGAGTCGCTGGGTCCAGAGTCGGTGTCGTCGTTTCCGGCGGTGCAGGCCAGGAGCAGGAGCACGGGCAGAAGACGCATGGGACATCCAGAGTGAGCGGGGGACGAGTGGCCGCGTTCGTGGGCTGGAACCTAGCACCGCAGTCCGCCGGTCGCGCCGGGGGCGCACACCATGCTGCAGGGGTCTCGGTTCATCGGCGGATGCGCCCGCAGGCTGCGGCGTGGCAAGCGGGTTACCGGCCGGTCTCCAGGAGTTTATCGATGCGCTTTCTCATGCTTTCCGTTCTCATCGCCTGTGGCGGTGCCCCCGAGTCCACCGTCGCCGAGGCTCCAGCTGAGGCGCCTGCCGAAGCCGCTCCTGAAGCCGCTCCCGAGGCGGCCGCCGGCGACTGGGCCAGCTTTGGCGAAGGCGTGACCGAGGGCGAAGTCATTCAGCTGGCGACGCTGCTCGATGATCCGGCCGCGTACGAGGGCAAGGACATCCGCGTGCAGGGTCGCGTCACCGACGTCTGCCAGAAGGCGGGCTGCTGGATGGTGCTCACCGACGATACGCGCCATGTGCGGGTCACGGTGAAGGAACACGGGTACGCGGTCGACAAGCAAGGCACCGGTGCCGACTGCATCGTCGAAGGCCAGCTGCGCTCGAAGGCGGTCGACGCCGCTGAGGTTGCGCACTTCAAGAGTGAGTCCTCGGAAGGTGCCGTGATTCCCGAGGAGCAGGCGACCGAGAAGACCTGGGAGTTCGTCGCTGCCGGCGTGAAGATGCGGAAGGACAGCTAGTGCTCTCCACGCTCCTCGACCCGAAGGGCGATACCGCAGAGTTTCCAGCTTCTTGGGGTCAGGGCCGCGCCACCTTCGGTGGGCTGGTCGCGGGCGCTGCGCTTCGTCGCATGCAGGCCGACGTCCCTGAAGAACGGCCGATTCGCTTCTTGCAGACGGTGTTCGCGGGCCCTGTTCCCGCGGGCACGGCTACGCTGGACGCGTCACTGCTGCGGGTCGGTGGCAGTTCGACTCTCGTCGAGGGCTCGGTTCGGGTCGGGGACGAACGGCGCGTCACGCTCACGGCGGTCTTCGGCAAGAGCCGAGCGTCGGCGATTTCGATTGCAGCCCCGGGCAGCGCTCTTCCGGCTCCCGACGATCTGGTGGCCTTCCCCTACATTCCGGGGGTGACGCCGGAGTTCACGCGCTTCATCGACGTGCGCATGGTGGAGGGGCAGCTTCCGTTCACGGGTGGCGAGGGCTCCTCCATCGCCGGTTGGATTCGCTTCCCCGATGACGATGGACCCCGCGACGCCGCGGTGATCGTGGCCTTGCTCGACGCCTGGCCCGCCCCGGTGCTGCAGCAGCTCCGCACGCCACGCCCGGCGAGCACGGTGGCCTGGACCCTTCACTTCGATGCGGCGGTGCCTGGACGCGCTTCGGATTGGTGCCAGTTCAAGGCCGTGACGGACGTTGCCGAGGACGGCTACCACACCTTCACCGCGCGCCTTTGGACGGCAGACGGCGTGCCGCTCGCAAGTGCGACCCAGCATGTGGCGGTGTTCGGCTAGCGAGCCTGCCTGCTAGAGTGGGCGGCATGTTTACTTTGCTTCTGCTCTTGTCGCAGGCCCATGGGTTGGGTCTGCCTGGTCTTGAACTCACGCGCGATGCGACCACGGTCTGCCTTGCCAATGGCCTTCGCCTGGGATTCGTGTCTCAGCGGGACCGCCCGATTGTCGGTGTGGCGATGGCCCATCGTGCGGGGGCCCGCGAGGATCCGGCTGAACACGCCGGGATCGCCCACCTCGTGGAACACCTCAGCTTCGAGGTGCGCGACGAGGAGGGGACCACACGAACGGAGCGCCTCGATGCGCTTGGCGCGAGCCACAACGCCTGGACGGGACACGACACGGTGACCTACCTTGCGGTCGCGCCGCGGCGGGCGTTGCGCTCCCTGCTGCAGCTTGAAGTCGAGCGGCTTCAGCGTCCTATCGACGGCTTGCTCGAGCGCGACTTCGTGTCCGAGCGCGAGGTGGTCAGACAAGAGATCATCGAGTCGGGCGGCGACGTCGATGAGCCCATGATGCCGCTTGTACGAGGCCTTGCTTGGGACGGAGCACCCGTACGCGTCTTCGGTGGCGGGAACGCCGGACGGCGTGGGGGCCATGGAACTCGCGGACGTGGGGGCCTTTGCAGATGCCTTCTGCGCGCCCGAGCGGGCGGCCTTGGTCCTGATTGGCGACTTCTCGGACGAGAAGGGCTGGCAGCTGCTGACGAGCGCGCTGCCTGAAGAGTGGCGCGAGGTCCGACCGGATTGTCCGTCCGCGACTGTGCACACGATCGAAGAGCCTGCGGCGCAGTCTTCGTGGCCGACACGGACCGTAGGGATTGACGAACCCACGGGTTTGTTCGGCTGGTCGATGCCGCTAGGAAGGACCGAGCTGCGCTACGCGGAATACCTCGCAAGCGTGGTGAGTCGCCGTCTCGACAACGGGTCTTGCTGGGCCGATGGGCGCGAGCTCGCGACCGTCATCGCTTGCTCTTCCGAGGGGGAGCGCTCGTTGCCCAAGGCCCGCATTACGCGAATGTCCCGCGACATCGCAGATGCTCGCAGCGATGCCGGACACCTGCTTCACGTGATTCATCGCTACTGCGCGCTCTCGGAACGGGAGTACGTCAGCACCTCGTACGAGCGGGTGGGCGTGTCCTCCACCGGGCTGCTTGCGAGTCTGGCGCGTGACCTTCTGCAGACCGGGTCCATGCATTGGTCGGCGCGGCCGTCGCCCGATCGGTTCCCCGCTTCGCCGGCGCTTCAGTGGGGGTGGTCGTGGCTCGACGTCGAGCGGGTACGCGGCGTGCAGCTTGTTCCACCCGACGTGCCCTCTGCCGCGTCCAGCGAGGCCCATGCGCCGCGACTCCCATCGACCTTGTCGGGAGTCGTCCCATCCGACGACCAGATTCGCGACATGCTGGCCTGGCCGAGCTTCGAGGGCTTTCACACGGCAGTGCTGAAGAACGGCACGCGGGTGTCCTTCTTGCCGCATGATGGGCCGCCGACCGTCGTCTTCGAGGCGCGGCACGATGGTGCGCTCGACCCCTGGCTCTGGGCCGGCACCGAGGACTGGCTCGACAGCCTGTGGTCCTCCCTCGATGCAGGGGATCGCAGCGCAGCCTTTCGCGCGCATACGATTCCGCGCATGCACACCACCTCACGGGGGCTGCGCATCGAGTCGATCGCGGGCGAGCCCGAGGTCGCCATCTCCACCATCGGCTACGGCTTGCGGGACGGGGTTCCGATTGTAGAGAAGCGCGAGGCCGCGCAGACGCGGGCCGAGTACGAGGCTTCTCGCGCTGAGGCCATCGCGGACCCGGACGTTGTGGCCTACGCTGCCGTCTGGTCCAAGCTTGCCGGCGGCCATCCCCATCCCTGGCTGGACGATGAGGGCTTTGCGCGGGTGACGGCTGTGGACCGCCCCGACGCCTCACGCCTGCTCAACAGCATCGCGAAGCCTGGAACCGGCCACCTGGTCGTGGTTGGTGGGCAGGACCCTTGGGAGGATGTGCTGGCCTACGCCAAGGGCGCCCTCGAGAAGCGAAGGGCCTGGGGCAAGCCGACCGATGCCGAGATCGTTCCGCCCGCACGTCCGCCCTCGCCGACCGCTGCCTCGGTGCAAGTCGTGCCCAGTGAGTTGAGCAAGGCGAAGGTCTATGTGGCCTGCCGCATCGAGGAGGGGAGTTCGGCCCAGCGCGAGCTGCTCGAGGTGCACTTGCGGGACCGGCTCAATGAGTCGCTTCGTGAGCGTCTCGCGCTGACCTACGGCGTGAGCGTGTGGCGGAGTCGAACCTGGCTCGGTGAGCTGCTGTGGATCGAGAGTGCGGTCCCCGCCGAGCAAGCAGGGCTGACGCTCTCCCGGATCCTCACTTCCGTGGACGAAGTGGCTGGCGGCGAGATGGACGAGACGCAGCTGCGGCGCCTGAAGGCGACGGTGGCTCGGCAAACGGCGCTCGAGTATCAGGCCCCCGACGACTTCGCGGACCTGATCTTGGCCGTGGTTGGACGCGAGAGTGCCGCCGACGCGCCGAGCTTTGGGTCCAGCCTCCTCGCAGTGACACCCGAGTCCCTCGGGGAGTCACTCGGTCAGTGCGTGGGGCGGACGCAGACGGCGATTGTCGGAGATGCTGAGGCCATCGAGGCTTCGTTGGCCGAGGCGGGCATTGCGACGACTGACTGATCACTCCCCGTTGGGATAGAACTCGGCGGTCCCGACCACCACGTCGCTACCTTCAAGCGCTGCCCGAAACACGTCGAGGTCCGAGCCCCGGTGGTGGTAGGGCGTGACCTTCACCGGCTTGAACGAACGCACGCAGTCCGCGGCTTCTTCCGGGGGCATGGTGTACGGCAGGTTCATGGGCACGAGGGCATGGGTGACCCCCGTCAGGGCGCGCATCTCGTCAGTACATGCGGTGTCGCCGGCGATGTAGACGCGCTCGGCGCCGACTTCGATGAGGTAGCCATTGCCTCGGCCCTTGTCGTGAAACAGCTTGCCTGGCTCTGGACCCCGAGTGTGGTTGTACATGGGTGTCGCTGTGATCGAGAGCGCACCGATGGTGGTGGTCGCGTCATTGGCGAGCACAGTGGTGACGGCGCCCTCCGGGAGTTGAGCCGCGACGGGTTGCGGCGCAACGACCGTCGCGTCGGCCTTTCGAATGGCTGAGAGGGCGTCGGCGTCGAGATGATCGCCGTGAATGTCGGTGATGAGCACCACATCCGCCTTCGGATGACCCTCGAGGCTTCCGACGGGATCGAGCCACAGCACGGTGTCGCCGTGTGTGAAGTAGAGCGTGCCGTGCTCGATGGGGTGGAGCTCGAGGTCGGCGGAGGGCTCGGTTTTGGCCGGCGCGGACACCGCCGTCGGTGGTGGGCTCGGGGCCGTGGGGGTTCCGCAGGCGAGAAGTAGAAGAACGGGCAGCATGGGCGTCTCCAAGGCGAACTGGGTTCAGCCTATGCGACGGGAGCGTCGGGGAGTCGAACCATGGCTCCCATTTCGCTATGATTGGCGCCAAGGAGTGCAATTGAGCTTCCTCGCCATCTTGTTCCGAGTCCCCGGCAAGGGGGGCTGGACCTTCGCGCCCGTGCCCGACGAGCATGCCCCGCTCGAGACCGGTCCCTGGGGACGCGTGCCCGTCATCGCGACGGTCGACGGTCAGTCGTGGTCCACGAGTGTCTGGAAGGACAAGACGCATGGCACCTTGCTCGCGGTTCCCAAGCGCATCCGGCGCGGCAAAGGTGATGGCGACGTGGTCGAGGTCTCCATTCTGTTGGACACCGGTCGGTGAGAACAGGGCTGGAAACCGAGCCCGGAGTCGGGCTACGCTCTCGGAACCAAGGATCTGCATGATCGAACTCTTCCGGAACTCCTTCGTCTCCCGCCTGGGCGTGCTCGCAGGCACCATTGGGTTGGTGGGCGTGGCTTGGGCAGCCCCGGCCGACCGCGTGCAGACGCCGCGTCCAGAGCCGTGTGTGCCGTTCGACACCGAGAGCGAGGATGACAACGCGATCCTGATCCCGGCGGGGCTCGAGTACTACGAGGTGAAGGCGGCGCTGAACGAGGTGATTCAGGTCGCGCTCTACTGCGGCCAGCCCGACGGCTTCTCCGAGGTCCACCTCACCTTTGAGATGATGGTCGGCTGCGACGGTTTGGTCTCCGAGATCAGCGCGGAAGACACGGGGGGAGCGCCAGAGGACTACGTCACTTGCGTCTCGGACGTGATCGCAAAAGCCGACTTTCCGGCGCACCAGATCGAGGGTGGTATGCCCGTTACCTACCCGGTGAACGTCGCCTGGTAGCTAGGTTCGCGGGAACTCGAACGGGTAGTGCACGACGGCCAAGCCACCGTTCTCGAGCTCAGGGAAGGTCATCGCCGCCACGGTCTTCGTCATGCACGCTTCGGCGGTCTCGTTACGCAGGCTGGTCGAGTGCGTGCTCGCGTTCCGGACGCTGCCGTCTTCGCGGATGCTGAACTTCACCAGCACCTTCCCCGACAGGTCCGGCGCCTTCATGCGCTCGGCTTCGAAGCAGTCGTTGATGGTCTCGAGCTTCGAAGCCATGACGCCGTTGAGCGCGTCGACCGAGATGCCGCCCAGGATGATGGGGTCGGGAAGAATCGGCACCCCACCGATGCGTCCCGCGGGCTTGGCTTCTTCGGCCTTGGCCACCTCGGTACCGGTGGTGGCCTCGGGCGCGGCAACGGTCGCTTCGGGCTCCGAGGGAGTCTCGGGGCCGCAAGCGAGCAGAGTGAGGATCAGAGGAAGCATGGCCCTAGCTTGCCACAGTACGGCCTCGCTGCGAAGCCGCGACCTGGCTAGCTGCGGCGACGACGCACGACGAGTCCGACGAGTCCGAGGGCCATCCAGCCGGCTGCACCGGGCGCGGAGCTGCATCCGCAGCCACCCGCTTCCTCTGCGCCGTTGATGTCGGCGTTGAGTCCTGGACGGGTCCACGACAACCAGTTGGTGCCGTCCGAAGCGTAGATCGCGTAGTGGGCGCTGCCGCGGAACTTGTCCTCGATGCGCATGGGGGCGCCAATCTCGATGTCGTCGGTGCGGAACACCACCTTTCCGTCGTCCGGACCCTCTGGGTAGGCGGCGTTCTTACGCACAATCACGAGCTCCTGAACGGGGTCGTGCATCGGGTTGGTCCAGGCCAGCACGACCGAGCGGCCGGTGGAGCTCTCTTCGGCGGTGAAGTCGGCGATGCCGAGGCGGTTGTCGGGGGTATCGGGGGCGAACAGGCAGACGTCGTCGAGCGTCCAGCCGCCCATCTCGAGTCCACTGTCGCTCTGAATTTCCCAGACCAGGCTCAAGACGCCGTCATCGCCGGCGCCCTGGAGGTCCACGGCGTGCGGGGCCCACTGGCCGTCCTGGTGATTGTCGGAGCCGCCTTCGCTGCTCCAGTTCGACCAGACCGGGTTCTCGTCGGCGTAGATGCGTGCCTGGTCAAAGGTGCCGTCCTCGACGCTGAGCCAGCGCTTGTACTCGAGGTGCGTACCCACGTAGTGGCGAGTGTCGAGCTGGGGCGAGAACAGGCGGTTCACGCGGTCGGGCTGGTAGGCGCCGTTGTACTCGCCACCGCCGAGGTCGTTGCCCCAGACCTTTTCGCCAGAGTAGGCCATCGACGGGTCGCCGGACAGGCCTGCGGGGGTTCCCCACTGCCAGTCGTCGGCGCCTTCGACATCCTCGCCCGAGACGAGCAGGTGGCCGAAGCCACCATCATCGGCCTCGAAGTCCTCGCAGTAGACGGGGAGGACATCGCCGACGTAGGCCACGAAGGGGTTGATGACGCCACCGCTCGGCAGGCTCGTGCGCCCGGCATCGTCGGTGTCGACCTCGAGCCAGTACTCGACGAAGCTTCCGGCGGGCAGCGCCGGAAGGTCGGCGCTCACGTTCGCGCCGGTGACCTGCATGTCCAGGCTGTTCCAGCCCGAGCCGTCGACCTGGTAGTGCAGTGCGCCAGTGCGGGGGGCACCGGAGAGGCACGTCGGTGCGAGGTTGACCAGCTCGACCTCGATGCTGTTCGGCGTGTCGGCGACGAGTCCCTCATAGGGATCATGCGAAGGGACGACGAGGGCGCCACCGTTCGGGCCGAGGCCGTGCAGAAGGAACGCGTCGATGATCAGGCACTGGTTCGGGGTGCCGTTGCTGAGGTCGCCGTCATCATCGTCCGCGATGATGGCTTCGTCGTACGCGGTCTCGAGCGTCGGTCCGCCCTTGAGCAGGCCGGTGAAGATGTCGGTCGTCAGGGCTGTTCCCGCCTCGTCGCCGAGCTCGGTCTTGGCCATGTCCCAGAGGTCCCAGACTGCGCCGGCGAAGATCAGGCCGTCTTCGTGCACCTCGCCGACCACATCGTCGGGGTAGACGCGGTTGCGCGCGACCTCGCGGATGCCGCGGCCGTTGGTCATGAAGTACGGGGCAACGGTGGCGTCGCCGGTCTGCAGGAAGGACACGACATCCGCCGCACCCTCCGAGATCGAGCCGTCGAACACACCGGCCTGGATGCTGTAGTCGTGAAAGCCGTGGCCCCACTCGTGGTAGACGACGTCGGCGATGCGGCCGGTGTTGTTGCAGCCCTGACCGGCCTGGAAGAAGTTCACGCTGCGGCCGTCGTAGAAGGCGTTGCAGACGTCGTCCTGGTTGACGTTGGCCTTGAAGGCGCGCTCGGCTGAGAGGCGCACCTCGGGGGCGACCTCGAGGGCCCAGTCGCGGATTTGGTGCAGAAAGATGTAGGTGTCGATCTCGGCCAGATGGGCGTCGGCGCTGGTGATCAGCCGGTCGCCGTCGAGCTGGAAGCGCGCGTCGTCGGCGATGCCGTTGCTGACGTCGAACCACTCGCCGTTGAGCTCTCCGATGGCGCTGTCGCCGGGCGTGAACCCGCCGAAGGCATCGGCAAATCCGTGTGTTCCTCCGGCTTCGATGCGCAGGAACGGAAGCGGCGAGACTGAGGTGTCACCATTGACGGTGCGGGTGTCGTGCTCGGCGGTGACCGTCGCAAAGCGCACTTCGTTGTGCACGTTGAGGAGCTCGCCGGTCTCGGCGTCCACGAAGCTGACCCACTGTCCGACGGGCTTGAAGGTCTCGCTGCGCACTTCCCAGACCAGGCGGTTGTGAACGCCGGCTTCGCTCTCGATCGGCAGCCACATCAGGCGCTCGGACTCCGGCGAGTGCATGGCATGCGGTGCGGGGCCGCGCTTGGCGGCGATGAGCTGTGCTTCGTTGGCGTCGAGACGCTGCTCTCCGGTTGCGAGCGTGTTCGGGTAGGTGTCGAAGCCCGCGGCGATCAGGTTGCCGTGCTTCACGCGGGCCGTGGCGCCACCGCGCCACACCGGAAGGCCATCGATGAGCACGTCGAAGTCGACGTACCAAGTATCCACGCGCTCGACGTAGTTTGCGGACTTCAGCCGAAGGTCTGCCTTGCCGTGCAGCCCGGGGTTCCGGTCGAACAGCGCGGCGAGGTCGGCCACCACCGAGTCGGCCGACGTGGTGTCGATGGCGATTCCGGTGCCCCACATGCGGTGCGGGGTGCCGGTGTGCTGGTCAAAGCGCGCCTGCCATCCCTGGCCCTCGCCGGCGATGAACTGCTGCCAGGGGCTCGAGGCGTGCAAAGCACCCTGGGTGGCCACGTCCACTGGGAAGGTCCGCGCAGGTTCGATGCCAATGCCGTCCACCTTGTCGCCGGTGAAGGCGAGGGCGGGCGAGAGCGCGAGCGTCGCGAGTGTCGACAAGAGCAGACGGGACATGAGACCTCCGGAGACTGTGGAGGCCCTTGTGCCCTGAGCTTTTGCGATGGTCATGGGGTGCGGCTTCAGTTGGCAACTGCTTTACAGAAATCGTGTACACAATCGATGTGTCTGTATCTTTTCGCTATACAATGACTGGTGTCATGGATGCAGAAACGGCCTCTCGAAGCCACCCGCGACCGCGCTATTGGGCTGCGAGGTACCGGTCGATCTCTTCGCGCTCGAGCAGGCCGAGTGACTGGTCGATGCAGCCAGCGCAGACCTTCACACCCTGGTGTAGGTAGACCTCGCGTCCCTCGAGATGGGTGGCGTGGCACAGTGCACAGGCTGCAGTCGGGTCGCTCACACGGGTGTTGCGGCGGTCGCGGGCGATCTTGGTGATGCACGCGTCGCAAACTTTGGCGCCGGATCCGACGAGGATGTGCTCGGTATCGGTGCCGCGCTTGCCGCACGTGTCGCAGAGCAGCTGGGACTCGCCGCTCACCGGAGTCGGCGTGTAGCGCGTCGGCGGCGGTGCGAGTCGGGTCACAAGCTGGTCGAGATGGCGCTCGGCACCCTTGGGACGAGCCGCTCCACGGAGTCGATCGACAGCACCCTCGTCGCCGAGCAGGGCCAAAGCGGACGAGGCGGCCAGCTGAAGTTCGGGGTCCGCGTCATTGCTCCAGCGAACGAGCAGGTTGCGGCTTCCCTCGGCGCTGCGTGCGCCAATGGCTACGAGCAGGAGGGCTTGCCAGGCACGGGCCTCTTGGCGTTCGCGCTCGACATTGTCGCGGTGCTTGCTGACGTCGAGGGCGGGGCCGTGACGGTCGACGGCAGCGCGCTTCAGGTCTTCTTCGTTCAGCTGCAGACCGTGGGTCAGCGCGACCGGGTCCAGGGCCTCGGCCAGGGCGAGGATCTCGCGGCCGGCGGCGGCTCCGTAGCCGTGCCCTGGCTCTTCGAGGCGTGCCATCGCGCTGCGGGCACGACGCTCGGCCATCGCCGACAGGGCCTCTTCCCAGAGCAGAAAGCGCATGCCTTCATCGGCGGTCAGGTCCATGGCCTCGAGCAGTGCTGTGACGGCATCGGGGTCGATGGTGACGATGGCGCGGGCCACGCGACGAATGCGGTCGCGAGTGGCAGCCCGCGGATCGACACGGCCGCCCATGGCTTCACGCCGAGCAGAGGCGGGGAGGCGCTCGTAGTGGGTGACCTCGGTTCGCAGGGCGGTTCGGAGCCAGCGACCGTCGCGCGCTTCGCGTCGCACGCGAACGAGCTCGGCGAAGGCGGGGGTGTGTTCTGGCGCATCGGTGAGGATGTCGCGGAACAGGCGGACGGCCTCGTCGGTGTGGCCTTCTTCGAGCAGCGCGCAGCCAAGGGTCCAGCGGGCCTGCAGGCTCGTGGGATCGATGGCGAGCGCGCGGTTGCAGGCCTCACGGGCCTTGGCGACTTCGCCGAGCTGCATGTAGGCCATGCCGATGCGCGCGTGCACATGCGGATTGTCGGGGCGGGCCCGGTGGTACTGCCGCAGGTGCAGGACGGCGTTCTTGTACTTTCCGAGGTGGTAGTCGACGAGTCCGAGGTGGTAGTGCGCGTTGACACGGTGCTCGTCGTGCTCGAGCAAGCGCGAGAACAGCTTCTGGGCCTCGTTGTGGCGTCCGAGCTTCATGGTGGCGACGCCGAGCTCTTTGACGAGCCGGGCCTGAAGCTGGGGCGAGGTGCCGATGCTCAGCGCGCGCACCAGGTGAAACTGCGAGCGCTCAATCAGTCGACGGGGGCCGCCCAGCGAATCGGCGTGCTCCCCGAGGAGCTGGCCGAGCATGTAGTGAGGCTCCCACTCATTCGGGGCCAGGCGGCAGGCGAGCTCGAATTCACGCACGGCCAGGTGCCGGTCACTCTTGGCGTGGGCGAGCGCGCCCAGCGCGAGATGCAGATCCGAGCGCTCGGCGTCAGTGCGAAGAGCCTCGTCGAGGTAGCGGGCCGCGGGCTCGAGCCGATGCAGTCCGACGAGGGCAAAGCCAGCGACCACCTGTGCGCCGGGGCTTGTCGGGTCGTGCTGGAGAACCCGTCGTGCCGCGGTGAGCGCGTGGTTCATCCACACTTCGCCGCCGTTGTGAAACCAAGCCTTCGACAGAGCGGACAGTGCCAGCTCGAGTCGTAGGGAGCCATCGTCAGGAGCCTTCTCGAGTCGGTCTTCGAGACGCTTGATGTGCCAGTCGAGCTTTTGATGAGGGAACATGCGGCGGGAGGGGGGCTGGAGGAAGGAAGGCAGTGTATCGCGTTTCGAGGTATGCGAGGCGGCACATGAGCGACGAACAGAACACTGGTGGCGGGCCGGACCTCGACGACTTCTCTGCGCGCATGCGTCGAGCCAGGGCTCTATCTGCTCTGCTGCCGATGTTCTTCGTGTCCGGAGCCACGGCGCTCGTGTACCAAACGGTCTGGGCGCGACAGCTTCAGCTCGTGTTTGGCACGTCCCACTTCGCGATCTCGGCGGTGCTTTCGGCCTTCATGTTGGGCCTCGCCGTCGGTGGCTTCGCGATGGCGAGGATGGCCGACCGCATTCGGCGACCGCTCGCGGCCTACGGCTGGCTCGAGGCACTGATTGGCGTGTACGCGCTGATCTTTCCGACCATCGTTGGACTTCTGCAGCCGGTCTACCTCGGTGCGTGGCGCGCATTCGACCTGACGCCCTGGAGCTTCGCCCTCTTGCAGCTGGTGCTGCTCGGCGCGGGCCTCATCATTCCGACCGCGGCGATGGGCGCGACCTTGCCCCTGCTCGCGCGCTTCGCGACCGACCGACTCGGTGCCGCGGGTGACCGGGTCGGCACGCTGTACAGTGTCAACACGGCGGGTGCTGTCTTCGGGACCTGGGCGGCCGGCTTCGTGTTGCTGCCGAGCTTGGGACTCTGGGTCACCACGCTGATTGTGGCCGGCGCGAACCTCTTGCTCGGAGTCATCGCTCTCGCCGTCGACCGCTGGGCCACCGGCGCCGAGCACGCCACGATCGAAGAAGATGTCTCGGGTGGCGGCTTTGTGCCTCGACTGGTTCCGGTCATGGGCGTCGCCTTTCTCGCTGGCGTCGCGTCCCTGATCTACGAGGTGGCCTGGACCCGGCTGCTCGTGTTGCTGCTCGGTGCGTCGGTCTACGCGTTCTCGCTGATGCTTCTCGCCTTCCTGGCGGGCATCGCCATCGGCGGAAAGATCGGCGGCGGCATGGCGGACAGGGCCCTGGCCAAGGGCGGCCCAACGGGCGTGCTTCGCCTTCTTGCGGCAGTCGAAGTCGGTGTGGCTGCTGCCAGCTACGCCCTGATGTACGTGTTTCAGGAGCTTCCGTTCTGGTACGTGTGGATCTTCGACTGGACTGGCGCCGAGAGCGATCCGTTCTGGATGTGGGTGACGAGCCTTCTTCTGGCCGTCCTGGTCATGACGCCGCCTGCGATTCTGATGGGCATCGCGTTCCCCGTCGCGGTCCGCGCCGTCATTGGCAGTGCAGATGCGCTCGGTGGACCCGTTGGACGCATCTACGGGGCGAACACGCTCGGCGGCGTGTTCGGTGCCGCCCTTGCGGGCTTCGCGCTGCTTCCGACGATTGGCGTGCAAGGCGCCATCTTCGTGGCCGCGGCAGCCAACCTGGTTGCGGCGGCGGTCTGCTTCTTGGCCAACCCCGAAGACCAGCGCCGATTCCAAGCCACAGGGGCCCTGGCCATCGTTGCTGTGCTGCTCGGGTTCGTGGCTCGCAAGCCGCCGTGGGATGAGCTTCTGATGACCGCGGGCATGTACAAGTACGTGACCTCGTTCTCGGACCACAGCCGCGCGGGCATCAAGAGCTATGCCGTCGACGAGTACGAGCTGGTCTTCTACGAAGAGGGCCTGGTCAGCGTCGTCACCGTGGCGCGTAACCGCAACTCCGACAACATCTGGCTCGCCAACAACGGCAAGGTCGACGCATCCACGACGGTCGACATGCCGACGCAGGTGCTCGTGGCGCTTCTGGCGTTTCAGTACGTCGAGACGCCCGATGACGTCCTGGTGGTCGGTCTGGCTTCGGGTGTGACTGCAGGAGCGGTGACCCTCATCGATGATGCCCAGCGCATCGATGTGGTCGAGCTCGAACCGTCGATTCTCACGGCCGCCCGCTACTTCGATTCCTACAACTTTGGCGTGCTCGACGATCCTCGGGTGGAGCTGATTGCCAATGATGGGCGCAACCACGTACTCCTCACCGCGCCGGGCACCTACGACGCGGTGATCAACGAGCCGTCCAATCCCTGGATTACGGGCGTGTCGAACCTGTTCACGCGCGAGTTCCTAGAGATGGGCAAGACCCGCCTCAAGGATGGCGGTGTGTGGGCCCAGTGGGTCCAGCTGTACGGCATGGACGACAAGGACCTGCGCAGCATCATCGGCACCTTCGCAGATGTGTACCCGCACGTGCTCCTGTACCGGACCATCGAGGATGCCGACCTGGTGATGATCGGCTCGGATCGTCCGCTCAACCCAGGACTCGAGGCGGCTGAGTCGCTGTACACGCGATGGCCGCGCGTCCGGGATGAGCTCGAGCGGGTCGACCTCGGTCGTCCGTCCCAGATTGTCGCCCGCTACCAGATGGGCCGCGATGGCGCCCTCGCGGTGGCCGGCGATATCGAGCGCAACACCGACGACAACATGCGCGTCGAGTACAGCGCACCGCGCCACCTGCACTCCTCGACCCAGGGCGAGAACTTCGAGGTGATGGTGCCATTCCTCGACGTGCCCGAGGACTCCCTTGAGGGCGATGCGCCTGGCATGGCTCAGCTCGCCCGCGAGTACCGGGCGCTCGAGGATTGGGTCCGGGGCATCTCGGCGATGTCTGCGGCGGCGCGCATGGCCAGCACTCCACTCGAGCGGTCTGCCTATCTGGCCGAGGCCGAGGTCTGGCAGAACGAGCTGCGCGACTACCTCGAGGGCGAAGAGCTTCCTGTCTACGAGGTTCCGGAAGCCGGCTCCCTGTTTGGCGATGATGCGGGCGGCCTGGAATGAAGGCGGAGCTGCGGGCAGGCCTGATCGCGCTGGTCATCTTGTCCCAGGCCGTGGCCGCGATTCCGAACCCGCCAGAGCTCAAGGACTCCGCGCTGAAGGACCCGAGCGCGCAGGCCGAGCTCGACGCGTGGGTCGACAACTTCGCCGCCTTCGGCATCGAGAAGAGCCGCGAGGAAGTCCACGCCCTTGGCAAGTGGTGGACCGCTCGTCTGCGAGGCACCCGAGAAGCGCTGGTGTGGCCGTTCAAGCCGATCTTCCAGTTCACGGGCACCGGCCAGGGGTGGGGATTGTTCGCGTTCCCCGACATGCAGCCGCATCGGTTCGAGATCGCGGTGTACGAGGATGGCGCCTTTCGGGACGTCTACGTCGACCTCGACCCCGATGCGGACTTCATGGCGCCGGTGTTCGCAGCCCGACGGGTTCGCGCGGTCTACAACCCGGGCAACAAGCCACCGCCGGCGTTCGACCCGTTCACCGACTGGTTGGCGGATCAGGTCTTCGAAGCCCACCCCGACGCCGAGAAGGTGCGGATTGGCTTTCGGCGCTCCCTGCGGCTGAAGTCGGGCGAGCCGCACCCCGGCTACAGCAAACGCGTGCACTTCACGCGGGTGTTCGACCGGGAGGCCCCATGATCCGCCGCTGGGTCGCCTTCTGGAACACCGAAGAGTCGGCGACCACGCTGGCCGCGGTGCGCGTGCTGATGCCCCTCGTGCTTCTCAGCGACCTACTTCACGTCTGGTTCTTGGGCTTGCACGACGTGATGTGGTCGCCCGAGGAGCTGGGAGGTTGGTCGGTGACCGCGATCGGCGCTGAGCAGCCTCTGTTCGGTCAGATTTTCGGCGGCACCACCGAGACGTCCGTCGGCTTGTTCTGGTTGGTCGCTTGGCTCTGCGTGATGGTGTCGACGGGCACCTTCACCCGCACCTCTGCGCTGATGCTTGCTCTCTGCTATGCGCAGCTCGAGGACTTCTTGCCCGTCGCGGACCGGGCCATCGACCGGCTGTACCGCAATCTGTTCCTGGTGCTCGCGTTCTCGGGTGCCGGCAAGACCCTGTCGGTCGACGCTTGGCTGCGCACGCGCGCCTTCCGCGATGATGCGGTACGCATCGGCGGGTGGGCTCGACGCCTGTTCATCCTGCAGGTGGTGTGGATGTACTTTGACGCAGGCCTCGAGAAGGGGGCGAGCACTTGGTCGGTGATGGGGCGGTACGACGCGCTGCACTACATCCTTCAGGACCCGATCATGTCCCGGGCGGACTTCACCAACCCGGGCGCGCTCTTTCACTGGATCACGCGACTGGGCACGGCGGGGACGATCTGGTGGGAGCTCGCCGCACCTCTGATGCTCGTGGCGCTGTTCGCCACCGGAACCGGACGACTCGGCCGGATGGGGCGATGGCTCCGCAAGGTGCGGTTTCGAGAGGTCTACTTGGCCATCGGAATGCTGTTCCACATCATCCTGTGGGCCACCCTTGAGCTCGGCATGTTCCCCCCGGCGATGCTTGTGCTCTATCCGTGCTTCTTCCTGATTGGCGAAGAGCGTAGCCGCGACTGAATTCGCCTCGAGCGATGCCAAAAACTCACATGCCACTTACGCCGCTGGCGACAGAGTGCGTCCGCTCCGGTAAAACCCAAGAGTTCATCTTGTTAGCGGGGGAACTGTGAGCCTGGGCGTTGTCTATCGGGACCTTCCGACGCAGTGTGCTCGCATTGATGCGCGGAACACCCGGTACCGCTTCGACCTCGAGCGCGACTTGCCTTGGACCGAGGCGGTGGACGGGGTGGTGCACATCCCCGATCGCATGCTCAGCTCCATGGGCGTGGATGTCGAGGCGCTGAGGGCCCACCCGGAAGGGTACCGAGCCTTTCAATGGGCGGCCGGACTCGAGATCTGCAGGACCTTCTCGCTGCTCGAGCATCACCTTCGGGGCTTCATCGAGGCTGAGAGTGACGTGCTCGGTCCAACGCGCTCAGCCACGATGCTCTCGGAAGAGGAACTCAAGCACATCGCGGTGTTCGACCGCTACTCCGAGCGCTTGCTCGCACTTCATCCCGACTGGGCCGAAGACTTCGAGCGGGCCTTCGCGCCCAACAAGCCGGAGCTGCTGCACACGTACGCGAGGGATGCGTACCCAAGTGGAGCGGTTCAGCACTACTTCTGCTGGATTGAGACGCTGTTCTTCGAGGAGTACACCCTCTACCTGCACGAGTGTCTCGACGCCGAGTCGGAACAGGTTGGCGGGCTCTGGCTCGAGGCCCACCGCCTGCATCGGGTCGAAGAGACGCAGCACGTCGTCACCGACATCGCTCACCTCCAGGCCTTGGACCTGACCGATCTCGAGCGCAGGGCCTGTGCGACGGGCTTCTGGACTCGCCTCGAGCGCACCTTTGAGCTGTTTCTCGGAGTCAGCGCTGCAAGGCGACTGGTGCTCGAGCGCTACCCCGAGCTCGCCGGAGCCCTCCCTGGGCTCGCTGGGCCTGATCTGCCCATCTACACAGATGTCCTCGGCCACCGGCTGTTTCGTGGAACCCGAGGCTGCGCGCCGAGTCGAGGGCTTCCTACGGCGGATGCCCACATCAAAGGACGCGGCGCCGACCCCTCGCCGGGGACGCTGGTGGATGCGCTCGATGCCGTCGCTGGCACCGAGCTTGGAGTGACCTGGGTCGTCGAGGGGGAGCCGGACCGCTTCGAGACCTACGGCGCCATTCGTGAACGCGCTCTGCATGCGCTCGATGCCCTTCGACAGCGAGGGCAGACTGCCGCTCGACCGCTTGTCCTTCGGGTGGACCGACCCGAGCAGACGGTGGTCATGCTCTGGGCCAGCCTGCTTGGGGGCATGGTTCCGGTGATTCTGGCGCCATCGAGCGGCCGTGACGACGACGCCGAAGCTCGAGTGCGACGGGTACTCGCGCTCCTGGACTTTCCGGCGGTTGTCAGCGACGAACCCGGTCCGTTCAATTGTGCAGACCTGCTCAAACATCGCGCGGCCGGCGTGGTCCCCTCCACGCCGAGTGGCCCCAAGGACGTCGCCCTCATCCAGTTCAGCTCAGGCAGCACCGGCGACCCGAAGGGCGTCCAGCTCAGCCACGCCAACCTGCTCGCGAATGCGGCGGCCATCTTCTCTCACGTGGGCGGCGTCGATGGCGACCGCTTTGCGAGCTGGCTTCCCCTTCACCACGACATGGGCTTGATCGGCTACCACCTGCTGCCGATCGTGAATCGGTGTGACCAGCTGCTGATGCGTCCGCGTCACTTCCTGAAGCGGCCAGGCGAGTGGCTTGGGGCGATGAGCCGACATCGCTCGAACATCACCGCAACACCCACATTTGGCCTGGCGACGACCGCCGACCGGGTGCGGGCGGAGGACCTGGAGGGCGTTGATCTCTCCGCTCTCCGCATTGTGCTGCTCGGTGCCGAGCCGATCAGCTGGACGACGATGCAGCGCTTCGAACAGGCCTTGTCTGACCATGGCTTCTCGGCCACGGCGCTGACCCCAGGCTACGGCCTCGCCGAGGCGAGTCTTTGCTTGACGGCGATGCACGACTACGCGGCACCGTCGATGGTGCGGCTCCAACGGGCCAGTTTGGGTGCGGGTGTGGGTGTGCGGGACGATGTCGACGGCGTGGGCTTCGTCTGCTGCGGCACGCCGCTGCCGGGCATGGAACTCCGCATCGTCGATGGGTCGGGCCAACTGCTCACCGAGGACCAGGTCGGTGAGATCGAGGCGAGGGGACCGTCGATTACGTCGGGCTACTTCGGTCCGAATCCAAGGCCCCAAGAACAGTTTCGTGAGAGCTGGCTGCGTACCGGTGATCTCGGCTTCGTCCGCGAGGGTCGGCTGTTCATCACCGGGCGCGTCAAAGACATCGTGTTTCTGCACGGGGCCAAGCACTATGCGCATGACGTCGAAGACTGCCTGGGCGAGGTCGAGGGCCTGCACCCACGCCGGATAGCGGTGTTTGGGTCCTACGACGAGCGCCTCGGGCGTGACATCCTCTGCGTCGCGGTCACCATCCGCTCACGCACCCGCTCAAAAGAAGAGGTGGTCGAATCGCTGTCCCGTGCGGTGGCGGAGCGCTTTGGACGTCGTCCCGATGTCGTCCTCGAAGTCGGGGCGAAGCAGATTCCGCGCACCACCAGTGGCAAGCTACAGCGTGGCCTGTTGCGGGAGCGCTACGAGGCGGGAGAGCTTCAGGCGTTTGCAGCTCCGGCCGCAGACCCCGTCGTCGCGGGGCCCTCCGCAGACTTGACCGACCAGGTGCGCTTGGCCTGGGCCGAGGCGCTCGAGGTTCCGGCGAGCTCGCTCGGACTTCACGATGACTTTCGCGAGGTGGGCGGAACGTCCCTGCAGGCCGCGATGGTGCACGCGGTACTCGAAGACACGCTCAATGAGCGCATCCCCCACGAGGCCCTGTTGGCCTGCTCGACCATCGCCGAGCTCGCGGCCTTCTTGGGGGGCGAGCCCGCCCCGATCGAGGCCACTGACGACCTCAACCCGGTGGTCCGCTCCGATGACGTCGCCATCATCGGTATGGGGCTCCGTTTCCCGGGCGCGAACACCCTCGAAGAGTTCTGGCAGATCCTCAGCTCCGGTGAGGCGCAGTTTGGTCCGGTGCCTGAAGACCGCTGGGACCACGCGCGTCAGCTTCGTCGCGACCCCAAGCTCTGTCCCACGGGGGCGTTCGTCGACGGCGTGTTCGACTTTGACCCGAGCTTCTTTGCGATCAGCCCCGCAGAGGGCGCGGCCATGGACCCGAGGCAGCGTCTCTTCCTAGAGGCCTGCGCGAGCGCGCTTCAGCACGCAGGCGTCGGACGTGGGGACGTGGGCGTCTTCGCCTCTTCCGGGGAGAGTCCGATCACCGCGCGGACCTTCCTCGATGCCGTAGAACGCGGCGACATGGACATGACCGGGCGCATGGAGAACGGCACGAACAGCATCGTCGCCGCCCGTGTGAGCCGCGCCTTCGAGCTCACCGGTGGGGCGGTCGTCGTTCAGGCCGCCTGCGCATCGTCGGTGGTGGCCATTCACCAGGCCAGACGGGCCATCCAGCTTGGCGAGTGCACGGTCGCGCTCGCCGGCGGCGTCGAGATCACACACTCTCCGATGACCTACGCCCTGTTTGGGCCGAACCGGGTGCTCTCGAGCTCCGGACAGTGCCGTCCATTCACGGCAGAGGCCGATGGCTTCGTACCGGGGGAGGGGGCCGGCGCGGTCGTGCTCAAGTCGCTGGCCCAGGCTCGGGCCGATGGCGACCGGGTGCTCGCCGTCATTCGCGGCAGCGCGGTGACCAACGACGGGCAGGCCTTCTCGGGCATGGCGCCCAATCCGCGTGGGCAGATTCGCGCCGCCCGTCGAGCCCTTGCCGAAGCGAACATCGAGCCGAAGACCGTGTCGATGATCGAGGCGCACGGAACCGCCACGGCGATTGGCGATGCCGTCGAGCTGCGCGCCATGCGCACCGTGTACGGGGACTCGCGGGCGGCGCTGACCTCGGTGAAGTCGAACATCGGGCACTTGCTGTCGGCGGCGGGGGTGGCTGCCGTCATCAAGTCGGTGCTGGCCATTCAAGACGGCGTGGCCCCGCCGATTGCGGCGTTCTCCAGCTTGGACCCTCGCCACATGCAGAGTGCGGACGGTCCGCGGCCCATCGGCGCGGCAGAGCCCCTGCATGGGTCGCCGTTCCGGGTCGCTGTCAACGCACTCGGCATCGGCGGCACGAACTGCCACATGATTCTCGAGGCCGCTCCGCCGCTGTCCTCGCAGAAGGCAGAAGCCCAACTCGTAGCGCTCTCTGGGCCTTCCAAGCAGGCGCTCGCTGTCGAGGCGATGGCGCTCCACAGTCATCTCGATGCCCACCCGGAGTGGCCGCTCGAGGCCATCTGTGCGGCACTTGGACGCCGGGCTCAGCTGCACACCAAGGCGCGCTCGGCCGAAGTCGTCGAGACCCGCGACGAGCTCCTGTCTCACCTCGAGTTGGTGGCCCGTGGACCGGTGTCGACGCCCTCGAAGCGTCGGCTGGTGGTGGTGTTCCCCGGCCCTGGCTCGCAGGTGGACCAGGCGGGTCGCGGTCTTCGCGATGACCCCGTGTTTGCCGAGGCGTTGCGCGAGGTCGAGGCGGTGGTGAAGCCGCTGCTCGGTCTCGGCGTAGACGCGCTGCTGGCAAGTGCGTCCAAGCGCATCGATCATGCGCAGCCGGCGGTGTTTGCCGTCTCGTGGGCGAGCTGGAAGTGGCTGCTTGCACAGGGCGTGCGACCCGACGCTGTTCTCGGTCACTCGGCCGGAGAGTACGCAGCGCTCGCGGCTTCGGGTGCGCTCACGATGAAGCAAGCGCTCACGGCGTTGATCGCGCGCGGAACGGCGATGGCCGAGGCGCCAGCAGGGGCCATGGCCGCCGTTCTCGCCCCCGCCGAGACGGTCGCCAAGCACCTGGTGACCGGTGCCGAGGTGGCGTGCTTCAACAGTCCCGACCAGGTCGTCATCAGTGGTCCCACCGATGCCGTGGCCAAGACCCGGGCCTCACTCGAGGCGGATGGCGTGGTGGTCCGCGAGCTCGCGATTCCGTGCGCCGCCCACTCGACGGCGATGGAACACGCGCTGCCTTCGTTGGCCGCGGTGGTCGACCCGCTCGAGTTCAAGGTTCCTACACTCGCGCTGTACAGCACCTACACGGGTGCGAGGGCAACCCTACCCACCGGCTCCGACCTCGTGGCTCAGCTTCGCGCTCCGGTGCGTTTCCAAGACGCGGTTCACTCCGCCCTCTCCGATGGTTGCTCGGCCTTCGTCGAGGTGGGCGGCGCCGCGATTCTCTCGCCGGCCATTCAGGCCATCGCCGACGCCTCACGCGTGGACGTGCTGTGCGCGGGTGTGCATCGCACGCAAGATCCAATGGCGCACCTGGTGGCGCTTGCCGAGCTGTTCGAGGCCGGCCAGGCCGTGCGCGTGGGCAGGCTCTCTGCAGGTGATGTGCCTCTGCCAGAGCCCAGCTACACGCGCAGTGCTCTGCCTCTCGACTTTCCCGAAGCTCAAGCCCGCCGGGTCAGTGCCGCTCCGCCTTCGGAAGGGGTGCCCAGTGACGCCGAACGCGCGGTCTTCGAGGACCATCGGGCCAAGGAACAAGGCATTGCGCCCGCCGCGTGGATGTTCGAGCGAATGTTCACGCACCGTGGCCGGCCCGGAACTCTCGAGGGTGTGGCCATCACGGCTCCTGCATTTGCCACGATGGAGCGCTGGCGCCTCGAGACTGACGAGCGTGTGGCCCTGGCGACCAGCCACGACGGCGTCTGGACGACCCATGCAAGTGGGCGCTTCACCGACGTGCAGGTCGAGGCGCGCGCCATGCCCGAGCCCAGCGGGACCCGCATCGAGCCCGAGGTGATCTACGACGCGCTTGCGAGCGCCGGCCTGGACTACGGACCGACGATGCGCACGCTGCAGCGTATCTGGCACGACGGGGACACGATCTGGGCGGACCTGGCTCCGGGCACGCCGCTCACGCCGCAGTGGATTGACCCGAGCGTCCTTGATGGGGCGTTTCAGGCCATGGCCGCGTTCCTTCTCGACAGTGACGACCGCAGGCCGATGCTCGGGTTCGCGGCCCGCCGCATCACGGTGCTGAGACCCCTCGTCGGTCCTTGCCGTGCCTGTATCGAGCTTCGTCACTCTGACCGAGACACGCTGCGGGTTGACCTGAGCCTGCAGGACGCCCTCGGGCGCACGGCTGCGGTCTTCGAGGACTTTGCAGCGAAGCGCCTGCACGTGGAAGAGGCCGTAGCCTACGGTGTGAACTGGGTCGCCGAAGCGCTACCCGCTGCGCCCCCGCCAGAGGATGTCGTCGCCATCATTGGGGTCGCGGACCTCGGGTACGATCTTGCCCTGGCTGCTGTGGACGCCGGTGCAACGGTGCTCGGACCTGCCCCTGTCGGCGCCCCGTCGTCGCGTCTCGCGCTGCGTCAGGCCGCTATCGCCGTGGCTCTTCGGCCCACTCTCGGGGACCTGGCAGCGCTGGCTCCCTCCCTCGCGGGATTGGAACGGCTGGTCGTGTGGACCTCATCCCGCTCTGTTGCGGCGATGGCCCGCGCACTCGGTGCCGAGACGGGTGTGGAGACTCAGGTGGTGTTCGCGGCGGAGCTGACCGCGTCGGCGCTGCTGCAGCTGCTCGCGAGCCATGGTTCCGTGCGGCGATTTGAGGGCGGGCAGTGGACCCGGCCCTCCCTCGAGCGAGTGAACCAGGCCGACTTCGCGATCGAGCCTGGCCAGGTCGTCTGGATTCCCGGCGGTGCGGGCGGCATCGGCAGCGCCTTTGCGGAGCGGCTCGGCAAGCTTGGCGCCACGGTGGTGATCAGCGGTCGCCGACCCGAGCTCGACCCCGCCGTGGCCCAGCGTCTCGCCGACGGAGAGGTCGACTTCACCTACCTGTCCGTAGACCTCGGCGACTTTGATGCGGTGGCGATGGCCAAGGACCACATCCTCGACAAGCACGGGCGCCTCGACGGCCTGGTGCACTGCGCCGGCTCCCTGAGCGAGGGGCTGCTGATCGCTGGCGAGCCACTCGTGCGCGATGATGCGAAGTTCCTCGGCAGTGCCGCCCTCGAGGATGCCCTGTCAGAGGTCCCCCTCGAGTTCGTGGCCCTCGTCTCTTCGTTGACCTCGCTGGTGCCGAGCCCGGGGCAGGCTGCCTACGCCGCGGCGAACGGGGCGCTCGATGACCTTGCGCATGTCTGGTCGGGCACCGCCAAGCGGGTTGTCAGCCTGAACTACGGCCCGTGGGGCGAGGTGGGCATGGTCGCCGACGAGGCGCATCGCGCCCGGATGGTGGCGGCGGGTCTTCTTCCGCTCAAGACCGAGGAGGCTGTCGAAGCCCTCTTCACCGCCCTGGGTACGCCCTACGCCCAGGTGCTCGTGGTTTCGCTGCCGATGAACGGTGAGCGGCGCTTGGCGAGTGCAATGGGCGCGACCCGCGCCCACACGCGAATTGCGGTGGTGCCTGAGCCCGTGGCTCCGCCGGTCGTCGCTGTCGCTCCTGCCGTCGTGACGCCCGCGCCCCCGCCGATGCCAAAGACCGCACGGACGGTGGAGCCCGCGAATGTCCCTGCGCCGTCGCCGTCCCGCCCGGGGCACGCAGGCCCCGACGACGTCACCGGCCTGATTCGCAGGGCGCTCGGGCGGCGTGTGCGGCAGGGGGACTGGGATCCGGACGCGACGTTTGCTGACCTCGGGATCGACTCTCTCGGCGGCGTCGAGCTGGTTCGCACGCTCGAGGCCGAGCTTGGACTTCAGCTGTATCCGACCTTGCTCTTCGAGCATCCCACGCCCAACGAGCTTGGCTTCGCGCTTCGCGAACGCATTGGGGCAGGGAGCGTCGCTCCGCCTCCGTCGGCCACGCCTCCACCGGCACCGGCCCGTTCGCGAGGACCCGTAGCGACCGGTCGCCGCGGAGATGTCGATGCCGCCTGGGTCGTCCGCGATCTCGGTGGCGAGATCGAGTTCGTCCAAGAGACCGCGCAGCGGCCAGCACTGCTACCCGACGAGATCGCCATCGCGGTCCAGGCCTGGGGCGTCAACTTCATCGACGTACTGGCCCGGGTTGGACTGCATCCAGTACTCAACGACCCGAGCTTTGTGCCCGGCCATGAGGTCGCGGGACGCGTCACGGCGGTGGGCTCGGGCGTTGCAGACCTGAAGCCCGGGGACCGGGTCGGCGCCTTTGCGAGTCGGGGCGGATACGCCCGGACCGTGCACACCAAGGCCTTCCTCGCCGTCGCTCTACCCGACAGTGTCACCTATGAGGACGCCGCAGCCACGCTGATCACAGGCCTGACAGCGCTCGTTTGCGTCGAGGACGCAGGGCGTGTGGCCGAGGGCGACGCGGTACTCGTGCACGCCGCATCCGGTGCCACCGGGAGTGCGGTGGTTCAGCTTGCACTCCAGCATGGCGCGACCGTGTTCGGCACGGCCAGCACGCCGGAGAAGCGCCGACACCTGGCCGCCATGGGTGTCCAGTTTCCGCTGGACTACGGGCAGGTCGAGGCCGTGATCTCCGAGTATGGCGGCGTCGACGCCGTCATCGACAGCCTCTCGGGCGATGCCGTGACCCAGGGTGTGGCGCTGCTGAACGAGGGCGGGCGCTTTGTCGAGATTGGCGCAGGTGCGAGCATTGGCATCGCTGCGCTCGACCCCCAGGCGCTGTTCCTTAAGAACCAGTCCTTTCATGGAGCCAACCTGTCCCAGATCATGCGTCATCCCGTCCGCCTCGAGCGGCTCAAGAAGCGCTGGCTCGCCGCGCTGGCGTCCGGTTCTCTGCGGCCCGCCGTCGGTCACCGCCTCGCCTTCGACCGGGCCCCAGAGGCCCACACCTTGCTTCGCGAGCGTCGGTCGATCGGCAAGATTGTGCTGGTGCCCTAATGTGGCCTGATCTGGACCAAGACACCCGCGACTGGCGGGACCGCTGTCACGCGTTTGCCGAAGAGGTCATCCTCCCTCGCCGGGTGAAGTACGACGCCGAGAACCGCTTCCCCGACGAGGTGCACGACATCGCTCGGGAGTGGGGCATTCCGAACATCGAGCAGCCCGTAGAGCTCGGTGGACAGGGCCTCAGCGCGGTGGCCTCGGTCGTTGGCGTCGAGGCTCTTGCGAGCGTGTGTGCGCCGATTGGGTTCACTCTCGGCTTCAACGACGGTGCCCTCCACCCGGTGCGGGTGGCTGGAAATGCCGACCAGAAGCAGGAGTTCATCGGCCGGCTCGTCGCCGAGAAGCGCTACGGGTCCCTCGCGCTCACAGAGCCCGACACCTCCGGATCGAACTTGATGGGTCTGACGACGACGGCCCGCAAGACCGACCGCGGCTGGGTCATCGACGGTACGAAGGCGATGGTCTGCAACGGGGGCATCTCGACGCAGTACCAGGTGCTCGCGCGGACCGAGGTCAATGGGGTTGGGCAGGGGCTCACCTTCTTCGTGGTTCCCAGGCAGGACGGCGTCACCGTCGGACCGAACACCAACAAGCTCGGCTTTCGCGCGGTAGAGACGCCCACCGTTCGCTTCGAGGGGGTCGAGATCACCGATGATCACCGACTTGGGCCCATCGGAAGCGGCAGTGCCGTGATGCTCGACACCCTGCACACCATCCGGGTCGGCGGTGCTGCGACCATTCTCGGAATCGTGGTGGGCGCCCTCAACGATGCGCTTCCCTGGATTCGCGATCGGCAGGTCTACGGCGGCCCCCTCGCCCAGAAGTCCCATGTGCAGCTGGCCCTCGGCGGGGCCTACGCCAAGCTCGAGATGGTGCGTCGGATCGTGCTCGAGGCCGCTCGCTTGCGCGACGCGGGCCTTCCATACGGGCACCAGGCAGCGATCGGGAAGCTGCACGCCTCGGAGCTTGCGCTCGAGACCACGGCGGCGGTGGTTCAACTCTTCGGCTGGCGCGGCATCGACGGCGACCACCCGATTCAGAAGCGCTACCGAGATGCGCGGCAGACGAGCATCTTCGAGGGCACGACCGAGACCCAGAAACTGGCCCTGTTCCACACGCTGATGGACCTTCATCTCCGGGATGGCAAGCTTTGACCTTCACGACCCGCAAGCTCACCTCCATGCGCATGATGATCTACGACATGCTCAAGCGCACCCGCGAGTACCACGCGCCCACGCTCGCCACCTTCGAGTGGGACGTGACCGACACCCTCGCGCGCATCGAGGAGCTCCGCGCAAAGGACGTGCGGGTCAGCATGGCCTCGCTGTTGATCAAGGCCACCGGCGAGGTCATCGCGAAGAACGAGCGACTGCGAACGCGCGTCTATCACACGGCTCTAGGCCCGCGCGAAGTGACCTATGACGAGACCAGCTGCAACCTGATCGTGAGTCGAGAAGGGCCCGATGGCTACGTGCTCTTCGCCTCGGTCATTCGCGATGTGCCGAGCTTGAGTGTGCTCGACATTGCCGACGAGGTGCGTCGCATCAAGAGCACGCCCTTCGAGGAACTCGAGGAGGGCAAGGCGCTCATGCGTCTCAAGCACCTTCCCCGCGCGCTCACGAAGCTGCACGACTACAAGGTGCGCTCGGACCCGGCCTACTTCATCAAGCACTTCGGCAGCTACGGGCTCAGCGCGACCATGCACCGCGACAGCGGGCTGACCGGAGGGGCCGTTCCTGGACCGGGCACGCTGTTCTTCCCGAGTCGAATTGGCGACCAGCCGGTGGTCGTGAACGGCGAGATTGTGATTCGGACCATGCTGGTGCTCGGACTCTCCGTCGATCACCAGATCACCGACGGCCTCGAGCACATTGCGGCCGCCATGCACCTGAAGAAGCTGGTGGAGAACCCAGACATTCTCCTGGGCGACCTGTGAGTGTCGCGGTCAACGCGTTCGCACGCGCGGTGCTGTCGCCGCTGATTCGCGGGGTGGGCGGGCTGCTGTCGGTGCAGGTCTCGCGTGGACTGTCCGGCCATGCCGCCGAGCAGGAGCGGCTTCGAACGCTGTACGGCGTCACCCCCGATGTGCCGATTCGCGGCTACGACGATGAGCTCCGGGCCCGTGCTCGGGCGATTCCGAATGCGCGCTTGGTTCGCACGTCGGGCTCCACCAATGAGCCCAAGGAAATCGCCTTCACCAAGGGGCGGCTGCGGTCGACCAAGCTTGCATTTGCCGGAGCGACCTTCCGCACGGCCTACGCCCTTGGGACGAGGCGTCCGATCTTGTTCGCCTTGGCGAGCCTTGCGCACGATGACTCGTTCACGGCGATGATGGTGACGGGTCGACCGTCGTGGTTCGACCTCTGGGTCACACCGCACCGGGCGCTGACCATGCCGGTGTTCGCGCCGCTGTCCGAGCGGTACGGGGTGCATGCGCTTCGGCTCTGGGCCATGGTGCTCTCGAATCCCGGCTGGCTGTACAGCACCAATCCCTCGACGCAGGCGGCCTACTTCCACGCGCTCGCCGAAGACTGGGACACCCACACGGCCTTTCTGCGCGACTACATGGCCGACCCCTCGCAGTTCGCGAGCGAGATTCGTTGGGCTGCGTCACGCATCGAGGAGCCAGGCTGGCAAGAGCGCGCCCGGCGTGTGCTCGACTCCGAAGTCGCCTTGGGTCCAGAGGAGTGGATGGACGTCGAGGTGTTCCTCTGCTGGGACGGCGGCAACACCCGTCCATTCCTGAATCAGGTGCGCGAGTGGCTGCCGAGTGCACGCTTCGTACCGATGTTTTCGATGTCGACCGAGACCCTCGAGACGCTGTCGGTGTACGACGGTCAAGAGGTTCACTTTCCGCCGATTGCGCCCGGCGTGCTCTGCGAGTTCCTGCCGGAGGACGCCGAAGACCTGCCCGAGAACTTGCTTCGGTCCACGGAGCTCGAGGTGGGCAAGTACTACGCGCTCGTCGCGTCGGATGCCTACGGGCTGCTGCGCTACCAGACCGAGGATGTGTTTCTCTGTAAGGCCATCTGGCGCGGGCTGCCGGACCTTCGTTTTGCCCGTCGCCGGGGCCTGACCTGGTCGTATACCGGCGAGAAGCTCACCGGAGCCCAGGTCGAGATGGCCTACGAGCGCCTCGCCGAGCACTTCCCCATGCTCGCGAGGGTCCAGGCCACGACCGTACCGTCGCAGCCCGAAGGGGCCCACCTGCCTGGATACCGCCTGCTCTTCGCAGTGCCCGGGGGGCAGCCCCCAGACGACGCACCCTCGCTCGATGAGCTTGCTACAGCCTACGACAAGGCGCTCGGCGACATCAACGATGAGTACGCGAGCAAGCGCAAGTCCACCCGGCTGTCGGATCCGGTCGCCGAGTGGGTCGACTACGACGGTCTGGCGCGCGCCTTGCGCAACAAGGATGATGAGGGCTCAGCTCGTGGCTGGGACTCGCAGTTCAAGCTGCTGCCGCTACTCCGGCGACCCTACGAAGAGCTGGCGCTGTGAGTCACGGGCCCAAGCTCGGCGCCGCGGGTGTGCTCGGCCTCGTCGTCTCGGCGCTGCTGCCGCTGGCTATGGGCCTCTTCCTCGGCTTCTGCAGCGCGGTCACCCTCATCGTGGGGCTGGCGACGTGGACGGGCGCGACGGGCCTTCTGGGCAAGCGCGCGGACGGCGGTTTTCCGGCGTGGTCCTTTGTGCTCTTCCCCAACTGGCACGCCATGTACCGTGTGCTCGGACGTGGCGTGCTTCACCCGGATGAGCCGAGGGTCACCGAGGTGCATCCCGGCTGGTTCGTTGGGGGGTGGCCGAGTGACGAAGACTGGCCGACCTGGCCAGCGGTGGTGGATGTGGCCTGCGAGCTTCCCCGTCGGGGGCCACTGACCGACTACCTCTACGTCCCCACTTGGGACCGCATGCCGCCGTCCGCAGACGACCTGCGGCAGGCGGCCACCTTTGCCGTCGAGAAACGCGCGGAGGGACGGCCGGTGCTCATTCACTGCGTGCAAGGCCATGGGCGGAGCGTGACGGTGTTGTCTGCAGCGCTGGTCCAGGCGGGACTTCACGACACCTGGGCCGAAGCCTTTGCCCACATTCAGTCGGTGCGTCCGCGAGCCCGCCTCTCGAACGAGCAGTCCCGCGCACTCGACGCCTGGGCGGCCTGATGTACGTCACCAAGCCGCCGAGCCAGCACTTTGACCGTGAGGGCGTCTTGTTGCCCGAGCAGCGCGGAGGCGTCGCCTGGAGCCAGTTCAACCGCAGCTACGCGGCACTTCAGACCGACGACTGGCGCCAGATCAACGCGAGTCGGCGCTACAGCCTTCCCGTGCGCGCCCTGCGCTGGGTCATCGCGCGCTTCTTGCACCAGAAGGACGCACTCCGCGGACTCGGCACCAAGCGAAAGCTCTTTGCGCCGCTGCCGGTCAAGCGCGACCCCGACATCGTGTTCTTCGGCGCCGAGGTGGGGTGGGAGGCCTCGCTGCTGCAGGCCCTGTTCGGCGATGGGGGGCGGGTCGTGCTGGTGGATGCGGATCCGGCCGCCTACCAGCGCTACCTCGACGCACCGCGAACGCTCCAGGTGGGCGATCTCACGCTGACGCGAGACCCTGATCGCATCGAGTATGTGCAGGCGGACTTCTTCGACTGGCAGGAGCAGGGTGCCTTCGATGTGGGCCTCGACTGGGGCCTGATCGAGCACTTCAAGGGGGAGCGCAAGCACGCTGTCCTGCAGCGCTTCGCCGAGTGTCTACGGCCGGATGGGCTGCAGATCACGGCGGTGCCACGGGACACCTACGGCATGCGCGCCTTCTACTGGCTCTTCGCAGACGAGCTGAACTTCGGCTACCGCGAGCTGCATACGCCCCGTGAGCTTGCCACAATCCTCGATGCCGCTGGGCTGCGGGTCGTGGCCCGACACAACACCCCAGACACCTGCGTGGTCGCGAGTCGGCCGCAATGACGGCGGTGCTTCACACGCCCGCCGCCGAGCCCCACTCGAGACTGGTCCTGCTCCCGGGCAACGACCTGTCCGCCGACTTCTACGGTGGCTTGGCCCGCGAGCTGGCGTCCCGTGGATTCGACACGCGCGTGCTGACGCTTCCCGGCTTCGACGGCACGGCGCCCCTCGCGGAGCCCAGCTGGCCGGCGATGGTCGAGGCTGTGCTCCCGGTGGTCAAAGAGGGGCTCGGTGACGACGGCGTGCTGGTCGGTCACTCCCTCGGCGGCCTTCTCGGGGTGGTGCTTGCCGCTCGTATTCGGCCGCGCGCGCTGGTGCTGCTCGAGCCCGCTGTAGTGCCCTGGCAGCCCGTCGTTCGGCTGTCGGCGTGGATCTACCGGCGGCAGGTAGTGGACCAGGACAGGGGTGAGGTGAAGCTGCAGGGGCCTGGCTTCAAACGCGTGCACGCGCCCGAACACTTTCCGGCGGCAGTGCTCGAGCGGGTGGTGCAGTCGCGCTCGCAGACGGACGTGAACACCAGTCGGTCACTCGTGCAGACGGCTCCGGAGCTGTATCCGCTGCCCTTCGAGGCGCTCACCATGCCGGTTCTGCTGCTGAAGGGCGATTCGTCCGGACCGTGGATCGGCGGCGGCATTCGCGCGCTGCATCGCCGGCTGGCAGCGAGCGTTCGTGCCGAGCTTCAGGTGGTGGCAGAGGCCGGTCACTGGATGGCCAACGAGCAGGATGCGGACATCGCCGAGCGCATCGAGCGCTTCTTGGCCTAGTCGTCGGCGGCGCTCATATCGAGCCGATCGAGCTCAGCCTCTTCATCGTCTCCGGGAAGCTTGAGGCCGCCGAGGCGACGCCAGACGGCCACGAAGACACCGTCGAAGGTGCCGACGGTCATGTACAGAAAGGCGCCGACGCCGAACAGTCCTGCGAACTGCTTCGCGAACAGCGCGCCGCCGAGGCACGCGGCCAGCGCGAGGGCGAAGAAGCGCCGCGCCTTGCGGTTGACGGCGTAGTCCTTGAAGTTCCGGTAGGGGATGCTCGACACCATCAGAAAGCCGATGGCGAGGGTGAGCACGCCGAGCTGCCACGCGGTGGGGACCAGCACGTCTTCGAGGTAGCCGTTCGCGAGCCAGACAAAGGTGACCAGCGAGCCGCCGCCCATGGTGGACGTCAGGCCTTGGCTGTGACCCGCGAACTCCCAGTCGTTGTTCTGGGTGTTGACGTTGAAGCGCGCCAGGCGGAAGGCGGCGCAGAGCACGTACCAGAAGGCCATGAACGCGCCAATGCCGCCGAGCTCGTGGAGAAGCCAGGACCATACGAGCAGGCCAGGGGCCACACCAAAGCTGATGATGTCTGCGATGGAATCGAGCTGTACGCCGAACTCGCTGTATCGGTTCAGACGCCGCGCCACACGGCCGTCGAGCATGTCGAAGATGCCGCCAAAGACGACGAGCACACAGGCGTGGCGCAAGGTCTCGGAGTCGGCCTCGACGCCGATCAGCAGGGTCATGGCATAGACGCTGCAGAAGATGCTGGCGGATGTGAACCAATTCGGCGGGTTCAGGAAGTGGCGGATCAAACATGCTCCGGGTGCAGATGCGAACCTAGCGTGGCGGGGGCACAGGCGGAAGAGAATGGGACTGCAGACGCCGAGGATCCGCTGGTGAACCCGATCCTAATTCTCGACCAAGGCGAGGTGAACGATCCGGACGGCGTCATCGAGCCGATCCGCGTCCACTTGCCACCACAATGCGTCCCCGGCGGAGCCCTGGTCGTGGATGGCGATCCCCGACTGGTCCAGGGCGGCACTCGCGAGGCGATGGTCCTCGAAAGACTCCCCAAGTGCACTGCCGACCGCGCTGAGGACCGCAATGGGCCCGTGGTCGACGACGCCCTCGGGCCAGGCCACGGTTCCGTGTGCATTGCGGGTGTCGAGGTGCACCACACCCCCAATCCTGCGCCGCAGTCGTAGGCCGGCGTCGCGGATCGCCGCCTGCACAGCGGATGTATCCGCCGCGGTCGTGTCGACAGCGATGAGCTGGTCGTCGCCAGTAATGGCCACCGCCCGGGCCTCGGTCGACCCACTGTCCGAGAGCCGTGTACCTGTGCCTGGTCCGTGGGTGGCCGATGCCTTCAGCGTCACGTTGTGGTCGCGGGCGTAGCGAAGTGCGTCCTCGAAGAGCACCTTTGCGCCGCCGCGAGCGAGGGCGAGCCCCTCCTCGAGGCTCAGGTTGTCGATGCGCGCGGCCGAGGCGACCACGCGAGGGTCCGCGGACCACACACCGTCGACGTCTGAGCAGATCTCGCAGTACTCGGCCTCGAGGGCGGCCGCGAGTACGACCGCGGTGGTGTCGGACCCGCCGCGGCCGAGGGTGGTGACCTCGCGGGTGCGGCTGACACCTTGAAAGCCGGCCACGATGACCACGAAGCCCTGGTCGATGAGCGATTGGACCCTGGCTGGGCGCACCTCGACGACCCGGGCGTCGGCATGGGCTTCATCGGTGATGATGCCGGACTGTGATCCGGTGAGAGAGCGCGCGCGAACCCCGAGCTCCTTGAGCTTCATCGCGAGCAGTGCCATGGAGATGCGCTCGCCGACGCTGATCAGCATGTCGAGTTCACGTCGGTCCGGCGATGGCGTGGTCTGCCTGGCGAGTGCCAGCAACTCGTTGGTCGTGTTGCCCATGGCCGAGACGACGACCACGATCTGGTGCCCGGCCGTGACGTGGCGGGCGATACGGCTCGCGACCTGCTCGAGGCGGTCGAGGTCGGCGACGGAGGAACCACCATACTTCTGGACGATCAGGGCCACGGACTCTCACTCATGGTGCGGCTAGTAGATCTCGACGTCATCGAGGAGAATGTCGTGGTCGCCGGCGTACTTGCCCTGGAAGGCCGAGACGTCGCGAATCACGAGACGATCGATGGTCGAGGTATCGAGAGAGTCTCGGCTTCCGTCAGCCAGGACGAAGCCCGAGAAGGCCAAGTCAAAGGTCAGCAGCAGGTTCGTGCGGGCGCGAAGCCGACCCTCCGGCCATGTCCACGCTCGGCCGAGGTCGTCGTGGACCACCACCTCGAGCCAGGCGTCGAACACGGTGGCCGCCACGTCGAAGCGAATGCCAGCCGGTGCGGGCTGGGGATTGTCGAAGCCAATCAGCAGCTGGTCGTCTTCGCTCACCGCCACGCGTGTGGACCACACGAGCACGCTGTTCCCATCCGGTTGAGCCGAGATGCGCAGCGAACCCTTCTCTTGGTAGCCCCAAGGATGCAGTAGACCGTGGGCATCGCGTCCGAAGTCCCAGCGTGCCGGAATGCGCCGCACGCTGGTCTGGTCGAGCTCGATGAGCTGGAGCAGGTCCTGAAAGCGAGATCGCCGCTGGGCGGTGCGGTTGCCCTCGAGCAGCACCTCGACCGCCTCGGCGTTGCGCCCCGTCGAGTACAGGGCGCTGCCGAGCGAGTAGAGGGCCTCTTCCCGAATAGGGTCTTCGGCGGCCAGACTCTGGATCAGCCGCCGGTAGATGCGCTCAGCGCGGTCGACGTCGTGGTCGATCGCCTCTGCGAGCCGCGCCCGATGCAAGTCCTGCCACGCTTGGACCGGCAGCTGCTGGGCAGACGCGGGCCCGGCGAACAGGGCGAGCAAGAGCGCGAGAATCTCAGCCTTCTTCGGCCACGAAGCGGTAGCCCACGCCGTGCATGGTCTCGATGAACCGGGGGTTTCCGGCATCGTCGCGGAGCTTCTTACGCACATTGAGGATGTGCGTGTCGACCGTACGCGTAGTGACGTTCGGCGAGTACTTCCAAATGCTGGTGAGCAGCTCTTCGCGAGGCAGAACCTTGCCGCGATGCTCGATGAGGTAGCGCAGCAACTCCTGTTCGCGGTTCGACAGGCGCTCCTCTTCGCCGGGGTGACGCACGACGTAGTTGTCGAGGTCGACTTCGACGGTGCCGAATCGGTAGACCGACTTGGCGCCACCGGTACGGCGGAGCACCGCTCCAACGCGAGCCCCGAGCTCTGGAAGCGAGAAGGGTTTGGTCACGTAGTCGTCAGCGCCAAGGTCGA
The DNA here is from genome assembly GCA_023954855.1 of Pseudomonadota bacterium. Taxonomy (GTDB): domain Bacteria; phylum Myxococcota_A; class UBA796; order UBA796; genus M1803. The sequence continues at coordinate 48,724 of JAGSGY010000004.1, read as the reverse complement.
AGCCAGACAGCTTGTCGTCCTCGGACGTGCGCGCGGTGAGGAAGATCACCGGACCTTCGTAGCCGGCTTCACGCAACGCCTTGCAGACGGCGAAGCCATCGTGCTCGGGCTCGGGTCCCTCGTTCAGCATCACGTCGAGCAACGCGATGTCCGGGGGAAAGCGGTCAGCTTGATGGACGGCTTCGGTGAGGCTCTGGGCGCCATAAGCGTCGTAGCCTTCGCGGGTGAAGAAGCGCTTCAGCGTCTCAAGGACGCGCTCCTCGTCTTCGACGAACAGAATGCGAGGCACTGTCTCTCCTAAGCGTGATCACCGTCTGGCGGTGTCAGAGGCAAGCGGATCGTGAAGGTGGTTCCGATGCTCTTCTCGCTCGTTACCGAGATTGAGCCGCGGTGAGCCTCTACGATATAGCCGACGATTGCAAGGCCGATCCCCGTCCCTTTCTGCTTTCTGACGAGTGGGTCCGAAGATCGGAAGAAGTGCTCGAACACTTGGGCGGCATCTTCGGCGCTCATGCCGATGCCCTTGTCAGACACCTCGATGACCAGTTCTTCCTCTTCCGCATGGGCTCTGACCCCGACCCAGTTCCCATCGCCGCCGTACTTGATGGCGTTCGAGAGCAGGTTGGTGAGTACCTGGCTCATGGCCTCGCGATCGGCCCAAACGACCGGCAAGGCCTCGGGGATGTCGGCGTCGAGTGTGACCTTCTTGCCCTTCAGTCCGCTCGAGGTGGCATCGAGGGCTCGGTAGAGCAACTCGGTGGGATCCTCGGGGCGGAAGTGGTATTTCTTGGCGCCGCGCTCGATCGCCGCGAAGTCGAGAACATTGTCGACAAGGCGCGAGAGGCGCTCGGCTTCGCGAACAATGGCCTCATGATGGCGGTGCCGGTCCTCGTCATCGAAGACGAGATCCAAGAGCAGTGCTTCGGCTTGCACCCGGATGTTCGTGATCGGAGAGCGGAGCTCGTGGGACACGTTCGCGGCGAAGTCCGTCTTCATGCGTGCATTCTCGAGTTCTGTCGAGACGATTCGGGCGGACATGGCCACGCCGACGAGCACGGTGAGCATGATGATCGAGATGACGGCAATGCGCGAGGTTCGGCGACGGCGGGTTCGCGTAAGCAGGGCTTCGGGGTCTGTCGGCGCGGTGATGATGGCGTCGAAGGGGAGCCACGGTTGCAGAGGCCTGGTGACGAGAGTGCCGGGACGTGAGGAGTCCGCTGCGGCAACCCAGGCGGTGATGTCGGGTTCGAGGCTTGCGGCGGAGGCCACGCCTGCGTCGAGCTCGGCGCGCATGCTGCTGCGGTCGAAGGAGAAGGCGTAGATCTCACCGGACCAGCTCGTGACCGCCCAGACGGCGTGGCTGTTGGGACGGGAGGTGTAGCGGAATACGCCTGGAGCGGCAGGGGCAGCGTCCACAAGGTCAGCGACTTCGTGCAGGGTGCTCTCGGCCCAGAACAGCTGCTCGGTGCGCTCGCTCAGACGGCTGTGTGCTCGGGCAACCCACTCGGCTTCGACGTGCCGTTCGACGGCCGTGAGGGCTCGGTCCGCGACGGACATCTCGCTGGTGTAACCGATCGTCCAGTAGCGTCCGCCGAGCAGCTCATCGACGAGGTCGTGCAGCGCGATGGATCCCACGTCGGGGTCACGGGCGAGCGCCGTCTCTCCTCGCTTGAGCAAGACCAGATCGCCAATGCGGAAGCCATAGCGGTCGCGCACATTGGCGTGATCTGCGTACAGGTCGGCGAGCATCTCATCGGAGGTTGCGCCGTCGCCGGCTTGAGCGATCGCCACGGCCTCGGCCAGTCGGGCTTCGGCGATGTAGCCCGGGTCGACGCCCGCTTTGGCTGCGAGACGAAAGGACTCTGCGGCCTGGTCCGGACGTTCCTTCCCGAGCCTGGCGCGCCCCTCTTCCCACAGGCGTCGATAGCGAGCGGTAGGCGGACGGGCCGTGACCGGCTCGGCTTGCTTGAACGGGGCGACGAGGTCTCCCGCGGCCGAGAGACGGAAGGCCACGCGCAAGTGGGGTGAGAGGTCTCCGAGATTGGAGAGAACGGACTCGCCGGCTCGAAGTCGACCCGCGGTTTGGTCCTCGAAGCGGTCGAACTGCTCGCCGGCGCTGAAGTAGACCTGGCCCACCACCGCATCGGCGGACCGCATGACCTCTTGTTCGGCGATGACCTCTTCGCCCTGGATGCTCGACAGGGCGAACCAGCCGAGCACCAAGATCGGAATCACCACGGTGAGACCGAAGATCGCCACGAAGCGCAGCGTGCCGCGCAGGTGCCGAAGCTCCCGACGCAGCTGGGCCTCGGAGATGTCTGGGTTGTAGCGCCGCACGATGCTGTGCAGGATTCGGCTGGGCCATTGGGTCATGCGGGCGCCATCATCGCAGACCGAGAGCGAACTGTGGGACCACTTGCACCGCACCAAGCCGACCGAGGGCCAGTGGGTTGCCGTTCTGGAACGTGGCGGACGTGCGTACTTGGAGCGCGAGAAGCGTAGTGGTCGAGAGCTGGACCTCTAGGCCTGGGGAAGCGGTGATCGCGATGGCGCCGCCCAGCTCGAGGTCGGGGATCTCTTCCAGTTCGTGGCGAACCGAGATCGCGCTCCAGCCGGCTCGCGCGAACCAGGTCACCTCGCCCGGGCGCCACGAGATCATGCCGGTGCCACGGGCGTTCAATGCAGCCAAGCTGGGGCGGTAGGACTCAGATGGGGGAAGGGCGACCGTCAGGCCTGCGGAGGCTTCCATCGAGAACGCGAAGTCTCCGACCCTGCCGACCTGTGTGCGCAGCCCGGTGCCCGCCTGGTTGACAAGGCCGAGCACGGTGACGTCGAGCTGCCACTGCCAACGATCGAAGATGCCGACGTCGTAGCCAAGGGTGTCGAGCGGCAGGGCGATGCGACCGACGACCTCACCCTTTGTGGTGTCGTGACCGGTCACCAGGCTGAAGCGCTCGGAGGGGTACTTGGCCGCCACCCAGGCGGGCTCCTTTCCGCGAGCCGTGAAGCTATCGGCTTGGCTCCAGCGATGAAGGCTGTGCTGGGCAGGAACGGTCGGGGCTTCGCCGCTGACCTCGCCGCTGCGGTTCTCGTCGATCACCGTGGCGATCTGCCGACCCAGGTCGGTGTGCATCTCGGAGAGCACGTCGGTCATCGCCTGCTTGGCCGGAGCCTTTCGGAACAGCGACGGCCATCCCCAGGTGCGCGCGACGGAGCGGCGGTGCGTGGCATAGGCGGTCACATCCCGAACCGTCGTGCCCGCGGGACCCTCGACTTCGACGCGCACGGTGGAGTAGGCGACAAAGAACGCCGGGTACACGAACTTGCCGACCGTGCCCGCGAGGCCTCCGGTGAGGGTTGACGTCCATTGCGCGTCCGAGACGTCGCGGGTGCCAGCGTGATGCAGCACGTAGAGGCGGACATCGTAGGCGGAGTCGTCCTGTTCGGGCACGCCGCGTTCCATCAGAGCCCCCTCGGTCGCCCTTGCCACCGCGCCGAGGCTGCTGGGCTCGAGGTTGGCGTCGCCGTGGGACACGAATGGAAGTGGCAGGGAGGATGTGTAGAAGCCGCCGTCGCGTCGCTCCTCGCTCGGCCGCACGTCCACCGGAAACGACACCGATACGGCGTCACCCTCGGGTTGGCGCACATCGTAGTCTGGCGCCGGAACCACGATGTGGGCGGGCACGCATCCGGTCAGTGCGAGCAGGGGGAGGATCACGGCCGGGGAGTAACCGCACAGCGGGGAGATGGCGTCAACGTCGGCCGGAGAGCCGGGTTAGCGGCGGGGTATGAAACGTCTCTTGCCGCTGCTCGGAGGTCTCGCCGCGCTTGCGCTGATCCTCGCGTGGGCCTTCCGTCAGCCGCCTGAGCCCGTGGGGCCCCAACTGCTGGCGCACTATGCGGAGTACCCTCGGCTTGTGAAGGCCGCGTGGACGGGCGATCGACCGCTCGCCGGCGTGGTGGCGCGCGACCTGACCGCCGGACCCGAGGGTGAGAGTGCCGACGTTGCAACCCTCACGGCGCAGGATGCCGTCGGTGGCGCGCTCGGCTTCATCGGCTTCGCTGAGGACGCCGAGGAGCTTGCAGAGGCGGTCGCAGCGGCATCGGCGGGCTGTGGCTCCTGCCATGCCACCCTCGAGGTCATGCCCCCTCCGCGTCCGCGATGGGCGCATGCGTCGGCAGGGGAGTGGCTCGCATGGGGACTGGTCTGGGGGGACGACACGCCTCCCACGGCAGGGGCGGAGCCTCTTGACCAGGTGGAGGGTGCCTACGCTGTGAAGCGCTCCTCAGACACTGGGGACGCGACGCCAGAGCAGGCCCACCTCACCCGCGTGGGGCAGGCGTGGGCCGCATGCGCAAGCTGTCATCAGAGCGAGACCCAGCTGCCGCAGCACTAGTTCGCTCCTAGGGCACCGAGGCCTAGGCCTTGGCGGGGCTGTTCTCGCCGGCCACGACGGGGATGCCGACGGCGCGCATGACGAACTGCAGCAGCCAGGCGGGGCCGATCAACAGGAACTGCAGGTCCTGGAAGAACGAGGGCTTCTTGCCTTCGATCTTGTGGCCGATGAACTGAAACAGCCACGCGATGAAGAACACGCCGAGCGAGAAGGTGAGCAGGTTCACGCCGGCGGTCACCAGGGCCGCGTTCACAGCGAGGGCGGTCGCGGAGACCACCGCCATGCCGGCAGCCAGCGTCAGGGAGAGACGCGCGTAGAAGACGAGGCCGGCGGCGGCGACGAGGGTTCCCCAGTGCATCCACACGCCCTCACCGAAGGGATGGGGGATGGTCTGGAACAGGCCCAGCGTCGTCATCAAGATCACCGGGATGCAGACCCAGTGGATGATCTTGTTGATCTTGTTCTTGTGGGACTCGCCGTAGAGTTCGAACCATTCGTCTGCGGTGCGCATAGGGCCTCCGTGCGATACTTACTAGAGAGTAGGTAGCGTTACTTACTTACGCGTCAGTAGGTAAGGCCCCTTCAGGGGAGCTGCAACCTCAAACCGGAGTTTTCGTGCCCAGACGTCGAAGAAGTGCTGCGGAGTCCAAGCGCCTGATCCTCGATGCCGCCCAGCATCAGCTCGCATCCCACGGGCTCGACGGCATGACGCTCGACGCGATCGCCGCCGAGGTTGGGATCTCTCGGCAGGCGGTGCTGCACCACTTCGGCAGTCGCGCGGGTCTGATGCGCGCGGTGGTGGCCGAGGCGTGGGGAGGGCTGTTCACGGAGCTGTCATCCCTCAAGGAGGCGCCTCCCTCGGTGGAAGGCTTCATCGACAGCGTCGACGACGTCGTGCGCAAGAAGGGGCACGCGCGGATCGGTGCATGGCTACTGCTTGCGGGGAAGGGCCTGCCCGCTGAGGTCTTCGATGGCGCGCTCGCCGAGCTGCCTGAACAGGTGCAGAGCCTGACGCCGGAGGGTGTGGAGCGCGAGGATGCGGAGTTTGGGCTGCTGCTCGTGGCGGCAGCGCTGTTCGGCGATGCCATCTTTGGTGAGCGCTTACGCCAGGCCCTGGGGCTTGCTGACGGGGAAGACGACCGAGCGGCGTTTCGGTCGTGGATGGCGCGAAGACTGACGCAGACGCTGTGAGCCCAGCGCTGCGGTGCAGGGTCCCAAAGAAAAGAGGCGCGTCCGCCACTGCGAACACGCCTCTTCTTTCAACGCCTCGCGGCGCTCACTCTACTGGAATGCCTGGATTCCGGTAATCCACTGGCCGAGGACCAGGTTGTGGATGTCGTGGGTGCCCTCGTAGGTGAAGACCGACTCGAGGTTCGCGGCGTGGCGCATGATCGGGTACTCGCCGAGGATGCCGTTGGCGCCGTGAATGTCGCGTGCGACGCGTGCAATCTGGATGGCGATGTCGACGTTGTTCATCTTGGCGAGGCTGACCTGCTGGTGCTTCATGGTGCCCGCGTCCTTCATGCGGCCGAGGCGCCAAGCGAGGAGCTGGCCCTTGGTGATCTCGCGGAGCATCCAAGCCAGCTTGTTCTGGACGAGCTGGAAACGAGCGATCGGCGCGCCGAACTGATTGCGGTTGAGCGCGTAGTCCTTGGAGCTGTGGAAGCAGGCCTGCGCGGCGCCGAGAGCGCCCCATGCGATGCCGTAGCGCGCGTTGTTCAGGCAGGAGAGCGGACCCTTGAGACCGATGCCCACCGTCTTCGGGAGCAGGTTCTCCTTCGGCAGCTTCACGCCGTCGAAGACGAGCTCGGAGGTGACCGAGGCGCGCAGGCTGTACTTGCCCTTCATCTCGGGGGCGGTGAAGCCCTCCATGCCCTTCTCGACGAGGAAGCCGTGGACGACGCCGTCGAGCTTGGCCCAGACGACGGCCACGTCGGCGAGGGTGCCGTTCGTGATCCACATCTTGGCGCCGTTGAGCTCGTAGTGGTCGCCCTTGTCGACGGCCTTGGTGACCATTCCGCCCGGGTTGCTTCCGTGGTCGGGCTCGGTCAGACCGAAGCAGCCGATGGCCTCGCCGGCGGCGAGACGCGGAAGCCACTTGTTCTTCTGCTCTTCGGAGCCGTAGGCGTGGATCGGGAACATGACCAGCGAGCCCTGCACCGAGGCGAAGGAGCGAATACCGCTGTCACCGCGTTCGAGTTCCTGGCAGATCAGGCCGTAGGACACGTTGTTGAGTCCGGGGCAGCCGTAGCCCTCGAGGTTGGCGCCGAGCAGGCCCATCGAGCCCATTTCCTTGGCGAGGTGCTTCGGGAAGGTTCCCGCCTGCGCGTGCTCTTCAATGATCGGAACGACGTTGTCCTCGACCCAGCCACGAACGGCGTCGCGGATGGCGACCTCTTCGTCGCTGAGGAGCTCGTCCATTTCGTAGAAGTCCAGACCTTCGTAGCCAGCCATGATGCGTCCCCTTGGGAAGGGCGCGTACTAGTGGGTCACAAGGCCGGGCGCAACGGGAATCCGCGGCTGAGGGGCCACTCAGCCGCGGATGAGCGCATCGGCTTGCTGCGCGGCGCGGGGCTGTGCGCGGGATAGATGGCCCCATGGACCGATTCGCACTCGTCAATGGCGTTGGAATGCGGCTGGAAGCGGCCACCATTCCTATTACCGACCCTGGCTTCACGCGGGGGTGGTCGGTGTTCGAGACCTTGCGCTCCCGTGAGGGCCGCATTGCGCACGTCGAGCGGCATCTCGAGCGCTTGGCCGCTTCGTGTGAGCAGGCGTACATCCGCATGCCCCATCCCGAGCAGCTCAAGGCCGAGCTCAGTGCCGCCGTGGGGGTCGTGCCCGATGCACGGCTGAGGATCACACTCACCGGTGGCGGCCAGCGCATCGTGACCGCCGAGCCGCTCGATCTTGCGCGCCTGCATGCGCCGCTGACCGCTGTCACGCGTGACTGGCGTCCCGATCCCTTTGTGGGCGGCGCCATGAAGCACGGTAGCCGTGTGTCCTGGCTGATTGCGGTAGAGCGGTCGGGTGCCGATGAAGTGCTGTTCGTCGACGAAGCGGGTCGCTTTGCCGAAGGCACGACTTCGGCGATTCTCGCGGTGATCGACGGGACCATCTACACGGCCCCGCACGATGGGCAGATCCTGCCGTCGGTAACGTGCACGACGATCGTCGAGCGCGCGGAAGAGCTGGGCATCCCCGTGGTCCGTGAGGGCGCGATGGCCGATGCCTCGCTCGACGCGCTCTACGTGGCGTCGACCACCCGGCACCTCGCGCCGGTGGTGGAGTTGAACGGCGTGACTCTGCCGGGCTGGGAGTCGGTCGGGCGGCAGTTGGCGGCGCTCGACGGCTGAGGTCGGCTGCGAGCGTCGGCCTTTTGGGTCTTGGGTGTGGTGGTTGGCTGCGCAGGGGGAGAGGACGGGTGACGTTGGCGGTGGGCGCCGGGCTCACGGGCCTTGGCGATTGGGTGTGGTGGTTGGCTGCGGAGGTTCGTACAGGACGGGTGACGTTGGCGGCGAGCGATGGGCTCACGGGCCTTCGGCCCTGTTTTACCGGACCTGGTCCTCGGCCCTTCGGGCCTGCGGTCCACGCCCGCCAAGGGGGGACCTGGCGTCCCCCCTTCGGAACCCCTTGCTAGGGGGACGTGCCGTCCCCCCCTGCGCAGGCCCCCCCTGGCCGTGGGACCGCGCCCACACCGCGGCCCGGCCTCGGGCGTGGTCGGCGAGGTGTGAGGGATGGGGGCTTCGTGAGGAACCGCGGCGCGCTGGTGGTTCAGCGGCATCGCGGGCGTGCGATGCAATCCGCACGGTGTGGGCGCGGTCCCACAACCGCGAAGCGAAGGCGGTCGCAGAGGTACCGAGGGCTTCTCGGTCCGTCAGCGCTTTGGCGCCCGATCCCAAAGTGGCGCCTGGGTTCTCCACGCGCTCGCCGACCGAAAGCCCGTGCGGACCGAGGTTGCCCGAGGAACCGAGGCGACTCCGCCGGAGCGAAGCGCGCCGGCCGAAGGCCGGAGTGAGCGGCAGCGAACGGAACAATAGGTACCCCGGGGCTCGTGGCCAACGTCCACGCCGTCTACGAGCGCGCGACCAACCTCGCGGCCGTCTGCTTCGGTGATAGGCTTAAGCTCCCTCCCGGCGTCCGCCGCCCCCTCCCTCCACGAGTGTCCCCATGAAGTCTGGTCTCGACGTCTTTCTCGCCTCGGGTGTGTCCCAACTGAAAGGCGAGCGCGTTGGCTTTTGCTGCAACCACACTGCCGTCGACCGGAACTTCCGCCACGGCATCGACCTGTTGCAAGAGGCCGGTGTTGAGCTGGTCCGGCTGTTCGGCCCCGAGCACGGCATTCGCGCCACGGTGCAGGACATGATTCAGCTCGATGAGACGGTCGACCCGGTCACGGGCATCGAGACAGTCACGCTGTACGGCACGACTGAGGCCTCGCTGCATCCGGATCCAGAGACGCTTCGCGATCTCGACGTCATCCTCTTCGACATTCAGGACATCGGCGCCCGCTACTACACCTACCAGGCCACCCTTGGGTACATGATGGAGGTCGCCGGCCAGGTCGGAACGCGCATCGTCGTCCTCGACCGGCCGAACCCCATCAACGGCGTCACCGTCGAGGGCAACATCGTTGGAAAGGGCTTCGAGAGCTTCGTCGGGGCCTACCCACTCGCGCCTCGGCACGGCATGACGATGGCGGAGCTCGCCCGCTACTTCCAGAACCACTGCGGGATCAGCTGCAATGTCGATGTGGTGCTGTGCGAGGGCTGGCAGCGCAGCAAGTGGCTCGACGAGACCGACATGCCTTGGGTGTACCCGTCCCCGAACATGCCGACGGTCGACACGGCCACGGTCTACCCGGGCATGTGCCTCATCGAGGGCACCAACCTCTCCGAGGGCAGGGGAACGACGCGTCCTTTCCACCTGGTCGGAGCACCCTGGCTCGACCCGCAGGCGTTCGTCGCCAAGTGCTACACGCTCGCTGCCGATGCGGGCTTGCGCGGGGTCGAGTTCCGCCCGGCGGCTTTCCTTCCAGGCTTCCAGAAGCACGCTGGGGTCAACTGCGGTGGACTCGAGATTCACGTGACCGACCGCGACGCGCTCAATGCCTTCCTGCTCGGCATGATCGTCACCCAGGCCGCGTACCAGTGCGACCCCGAGAACTTCGAGTGGCGCACCGAGACCTACGAATACGTGGATGACCCCATCGCCATCGATCTTCTGACCGGGTCCTCGGAGTTCCGGGAGTGGGTCGAGCAGGGCGGCGCTCTCAAGGACTTGCTCACCCTCTGGGAACCCCAGCGCGTCGAGTTCATGCGCAAGCGCAAGGGCTGCCTGCTGTACAGCTGAGCAGAAAAAGCTCCTCCCCCCAGAAAGCCGGGAGGAGGAGCCGTACCCTTTTCAGTGATGTGGGGATGGCTTGAGTCGCGCCCCCACCTCGCGACAGAGCGACTACTTCGCGGCCAGCTCGAGCAGCACTTCGCTGGTGACCGACGGAAGTCCGTAGGCCTCCATGCCGTGCTCGTGGTGGTCGAGGCCCATCTCTTCTTCCTCGGCGGTGACGCGCAGGCCGATGGTGGCGCGCAGAGCACCGAAGATGAGCAGGGAAGCGGGAAGGCAGAAGGCGGCGGTGGCAGCGACACCGATGAGTTGCGTCGCGATGCTCTTGTCGGGGACGAAGATGCCGACGGCGAGCGTGCCCCAGATGCCACAGACGAGGTGGACGGGGATGGCGCCGACCGGGTCATCGAGCTGGATGCGGTCGAGAAGCTTGGATGACCCGAGCACCAGAATGCCAGCGATGCCGCCGATGATGATGGCGGTCATCGGCGTGACGACATCGGCGCCAGCGGTGACGCCGACGAGTCCTGCGAGTGCGCCGTTCAAAGCCATCGAGAGGTCGGGCTTGTGGTCGACGACCCAGGAGGTTCCGGCGGCGGTCATGACGCCAGCGGCCGCAGCTAGGGAGGTGGTGACCACGACGAGTGAGACCGCACCAGGGTCGGCCGAGAGCACGCTGCCGCCGTTGAATCCGTACCAGCCGAACCAGAGCAGAAGAACGCCGATGGCGGCAAGCGGGAGGCTGTGGGGCTGTGCTTCACCGCGAAGCTTTGCGGCACGCGGGCCGAGCATCCAGGCGCCGACCAGGGCACCCCAGCCGCCCACACCGTGGACGATGGTCGAGCCGGCGAAGTCGTGAAAGCCCGCCGCGGCGAGCCAGCCGCCGCCCCAGTGCCACATGCCGACCATCGGGTAGATGACGGCGACGTAGATGGACGAGAAGATCAAGAAGGACTCGAGCTTCACGCGCTCGGCGACCGCCCCAGAGACGATGGTGGCCGCGGTAGCCGCGAACATCGCCTGGAAGATGAAGTCGGTCCAGTAGGTGTAGGCGCCGTCGGCGTAGGCGATTCCGAGTCCGGTCTCGTCAGCGGCGATGCCAAAGCCCGAGAAGCCGAAGAAGCCGCCGGCGAAGGCCTCTCCCGGGTACATGAGGTTGAATCCGACGGCGGCGTAGGTCAGCAGCCCAATCGAGAGAATGGTGATGTTCTTGAAGAGCACGTTCACGGTGTTCTTCGAGTGAACCAGGCCGCTCTCGAGTACGGCGAAGCCGAGGTGCATGACGAAGACTAGGAAGGTCGCGACAAGCATCCAAGTGTTGTTGACCCAGAAGAGGGCATCAGCGGCGGTGGGATCGGTCATGAGGGGGGGCTCCGGTGACAACCGCCCCGAAGCAAGGGGCGTGCCAGCGCGGCACTTCTGGGCTGGAGTGGGGTGCCAGACCGATCCAGCAGCGAACAGCGGGAGTGTCTCGTGGGGGGTGCGCCTGCATTTCACACATAAATGTAGTCTAGTGAAAGTTGTCCTACATTTATGTCGGGGTCAGGGTGTTTACTTGGGTGAGCCGCTTTTTGTGGGTGTTGCGGGCGGGTCTGGACTTCTGTTGCGGCCTTGTCGCATGGCTTGGGTCCTACAATATTGTAGGTTGACCTCATGACCGCATCCGCCCAGCCCGAGTTTGCCCTTGGCCTCCTAGGTCGCATCGCCACCTTTGTGCGCCGGACCCCCGTCCTCGACGAGGTGCTGGGTCCCGTGTTGCGCGCACTCTCGGAGGAGCTGGGGCTGCAGCGAGCCACCTTGGCGCTCATGGACCGCGCGAGTGGTGCCCTGCGTATCGAAGCGGCACACGGTCTCACGCCTTCAGAGGTGACGCGCGGATCGTGGACGCTCGGGGAAGGGGTGACCGGCAGGGTGGCGATCAGCGGAGAGCCGTTTCGGGTCGCCAACATCGCGGTGGATGAGCGCTTCACCGACAAGACGGGCATGCGCGCATTCGGCAGTGAGCTCTGCTTCGTCTGTGTGCCTGTGCTCGATGAGGACAGGGTTCTGGCAACCTTGTCAGCCTTTGGTCCTCCGAATGACGATGCGAGTCTCGAGCGCTTCGAGCGGGTGTTGTCGCTCACGGCAGCCCTTCTTGCCCCGGCTGTGCGTCAGCGCGTGGCGGTGCGTGCCGAGTCGGTCTCGCATGACGATGCCCCGGGCAACATCCTTGGTCGTAGCAAGGCGATGCGTCAGGTGTACTCGCACATGGGGCAGGTTGCGGGTTCGCAGACGACGGTGCTGCTGCTCGGCGAGTCCGGGACGGGAAAGGAGCTTGTCGCGTCAGCTCTTCATGGCGACTCGGGTCGTGCGCGTCACCCTTTCATCAAAGTCAACTGTGCGGCTCTGCCGGAAGGGGTCATCGAGTCCGAGCTGTTCGGACATGAACGCGGCGCTTTCACCGGTGCACACCAGCGACGTCGGGGACGCTTCGAGCAGGCCGAGGGTGGAACGCTGTTCCTCGACGAGATTGGCGACCTCTCGCCGGCCACGCAGGTGAAGTTGCTCCGTGTCCTTCAAGAGCGCGAGTTCGAGCGGGTGGGCGGTAACCACACAGTGCGTGTCGACGTCCGCGTGATTGCGGCCACGAGTCGTGACCTGGAGCGGATGGTGGCGGACGGCGGCTTTCGCGCGGACCTGTACTACCGGCTGAACGTGTTCCCGATTCGCCTGCCGGCCCTTCGCGAGCGCGGAAGCGACATCCTTCTGCTCGCCGACCACTTCGTCGAGGTGTTCAACAAGTCGCACGGAAAGGCGGTTCGCCGCATCGCCACTGCCGCCATCGACATGATGGTGGCCTACCACTGGCCCGGCAATGTGCGGGAGCTCGAAAACTGCGTGGAGCGTGCGGTGCTACTCGCCCGCGACGACGTGGTTCTTGGCCACCACCTGCCGCCCACGCTTCAGACGGCAGAACACTCCGGGACGGGGCCGCGCTCCACCCTCAAGGCCGCTGTAGCCGCGGTCGAGGAAGACTTGATTCGAGACGCCCTCAAGTCGCACCGTGGGAATATGGCCGCTGCGGCGCGGCAGCTCGGTGTGACCGAGCGCATGATGGGCACCCGGGTCGTGAAGTACAGCATCGACGTTCGGCGGTACAAGGCTGGCCGATAGTGTGGGAACCGCGGCGCCGTGCGGATTTGGCAATGACGAATAATGGCGGATCGACGCTGGCGGAATCGCGCTGGAACCCGTAGGATCGTCCACTGACCCGAGGCGCCGTGCCAACCCGCCATATTCCCAAGCTCGCTGACCGACTCGCGCTGCTCGTGCTTCGACGCATGGGCTTTCGTCGTCACTGGGTTGAGACCTCGGTCGGACGCATGCATGCGGTTGTCGGTCGAGGCAACGGCCGTCTGCCCAAGATGGTGATGCTGCACGGGTTCAGCAGCGCGGGCGTGCACTATCTACCGCTGATCCGCCGCCTGTTGCCCGTCACTCAAGGCATCGCCTGCCCCGATCTTGCCGGCCATGGCTTTTCAGTCACCCCCAAGGACGGCCTTGTCGCCGACGTGCTTCGCGCGTCGCTGCTCGAAACGATGGACTCGATCATCGACGAGCCCGTGGTGTTGCTCGGCAACTCGATGGGCGGTCTTGCGGCGATTCACTACGCGAAAGAGCGGCCCGAGAAGGTTCGTGGACTCATCCTGCTGTCTCCTGGCGGGGCGATGATGGAGCGGCACGAGATCGAGGAGCTTGGACGCACCTTCGAGGTCGACAGCCACGGCGAGGCGCTGCAGTTCGTCGACCGGCTGCTGTCGCGTCCGAGCCCCATGCGCTCATTGTTGGCGCTCGGCATTCGCGCGAGTTTCGCCAAGCCCTCGCTGCAGCAGCTCATGTCCAGCATCGAGCAAGAGGACCTGCTGACACCTGAAGACCTGGCGGCGCTTCAGATGCCGGCGCTGCTGATGTGGGGGCAAGACGAGCGCATTCTGCCGCCGTCGAGCTTCGCGTTCTTTCGGGACCATCTGCCGGACCACATCAAGCTGATCGAGCCCGAGGGGTTCGGTCACTCGCCCTTCTTGGATGATCCAGACCGGCTGTTCCACATCGTGCTCGGCTTCCTCGCCGACGTCGAGAGCCACACCGCAGGCGACTGGACGGACTGGCAGCCGCTGTCAGCCTGAGGGTTCGACGTCGGTCCAGTAGGACAGGACGTCGTCTGGGTAGACCTGGCCGCCAATGAGAGTCTGTGAGTTCCCGCAGCCAATCAGCGGAATGAAGAAAGCCCAACGCATGCGTCAGGCTAGCACGCCGGTGACTAGGCCTTCTCACCGTCGAAAGACAGGTACGGCACCGCGCCGGAAGGACCTGGACGGGCTGCGTCGCCCTCGGTCGCGGGAATGATCCACTTCGAGCCTTCGGGCGCGTGGTGGACCATGCGGTTTCGAGCAGAGTTCGCGAGCAGGCGCAGGATGCGCTCACGCACCTCGTCGGTGGCGCTCACGGCGTGCCAGGCGAGGATGGGGGCAACCTTGTCGACGCGCTCGGGCGAGATGGAGCGTCCCTTCTCGACTGCGCGGATGACGGACTGGGCGGCACCCTTGCCGACGGCCTGAATGCACTGGGTCGCGCGGCGCTTGACCATGTCGTCGTTGCGAGCCACGGCCTGGTGTACGAGCGAGCCCATGCGGCGGGCGCGAACTTCGGCGTAGGTGTGGCCAGCGGGGACGGCGTCGCCCTCGTAATCGTGGGGAATCAGCGGCGATGGCAGCGAGGCTGAGGAGCAAGGCTGCGAGGGCTCGCCTTCGGCGGTCTCGATGAGGGCCATGAGGCAGCCGTCGTTCCAGTCGAGCCAGTCCGTGTAGGAGCGGACTTCCCGCTCGCCGGCGCAGACGACTTCGACCTGGGCGAGCTCGGCCATGGTGGTGTCGTCGCTGATGAGCAGCATGTCGCCAAACGCTCCGCCCCGCTTCCAGCGCTCGGCCTCGTCGTCGGTGACGAGCAGGCAGAGGAGCGCCTTTCCGCGGGCACGCGCGCGATCGAACGCGGGCGTGAGGACCTCCATCCCCGGCACGTAGACCTCGCCAAAGGCGAGCGAGGGCACGGAGGAGGCCGCTGCTGCGGCGGCGCTGTACATGAGAAAGTCGCGACGGTTCATCGAGTCCTCGGCTTGCGGCGTCGGATGGTATCGCACCCGGACGGTCTACGGTAGCAACCCGAGGGCATCAGCGGGGCTTCCGTTTTCGTTCAGTCCACGGTTCCGGAGATTCGCGCGAGGCGCCGGCTCCATGTCGCGAGCTTCGCCGGATCGCTCGGATAGCCGCGGTAGTGCAGCATTAGCGCCTCTCCGCGGGCCAGCGTGGGCACCATCGCGCGCACGGACCGGGGCATCGTCGCCAAGCCGGGGAGGGCTCGAAGCAGTGCTGCTGGGGGAGGGCGCGGGGGGCGCTGTTGAAGCGGTGCCTGGAGCATCGCGGGTGTCATGACGCCCCGACGCATCATTGCCCGGAGGGTTCGTGGCTGGAGATGCTGCACAAAGCGGCGCTGAAGATCGGCGCCCGCGAGCAGCCCGCCCCATTTCCGCTGCCACGCGACGTTGTAGTCCCAGGGATTCCCGCCATCGGCGAGGGTGTCGGCGAGCAGTCGGGCTGCGAGCATCTGCATGGCGATGCCGCTTCCGTGTGCGGAGTGCACCATGCCCGCGGCGTCTCCAATCGAGGCGAAGCGTCCGCGAGCGATGCGGGTCCACGGGCGATGCAAGGGGATGGCTCGCGAGCCTCCCGACAGTGTGTCGCCAATCCAGGGGTGCTCCTCGCGGAAGCGCCGATTGAGCTCGACCCCTCCGGGCACGCCTGAAGCGGGAATGGACCCGGTGAGCAGCGAGACGGTCTCGAGGTCGTGCTCGACGCGGACGTTGACGATGGAGTAGCCGCCCGCCACCCCAGAGAAGCAGATCACGTCTCCGAGCTCTCCGCCGTGGTCTTTGACGAAGGCCTTTGCGCCTTCTGGGCTCGCGATGGCGTGCACCGACTGCGATGCGACACAGAGGTCCGCGCGTGCCACCGAAGGATGGCGCAGCAGGTTGATGCCGGTGAGCCCCGAGGCGTCGAGAATGACTTCGGCGTCGATGCGGCCTGCAGTCGTGTCGAGGCCTGACGCGTCGAAGCCGGTCACCCGCGTCTGGCCAATGAGCCGCGCACCATGGCCTTCTGCCAGCAGCTGCAAGCGTTCGGTCAATGCGCGCATGTCGACCTCGAGCGGGCCCTCGAGCCTGACGCGCTCGGGTCCCCACCCTCCAAGCAGGTGGAAGCGGCTCTCGGTGCCACGCAGCTCGGGAGCGACCGGACGCTCGAAGCCAGCCATATCAAAGGCCCAGGCGGGGACGCCGTTGAGCCAGCTTGCGCCGGTCTGTTCGAGGGGGCGGCTGTCGACGGCGATGACGTCGATGCCTCGGCCGGCAGCGGCGGCGGCTGCGGCGGCCCCTGCGGTACCCAGTCCGACGATAGCGAGTTGGCACTTCATGCCTGCCAATTAACGCCCTCGGGATGGCTGGGCCCCAGGCTCACGCGTTGGGCTTTCTCGCGACGACAAAGCCGATCGTGGCCTTCGCCCCGACGTCGGGCTGCTCGATGGCTTCGAAGCCGGCTTCCCGCAGCTCGTCGAGCAGCGTCTGCTTCGAGATGATGTGCACCATCGGAGCCTTTCCGAACCAGCGCATGACGCTGAGGATGGGGCCGTACGGCACCCAGGACCCGCCGATGCAGACGGTGGACGAGACGAAGAAGCCGCCTGGCTTGAGCAAGCGGTAGATCTGCGCGAGTGCGGCGCTGCGGTCGGGAACGAGATGGAGAATGCTGTAGGCGCAGATCCCGTCTAGACCGCCATCCTCGAAGGTTGTGAAGGCGTGGTCGAAGGCCGCGGTGTGGAAGGTGACGTTGTCGACGCCGCCGGCATTGGCCTTGTCGCGGGCGATGCGCGTCATCTCACTCGAGAGGTCCAGGCCGTGCACATGGCCACCATGCGGGGCGAGCCGTAGGGCGAGTGAGCCCGTTCCGCAGCCAATGTCGAGGACGACGTCCGTGGGACGCATTCGGGCCTGAGTGATGGCGATCTTGCGGTCGAAGGCGTCGGGGTTTTCGACCGGCTTCGCGGCGTAGTCCTCGGCGAGGTTGTTCCAGAAGGCGGCGTCCGCGGTCATGTCTAGCTCCGGGATGGGGTGCACCTAAGGTACGGCGCAGTCGTCCATCCTATCTGGTGTGATTTTGGGACGGCCGGGTGCGTCGGTGGACCACGGGGCCAAACCCTCGAAGAGTGGGCTCAGAGAGCGGATTGCAGCGGCAACCGTCTGTCGGGTGGCCCTGAAGCGCGCATTGTCTCGGAGGTCTGGGTGGCTCACCAGCCACAGGTCGGCAAGCTGGCGGAGATCCGGCTTCGCCAACCGGCGCAGCTCCGGCTTCTGGTCACCGACGTAGGTCGGCAGCATGGCCAACCCGAGGCCCTCGGTGGCGGCTTGGGCCATCAGCTCGAGAGAGGTGAAGCTGCCCCACGCCGGCAGGTCGGGGTAGCTTGAGCTCGCGATCAGGCCGGCGTGGATCTTGCGGTCCTCGAAGGAAATCCACCTGGCCTGTGAGCCCGCCACATCCGGGTCGAGCCGCGTTTCGTGCGCCTGCGCGACGTAGCTGGCCATGGTGAGGGGCACGAGCTTCTGACCGATTAGGTGCTCGGGAGGCAGGCGATCTCGGGCGAGCATGCGGAGGGCGAGGTCGGCCTCGCGCTTTGAGAGGTCGAAGGGACGGCTGTCGGTGTTGAAGGACAGCTCGATCTCCGGGTGCATCGCGCAGAACGCACTGAGTTTGGGCATGAGCAGCCCGGAGACGTAGTGATCGCAGCAGGTCACTGCGACGACACCGGCGAGGCGCTCGTCTTGCCCGACGAGCCCACGTTCTAGGGCGGCCATCTCACCTTCGACCCGCTCGGCGGTCTCGAGCATCCTCTCGCCGGCGTCGGTCAGCGCATAGCCGTCGCGGCTGCGGTCGAACAGACGGGTGGAGAGGCGGGCCTCGAGCGCTTCGACGCGGCGGGCGACCGTGGAGTGGCTCACCCCAAGGACCGCACCCGCGGCTCGCACCGAGCGGGTCCGTGCCAAAGCGAGGAAGTGCCGAAGGTCATCCCAGTCCACGTGTTCTCCGTTCCTGACCATATCAAGGAGACCGGTCCACCTACCCATTCTGCGGCTCCGCGCGCTCTGGTGCGGAACGACCTACTGGCTAGGCGGCTCGGGAAGGTCGATGAGTGGGGGATCGTAGTCGCCCCGGCACGCGAGGCCTCCTCTCGGCCTACACTCGGCGAGGGAGGTCTGATGCGTTGGGTGTTCACTGCCGATGCGGACCGCGCGGAGCGCAAGAAGCGTGAGGCCGTCGAGCTGCAAATTCAGGCGTTCTGGACGGCCTTCAGCGACGCAGCCGACCACCTTCGTGCCGTAGTCGAAGGCAAAGACGCCTGGGACCCGACGGACTGGATGAACCAGCTTATCTGGCCGATTGACGCCGGCATCATCTGGGAGATGGGTCTCGACGGCCAAGGCGGCGCCCGGCTCATCTTGACCGCAGAGGCGACGCACAGCATCCGCCCGCTGATTGCTCATGTACTCCAGCTAGCTCCGAAGGTTCCTGGGTGGACCGTGCTCGCGTGGCGGCCCGCGACCGACCTCGCCAAGGTGAGGGAGCTGTTTGAGGCGCGCTCGGGCGGTCTTGCGCTCGATGACGTTCGGTTTGAGGCCCGGCCTGGCGATCATCGCCGCCTGGACCTGGGGATCTTCGCGGCGAGTTTGTCGGAGGGCGACCGGTCGGGCGCGGTCTTGGCGGGATTTGCGGCGGAGCTGCTGCTCGGTGAGCAGGACTTCTACCGCTGGACTGGGGACATCAACGTCGAGGAATCCGATGACGATGAACCCTCGTTTATTGGTCGGTTCTTCGCCAAGCCGAAGCAGCCGGGCCGCGCGATGTCCGAGATCGTTCGCGCCGTCAGCCAGCACCGCAGCGATCAACGTCAGCGCGACCCGCTTGCCGGGGACCTCTGGTCGCAGGCGTGGACCGAGCGCGAGTACCGCAGTCAGGAGGCCGAGGACTACAGCGGCCACTCAGATCTGTATCTTGCCAAGACGCCGGTGCCCGAGCTCTGGGACGCCGCCTACGCAGCTACGCCGTTCTTCTCAGAGTGTTTCGGCCGGGCGCGCTTCGGCTACCTCAAGATCGACGGCAAAGGCGATGCGCGCTGCGAACTCAAGGATGCCGACTCCATCGCTGCGGTCGTGCAGGAAACGCTCGCAGCACGTGGCCTAGGCACGGTCGTGGGCATTGGTGAGGGGCGCCGCTACCACTATGTGGACCTGGCGATGACCGATGTCGAGGCTGCGGTCGAAGCGGTTCGCGACGCGCTTCACCCGGCGAATCCGTCGCTGCGAAGCTGGCTGCTCTTTCACGACGACGAGTGGACCGACGAGTGGATTGGCCTGTACGTCGAGTCGCCCGAGCCGCCGAGCTGGAAGGGCTCGGTCGGGGGCTAGTCCCGCAAGATCCGCGTCGGTGGGTCGTCGAGATCGTCGAACTGGCCATTGCGCACGGCGACGAGGAAGAAGACCAGGAAGGTCCCACCCAGGGCGATCGCGAGCGGTACGAGAAAGGCGATGGCGTTCATGCGTCTCCCTTAGCCAGCTTCGCTGACGTGGCGAGTACGAGCAGGCTTGAGATGGGCATCAAGATGGCCGCGACGAGTGGATTGACGAGCCCGGCCATGGCGGCGGCAACCGCAAGCACGTTGTAAGCGGCCGATCGCACGAGGTTCGCCGAGATGGTGCGCTGTGTGCGTCGAGCTGTGCGAAGCGCATCGGTCAGTACGCCCAATGCGCCCGCCCGAACGACGCCGTCGGCTGCGGCAATGGAGCTTGGCGCACCGTGAGCCACGGCCAGGCCGACCGCTGCTGCGGCCAGAGCCGGGCCATCGTTGAGGCCATCGCCGACGAAGGCGGTGTGCGCATCGACCAGGTCCACTTTCTCGAGCGGCGACAGCTCGGCATGGACGGCGCTTGCGGGGATGTTCAGCTGCTCCGCCAGCCTGGACGCGGCCTCTGCGCGGTCGCCGGTGAGGATGCGCAGGTCAATGCCTGTGGTCTGCAGCTCTTGCAGGGCAGGTCCTGCCGAGGCCCGTGGCACGTGGGCAAGGCGGATGAGGTGCTCGAGGTCGTCGCTGACCACGCGGACGGCGTCGACTCCGGCGCTTCGCACTTCCCAGAGCCGGCCATCGACACTGCCGCGCACGCCCTGGCCACGGACTTCTTCGATCTCGGCGGCCCGAGGAAGGGGAATGCCGCGACCCACCGCTTCGGAGACGATGGCCCGCGCGATGGGGTGGCTCGAGCCAACCTCGAGGGCCGCAGCTATCCGCAGCGCTTCGTCCTCGGCGGACACGACGCGGGCTTGGGCTTCGGTGAGGGTGCCGGTCTTGTCGAGGGCCACGGTGCGCACATCGTTGAGTGCGAGTAGGGCATCGCCGGAGCGCAGCCACAGGCCTCGGCGGGCGAGTCCCGAGAGTGCGGCCGACACCGCGAGCGGACGAGCGAGGGACAGGGCGCAGGGGCAGGCGACGACCCATACCGCGACGGCTCTGCGCATCGCCTCGGCACTGCCAATCCATGGCGTCAGCGCGAGTGCGGCCAGGCCGAGAAGGATGGTGGCAGCGGTAAAGGCAGGGGCCAGACGGTCGGCCTGCGTGGGGTTTCGCGAGGTCGAGGTCTGCGTGAGCGCGGCCTGCATCTGCCCGATCAGGGTGCCCGCACCCATCTCTCGCACCCGCAAGACAATGTCACCGTCGAGGAGCTCGGCGCCCGCCGGCAGCTGGGTACCGGGAATGGCCGGTACCGGCACGCTCTCGCCGGTGACGAGGGCCAAGGATGCCCGGCCCTCCCCCTGATCGATGATGCCGTCGCCTGGGACCGTGTCGCCGCCAGTCATGCGCACGCGGTCGCCCACGCGCAGGTCTGAGGTGGGGACGACCGCGTCTCCGAGCGCTTCCACGCGGGTGACGACGCCGGGGAGGGCCGAGCCGAGAAGGTCCGCTGCGCTTGCTGCGTTGCGCTGGCCACGAGCCTCGAGGGCACGTCCGACGAGCAGCAGGGCGATGAGCATCGTCAGAGAGTCGAAGTACGCCTCGCTGTGCGCCAACGTCGCGTAGATGCCGTGCACGTAGAGCCCGCCAATGGCGAGGGCGAGCGGTAGGTCCATGTGCAGTGTGCGCGCGGTCAGGCCATGCCAGGCAGAACGAAAGAAGGGGGCGGCTGCGACCAGGGTGGCCGGAGTAGCGAGCAGCAGGGAGCCCCAGGCAAAGAGGCGCTCGAAGCGTAGGTCCATGCCTTCGAGCCATCCAAGGTAGATCGGAATCGACAAGCCCATCACGTTGGCGGCGCAGAACAGCGCGATGCCCAGCCGAACCAGCGGGTCGTGGTCCACAGTGGGCTCGGCGGCGACCGGGCGAAGGGTGTAGCCGACCCGTGCGAGGGTCCTTGCGTGGTCGTCCAGGGTGATTGCCGTGGGGTCGAAGCGTACCCGAGCCTTGCCCGTGGCAAAGCTCACCTCGGCGGCCTGAACCCCGTCCTGACGTTCCAGCAGGGCCTCAGCGACGCTCACGCACGATGCGCAGGTCAAGCCATCCACCGCCAGCACGGCCTCGCAGCTGCCATCGTGCTCGGTCAGCGCGACGAGCGACCAGTCGCGTCGGACCGGGGGCAGGGGCCGAAGTCCTGGGACCTCGCGCTCCAGGTAGTGGCCCTGCAGCCCTGCATCGGAGAGTACGGCGTACGCGAGCTCGCAGCCCGAGCAGCAAAAGGTGCCCTCATCGCCCTCGACCGGTGCCGCGCAGTGCGGACAGCCAGAGATCTGGGGCATGCTGCTCACCTCGCTTCGCTCTCATAGCTCTCGACGACGGGGTCTGGGTTGTTGACCGCCAAGTAGATGAAGGTCACGTTCATGGCGAGCACAACGGCTCCCGCGATGAGCAGCTCGACTGGCCAGTGGCGCATTAGAGGCCTCCGTCTTGGGCATTGGTCTTGAAGGTCACGGGGACCTCAACCGCCTTGTTGTCTCTGAGTACGGTCACGACGATGGGCATGGTGCGCATCGATGCGCTGTCTGGACTCGCGCGCACGACGAGCGGAATGATGGCCTCATCGGTGGACTCGATGGTCGTGACCGGTGCCGTGACCTCGGCCCCTTCGATTCCCGCGACGTTGATCGTGAAGGTGTGTTCGTCGGCCGACGTGTTGATGATGTGCACGAGGAAGGTGTTCTTCACGAAGCCCTCGTCGTCGACGACGTACAGGGTTCCGGGGGCGCGGTTCACAGTCGCCTCGAAGGGGGCACGGAATGCGAGGCTCGCAGCGAAGAGGGCGAGCAGGGCGGTGAAGGCGCCGGCGTAGACCAGCGTGCGGCCACGGACCCAGCGGGTCGGGCGGCCGGCGAGGTCGGCCTCGGTCTGGTAGCTGACCAGGCTCGGCAGGTCGAAGCGGTCCATGACGTCGACGCAGGCGTCGGCACAGCGTCCACACGACCAGCACTCGAGCTGAAAACCGTCGCGGATGTCGATGCCCGTGGGGCAGACGACGACACAGCGGTTGCAGTCGACGCAGTGGTCTTCGCCGCTGGTGAGCTTGCCCTTCTTGCGGGGCTCGCCGCGGTTCATGTCGTAGGCGACGGTCAGAGTGTCCTCATCCATGAGCACGCTCTGAAAGCGGGCGTAGGGACACAGGTAGATGCACAGCTGCTCGCGGAACCAGACGAAGTCGACGAACCAGAGCACGGTAAAGAAGGCGAGAACGCCGTAGTTGCCGGTCGTGGCGCCGCCCGTCCAGAGCAGGCGAGGGTCCACGAAGAAGCCCATGAATGAGCCAGAGACAAGCAGGGCGATCAGCGCAAAGGCGATGAACTTCACGGCCTTTCGCGCGGTGGTGCTCGTGCGGACGCCCTTCTTGTCGCGCCGCACGCGCTCCGCTCGGTCGCCTTCGATGAGACGTTCGAGCGGAAGCACCCAGTTGATGATGAAGACGCTCTGTGGACAGCCGAAGCCGCACCACAGACGTCCCAAGAGGGAGGTGAAGAAGAACAGGGCCACGGCGGCCAGCAGTGCGGAGAGCATGATCAGCACGCCGTCATGCGCGGTGAAGATGCCTCCGAATGCGTAGATGCGACGGGTTCCCAGCTCGAAGCGGAAGAGCGGCCGACCTTGAAAGTTCAGCCACGGCCCGAGCAGGAGCCAGATGTGCAGCAAGAAGGCCGTCCCGCGATGCAGACGGTGGTACCGCCCTGTCACATCTTTGGGGTAGACCCACTCGCGCTCGCCGTGAAAGACGCCCATCTTAGTTACCTGCCGCCTGGGCCTTGGAGAGAACGTAGGCCGAGACCTGCTGGACCTTCTCTTCGCCGAGGATCGGGCCCCAGGTCAGCATGCCCTTCGCCGGCACACCCTCGGAGACCGTGTGCACGATCTCGGGGTAGCTGCCGCCGTGAATCCACTCGGCATCGACCAGCGAGGGTCCGCCACCGGGTCCTCCCTCGAGGGTCTCGCCGTGGCAGATCACGCAGTTCTTCACGTAGACCGGCTCGCCGGCCGCCACCATCTCAGGTGTGATCTCGACCGATGCGAGGTCGACCTCTTCGGGCGTGCCGTAGGCGACGATCGCCGCGGCCACTTCCTCGTCGTACAGCTGCGCCTGCGAGGTCTGCATGTAGCCATGGTAGTAGGCGACGTAGAAGCCCGCCCAGATGATGCAGATGAAGAACAGGCCGAGCCACCAGTCTGGCAGGTCGTTGTCGTATTCTTGGATTCCGTCGTTGTCCTGGGAGTGGCCCAGGAGCTGATCGGGGACGTGTTCGTCAGCCATCTCAGGCCTCCTCGTCTAGCGGCAACCGCGAAGCGGCGTCGTGGGCTTGGGCGTGGGACGGCGCGTAGGCCCACCACGTCCAGTATGCGAAACAGGCCATGAACATCAGCGTGAGCACGCCCATCATGGGTCCGGCGTCACTGTTCTCGGCTGCGTGGCGGAAGATGGGGTTCATTTCTCACCTCCTGCCATGCTCGGACGGTCGGTACCCAGGCGCTGCAGATACGCGATCAAGGCCACGATTTCCTTGTCGGGGGTCGTCGTGATGTTGCGCTCCGCCAGGTTGTCGACGATGACCTGGCCCTCGGTCTGGAGGGCGGTGGCGACGTCGGCAATCTGCTCGTCGGTGTACGGGGTTCCAGCGCGCTGGTGGGCCTTCATCGACGCGCCGATGTCGGCGGAGTCGATGCTCCAGTCGAGCAGCCACGGGTAGTTCGGCATGACCGAGTCCGTGGACATCGAGCGCGGATCCCGCATGTGCTCGTAGTGCCACGCGTCCGGGTACTTGCCGCCGACGCGGTGCAGGTCCGGGCCAATGCGGCGCGAGCCCAGCTGGAACGGACGGTCCCAGGTGTACTCCTCGGCGCGCGACCACTCGCCGTAGCGAAGGGTCTCGGCACGCATCGGGCGAACCATCTGGGAGTGACAGGTGTAGCAGCCCTCGCGTAGGTAGATGTCGCGGCCCGCCAGCTCGAGCGCGCTGTACGGCTCGATGTTGGCGGCTGCGGCCTCGGCCTCTGTGCTCTGGGCGAACATCGGGACAATCTCGACCAGGGACCCGACGCTGATACCGGCGACGGTGAGCACTGCGAACAGCGTCGAGCGGTGCTCGAGCATCCTGCGGTGCCAGTGTTCTTGGTGTGTAGACATGAGTTCTCCGAAAGGAGCGGGGGTGAGCCCGCTCTCTCTACTTGGCGGGGACGGGTGCAGCGGACGAGACAGCCTCGCCGCCTCCGCGCACAGTGAGGAGGACGTTGACGAACATCATGCAGATGCCCGTGAGGAACATCGAGCCGCCGAGGAAGCGCGCCCAGTGGAACGGGTCCAAGGTGCGAACGACGTCGAGGAACTGGCCGTACATGAGCAGGCCGTTCTCGTCGATGGCGCGAAGCATCAAGCCTTCGGTGATGCCAGCTGCCCACATCGAGACGATGTAGAGAATGATGCCGAGCGTGGCGAGCCAGAAGTGCAGTCCGACCCAGCTCTCCTTGGCCATCTTGCGGCCCCACAGGCGCGGCACGAGCCAGTAGATCATGCCGAACGTCATCATGCCGTTCCAGCCCAAAGTGCCGGAGTGCACGTGGCCGACGACCCAGTTGGTGTAGTGGGCGAGGCCGTTGACGGCGCGGATGGACATCATCGGTCCCTCGAAGGTGCTCATTCCGTAGAACGAGACGCCGACGACGTAGAACTTGAGGATGGGGTCCTGCCGGACGCGGTCCCAGGCGCCGCGAAGCGTCAGCAGACCGTTGAGCATGCCGCCCCAGGAGGGAGCGATGAGCATGACACTGAACACCATGCCGGTCGTCTGCACCCAGTCGGGGAGCGCGGAGTAGAGCAGGTGGTGAGGGCCGGCCCAGATGTACAGGAACACCAGCGCCCAGAAGTGGATGATCGACAGCCGGTAGCTGAAGACCGGCCGGTCAGCCGCCTTCGGGAGGAAGTAGTACATCATGCCGAGGAACGGCGTGGTCAGGAAGAAGGCCACGGCGTTGTGGCCGTACCACCACTGAATGAGCGCGTCGGTCATGCCGGTGTAGATCGGGTAGCTGCGGGTCAACGTGGCCGGAATGGCGAGGTTGTTGACGATGTGCAGCACCGGAATCGTGAGCACGAAGCTCATGTAGAACCAGATGGCGACGTAGAGGTGCTTGACCTGACGCTTCTGGATGGTGCCGAAGAAGTTGATCGCGAAGGCGACCCAGACCACGGCGATGGCGAGGTCGATCGGCCAGATCAGCTCGGCGTACTCCTTGCCCTGGGTGAGACCCAGCGGAAGCGTGACCGCTGCGGACACGATGATGGCCTGCCAGCCCCAGAAGTGGAACTTCGACAGTGCCGCAGACCACATCGGCGCCTTGAGCAGTCGCGGCATCGAGTAGTAGATGGCCGTGAACATCGCGTTGCCCGCGAAGGCGAAGATGACCGCGTTCGTGTGCAGCGGGCGAAGCCGGCCGAAGGTGAGGTACGGAAGTCCGGTGTTGGCGGGCCACCAGGCCAGCTGCAACGCCAGGATGACTCCGACGAGCATGCCAACGACGCCCCACAACATGGTGGCGCCGATGAACATCTTGACGATGCCGTCATCGTACTGGATGGGCGACGTGGGTCGCGAATCGGGTGAATTGGACATTAGGCCTCCGCCGGCGGGCGCAGAACGAGGACAGAGCAGGACGAGGCGCGGACGATGCGCTCAGCGACGCTGCCAAGGAAGAAATGGGCGAGTCCCTTGCGACCGTGCGTGCCGACGAGCAGCAGGTCGTAGGGTTTGGCGGCCTCGACAACGGCGTTCCAGGCGACACCCGCCACCACCTCCGCGTCGCCGCGGAGGTCTTCGGGGATGCGCTCAAGCAGCTGCGCGAGGCGCTCACGGTGGCGGGCGCGAATGGCGGTGCGCTCGGTCTCGAGGAGACTGACGACCGTCGGATCATGAATGCCCACAGCCCAGGTTTCGCCAAGTTCTTCGACGAACACTAGGGACAGTTTGCCTTTCGAACGCTGGGTCCACTCGACCGCTTGGTCGACGAGCGTCTCGGGGTTGTCGTGGAGATCGAGCGCGAGCAAGAGTTTCATGAGGGCCTCCTCGCTCTCCCAAAGCACGGATCGTGCCAGGTCTGGAATGGGCCTGCGTGGGCATGTTTCGGCCATCGAGCGGCGACCTCTGGGTCAGATGGCCCCGGCGTGTGTGGTAATTCGCACAACATCTAGAACGGTGGCATATGAGGGTCGCCTGGAGGGCTGCATGGGCAGCTGGCGTGAGCTCGTTCACTACGTCGGATTTGAGCCAGAAGACTCGGCGCGTCTCGCGGTGTTTTGGCCCACGGTCCAGCCGCACACGAAGTCCATCGTCGACGGCTTCTACAGCCGCGTCATGGCGCACGATGGGACGCGGAGAATCATCAAGGATGATGCCCAGCTCGAGCGTCTGCGCGCGAGCATGGGGCGGTGGCTGGAAGAGATGATCAGCGGGCCTCACGACGACCGCTACTTTCAGCGACGGGCCCACGTCGGTCACCGGCATGTTGAGGTCGGCCTGCCCCCCCGGTACGTCTCAACGGCGATGGCGGTGATTGTCGAGCATCTGACGGGCATTGCGCTCAGTGAGCTTGACTCCGGTGTGGCGGAGCTTCTTGTCTCGGTGCGCCGCATCACGACGCTCGACGCCGCGGTGATGACCAACGCCTACATGGAGCAGCATGAGCTCGAGCAGCTGCGTACGCTTCAGGACCTGCTCATCGGGCGGCTCCCGGTCACGGTGTTGCTTCTCGATGCACAGGGCGGCGTGATCAGCGCCACGCGGCCGACCTATCGTCTGTTCGGCAGCTCTCCGATGCTCGGGCTGCACTGGCGCGATGCGCTTCCGCCGGAGCTCATCGAGGCGGCAGAGCTCGGAGAAGCGGTCGAACGGGCGCGAATGTCAGGCCGCGACATCCGCATCTTGCGGGCCGACACGGCCATCGCGGGTCAGGTGCGTCAGTTCCGCATCGACGTTGTGCCCTTGCAGCACGAAGAGGCCGATGTGCTGCTGCATATCGAGGAACTCACTGACGCCATCGACATGGAGGCGCGGCTTCAGCGCTCCGAGGCGTTGGCCAAGCTCGGTGAGCTGTCGGCGGCCGTCGCACACGAGATTCGAAACCCACTGGCGGGGATCTCGGGTGCCGTGCAGGTGCTCTCGATGGGCTTCTCTGCCGAGGACCCACGCCGCGCGGTCATGCAGAAGGTTCAGCAGCAGATCAAGCGCCTGAACGGGCTGGTGACCGAGCTGCTCGCGTTCGCCCGACCCGCAGACCCGCAGCTCTCCGAGCTCGACTTGCACGTGGTTGCGAGGGAGGTCGCCGAGCTTCTTCCGGGGGCTGTCGAGGTGGTCGGCGAGGGGACGGCGCTCGCAGACCCCCACTTGGTCGAGCAGATCTTGCTCAACCTCGGCGTCAACGGCCTCGCCGCTGGAGAGCGAGTTCGCCTCACCGTCGAGCCTGGCCTGGTCCGTGTCGAAGATGACGGTCCCGGTGTCGAACCGAGCGTTCGCGGTCGCTTGTTTGAGCCCTTCGTGACGACCAAGACCCAGGGCACGGGCCTCGGGCTGGCGGTGTCGAAGAAGGCGGCATCTTCGATGGGCGGCGGACTCGAACTCTTGGCCGAGACTTCCGGCCTGGGCGGGGCGACCTTCCTGCTACGGCTGCGCAAGGCCTAGCTACTCTTCGTGGCAGTGCGGTGCCTCTCCTGGTGGAGCCGGCGCACGGGTGGAGATCGAGGCGAGGCCTGTGACCAACACCGTAGCCGCGAGGGCGTAGCGGGCAGCCTTGGACTTGCGAATCAGGCCCTGCACGGTGCCCGAGAGCAGTGCGAGGAGCGGGATAGTGCCGAGGCCAAAGGCGACCATCGACACGGCGCCAACCGTGGGCTCCGCGGCCGCGATGGGCACGGCAAGGGCGGCGTACACGAGTCCGCAGGGCATCAGTCCCGCTAGGGCGCCAAACACCCCACTCCCCAGCGGACCCTCCAGTCGGGCAGCGCGCGTGAGCGCTCGCTGGAGGCCGGGGACAGAGGCGAGGTGGAACTCCGGAATGAAACCGGCCAGACGGGCGGAGAAGCCGATCAACAGCAGGGCACCGAGACCGCGGACGAGCCACGTCGGACCAGGCATGGCACTGCCAAGCGCGCCGGCTAGGGCCCCGAGCGTTGCGTAGGTCACAAGACGCCCAGCGTGCCACGCGACGCCTCCCGCACCCGTGCGACTCGCAGCGGCGGCGAAGGGGCCGCACATTCCGACGCAATGCGGTGAGCCGGCGAGCCCGGCGAGCCCGGCGGCGATGAGAGGAGCGAGAGTCATGCGTTCTCCGTCTCCGCCTGCATGCAAAGGCCGTGCCTGGTCCTGGAGCGTTGTCGGACTCACACGCGGGTCTTTTCACCCACTTCTGTGTGCCGGGGGACACAGACTCGGCAGGGGGGGCATGGCTCATGCCGCTGTGTCGGGGGTGGCCCCAACCTTGCAGTGCGACCAGTGACGCCATTTTGGAGGCATCATCCGTCGCTCTGACCTACTTCAGGTCAAACTTGTCCATGCGGTACCGCAGCGCGTATCGGCTAATGCCGAGGAGCCTGGCGGCCGCCGACTGGTTTCCACCTGTGCGCTCGATCGCCTGAACGAGCAAGCCGCGCTCGACCTGTTCGAGATCGATGCCCTCTTCCGGGAGCGTGAACGGACAGGCGCTGCTCGCCTTGGACTGGGCTCGGCCGGCGAAGCGAATCTCCGGCGGCAGGGCGCTGTCGCCGAGCTCAGCGTCCTGGTGCAAGATCGAGATACGCTCGAGCGCGTTGCGAAGCTCGCGCACGTTGCCGGGCCACGGGTAGCTCTCGAGGCGCTCCATGGCGTCGGGAGCCACACTCTCTATGTTTCGTCCGAAGCGCTTGTTGAAGTGCTGCAGGAAGTGCTCGACGAGAAGGGGGACGTCCCCCGGGCGCTGCCGAAGCGGCGGAACGTGAACCGGCACGACGTTGAGTCGAAAGTACAGGTCCTCGCGGAAGTTGCCCGCCGCGATCTCGGCCTTCAAGTCTCGGTTCGTCGCAGCGATGATGGCGACGTCCATCGCGATCTTCGCCACGCCGCCGACGCGCTTGAAGGTGCGGTTCTCGAGGGCGCGCAGCAACTTGGCCTGCGTGGCGAGCGTCATTTCGCCGATTTCGTCCAAGAAGACGATGCCGCCCTTGGCGACCTCGAACAGGCCGCGCTTGAGCTGGTGAGCGTCGGTGAACGAGCCCCGCTCATGACCGAAGAGCTCGCTCTCGATGAGATTCTCGGGCAATGCCGCGCAGTCGACTTCCATGAAGGGCTGGCTGCTGCGGGGGCCCGAGCGGTGGATGGCGCGTGCAAGGACGTCCTTTCCGGTGCCCGACTCGCCGGTGATGAGGACCGTGGGGGCGTCGACCGACTCGAGGCGCCTGAGGGTCTCGAAGACGGGATTCAGGGACGTCGCCTGGCCGATGAATCCACGGTAGCCGCGCCTGCGCGAGACCTCGAGGTAGCGAACCCGCTGCTCGAGCTTGTACTCGCGGAGCGCCTTCTCGACGATGAGCTCGACCTCGGCGAGGTCGAAGGGCTTCTGCATGTAGGCAGTGGCGCCCAGGCGGGTGGCCTCGATGGCCGTCTCAACCGCGCCGTACGCCGTGATCATGATCACGGGGATGTCGTTTCCGGACTCGCGAAGTCGCCGGAGGACTTCGATGCCGTCGACCTTCGGCATCTTGACGTCGAGCAGCACAGCAGACGGGCCGACCTGGTGGACAGCGGCCAGGGCGGCCTCGCCATCCTCGGCTTGCTCGACCGTGTAGCCAACGGATTGAAGATGTTGGGACAACGACCAGCGAATCAGCTCTTCGTCGTCCGCGATCAGCAGGGTGCCTTTGTTCATGACGCCAAGTCTATCTGGGGGACGGTTTGAGTGCCGTTGACGACGCGCGGATCCTGAGTCGCCTCGAGCGCCTCGCCGGGCAGGCAGACCTGTCTGGGGTCTCGCTCGCTGCACCGAGCACGCAGGACGCAGAACGGCTTGGTGAGGCTATCCGCAGGCTACTTGGGGACGAAGTAGAGGTGCGTATTCGGGTGCGTGAGGGGCCTGCAATCCTGTTGTCCGTCGAGATTGAACGCACCTAGTTTTCGCGGATGTGTGACAGAGCATCCGCCACAATGTGGGCGACGTGGTGGTCGTGGAGGCTGTACAGCATCTGCTTGCCCTGTCGCTGTGCCTGGACGAGCCTCGCATCTCGCAACACGCGAAGCTGGTGAGACATCGCGCTCTGCTCGAGACCGACGAGCGCACACAGAGCCGACACCGACAGCGCACCGTTCGTGTGCAGCGCGAGAACGACGCTCAGTCGACCGGGGTGGCCCAGTGCGTCGAGGAGCGAGGCGGTGGCGGCGATGTCGGCCTCAGTGGGCATGGTCATGGTGCCCCTCCTCGTCCAGTGCACAGGGCGTTGCACAAGGGTGAAGCTCCATCTGCAGGGTGCTGTGGTTCACGCCAACGTGCTCGAGGGCGTGGGCCGCGGCGGCCCGTACTTCGAAGGGGTTCATCCGCGTGACGAGATGGGCTGACAACACGGCGCGCTTGCCGTCGAGGCTCCAGAGGTGCAGGTCGTGCACCTCTTCGACCCCCTCGACTGCACAGAGTGTCTTCGTGACCACGTCGACGTCGACCGTCGGGGGCGCGAACTCGAGCAGCACATTCGCGGACTCGCGCAGCAGCGACACCGAAGAGACGAGGACTAGGCCTGCGATGACCAGAGAGATGATGGGATCGGCAATCCAGTAGCCTTGCGAGAGGGCGACCGCGCTTCCGATGGCGCCCACAGACCCCAGCGCATCAGCGAGCATGTGAAACAGGGCACCGCGCGCGTTGAGGTCGTGTGCATCCGCCTCGCGATGAAGAAACCAGGCCGAGCCCAGGTTGATGCCGAGACCGAGGATACCGGCGATGAGCACCGGTAGGGCGTGAACCTCGGGCGCCCCACCTCGCAGGCGCTCAACGGCTTCGAGCGCGATCCACCCGCAGAGCAGCAGTAGGAGGGCGGCGTTGAGAAATGCACCGAGCACCTCAGCACGGCGCCAGCCGAAGGTCTTGTCTGCTCCGCCGGAGCGCATCGCCAGTCGACCGGCACCGAGTGCAAGTCCGAGTGCGCCCACGTCCGAGACCATGTGGGCGGCATCGGAGAGCAGCGCCAGCGAGCCTGTCCAGAACCCGAGCGCGGCCTCGACCACGAGGAACGCGCCATTGAGGATGAGTGCGATGGTGAGCGCGCGCTGGGTGCCGTGTGCGTGATGATGTCCCATGAGAGACACATGACACATCATTCATATGAATGCAAGCTCATGTGTTGTGTTTCGGCCGCGCGGTATCATCCCGCGCATGACCGGACCGATCGAGATTGAACGGGCCTGGGCAGTCCGCGTCGGCTTGGCGTGGGTTGCCTTAGCGCTGCTCTGCTTCGCCGTAGGGGACGTCGAGTACGGCTCGTTTGGCCTGGTGGTGGCGGTACTTTCCGGGGCCACACGCTGGGTTCCCGGCAAGCAATGGGGACGCATTCTTCTGCTCACCCAGCTGTTCGGAAGCGCCGCGCTCGGGTTCATGGGCGTTGGGATCGGCCCCGGCTGGTTCGTTCTACTCTCGGTGGTCATGGGCGCCTGGTCCGACGGGCCTCGGTTTGCTGCGCTGTGGACACTCGGTGGCCTTGTGACCCTGCCGGCCTTCGTCATGGTTCCGATTCCAGACCGGGGTGCACTCGCTATCGCCATGGTTCTCGGTGCACTCATTGGGGCGCGCGCGTATCAGCGCCAGTCCGATGCAGAGCAGCTGTCGCGCCAGCGCGCCGGCGAACTCAACGATCAGAACCTCGCCCTGGCGAGCTCAGGCAAGGCTCTCGAGGAGTCCCTCCGACTTCGGTCGGCGTTCATGGCGAACATGAGCCACGAGATCCGAACGCCGCTGAATGGCGTTCTCGCCATGGCCCGCCTGCTCCTCGACACACGCCTCGACGACGGTCAAGTCGAGATGGCTCAGACCATCGACCGGTCCGGGCGAAGCCTTCTCGCGCTGCTGAATGACGTTCTGGATTGGTCGAAGATCGAGAGCGGACACCTCGAGCTTGAGCGGGTGCGCTACAACCCGCGCGAGGTCGTCGGTGAGGTGCTCGAACTTTTCGCGGGAGCCGCAGGCGAGGCCGGCGTCGAGATTGCTGGAAGCTTTGACGTCACGGCGCCGACCCGCGCCCTGGGCGATGCTGCGAGGCTCCGGCAGGTCCTCGCAAACCTTGTCGGCAACGCCGTGAAGTTCACCGACGCAGGGGGCGTCATCGTTCGCACCCGCAGCGAAGCCGGGAAGCTCCTCTTCGAGGTGGTCGACACCGGGGTGGGCATTCCGGAAGAGCGCCTGGAGTCCCTGTTCCGGCCGTTTGTCCAAGCCGATGCCTCGACGAATCGACGGTTTGGAGGAACCGGCCTCGGTTTGGCGGTGAGTCGTCGCCTTGTCGAGGCGATGGGCGGCACGATTGGCGTCGAGAGTACGCTCGGAGCGGGCAGTCGCTTCTGGTTTGCCATTGACTGGGAGCCCACGACGGACGACCCCTCGGCCCTGACCCTGATCACGCGACTTCGTCGGCGCAGGATCCTGTTGGTCGAGCCGCGACCGTTTACGGCGGAGTCGGTGGTGAGCTCGCTGACCGAGACGGGCTCCACCGTCGACGTCGTCGAGCGCTTCGAGCATGTCGGAAAAGCGCTCGAGAGTGCGCGGTACCACGGCATCGTCGTGAGCGTTGAGGCGGGTGACCCCGCCGAGATGGCCAAGCAGCTCCGAGCCCTTCAGGCCCCACCCTCGGTGCTCTTGGCGAGTCTGACCGCCGGAGCCTCGCAGCTCAGCGCGGTCGACCTCGGCTACGGCGGTATCGCCTTCTCGCCGATTCGCGGCCGCGACCTCTGCGTGGTCGTCGATGCTGCGGTTCATGGCGAGCGAAGTACCGAGCGTACGGCTTGGTCCTTCTTCGAGAACAGCTTGGCCGAGCGCGCTCCGCTCGAGATCCTCGTCGCCGAGGACAACCCCACCAACCAGAGGGTGATCGAGCTGGTGCTTCAGCGCCTGGGCTATTCGCCGGACATTGCCTCCAATGGCGAGGAGGCGGTTCATGCGGTGGGCCGTCGGCGCTACGACCTGGTGATGATGGACGTCCTCATGCCGGTCATGGACGGACTGGAGGCCACCCGGAAGATCACCAGCCTTCAAGGAGACGAGGCCCCGGTGGTGATTGGGCTGACGGCAAGTACATCGTCCGAAGCGCGACGCGACTGCCTCGCAGCCGGCATGCTGGAAGTGCTCTCGAAACCCATCGAGATTGAGGCGCTCGTCGCGACTCTTGAGCGGCTCGGGCCCCAGGATGGACCGGAGACCCCGGCAGCAGCACCGTCGGTGGACAACCGGGCACTCGCGGCTCTCGACATGCTGCTGCAGCTCTGTGGCGGCGATCTCGCGAAGCGCCAGGAGCTGGTCGAGGCCTTTCTGGTCAACGCAGACGAGTTGATGGCCACCATGCGCCAGGGGCTCGAAGACGGAGACCCCGAGGTGGTCGAGCGCGCGGCGCACTCGATGAAGGGGTCGAGTCCGATGTACGGAGCGCCTGCGCTGGGCAAGTCTGCGGCGAAGCTCGAGAATCGGGTGAAGGAAGATGGCCTCGGTGACCTTCAGCGTGTGCTGGTCGAGGTCGAGGCGGAGCTTGAGGACGCTCGGACGTTCTTGCTCGCCGAGGTCTAGTGCGTCGGTAGCGGCTCGTTGATCTGCTGCTCATCCGACGGAATCCCGACGTAGCCGAGGCGATCGATGCTCGAGATGCGCCACCACCAGGCCCGTGCGGGCTGCGGCAACGCGAGGAAGTCGGGCTTCCAGGAAACGGCGCCAATCTCCTCGACGACGACGAGCTCCGAGAAGTCGGGTGCGGTCGAGAACTCGATGCGGAAGCCGAGGGCCCGGTCCACAGCGGTCCATGCAAAGTCGTGCCGCCGGAGAGGACTGCCGTTTGCGGGACGAATCGGCTTTCCTGGCGGAAGCAGCGGGGTGAGCTCGGTAGGCTTCTCGCCCTTTGAGACACGTCCACCGAAGCCGGCAGGAACCTCGCGCTCGGTCTGGGCGCCGAGGATGGCGACCGGAGCGTAGAGGGCCTCGGTGCGCGACGCTTCTTCCTCGAGGGTCACTCGGAACCCGCCCAGCTCTCCGGTGGTGATGCCGTCGCGAGTGACGATATTCATGCGCCCGAGGCTCTCGGCGGCCCGCACCGAGAGGCTGCCTTGGCCGAGGTCCAGCGTGGTCGAGCGGGATGTGGGGCGAGTGGAGAGGCCCCGAATCGAGACGCAGGTGTCATCGAGGAGGCTGACGTCGTCGTGCCCTCCGGTGGCGCCGTCCGCAGCGAGGCGAATCGTCGCAAAGCTTCCGGTGCCGGTGCACACGGTCGAGCCGGCGGGCAGCTCAGCACCCAGGGCGAGCGGTGAAGCAGCCGCGCTGGGCTCCGTCAGGGTTCCGGTGCCGGTGAGGGCAATCACGTAGCCTGTTTGGTGAGCGTGCTCGTCCAGCTCCGGGAGCTGCAACAGCATGCCGATGATGGGCTGCTCGCCGTCCTCGAGCTTGTTGAGCGCGCGAATCATTGCCGCGTCCACATCGGCCATGGGTTCGGCGATGGATTCGACGGTGTCGCCTTCACCCACGACCCGAAAGTCGTTGGCGAAGGCAAGGCTCAACAGGGTGAGCACCATCATTGGCTGAGCCCCGAGGGCGTGATGACGGCCGCACGCAGTACGCGCCAGTCCGTGGACTCGATCTTCTTCGGCTCGAGGATGACCTCGACGCGCTCCTCCGGTACACCGGCCTCAATCAGTGCCTGCTGGCCAGCCCTTGCCCGATCGGCGGCCAGCGCGCGGTTCTCCTCTTCGTTGCCTTCAGGGGAGTACGAGCCTTCGACTTTGAAGCGCGCGTCCCCAATCGCCTCGGCGATCTCCCGGATCCGCTGGCGACCGCGACTCGAGAGTACGGCCGAGTCCGCTGGGAACGTCACGTGCAGCGTCTGTGGCTCGGATGCGCGGGCCCAGGTCGTCATCTCTGGAGCGACAATCAGGTCCAGCGACTGACGGCGTCCGTTGCCCACGATGTCGACCACGACAGAGCCAGGCTCGGTCGCAAGGAGCAGCACGCCGTCCTCGTTCACCGAGACAGTGTGGCCGTTGAACTCGACCTGATCGCCGAGCGCCGTCACGACGACGAGCGAGCCGACCTTCGACACCGCTTGAAGCTCCAGCGGGGTGGCTCCGCGGACGTTCAGCCACGCCGAGCGATGGCCGGGTGCGACGGCCTGCACGTCGGCCTCGTCCATGGTGGCAAGCAGCTCGTTGGCTTGATCCAGCGGCATCCACCGACAGATGGGGTGCGGAAACCACACCTCGACATCGGTGAGGTCGGTGACGATGCTCGAGCCCGGGGGCGGGTCTGGGACCACGGCGATGACCGGCTCGGGCTCGGGCTCGGGAAGCACCTCGGGGGCGCGACGGCGCACATCAAATACGGGGCCGAGGCTGAGCGTCGCTGCGCCGAGGCCCGTGTGGTCGAAGAGGTAGCCCCCCTCGACGCGCAGATCCCAGGACCTTGAGCCCGGGAAGGGGACTTGCAAAGCGCCGCCGAGGAACCCGACCTCGCCGAGTCCCGTGGTCGTGGCCCGTCCGCCGAGACCCCCGACGAGATCGAAGCGACCCCAGTCGGCGCGAGGTTCGGTAGGGCTGTAGCGGATTTCGGGGCGTAGGAGCACGCCGGCGCCGTACTGTGGCAACAGGCCTGCGTCGCCCCGGAGGTCAATGCGAACGCGAGGATGAACGCGTACCCCCACCGAACCGCCTGCGGACACGCCTCCAGAGCCGTCCGCGCCCACACCGCTACCGACGTGCAGGTCGCCGTGTGGGGTGGCTGCGAGGACCGTGGAGATGGCGAGCAGCGCGAGCATGATCCGAGGCTACGCCGTCGCTTGGTCTTCTGGCAACCCGGCGAGCCCTACAGGTACTCGATCAGCAGAATGGGCCCCTTTCGGGTGACGTGGCGGCCGACGAATTCGCCCGTGAATCCCGAGTCCGTCTTCTTGAGGTAGACGTCGATCGCATCGGGATTGTCATCCTTGTCGTGAAACTTGAGCACGCCGGTTCCCTCATGGAAGCTGCCCTCGATCTCGGTGGGCACGACGAGGTCGCCATTGCGCTGAATCATCGTTCCGACGATGGTCTTGGGCGTGCCGCTCAAGGTGAGGTCAAAGGTGCGCCCCCTCATGGTGCCTCGCCATCGACCTAGGGGAAACGGGCCGGCCTTGACGGGGGGCTTTGGCTTGACCGTCGCGACCTTCGGTGCCGGCTGTATGGCGGCGGGGACCTCGGGCTCCGGCTCGACGGGCGTGGGTTCACTGACTTCAACGGGTTCGGGGGCAGGCAAAGGCTCGACGGCCGCCTCTGCAATCTCCGTGGGTGGAGCGACGCTTGCGGGACGGGACTGGGTCCAGACCCCGAACAGGGCGAGCGCCAGCAGCCCGGCGGCGACCAGCCATGGCCACACCACACGCTCCTCGGTGGGCGGTGCGACGAGCGTCACACCGGTGGGGTGCGCCTCTGGGACCGGCTTGGGGCCGGGGGAGACGACAATGGGGACCGCCGTCGTCAGGTCCTCGCGGGCCTTGAGCAGCTCCGTGTACATCGTGTCGGCATCTTGATAGCGGGTCGCCGGGTCGTAGCGGACGGCGTGCTGGATGACGGCGACGATACGTGGATCGATGCCGCGCCACCGCGGTGAGTCTTCGGCGGCGGCGAACAAGTCCACCGGGTTGTCGTCGGTGAGCAGGTTGTACAGGGTCGTCGCGACGGCGTACAGATCGGCGCTTGGGCCGACGGAGCGGGCATCGAGC
The DNA here is from genome assembly GCA_023954855.1 of Pseudomonadota bacterium. Classification (GTDB taxonomy): domain Bacteria; phylum Myxococcota_A; class UBA796; order UBA796; genus M1803. The sequence continues at coordinate 11,386 of JAGSGY010000004.1, read as the reverse complement.
CGCTGTTCCGGAGCCATGAACGCCATGGTGCCCATAGCCACACCGGTTCGCGTGGACCGGGTGTCGTCGTCGACGACCAGGGCGATACCGAAGTCCGCGAGCAAGGCCTTGCCTTCACCGTCCAGCAGGATGTTCTGTGGCTTCACGTCGCGGTGAACAATTCCTCGGCTGTGGGCGTGTGCGAGGGCTCCGAGGACCTGCAGCGTGTAGTCCACGGCCAGGCTCGCCTCCATCGGACCTTGTGTCTTGATCACCTCGGAGAGACTGCCTCCCTCGGCGAGCTGCATCACGACGTAGTCGTACGTGCCCTCCGCCCCAAAATCGAACATGCGCAGGATGTTCGGGTGGGACAGCTCGGAGAGTGCTCGAGCTTCGGCTCGAAGGCGTCGCCGCTGGTCGTCGCCGCGCGTCTCGGTCGGGCGCAGCACCTTCACGGCGCGCGGAAGGTCCAACGACGTGTCTTTCGCGCGGTACACGGCAGCACTCGCGCCCTCGCCGATCAGGTCGAGGAGAGCGTAGCGACCAGAGGAGAGGCTGTCTCCACTGTCGGGCAGGGGCTCGGTGGCGCGTGACATCTTGGAACACCTAATCTAATGTCCGTGGCTCGGACGGCGGCTGGCGGACAAGCTAGCAGCCTCGACCCCGTAGTCGTCGTCTTTGTGGAGGCCCCTTGTTCGATCTTCAGGTGCTCTCGGCCGCCGGTGATGTCGTGTATCTCCATCGTCTCTCGGGACGGCCGTGCCCGGTGGGACGCGCCCCCGTGAACGATCTGGTGATCAACGGCACCATGGTGTCGCAATTTCACGCGCTGATGTGGGTCGAGGGCGACAAGGCCTTTATCCGTGATCTGGGCAGTCGAAACGGCACCTTCCACAACGGTGACCGGATCAAGGGCTCGCAGGAACTCGGCGCCGGCGACATCGTGGGTATCGGGCCCGACACGCGGCTCAAGCTCGTCGCGTCCATCGAGACCGACATCCCGCTCCACGGGTTGGTCGTCCAAGAAGAAGCCACCGGCGTGTGCTTTCCGATTCGCGGGGACCGCCTGCACTTCGGCGGCACCGAAGAGTGCGAGGTCCTCACCGCCGAGGGCGACGGGCGCATGGCGACGATTATCGTCAGCGGCGAATCCGAGATCTGGCTCGGTGAGGGCACCGAAGACCGCCCGCTCGAGCTCGGAACGCTCTTTGAGGTGGCTGGCCAGGGCTACAAGGTCGTCCAGCGCGAGTCGCTGCTCGAGACGACGGCCATTCCAACCCGTCTGCCGGCCTCTGGCCGCTACCCATACCGCGTGAATGCGACCCTCGATGGTCCCACCGGTCCCGAGGCGGTGGTCAAGGATCTGGTCCGCGATATCGAGTACAAGGTCGAGGCCGAGAATCGCGCAGTGCTTCTGTACTTGCTCACCCGGCAATGGGTCGGCGATGCCGAAGTCAGCGAGACCGCGCGCGGTTGGTGCTCGAACGAGACGCTCCTGACCGGCGTGTGGGGCCGAAACGCCCAAGACGACAACAAGCTGCACGTACTGGTGTACCGCCTGCGCAACGAGCTGAAGAAGGTCGGCTTCGACCCGTGGTTTCTCGAGAAGAGACGCCGCTACACGCGTCTACGCTTGCTCGAGGCCGAGGTCGACTAGCGACTAGTGGAGCCGCTTCAGCAGCCGTGACAGGCGAGCCGCTAGGGCTCGTGGCTGGAAGGGCTTGGTGACGTAGTCGTCGGCGCCGAGATCGAAGGCGCGCTCGATGGTCGCCTCGTCGCCGATGCCGGTCAGCATGACGATGGGCGTGTGAAGGTGGCGTGGGTGCGCACGCAGGGTCTCGAGCACCGCGAGTCCGTCGGGGCCCGGCATCTGCACGTCGAGCACGATCAGCGACACGTCGAGCTGGTCGATCGACTCGAGAACCTCGTCGCCGGACGTGAAGGTGAGGACCTCGGCTCCGTGGTGTTCGAGTAGCGTCTGGACCAACACCATGACGGAGGGGTCGTCGTCGATGACGGCCGCTCGCTGTGCGGCGGGTCGATCGCAGGTGGTGGCGACGACTTGGTTCGGGCCTGCAGCGCGCGCGAGGCGAGACATGCGTCGTGCCAGATACATCGCGTCCTCGGGACGGGCCCCCATGGGCTCGACGACACCAGCGGCGAGCGAGACACCAGGCGTGGTGCGTTCCCGGTCCATGGTCGTGAGCACCGCATTGAGCCCGAGCTCTGCGGCCGCGGCGGGTGTCTCCTTGAGGAGTACTGCGACGACGCCATCATCCCAGGCTGCGGTCACGGCGTCGGGAAGGTGGCGCCCTAGAGCGGAGCGGATCGCAGCGGTCAGCGCCTTGGAGGAAGAGTCGTCTTCACGGACGGCGACGAGCGCGATCGAGCATGGCGTGCGGTGGCGCTGGTACTCCCGGTTCTCGCGCTGCAGCTCTTCGAGGAAGCGGTCGCGGTCCTCGGTGGAGTTCTCTTCCGTACTTGGTGCAAGGCGGCGACGGAGCACTTCGTCGAGGGCGGCGAGGTCGACCGGCTTGGGCAGCAACTCGTCGGCGCCAAGCGCAAGACACTCGCTTCGGACTTGTTCGGAGGCGCGGCCCGAGACCACGACGACAGGCACTTCGCGAAGGTGCGGTTGGTCTCGCATCCACAGGAGGAGTTCGCGACCGTCGTCATCGGGAAGGAAGAGGTCGAGGAGCACGAGGGACGGGTGGGTGGCTTGCAGCTGCTCGCGACCGTGCTGTGCATCGGCGGCGACCACCACCTCTTTGGCGTGGCGCTGTGCGGCGATGCGAAGCACCCCGGAGATCGACGGGTCGTCTTCGACGATGATGACCGTGTGATGTGCCGTTTGGTCGTCGAGTAGCGCTCGAATCGAGATGCGTAGCGTGGCCAGGTGCTTGTCGAACTGCTCCGTGGGCGCGTCCTGCAGCTCACGAGCGGCTTCGGCGAGGTCGGGGTAGCCGCGGTGCTCGGCGCCGCTGGCGATGGCCTTCGCGACTCGCCGGAGAGTGTCCGACACATCCTCGCCCCGCCGGATGGCAGCGCGTGCGCGGTCGAGCGCATCTGCGCGGAGCTTCAGTGACTCTGCGAAGCTGCGGCGACCTGCGGCGGTGCTCGGTGTCGGGTGGGTGGGCTCGGCCTGTAGTGGCGCCACATTCATCGGGATGGCGCGCGGCACTTCACCATGGAAGTCCTGCAGCAGCACGGCCTGCTCGGCCTCGTGCATGCCGATGCCGTCCATCAGGGCCACAGCGAGCTCGCGGGCGGATGCCGGACGGTCCTGGGGGCTCAGCGCACACGCGTGCTGGAGGGGACCACGGAGCTCGGCGGGGAGCCGGAGCCAGCGGTCCGAGTGGTCCTTCGCGTAGGCGAGGTCGATGGGGGACTCGCGCGTGATCAGGGCGTACAGCGTCGTGCCGAGGGAGTACAGATCGGCCTGCGGGCCCACGGCGTGCGAGTCGAGACGCTGCTCTGGCGGCATGAACGAGCGTGTTCCCATCGCCGTGCCGGGCTCGGTGCGATGCGCCTCTTCGCTCTGCAGCAGGGCGATGCCGAAGTCGGTGAGCTTCGCTTGTCCACGATCGGTCAGCAGAATGTTGGAGGGCTTTACGTCCCGGTGCACGATGCCTTGGGCGTGCAGCACGGACAGTGCCGAGAGGGTCTGTACTGCGAAGCGGACGGACTCCTTGACGGGCAGGGGACCGTGGGCCTTGACGCGACCGGAGAGGCTTCCGCCCGCCGCTAGCTCCATGACGATGTAGTCGTCCTGGTTCGACGAGCCGACGTCGTAGATCGTGACGACATTTGGGTGCTGCAGCAGGGCCATGGCGCGCGCTTCGGTGAGGAAGCGCTCGAGGTAGTGCTCGCGCAGACCCTTGCCCAGCACCTTGATCGCGCGCTGCACATCGAGCAGGCGGTCGCGTGCCAGGTAGACGTGCGCTGCTCCGCCGCGTCCTAGCAGTTCGGACAGCTCGTACCGGCCATTGGCCAGGGAGCGGGGCAGCACGTCGTCCACTGAAGAATCCTCGAGTCGGCGCAGTGTATCAAGGGAGCCGTGTCCCTTGGCCCTCCGCGCGCGATCTCGTGAAGTTCTGTTGGTGCTCTACCCTGCGAACCGCGCAATGCGGTGCGATGGGAGAGTCCGGTGGTTGCCCGACGAGTCGGGCAAGGCCTCACGCAGAAGCGGTGAGGGCCTCGATCTTGGCGTTGAGCTCGGACTGCGCCTCGGGGAGGCAATCGGTGCAGACGAGGATCTCGGAGCGGATCTCCCAGCCACGGCCGCCGCGGTCGTCGCGCTTGGCGCGCTTGCGACGCTTGCCGCCGGCGACGGGAATCGCGTTGGCGCGGTGGGTGTACTCACGCGGGCGAATGTCGGAAACGACGGAGTGGGCGGAGGAGCGAGCGGTGGTGACGCGTTGGCACTTGGCACAGCGGTACATGGATTCTCCAAAGTGGATGACGGCCCCAATTAAGGGCCGAGAGCCGACAAGGCAAGCTGAAGTACGTCCTTGCCCTATTGAGAACGGCTTGCGTGTGGGCTGTGGGATCCCTCATGATGGCGCGACCAGGAGCCCTGAATGCGCTCGCGCCACGTGTCCTCATCGTTCATGTTTCTGTGGCTCGCGGCGTGCGGCGGTGAGCGCTTGGACCTTCCGCAGGACCACTTCGACCCGCCGACGGGCACCGTGCTCGACATGGTCGACCCGAGCGTCACCGTGATCAACCTCGACCGCATCGACGAGATCTGCTTTACCTCTGACGGGTCCGAGCCCGACCTCAACGACTGCCAACCGCTCGGGGCCGAGAATCAGATTGGCCTTGGGTGCGGCTTCAACGTGGTGCAGATCGCCTGGCTCGACCGCGACGACGAGCTTCAGACCGACAGCGCCAACTACCAGGTGACGACGCCCGGCTGCGAGAACGAACCGGTGCCACTGTGGGCGAATGACGAGTTGGTGAAGGCCTTTGTCCCCATCAAGGACGAGATGCAGTGCCGCATGAACAACTGCGAGAACCCCGGCGGCACCGGCAACTGGAACACGGCCTGCGACAGCGGAAGTGTGGCCTGGAAGGTCACGCTCAACGGCCTCCGCGCCATCAGTGAGTTCACCTACACGGACTGCGAAGGCACCGCGACAGTGCCGGTACACGACTACGTCAACGACCCAGACTGGGCCGACGACACCGCGACCGTCGATCTCGACATCACCCTCGTCCTCAACGGCAAGATCACGCAGGACACCGACTTCTCCGGCAACGGAAACGAGGGCGGCACGGTCGACATCACCGGCGACTTCCTCGGCCAGGTCGAGTCGCGCATCGAGATTGTCGACAAGGACCGCGGCGGCGGTGGCTTCCTCGCCGGATGCACCGAAGATCCCGTCGACGAAGAGGTCTGCGCACCCGGTGGCGCGATGATTCTCTACGACTTCCCCGACTGGACCTGTCACGGTGGCATCTGCCCCGAGCCAGGGCAGTTCATCACCGGGGACGACGGTGATGGAGATGGCGTCGGCGACGAAGAGGACAACTGCCCCGACGTTGCGAATCCGCTTCAAGAAGACGCCGATGACGACGGACTTGGCGATGCCTGCGATGACGAGCCGGACTTCCATCTGCTCAAGTTCAAGAGCGGCGGAAACTGCCTGCACGCTTCGGGTGGCACGGTCTCCACAGTGGGCTGCGACCGCGGTGACAGCAACCAGCGGTGGAAGCTCGTCGACCACGACGGGCACAGCGGCTTTCAAAACCTCGGGGACGACAGCTGCTTGTCCCAGAGCGGCGGCCTGATCGGCCCGTGGACGGCGAACACCGAAGCCTGCAACTCGGGCAAGGGTGAGCAGCAGTGGGACATCGAGAACTACGACCAGGGCGGTCTGGACGCGGCCTATCCGGTGCGGCTTCACAATGTCGCCGACAACTTCTGCGCGTACACCGACTTCTCGAACAATGTGTACGGAACGGCCGGGAACTGTGGTCTGGCCGGTACCCAGGACGGACGGAAGGTCGGCATCTACCCAGGCGGTGACTTCGACGCGACGCCCTACTCGCCGTGAGCCTTGTGGCGGTAGTCCGCGGTCTCTGAGGTCCACGCGATGGGGGACTGGGTGAGTCCCGAGGGGTAGACGTCCAGTGTGTGAAAGTCGCCCACTGCCGGTAGCGAATGGCGACGCTCGTGGCCGTTTGGCTGGGTCTCATCCGGATGGCGCGCTGTGGCGGTCATCGTCGCGCTCTTCAGCCAGGCGCGGCCGTCGTCCTCGACGAGCTCGGTCGACACTGAGAACTCGGTCCAGGCCGTGTCGCCGGTGGGCCCGGTGATGGCGATCCGAGCGGTCTCCTTGGCGAGATCGAGGGTCGCTTCGAAGGCCAGACCGGTGTCCTCGTGGGCCCGAGTCCACGTCACGACACCCGTGAGTGCTTGGTCGAGCGGGACCCGGAGCTTCTCGTAGTGGCTGATTTGCTCGACGATGTAGAGCCCGTCTTCCATCTTGGGGCGAGCGAAGGCCGAGATGTCCCAGACGAGCGTGCGGCGGGTGTGCTCTGGGAGCACCGTGGTCGGCGGCGGGCCGGGGGGAGAGGGCTGCCCAGAGCGAAACGCGTGTAGAGCCCCACGAATCGCCTCGCGCGTCTGGGCTTCTGCGCGGGCGTAGACGGGGTTCTCGGGCTCGAGCAGGTGACTGAGGAAGACAGAGGTGCCGTCGACCGACTCCGGAGTGTCCGTGTGCACGACGAAGGCGCCGGTGAGTCCGTCGAGCTCCGGCATCATCCCGGTGCCTCCTCCCGAGAACATGCCGGGCCGAGGCGCGGGCTCGAGCTCGTCTCCTCGCAATGCGTACATGGCGGTTCCGTGCTCGTACAGCCGCATGCTCTTGCCTTCATAGCTGTAGGGCACGGGAACGAAGTCGTAGGCGTGGACTTCGGCCCAGGTTCCGGCATAGCGAACGCCCAGCGCCCGCGTCTTCGCATCCGACCGTCGGGCTGCGCGTAGGGCCGCTCGATAGTGGGCCCGCAGCTCGGGGTCTTCGGGCGGGGTGGCTCGTGTGGGACCGCTCGGAAACCAGCAGCTCACTCGGATGGCGTCGTCCTGCAGCTCATCGGCAGGCACTGCGGGGACCCCGATGCGGCATCCGACCCACTCCACACTGATGTAGGACGCGTCAAACCAATGCATCTCCGGACTCACGGAGGCGATGACGGTCGTGCGATGGAACAGCGGCAGGCTCTCGAAGGACGAGGGCTCGGCGGCGAGAACGGTCAGGGCGAGAAGCGTCAGCATGCACCCCCAACGTACGCGACGTCGCTGGCTTACGGCTCGTCTGCGCGTCTAGAAATCGTACAGGTGCTCGACCGTCGCACCGCTCGCCTCGAGGGCCGGCAGCACCTCGTCGAGGCGGCGCACGGGAACCTCGAGGGCGACGCGCTTGGACTCGGGTGCGGAGAGCAGCGGCCACTCGAGCAGTACATCGGCCCAGAGCGGGCCTTCCTCCCAGGTGCTGTCGGCTCTCACTTGCACGAGGATGCGCTCGCCGCCCGCCACCTCGATGAGGTCGATGTCTCTCCGTGCGAGCTCTAGGGCCGCCGCAGTGAACGGCTCGTAGCGCGGAATGGCGATGAGGAGGTCGTTGGGCCCGAGCTGTTCGAGGACGTGAACACCGTCAATCCCCTCGAGCGCTGCGGCGTCTGCTCGAACCCACGCTTCGAGGGTCTCGGCTTCGGGGGCGTAGGCCGCTCCCGTTCCCGCTCCCAGGCACCACGCCCACCAGCTCTTCAGCGTCAGCTCCACGCGCGTGGCGATCTGGCGCTCGGTTCCGCGGAGTCCCGCACCATCGACCTCACTGAGCTCTGCCCGACGTTCCGCGAATGGGAACAGGTACCAGGGTGTGTGGTGGGTGTAGGCGCCGTAGTCCGCCGTCAGCTGCGCGTAGACGTCTTCTTCGGGCACCCGGACGCTGCCCTCGAACAGGCGGCCCAGGGTGTGCTCGTACAGGCCCTTTGCGGCCATCTCGACGGTGTAGGAGGCGCCGATCACGCCGATCATCGCGTGGTAGCCGGTGTTGAAGTCGTAGCTGTCGCGGGTTCGGCCCCAGACGACCCGGTAGTTGGTCCAGAACTGGCCAATGGCCGCGAAGTAGGGGAACTCCGAGGGGCGGTGGTCCTTGAGAAAGGCGCCCAACTCATCGGCGCTGTAGACGATCAGCCACTCGGGCAGGGTCAGAAAAGTCTGGTCCTCTGGACGCAGCCAGGTCTCTCGGGCAGCGAGCTTGGCTCGAATGGCATCGTCATCGCTCTTGCCTCCGTACTCTGCGGTCGGGGGCAGGTAGGCATCCAGGAGCTTGTTGCGGAAGACGTAGTCAGGGTCGACCTGCTTCTTCAGCGCGAACAGCTCGGAGGCCCGCGGGTAGCCCTGGTCGAATTGTTCCTGGGTCGCGTGAATCTGGTACGGCAGGTACCACGTGCCCTCTTCTTCGAGGATGCGGTCGTTCATCTCCCGGGTCCAGGTCTCGGCGTGCTGCCAGGCCTCGTCTGTGGTCTTCATCTTGTAGTAGACGACGAACGCGAAACACTCGCGCGGAGCCCACGTCAGCAGCGAGTCGGGCTCGGCGGATGCGTGTCGAAGCGAGACGTTCACCACGTTGACGTCGTGCTTGTTGAACACCTCGGCCATTTTTGGGGCGAAGCTCTCGAAATTCTCGACGGGGATGAAGTACTCGTGAAGCACGTAGGTGGACTTCGCTCGGGAGGCCGGGTTCAGGCTCGCCACGTCGTAGCTTGCTTCGTAGTTCCGCCAGATCACGGGCTGCGAGCGCAGGCGTAGTCGGTCGATCACCTCGCTGCGCGCCTGCTTTCCGAGGGGGGCTTCACTCACCCACCAGTACATGAACTTGTCGGTCGAACTCGACGGTCCACCAGGCTGGATGCGGGCGTCGGTGGTCAGCGCCTTGTCGGTCTCGCTGAAGGTGATGGCGACCAGGTCGTCGTAGGCCGGGGGGTAGAGGTCGGCGTTGAAGTAGATGGCCGACTGCGAGTCGCGGATGTTTGCGTCGAAGTAGGTGAGGAAGTCGCCGACGGGCATGTGCTCGACGGTGCGCTCCATCTTCACGTTGTCGGCCAGGTCGAGCTCGACGGTGGCAATCACGCCCAGTGCGCCGTAGCCGCCGACCGCTCCCCAGAACAGTTCTGCGTTCTCGTCGCGTGAGCAGCGCACCAGCGAGCCGTCGGCGAGGATGAGGGTGATGGCGCGCACCGAGTGCACCAGCGGGCCCTCGTTGACGTAGCGGCCGTGGGCATTGACCGAGAGCGACCCGCCGACCGTGAAGTTGGCGTACGACTGCATGATCTTCACGGAGAGGTCGTGCGGATCGATGGTGTCGATCAGCGTCTTCCACGTGGTTCCGGACTCGACGATGGCGACCTTGTTCTCGACGTCGACGTCGATGACGGTGTTGAACTCGCGGAGGTCGAGGAAGAGGGTCTCCTCGGTGGCAATCTGGCCGCCCATACTGAACCGGCCCCCGCCGATGCTGATCGGACCATCGTGGGTCGCGACCAGCTCGCGAATCTCGTCGACGGAGGTCGGGGCCACCACGCGCTCGGTCTCGATGTGGATGAGCTCGGTCACATCGACCACTTCGTGATCGGGGCTGATGCGCGGTCCGGCGTCGAGCCAGACGATGGTGCCGGCGACCGTCAGGAGTGCGACGGTGGAGACGGTGCCGATCAGTCGCCCGGCGAGGGAGAGGGCGCGTCGGGCGGCGGGCGGTTTGGGGCTGTCTGAGTCGCTCATGGGCGCAGCGTATCAGGTGGTCTATGCTGATAGGCATGCACCGACGCGACCTGCTGCTCTCTTCTCTTGCCACCGCCTTTCTCGCATCTTGTGGTGCGGCCGAGGCCCCAATTCCCGCGGGGGTGGTGGGCGATCCCGAAAGTAACTTCCACCACATCTACGGCGATGAGGCGCTGCGCGAGCGCTTCTTGATGTTCCTGGTGACGGTGTTTCACCTCTACCCAGAGGACAAGTTCCACGAGCTGATTCATCGCAGCACGCTGTCCCATGCTTCCGATGAGGCGATTTACGAGGCCGTCGCCGCTGGGCTCCCCGGCATCACTCCCGTGGGCGCAACGGTGCGCTACGCGCTGCCGGCACTCAAGAAGCAGAAGCTTGAGATGGCGGATCAGATGGCGAAGCTGCTCGGCGATGGCACCCGCGTGGATGGGTACGTCGAGATGGGCACGACCGGACGGTACCTGAACAGTCTCGACAAGCGCATTCAGGTCGAAGGGCCGGTGTTTGTGCTCAACGACCTCGAGCCTACGAATGGTGCCGTCGACGTGGTCGAGCGCGGGCAGCTCAAGAAGGTCGGCAGCTTCGTTCACCTCGGCGACTATGACCCCGTCTCGGCTGATATCGCAGACGCGAGCGTCGATCTCGTCAGCAACCTGATCGGATTTCACCACTGCCCCCCCGATGCCCTAGAGGGCTTCGTCGGCAGTCTTCGCCGGGTTCTTCGTCCGGGGGGCAAGCTGATGCTTCGCGAGCACGACGTGCCCGACCCGACCATGGACCGCTTTGTGGCCCTCGCGCACGACGTGTTCAACGCCGGGGTCGGTCTGTCCTGGCAAGAAAACGCTGCCCAACTCCGCCACTTTCGCTCGGTCGATGGCTGGACCTCATGGCTCGAAGGTCAGGGGTTCAAGCGGGCCGAGACCGTCGTGCTGCAAGAAGGGGACCCGACCGACAACACTCTGCTGATGTTCGAGAAGGTGTAGGGCGCGCTCGCCAGCCGTATGCTGCGCGCGACTCCCATGCTCTGGATGGTTCGTGCCGCGAGTTCGCACCGCTCGATTGATGATGCGCCCGCTTCGAGAGACGGACCGGGCCGAATACCTGCGCGTCGAGGGGCTCAGTCATGCCCACTTCGCCCCGTGGCGCCCCGCGCGGGATGTGAGCGATGCGGCAGCCTTCGAGGCTGAGGTGATTCGCACGCGTCAGGGGATCCTGGCGGGAACCGAGGTGCGGCTCGGAGCTTTCGACCTGCACGACGGTGGGCTCGTGGGCTTGTTCTCGCTCAGCCAGATCTTTCGGCGGAGCTTCAGCAGCTGCTACGCCGGTTGGCGCGTGAGCCTGGACAGAGCCCGGCAGGGATACGGGGCCGAGGGGGTGACGGGCCTGTTGGATCTCGCCTTCAACGACCAGGGGTGCGGCCTGGCCTTGCATCGGGTGCAGGCGAACATCATCCCGCGGAACACCGCGAGCCTCCGGCTGGCTGAGCGGGTCGGCTTTCGCAGAGAAGGCCTCGCGCTCCGATACCTGCGAATCAACGGCGTCTGGGAGGACCACGTGATGTTCGCGCGCACGGCCGAGGAGCACACTCCGGCGGCCGAGATCACCGACTGTCTCGATCCT